>JBHJHM010000050.1:0-41755 GCA_050330865.1 Leptolyngbyaceae cyanobacterium
TAAATTACCCTATTCAGGGTGACCGCATACTACCAGCCTTCAAATGTCAACTTCTCCATTAATTCGAGAAATCTCTCCCGAGACATTACGTTTACTGAAACGGATTTATCATCACAGTCGTCACCATCAGGTGCGACAACGAGCCCATTGTCTGATTCTCAAACACCAAGGACTCTCGACATCTGAACTCATCACCATTTTTCAGGTCACTCGTATGACGCTCTACAACTGGTTTCAAGCCTGGGAAACACGGGGGCTCTTAGGGTTATATAACCGTCCTGGTCGGGGTCGCAAGGCCACTTTTAACGATGCGCAAAAAGTGCAAATTCAGCGATGGGCTCAAGCCCATCCCAAGCAACTCAAGCAGATCCTGCAGAAGGTCCAAGAGCAGTGGGGAATTCGCGTTAGTCGTTCCACGATCAAGCGCGTACTCAAGTCGCTGAGGCTCAGTTGGCATCGCTTTCGACGTCGCCCTTGGGGCACTCCTGACCCTCAAGATTATGCTGCAAAATGCGCGCAATTAGCCGCATTGAAGCGTCTCGATGAGGCTGGAGATATTGATTTATATTATCTTGACCAGTCAGGTTTCTCGCTCATGTCTTGTGTGCCTTATGGCTGGCAGCCGATGGGTGAGACCTTAGAAATTCCGTCGGGTTCTAGTCCACGGCTCAACGTATTGGGCATGCTGAATCGTCGCAACGACTTAAAAGTTTATGTCTCGGAGCAGAGTATCAATAGTGATGTTGTGATTCATTGTATTGATGCATTTTTTTCTCAGGTCGACAAGCGGACCGTCATGGTGATGGACCAAGCGCCAATTCATACCAGTTATGCTGTTCAGGAAAAGCGCCTCGAGTGGGCGGAGCGGGGCGTCGAAGTATTTGATTTGCCCCCTTATTCACCCGAACTCAATCTCATCGAGATTCTCTGGCGCTTTATCAAGTATGAATGGTTAGATGTGAGTGCGTATCAATGCTGGACGAGCCTGGTTAGGCAGGTTGAAGAAATACTCCGAGAATTTGGAGAGAAGTATGTAATTAATTTTGCTTAACCACTTAAAAATCGGAAATGTCAGGCAAGGTTTCAAAATTCCTGACTCTACCGTTTTCTATGTCACATGGCTCTATCCCTTGGTCTACCGTTGATTCTTTAGGCAAGCACTGGACATGTGAGGAGCCGAAAAGGTCATTCCTCCGTCGACTCTTTTGGTTAGACATAGAATCCGTTAGAGTCAGCAAAATTCAAGTCTTACCAGCAACTATTAGATGACAATGACATAGACGGGTAAGGTCCCCGTTGATGACGTCGCCTTTTTGCCCAGGCCCCAGTGGGGACGAACCCAGTTATGAATCAAGCGCTGGACATCGAGCACCCGTTGCAAGGCAGCTCGTTTTTTGGCGTAGAGATTCTGGCGGCGTCGGTAAGCACTGGCCCGTCGTCGCAAGGCCGCATTTTGGGCTTCATGATGGTTGGCATGAACATCGGCTGCGGCGCTGATAGCGGTGACCGGATGTTCGGTTTTGACCCACTCGACGCGCGGCTTACCTTGCGACCCCTTGATTCTCATGACGACTTCGAGCTCTTCACGCCAGACCTTACGTTTGCCATAAGCAATCGGGGCTTCACTGCTTTTGAGCCAGACACTGGCAAACTGCCACAGGGTCTTGCCATAGCGGCATTCCCCATCGGTGACCCAGCGAATGAAGCGGGCGGGCGTCGCCCAGGCTCTCTAAGCCGTGACTGTTGAGGTAGCTCTGGGGCTCTGTTGACGCGACTATATTGGGCGAATCCTGCGCTACGGGCTGCTCAATCGGTGGCTTTGGAGCAGCTTGGGAAATATCTTCGACAGGATCAGATACCGCTTCGCTCGTCGTTTGGTTTCCTTCACGACTTGGCAAAGTTCGATCCGAGGTATCCTCTCAGGGAAGGTCTTGCAGGGCAGAGTCAATGTTTCCATTGGTGGGCATAGCCGCCACCATTAGCCGAGGGATGTCGGCTTACCGCGACTTGTTTTCGCGGCGATCGGCCTTGGAGCATGGGGAGCGCTACATTAATGGCCTGCTGTTGAGTGTCAATAAAACCTTGCAAGGCATCCACAGTCAGGATGTCTGGCCGGATGAATCGGAACAAGTTGAGCGCCGTGCGATGCACGCTGGGGTCTTTGAAGCGCCGTGGGCCAAAGAAGCCTGGATGCCACGGCATCGTGCTGAAGTGGCGCAGCATTATTCACCTCAAGAACGCCAGGTGATGAGCTTAGACTGGACGCACGGACACCATGAGCGCGGCACGGAGATCTTTGGCGTCAAACGCCAATACGACTATGTCAATGGTCGAATAAGTCAGTATCACACCCTCCTCACCGCCGTGTTAGCCAGCCGCCAACGTCTCGACGGCATCGCTGTCGAAGTCCAAGGAGCTAAATGGGAAGCCGAGGAATTGGCTTACTTGCAAGCGACCCGTCAAGATATAGCAGTAGCCAAGCCAGCTAAGACATGGATTTTAGTCTTTGAGCGGTTTCACGTTTCCAAAATGTCCTGGTTAAGTCGGCTACTGCTATAGCTACGACGAGACCTCTGGGGTGATGGAGCGTCTCAGCGAATTGGTGGATCAACGCAACCGTGACGCCTATCGCACACGCACGGAAATTTTAATTGAGGTGGTGTGGCAAATCGAAGCGGAAGGGCAGTTTCCCAAAGCCGACTAGGCCTTTGATGGGGCGTTTGTGCCGCGGAGTTAACCCAAGTCATTGAGCAGGCCGACAAACATTGGGTGAGTGAGTTGGCCTGTAATCGTTCGGTATTGGTGCAGTTGATTCACTCACGCTTTGAGCAGGGACAATCGGTTGAGCAAGTTGTGGAGGTGCTGATGCCTGCTTAGGGAACTTCACCAAACCCATAATCCTCTGCTTGTGACGAACTTTGCCAAGTCGTGTTGGTTATCGCAAATTGGTGAGTAGAGCTGCCAGCGTTGCCACACCAACAATGACCATCAGACCCGCGGGCATAAACTTCCGAGTCTTGACCAAACGCCCAATAAAGGTGACAACAAGTAGCCCCGTAACAGCAATCGCAACCCACAGCGCCCACGCTTGACTTTGGACCAATCCTATTCCAGCAGCTACTAGTAGGATGCCCGTAACAACGCCTGCAATCAGGGAGGGTTTGCTACCAGCCTGCTGATAGCCAATGATGCCTCCGATAAACGAGAGCACACCATATACAAATGTCATGACTGTAGCTGCCATCGCTCCCTCGACCCCTACATACAAACGTGACTGCTCACAGCATAATAAACTCTTGGCACGATAAGCGGCTTTGAAATAGATACGCATTCGGGGGGCACTGCCGTATGGGACGCGCGATCGAGACCCGAGCCATTCTGCGTTTAGCGGTTCCTCTGACCCTGATTCAGATTGCTGAGGGTCTAGTCCATTTTGTGGACACGGTGATGATGGGGTGGTTAGGGACGGCAACCCTAGCGGCTGGCAGCTTAGGAGCAGTCATTTTTTGGACGCTTCTATCGCTTTTTTCAGGGCTCTTAGAAATGACCGGAGCCTTGGTAGCTGAGGCTTATGGAGCTGGTAACCATGGTCGCATTCAGGTCATCAATGCGCAGGCATTGTGGCTGAGTTTGGGCGTTTCACTCCCGACGATGGTGTTGCTCTGGCATCTAGATCAGGTTCTACAGCTTTTGGGGCAAGAGCCTGATGTTGTCGTGCAGACAATGGCCTATCTACGGGCCATTCTGTGGGGTCTACCCGCAGCGCTAGGACTCTTTGTGTTCAAAGAGGTGACGACTGCCTTGATGCAACCTCGCATGTTGACGCTACTAATGGTTGTGAGTATCCCAGTCAATATCGTTCTGAACTATGGTTTGATGGTTGGAGTTTGGGGCTTACCCGAATTGGGTCTGGCCGGTATTGGCTGGAGCAGCACGCTAGTGTTTTGGCTGAATTTTGGTATCGCCGTCATTGGCTTAAAACGGCTTACGAACTTACGGCAGTGGCGTTTGTTTGCAGCGCTAGGACGCTGTCGAGTGGCTGTCTTCAAGGAAATTGTTCATCTGGGGTTGCCTTTGTGCATCGATTATGGAACTGAATCGGGGGCGCTCACGGTTGCAGCCCTTTTGATGGGCATTTGGGGAACGGATGCATTGGCCGCCCATGGCATAGTGATGACAACAACCGAGTTATTGCTGATGTTCTCTTGGGGAATATCTTATGCAGCAGCGATGCGAACGGCTCACAAATTAGGTGAAGGTAGACCTGATGTTGCGAGGCAGATTATGAACATTAGTATGATACTGAACCTGGTCCTAATTATTGCATTAGCCATGCCTTTATGGTTATTTCCTGAGCCTATTGCGGGCCTGTATCTTGATGCTAACCAGGTCGAAAATCAATTCACTATTGAAGTAACTAAATCCATCTTTAAAGTTGGGGTTGTGTTTCAGATCTTTCAGGGAGTTCGTCTAATTAGCCTGGGAGCTTTACAAGGATTGCATGATACCCATGTGCTCGCAGCTATAGATTTATTTGCTCATTGGGGTATTGGTATCGGGCTAGGATATTTATTGGGCAATGGGTTGGGCTGGCAAGGAATCGGCCTTTGGTGGAGCTTAGCTCTAGGACAAGTCTTTGCAGCTGTAGTGCTGACCCTAAGAGTACAGCAACTTCTGCGACAGCGTATACAAAGATTGCAAGAAGCCTTATAGACTAGAGACTTTTGTAGATTTAGATTTTCCCAGAAAGATGCCTATGACTAGTACCGCTACGCGGAATTCAAAATGCAAAATGCAAAATGCAAAATGCAAAATGCAAAACCACGGCGGGTGAGCCCTTCAAGCATTCTGAAGAGTGCATGTACTTCTGCCGTTGAGGACTAGGCAATTTCCGGCTGATTGAGTAAACTGCTTTAGCCTATTTATCGGAGGTATCAGAATCAACAATGAACTCGCTTGGACGTCACATTCTGGTTGAATTCCACGGCTGTTCGGCAGAAATTCTCAATGACGTACCCCGAATTGAGTCTAGTATGTTGAAGGCTGCGAAAGAATCTGGCGCAACCATCATCAGCTCTGTCTTTCATCATTTTTCACCCTTTGGCGTCTCTGGAGTAGTCGTGATTCAAGAGAGTCATTTAGCGATTCATACCTGGCCTGAGTATCGCTATGCCGCGGTTGATCTTTTCACCTGTGGCTATACGGTCAATCCTTGGACTTCTTACGAGGTTTTGAAAGCAGCCTTTGAAGCACATCATGGCTCAGCGATTGAGCTGAATCGTGGACAGTTAGATCTGCTAGAAAAATCAGACATTGATTTAGGCGATTTGCGCGATGCGGCAACGCAGAAACTGGTCACGCCCCGTCACAGTCGCAGTGTTTGGTTTACCGATCGCAATGAGAATATCGCCCTATCGATTCGACACAAGGGCGATCGCGTTTTTGGTGAGAAGTCGCCTTATCAGATGGTGGAAATCTTAGACACCTTTGAATACGGCAAAATGCTGGCGGTGGACAGCATGGTGATGTGTTCGGAGAAGGACGAAAAGGCCTATCACGAGATGATCATCCATGTGCCGATGCTGAGGCAACCTCAGATCAAAGATGTGCTGGTCATTGGCGGCGGCGATGGGGGAAGCGTCCGTGAGATTTTGAAGCATCCTCAGGTTCAAGCGATCACGATGGTTGAAATTGATGAGGTTGTGGTGCGGGCTTCGCGCGCGTTTTTGCCGACATTATCCTCGGGGTTAGACGATCCCAAGCTGAAGCTGATCATTGATGATGGAATTGAGTTTGTGAAGCAGACCCCTGCCGAATCCTATGATCTGATCGTCGTGGACTCATCCGATCCTGTGGGTCCTTCAGAAGGGCTCTTCAGTCACCAGTTCTATACCGATGTGTATCGCTGTCTACGCCCGGGGGGAGTAATGACTGCCCAAAGTGAATCACCCCGGTTTAATCAACGGGCTTTTGTCGATCTCAACCACTGTCTCAAGGATATTTTTGGGCCGTCTCAAGTTCATTGTTATCTGGCCTTCATTCCGACCTATCCAACCGGCATGTGGAGCTTTTCGTTTGGATCCAAAAATGACGTACATCCCGTAAAGGGGCTTGATCGCGATCGCGCCACGCAATTTGCTCAAGATCAAAGTCTGCAGTACTACAACGTTGATATTCATCAAGCAGCTTTCTGCCTACCTACATTCATCCAGACTCTGCTGGCGCAATAAACGAGCCTACTTTTTAACATCGAGTGTTTATTGAGCTAACGTGGGACAACAAACAAATACTGTTGGCGAAAAAAATATCGTCCCTGAAAGTAGCATTTCCTGTTATCTATTGATGCAGAATTGTCTGCTTTACCTGCTTTGGCGTAGCTCTGCCGTTAGAATACTCTCGCAAAACCGAAGTCGTCATTACGCCCGTTTCAGGGTAAAAACAGTTACAGACCCTCAATTTTGTAGTACATAATGCTTGAACCCGATCGATTCCGTGTGGTTATTTTTGGATCCGCCCGACTAAAACCCGGAGATTCTATTTACGAGCAAGTTCGAAGGTTAGCAAGACTTCTGGGAAGAGAAGGCATGGATGTGGTGACCGGCGGTGGCCCAGGCCTGATGGAAGCCGCTAACCTTGGACATCGAGAGGGCCGCGAAGATCCCCTCAGTGTGGATGGTACGAGCAAATCTTATGGTTTAAACATTAAGCTGCCGTTTGAAGAAGCCGCCAACCCTCATGTTGATATCAAACGCGAGTTTGATCGTTTCTCGGATCGGCTCGATCATTTCATGCACTTGGCGAATGCCGTTGTAGTGGCTCCAGGCGGGGTTGGGACCTTGCTAGAGTTGGCTTATACTTGGCAGCTTATGCAGGTCGAACATATTTGCAACATTCCTATCGTGCTGTTGGGTGACATGTGGGCTGACTTTTTACGTTGGGTACAGCATTGGCCACTGGAAAAGCAGCTCATCAATCCCGAAGATTACGAAATGCTGTTTTTGGTCAGTACCTGCGATGAAGCCTTTGAAGTCGTCAGAGAAGCCCATCGCGAGTTCGTCGCCAATCAGGGCGAATTTTGCCTTAACTATCACGAGTACAAGCTGAACTAAGGTGCTTGCGGGACTGATATGCCTCCCAAAGCTTGGGGCGATGAGGGAGGAATTCCCTCCAGAACAACTAAGGACTCCGCTAAGGTTTTTACTAAAGGCGCGGCAACGCTACCGCCTGAAGCATCGTCCCCCAAGGGTTCATCGATCACTGCCAACACTGCGAAACGGGGTGCTTCTACCGGCAGGAGGCCAACAAAACTAGTAATGCGCCCGCTGCCGTAGACGCCTGCATCCGTTGCCTTTTGGGCCGTTCCTGTCTTGCCAGCAATACGGTACCCAGGAACTTGGGCCAATTCACCCGTGCCATCTTCCACCGTAGCCTCCATCATCGCGAGAACTGCCTCTGCCGTTGTCGCCGAAAAGACTCTTCGGGGGGCCACCCGTGAGGGTTGCCAATGCGATGTACCTGTATCGTCAATCAGCCCCTGAACAACATGGGGAGTTACCAGCTGACCGCCATTGGCGATCGCGGCTTGCAGCTGCAGTAACTTAAGGGGGGTCATCACAATGCCTTGGCCAAAGGCGGTCGTCGCAACATCAGCGGGGCTGTTGACAAACTGAGTTTTTGCTTTGAGAGGAGCAAAATTTTCTGAGGGTAGTCCGATACCTGTAGGCTGATCAATTTCCAACTTTTCTAGCCAGCTGTAATAGTCGGAGGCGGGCAGCTGCTCCATGATGTGCACCATACCCACATTACTGGAGTACTTCAAAACCTCTTCAATCGTCAGCGTGCCACTCCATTGGGTCGATTCATAGTTGGAATTCTGAATCGTCCACTCGTCGATCATGATTTGGCCTTCGTCGTACACCGTATCCTCGGGGGCAATGGCTTGACTTTCCAGGGCGATGGCAATATTGATCGGCTTAAAAGTTGAACCCGGCTCATACAAGTCGGTAATAGCCCAGTTCTTAAGCCAAGACAACTCAGCATCGAAATAGCGGTTGGGGTCAAACGTGGGCTCGACTGCAAAGCTGTGGAGAGCGCCTGTGTTGACGTCCATCACCATGACCGCCCCTCGCTTCGCCCCAAACTGCCGCATGGTTTTTCGCAAGGCCTCCTGTGCGACTCTTTGGAGGCGGCTATCAAGGGTTACCTGAAGCTGCAAATTATGCTCTGTCGGTAAATGAGCAACCGGCAAAGCTGGCCCTGTTACTTGAGGTAGGGTGGTTTTAGGCAGGTGTAAGCGTTCCTGATACTCAACTTCGAGGCCAGCCTGAGCCTGACCTTCTAAATTGATAAAGCCTACGATCTGCGAAAACAGGTCTTGCTGGGGGTAAAAGCGCTGCTGCTGGGGCATGAGTTCGACACCATCGAGTCGCAGTCGCCGGATGCGCTGGGCAACGTCTTCGGGAATATCATCCAATAATCGAACACCTGTCTCCTGTTGCTTAAAGCTCTGAGTCAAGGTCTCAGTAGGCGCTTTCAACAAAGGGGCTAGGGTACTGGCTACGACCCCCATAGGCTGACGAAAAAGGACAGGATGCGCGTATAGGGTATACACCAAGCGATCAACGGCTAATGGCGTCCCCTGACTGTCGATGATGGGTCTGCGAGCCAGACTATGGGATGTTTTCCGGGCCTGTTGTTGCTGGGCGATCGCCGTTAAGGCATCCCCACGATGAAGTTGTAACTGAGCCAGTCGACCCAAAAGCCCAGCAACCGCAATCAATAGAATGCTCCAAACGATCAAAATGCGTAGGCGAGGTGAAAACCGTATCTTGCGTTTGGGTTGCTCCGCCGGCTGCTGTATCGCTTTTTTTCTGCCTTTAGCAAGGGATGATCTAGACGTCACACGACGATGCGAAATTCTCATATCCACGCCTACAAGAAGTCAATGCTTAATAGCCCTGAGGAAATGCACGATTTTCGGAAGGTCGCGCTTCCACTGGAATGGACTCTGCTGTTGCAGGGGTTGCCTGCTCTTCAACAGCTTCCAGAAAAATAACGTTTCGGGGATGTAGCGTGTTGGTTTTGAGCGTTGTCAAAGCCGTCTCAGCCAGGTGATTCTTAAACGCTGCATTGGCAGCCGTCAATTGCTTTTGCTGATCTTGCAAACGCTCTAGAGTGCTAGTCGCTACCGTTAGTTGACGATTGGTATTGACCGTCAATGCGTAGGCGGTGAGCGCCCCTGCAATCGTCACGACTGCTGCTCCCAAAGAAATCCATTGCCCCCAAACCATCAGCTTTAGCCAGAGCGGAAACCGATGGTTAGTTGCCCACCGAACCGATGTCTTGGTTTGTTTCTGACGATTATTAGGGAGCACAGTCAGCCTACGGCGGGAGGCATGGACCCGAGAACGAGAACTCATCGCTTCCGACTTAAATGCTGCAGTCATAGACTCACTTCTGCTCCCAAATACCATTTGGATAACTTGCCGAATAATAGGGCTGAAACTCAAGCAGCACGCTAAATCACGCGCAATACTAACGCGCCCTTCCCTATTCAGCAAGTCTTTTGCAAAAGTTTGAAGACTACAGCTTCGTCCCACACTCTGGACAAAATGTATTGTTTGAGGGATTCTTAGCGCCGCAGTTGCTGCAGTACACTAGCTCAACGGGCTGCACTTTGGCTGCCTTCTGAGGAAGCCCCAGCATCTGAGCATTGTTTTTGCCCGGTGCGACCATGGGATAGCAGTTTTCGTCCTTCCGGACATGAACATCCATTAGTACAGGACCGTCATAAGCCAGCATGGCAGCGATCGCAGCCTGCAGCTCATCGGGGCGAGTCACCACCATGCCTTTGACGCCGTAGGCTTGCGCCAACATTTCAAAGTCAGGCATGCCCACTTGCATGTTGGAGGAAGAATAGCGTTCGCCATAGAAGGCCTGCTGCCACTGGCGCACCATGCCCTGCCAGCCGTTGTTGATGATCACGGTTTTGACTTTGATCCCGTACTGCGCCAAAGTTCCCAGCTCTTGTGGATTCATCTGGAAACTAGCATCGCCGCTGATACAAATAGTCGTTTCATCAGGGCGGCCAACTTGCACACCCATTGCAGCTGGCATCCCAAATCCCATGGTGCCGAGCCCCGCGCTAGAAACCCATCTTCGGGGTCCATTCTTCAGAAATTGTGCTGCCCACATTTGGTGCTGGCCTACATCCGTTGTGTAGAAGGCCGTAGGAGCCTGACGACTCAATTCAACGATGACCTCCTGCGGTGACAGGATATCGTCGTAGCGGGGCACCACAAGCGGATAATCTTGGCGCCAACGCTGAATGCGATCGCGCCAGGACTGCGTTTGAGCAGCATCGGCTGGGACAGCTTCATCCTGCAGTCGCTGTAGGAGCGTTTGAAGAACCCGGCGGACATCCCCCACAATTGGCACATCGGGAGCCCGATTTTTGCCCACCTCAGCAGGATCAATGTCGATGTGGATGACTTTGGCGTGGGACGCGAACTCATCCAGTTTGCCGGTCACGCGATCGTCAAATCGAGCGCCGACGGCAATCAATAAATCGCACTCGCTGACGGCAAAATTCGCGTAGGCCGTTCCGTGCATGCCCAACATCCCAACGGATAGGGGGTGGTGCTCATCAAAAGCCCCTTTCCCCATCAGAGTTGTCGTCACAGGAATCGAGAAGTGCTCGGCTAGCTGCTGAATTTCGGCGTGAGCGCCTGAGGTGATTGCTCCCCCACCAACATAAAGTAGGGGTTGTTGCGCTTCTCGCAGCAAACGAACCGCATAGTTGATTTGACGCGGATTACCTTTGACAGTTGGCTTATATCCCGGCAGCTGAATCGTTCCGGGTTCCACAGGAATGTAGTCAAACGCTTCCAGACCCACATCTTTAGGGACATCAATGAGTACGGGACCTGGACGCCCTGTGCGAGCAATGTAGAATGCCTCAGCTACAATTCGCGCCATCTCACGCGGATCGCGCACGACGTAGGAATGCTTCACAACCGGGAGCGTAATGCCAAAAATGTCCGTTTCTTGAAAGGCATCGCTGCCGATCGCACCCCGGGGTACTTGCCCGGTTACAACCACCATCGGAATCGAATCCATTGATGCCGTCGCAATTCCGGTTACGAGGTTGGTTGCACCTGGCCCGGATGTCCCAAAACAGACGCCGACTTTGCCAGTGGCGCGGGCATAGCCGTCAGCAGCATGGGAAGCGCCTTGCTCATGCCTGACGAGGATGTGCTGGATATCGCCGGCAGCCTCAGCTTTGTAAAGCTCGTCATAAATAGGAAGAATAGCCCCGCCAGGGTAGCCAAAAATGTGGCTCACACCGTGACGCTTGAGGCTATCGATCAGGGCGAATCCACCCGTAACCCGCTGGGCTGCAACTTTATCTTGTGCTTCAACAAAGGATGTCATGGAATTCCAGAAAACACGTGCAACAAATTAGGCTCAAGACACGATGATCGAGTGTTTAACCATCATGCCCTGAAAAGGAGCAATCGCCCGTAGGCTTCTCAATAATTATGAAATTAACCTGAGCTGTCCCATCCGGTTCTCTGCTACAAAGAATCTCCATAAATTCTTTAACTAGAGACGGCGAGACAAGGGGGCAAAGGAGGGGCGATGTGAAGAACGCTCTAGCTGCTTAGAAAACCAGCCCGCTGAAGTTATTGAGGACGTGCTAGCGAGGTGACCTGAGTTGATGTAAGGTTTGCCAAAGAAGCCCGCCAGCCTATTTCGGCGAAGCGTTGGCGATCGCTGCCAGCGAGTTTTCTAAGTATATGCGGCCTGTCACAGAAAAGTTTTCCTCTTCACCCCCGCGCTCAAAACGCCCGCTACGAAGGCGTATGCGTTACAGCATCCTGGCTGCTGCCATGGCCCTGGTTCTCTTACTTGGTACCCAATGGTTCTGGCCTCATCGCTACCTGATGCCGTGGGTATTGGGTGAAGAAATTTACCGGGTCCAGACCGCCGAAAAATTAGTGGCGCTGACCTTCGACGATGGACCTGATCCACGTTACACCCAACAGATTTCTCAGATTTTGGCCGATGCTGGCGCTCGTAGTACCTTCTTCGTTTTGGGTCGGCATGCTGCGCAGTACCCAGATCTACTGGATGTTTTGGTTCAGCAAGGGCATGAACTGGGTAACCATACCTGGACCCATCCCAGCTTACGGCTGAAATCGCCTCGTGCTATCCGGGCTGAGCTGGAATCGACAGACCGCTTTTTGCGAGAGCACGGCTACGACCAGCCCATTCCATTTCGATCGCCCTACGGACATAGCCTTTTTGCCTTGCCGTATGTGCTAGAGCAGCGACAGCAGCCCAATATCCTATGGACGGTCCAGCTGAATGATTGGAAGCCCGAAGAGCCTGACGTCATGATGGCCTTATTGGAACCGAAATTTAGTAGCGGCGCGATTATTTTGCTGCATGATGGAGATGGTGAATCTGAGGGGGGCGATCGCAGCAACACCGTTGAGGTCGTCAGGCTGATTTTGGCAAAGTACCAGCCACTGGGCTATCGGTTTGTTACCGTTTCAGAATTACTTGCGAGTGGTACACCACAGTACCAGCCTTAGGGTGTGATGCAGTTTCTTAACCTGCTCTTGATAGACGCTTATCCCGCTATCACTGAAGATGAATACCCATAGGTGCATTGCCGCGAGAGCTCTCGCGGCAATTAATTTGGGCGAGCTTGATTAAAAATGAATTTTCCTTTGTGACTGAGGGCGTTCAGATAACTGATATCTTCATTTGCAGAAGGCATTAAGAAATTCGGATCAGCGACTGCTTCGACCTTCGTACGGTTTTGTTCACAGGAGTCAGATAGAGGTACTTGACCCATGACCGCTTCCTTCCCCATCGATCTCAGCGCATATCAACGCATTACCCTCGACCCATCGGTGTCGACTTTAACGGACGAACAGCGCAGTGCATTGAAGGCCAATATTGAGCTCTGTCGTGATGCGATCGTCTTCTTTACCGCAACGGGCGCTGCCAGGGGCGTTGGTGGACATACCGGCGGTCCTTACGACACGGTACCTGAGGTCATGATTCTGGATGCTCTCTTCCGGGGTAGCCCCGATAAGTTTGTGCCGACTTTCTTTGATGAAGCCGGCCACCGCGTTGCTACCCAGTATCTTATGTCCACCTTGAATGGTGACCTGCCTGCTGAGCAGCTCATGCGCTACCGTGAGGCCCATCAGAAACTGCCCGGTCACCCAGAATTAGGACTCACACCCGGCGTCAAATTCAGCTCGGGCCGTCTTGGTCATATGTGGCCCTTTGTGAATGGCGTGGCTCTGGCCAACCCAGGCAAAACTGTTTTCTGTCTGGGTTCAGACGGCTCTCAGCAGGAAGGTAATGATGCGGAAGCCGCTCGCTTAGCGGTTGCCAACCATATCAACGTCAAGCTGATTATTGATGACAACGATGTCACGATCGCGGGGCACCCCTCTAAATACATGGGCGGCTATAGCGTCAAGCAAACTCTCGAAGGTCACGGCTTGACGGTCATTGAAGGCGACGGCGAAGACCTAGACAGCCTGTACGCCAATATCTGTAAGGCCATCAATACGCCTGGACCGATCGCGCTTATCAATAAGCGAGCTATGGCGGTAGGCATTGAGGGGATTGAAGGCAGTACTCACGGCCATGATGTGATTCCAGTCGCAGCTGCGATTACTTATCTAGAAGCAAGGGGACGCACTGAGGCAGCCGATTTCTTAAAAGGCATCGAAAAGCCCAAAAACTCCTATCAGTTTCTCGGCTCATCGGAAAAGCTCGGCTCCAATCGCAACGTCTTTGGCGAGGCTGTTGTAGAGGTCTTGGGCGGTATGAGCGAAGACGAGCGGAAGCAGAGTGTTCTGGTTGTAGACAGCGACCTAGAAGGCTCCTGTGGCCTTAAGCAAATCCGTTCAGCGCACCCTGAAATCTTTATCAGCGGTGGCATTCAAGAGCGGGGTAACCTTTCGGCAGCGGCTGGCTTCGGCATGGAGAAGGGCAAACAAGGCATCTTTGCAACCTTCAGCGCCTTCTTAGAAATGTGTGTTTCTGAGATCACCATGGCTCGGTTGAACTATGCCAACTTGCTGTGCCACTTCTCTCACGCAGGCATTGATGACATGGCTGACAATACCTGTCACTTTGGCATCAATAATATGTTTGCCGATAACGGGCTCGATGACGGTCATGAGACTCGTCTCTATTTCCCTGCGGACGCCAACCAAATGCGGGCTGTCGTGAAGGCCATTTTCAATGACCCTGGTCTGCGGTTCATTTTCTCCACCCGCTCCAAGGTGCCCATGGTGCTGGATGCCGACGGCAATGAACTCTTTGGCGGTGACTACACCTTCACCCCCGGCAAAGATGAGGTGATTCGCGAAGGCTCAGCAGGCTACATCGTGACCTTTGGGGATTCTATCTATCGGGCGCTAGATGCTGTTGAACGTCTGAAGCAAGAAGGCATTGAAGTGGGCCTCATCAATAAGTCCACTCTCAATGTCATCGATGAAGACATGATGGCGAAAGTTGGCAAGGCGCCTTTCGTACTCGTGACAGAAGCCTTCAACCGTCGCACAGGGCTGGGGAGCCGGTTCGGTTCTTGGCTCCTAGAGCGGGGCTACACGCCTAAGTTTGCTCACATTGGTACGCATGAGGAAGGCTGTGGCGGCTTATGGGAGCAGTTTCCTCATCAGGGCATTGACCCCAATGGCATCATGGCCAAGGTCAAGGAACTGATGGGTTAGAAAAGGCATCGCCCCAATTAGCGATTAGCTTCTGTAAGAAGTATTCGGCGTTGGTTAGACAGTAACTCCGAGATGTTTCTTACGGCGATATCGCAACCGCAAAGAGCAGGTGTTTTATCGCCTGCTCTTTGTATTTTGGTCGCAATTAGCGACAAGAAATTTGCGAGAAACCAAGGTGCATCTGAAACGCCACCTGCGCAAGGGCTATCCCATGCTGTCGATGCCCTCATGCAACAATTTGAATTTGAACGAAAACAATTAGAAAAGTCATGGAAATGCTAGACAAATAGGCATTTGGGGAAACCAGATGATCTGCATCACACGACCTCCCGATTCTAGTCACGCCCACATCCGACAAAGATCATTCGAGAAAATTAGCGTCGTCACTGGAAAATCCCGCAGTTCCACTGAATATATTAGTGACCACCAAACGGTGTTGAACTTATGCCCCACGCGCTGACTTTCCAGGTTGCTTCTCGTTCACGGTTCTCCTGCTCCCTGCTAAACCGTCTGATTCAACGTCCCTTCGTATTTCTTGCCCTCACTGCGGGGCTTTTACTGGGTTCATTCCCCTTTGTCTTGACGTCTGCTTCGGCCTCTACCCCTGAAACCCCGACGGTCTCTAGGCTGGAAGAAGGCACCCACGTGTTTGGTGAGTCCCCTGAAGTGGGGCAGATAGGTACCACCTACATGGTTGTCAATGTCCAATCGCACCAGGTCATTGGCGCCTTTTACCAACCATCCTCCTCGTTTGACTGTTTCCATGGTCAGATTGCTGAGAATGGGCTGGAGCTTACAGTCGTTGATAGCTATAGCCAAGCCTCCCATCCTTACACACTGGCGTTGGACTCAACGAGTCAGGTAGCTGCTTCCAGCGGCGGCGCTACTGTCTTTGTCCCCAGAGGATTTTACGCCGTTGAGTCAAGTGCACTTGATCATGACATCCTCGCGACGTGCCAAGCGCGCTAGTAACGCGGCAATGACTCTACAAGTTTCTTAAGTGCGTGCAAGACGATCGCAAATGCTGCGATCGTCTTTTTTTATCTGACGCAACATGCGCTAACACCTGCGCAACATGTGCTAACAAAAATCTAATGGCAATCTTAAATTCCTGAACAAAATAGGCGGTCCCATCGAAAGTTATAACGAGCAGGGTATCTCTCGAATGACGCTACGTAACGGAACACTATGGCAGCCGCTTACATCATGGCCCTCGATTTGGGCACTACAGGCAATCGCGCGATTTTGTTTGATCAGTCTGGGCAGGTTGTAGCCCAGTCTTATAAGGAACTGACACAGTACTATCCACAACCGGGTTGGTTGGAGCACGACCCGCGCGAGATTTGGGAAGATATCGTTTGGGCCGCTAAAGGGGCTTTGGAAAAAGCCAACATCCAAGCAAGCGATGTAGCTGCCATTGGCCTGACCGTACAGCGGGAAACCTGTCTGCTGTGGGATCAGGAAACAGGGCGCCCCCATCACAATGCGATTGTTTGGCAGGATCGTCGGACAGCGGCTCTCTGCAACGAGCTGCGCGCAGCTGGGAAGGCCGAGGATATTTACGACCGTACCGGCCTAGTGCTCGATGCCTATTTCTCTGCTTCGAAGCTGTCATGGCTGTTGGATCACGTTAAACAGTACGCTGATCCCCCCATTGATTTGGATAAAACGTTGGCCGGCACCGTTGATACCTGGGTGCTGTGGAACATGACGGGGCGGCAAGTTCATGCTACTGATCATAGCAATGCCAGCCGCACCATGCTGCTCAACATCCAAGATCACACTTGGGATCCAGTACTGTTGGACCTTTTTGGTATCCCGCCTCACTTAATGCCTGAGGTGAAGCCCAGTCTAGGCGTGTTTGGCCATACGGATGCGAGTTTCTTAGGCGCTGAAATTCCGATTGCGGCTATCTTAGGTGACCAACAGGCAGCTCTCTTTGGTCACGGGTGCGATCGCCCTGGCCTGCTCAAATGTACCTATGGTACGGGCGCGTTCCTGGTGGCCCACACGGGAAACGAAGTGGCTCGTACAAACCAGCGATTGCTCTCCACGATTGCTTGGTCAGAAGCGAATGGTGGACAGCCTCACGTTGGCTATGCCTTAGAAGGTGCGATGTTTACAGCAGGAGCCTGCATCCAATGGCTGCGGGATGGTATCAAGGTTATCAATCATGCTGCCGATACCGAACCGCTAGCAAAGAAGATGAACGATAATGGCGGTGTCTATTTTGTTCCAGCCCTGAGCGGTCTGGGCGCACCTCATTGGGACATGAGCGCCCGAGGCGCCTTTTTGGGCATCACAGGAGGCGCCCAACGAGAGCATATGGTGCGGGCAGTCTTGGAGGCGATCGCCTACGAAGTTAAGGAAGTGGTAGAAGCCGTCAATAGCAATAGCGAAACCGCTATTAACCGCCTCAAGGTGGATGGGGGAGCTTGCAACAATAATTTTCTGATGCAGTTCCAGGCCGATGCACTGGGCATTCCGATCGAGCGTCCGGCAATTTTAGATACCACCGCTCAGGGAGCGGCCTTTGCGGCTGGTCTAGCGATCGGTTTCTGGCAGGATTACCGTCAGCTAGTCGAGAGCCGTGACATTGATATCGTGTTTGAACCGGGGGACGATGCATCCGCCGCGCAGGAAAACTATGTCCTATGGAAGAAGGCGGTTGAGAGAGCTAAACACTGGGTTGAATAATCGCAGCTGAAGCTATCAATACTCAACAACGGGTGACGTGAGCGGCTTGCTCAATGGGAGTGGCACGCTGCTTTTTCGTGGGGCAATCCCTCAGGCAAATTCCCGTCTAGATAAGCGGCGATCGCCCGTGCTGGATTTACCTCACTGGTGGTCAGTAGCTCTGTCTCTCGCTGCTGTAGTCTTCGTCGCACTCCTTCACCTGCAGACGCCGCGATGGCAATATCAACAAAATGCAGGGGATGGCGGTTGCCGTCATCTCGCACATGCCATTCGTGTAAGCAGCCAGATCGGTTTAAATCTAATGCCCAGACAAAGCATGGGTCTGCTTCATCGGAAACGGTATAGACTTGCCACTGCAAAGCTCTGCCTGCATGAGCTGCGATGGTTCCATCGCTGGTTACTGCTACAGCTATTAATTGTCCTGCCATTGGATCAAAACCTCCAAATAATCGCGGGCTTTTGAGCCGTTTTTAGACACCCGTCGCTAGGGTGACCTGTTCATGTTGTGGCGGTATTGTGTGCCGCAACACACCGTCATGGGTTTAAGGCATTATCCTAATCGCCTGTTCCGCACCAAGTTGAGCAGAGCCAATTGGGAGTCTCAGAACTCACGTATTTGAATCCGGTTGGGGGAGATTGCATCAGTCCCGAGTCTAAAAGCGACAGGCTAATTGTAAGGGAGGGAAAGGGCTGGATGAGGGATGCTATTAAGCCTGTACTCAGAGGCTAAAAGTACTGTTTAGCTGTGATTGACATAATGGCTGGGGCCAGCGTACAGGTATTTTGACGCTCAGCTTTGCTGGCGCGATGGCGATCGCACTAACGGGGCGATCAAGTAGCTGCAAGCAAGCTGAACTCAGCGCCAAGATCTTTTGACAGTCTGCTCCGAGCGAATGGTTCGACGGCTTTTGCCTATGCTGCTTGCAGAACATAAAACGTATAACCATAAGAGTCGCTGAATTTTTCAAACAGTCGCATCTCTTCTTCAGTTGTTTTGTGATGCATATTCATCGGCATACAGCTTTGTGAACGAGGCGAGAGTAGAACGCATTGCCGACGAAGTTGGAAACACCGGATCAGGGTTCTGCAAGCTTGCGCGCGATCGCGGCGCCCATTCCGCTTCCGGCGGCTGTGACCAGAGCAACCTTGGTAGTCAATGTGTCACCTTTCTGTATTCGCATAACGCTCTGGTTGAGTAGTATGAAATCATTTCGTAACGATGCTTAGTGTTTTCGTCTTTGTATCCGTTTCAATGCAAAGTTAGGCAGCACCGCCTCGAACGCAGCATTCTAAAGATGCAGGAGCCGTACGTTCTCAACTCTCCTGGTTCAGCTAGACATAACTGCTTGGCTGATTCCATGCCAAGCTAACCTACCACTGCTGTATTGAGCAGAATGATTGGCTCCCAAGCATACAGCCATTCTGCGACCTTCCCGCCACCTGGTGCATCTATTACGGCGCGCTCAATCACCTTCGCCACCAGTCTCTCATAGAACTTACGAGAGCGTACAAGTCTTTAAACGCTCTTCGCTAGCACTTTGTGGTAAGTATCAACAATAACCTTAGCCTTAAAAGGCCACGTAAATTCGCTCGCTCGTTGAATAGCCCGGTGTGCCATACTTTGCCTCAGCTTTCGATCAGGAATCCAATTCTCTAAGCATCGCTTTAATTCTCGAATAACATATTCTCTTGATAAGGGTTCAATTGTATAACCCGTTTCTGGAGTAACATATTCACCGATACCACCATTATTAATCACAATACAAGGCAGGCCATTGCCCATTGCCTCTAACACAACGGCTCCACCAAACTCACGGATGGAGGGAAAACAGAAAATGTCAGACTTGCGATAGTACTTGAGTGTTTCTTTTTGCTCAACCCATCCCGCAAAATCAACTTTATCTTTGAGGTTGAATGTCTGCACGAGTTGTTCTAACTTGCCTCGCTCAGAACCGTCTCCAACGATAGTCAAAAAGACTTTATCTAGATATTTCTGACCCAACTTGCTGATGGCTTCGATTAACATATCAGCCCCCTTATAGGGAACGAGTCGTCCTACAAAAAGCAAATTCACTTTCATTCCATCGTTTGCATCTTTCACTTCATAGGTATCAGTCCTTTTGAGAAATGATTCATAAATACCATTTTCATAAAGCAATTCAATTTTGCTGCTTTCAATATTAAACAGGCTTTTGATCAGATTCATCGTATAAGTAGAGCCCGCCAGGATATAGTCAGAGTTTTCATAGGTCTCTCTGTAGCCAGGGATGATGAATCGCCCGATCAGTCGAAGAAAGTTGAAATCAGCAAACTCTTGTCTAGCTATATCTCGAAACCCTTTTGGGAAAGAAACACCGCCGTTAACTGGGCCAAGAATAAAGGGTGTATTTTGACATGCTCTGATCGCTTTGACTGGGTAGCGTGGCATCATAGGCGTAATAGCATGAACCACGTCATAATCACCTCTAGTAATAGAGTCTTTGAATTTACTGTAAACTAGGTGATTAAATTCGCCGTAAACAGGATATCGCAAAGCCTGATAAAGAGGCCAGATGACTTTATTCCCCAACTTGCTGAGTCTTGTGACAACCTTGAAATATCGTTTAATGAATGTGCTTTCCGATATATAGGTAATATCTCTATCTGAGTGAACTCTTTCTAAAGCTGGCTTATTCCTTTCATGAGTTACAAGGCTAACATCAACAAGTTGACTAATTTGATCGTAAAAACAGTAGCCTTCCAGAGGGACTGAAGCCCATTCGGGATTGCATTGCTCAATGACAAGTAAGACTTTCAATCTCTTATTTTTCATAACTTTAAAGACTCTTCTATGCCCAATTTATCGATTTAAATCACGAGAGAAGTCTGGTCTAAGAATAGAGTGAGATCAATTAATTTCAATCTCATCTCCCAAAAGTTGTGTTTAATATATCAGGACCAATTGCAGAAATTGTGTCATGTTTCGGCAGAGTTTTTTCGCAGCGGGTTTGGCCGCAGGCACAAACGCTCCTTGTGGTAGCCATCCTGGGCCTTAGTACCCGCACGGTGGATTCTCCTACAAGCACTCGGGTAGGCTTACGCCTGACTTTGGGAAGCATCATTGGGTACTCAGTCGAGCCGTGTGGTCGAACCGCAAAGTGTCCCAACGCCTCTTGGTGCATCTCATCGGCACCTTTTCTCGGCGGGACAAATAGTCATGGAGGTTGACGATACGATTGAGCGCTGCAAAGATCAATCGATGACAGCTAAAAGATCAAATACTACGATCTATATACCTTGATAGTTGTTGAATGAACTCTTCTGTTTTTCTAGGTAAATATGCTCGGGCTACGTATACAGCATGAATAGGAAAACTCTTCAAGTTATAGCTTGACAGAATTTTACAAACCTCCCCTTTGTCTATAGCTTCTTTGAATACCCAAGCGGGCCCCAAATGAATGCCCAATCCGTCTTTTACCAACGTTCGAATTGCATTCACACTATTGACGGTTATGTTGCTTTGTATTTTTGAATATGGAAATTTATTACCATCAACAAACTCAATATCACTTCTAGCCTGGACAGGCGAGTACAGAATAAAATTATGGTTTGCCAAATCATCTGGAGTATCAGGAGTACCGTAGCGCTTCAAGTAGTTGTGACCAGCGACAAGAACTCTAGGAACTTCACCAATTTTCTTGGCAAGCAAGTTGGATTTCGACGATTCTCCAATTCGGACTGCAACATCGATATTTTGCTCAACTAAATTGATGAAATGGCTACTCAGTAATAGCTCTACGGAAAGCTCAGGCGCACTTCTCAGCATTTCATGGATTACTGGAACGACAAATTCAGCGCCGAAATCAACGGGGGCGCTAACTCTCAGTGTCCCTTTGAGTGTCTTGACGCCACTCGTTATTTCCTCTTCCAGGGCTATTTCATCATCGAGTAACCTACGCAAGCCTTCATAGTATCGTTGGCCAAGATCGGTTGGGTGAGTATGCCGCGTTGAACGATGCAGCAGTTTCACATTTAGGCGCTTTTCAAGGGCCGCTATCTTACGACTGAGAGAAGATGGCTCGATGTGCATCTGTTCAGCAGCCTTCTTAAAGCTGCCTGCTTCGACAACCTGAATAAATAGCTGCTGGAGACTGTGCATGTTTTGCTCTCAGGTTAATTGCTCTCGATGCAACTTATGGTTGCAATTTTTCCCACTACCCGCATTTTTGTCAACTAGCTATGCTTGTCGAGCAAGCAGAATCGCAACCTGCTAGAGAGTGCGATCGCTGCATGGAACTTTCAATCATCTAGGAGTCAGCTATGCCCAATTATGATTTGACGGATAAGGTTGTGCTTGTTGCCGGTGGCGCTAAGAATCTAGGCGGACTGATTAGCCGCGAGTTTGCAGGCAGTGGAGCTAAGGTTGTCGTTCACTACCATAGCCAAGCTGCCAAACAGGAAGCTGAAGTAACCGTGCAGGCGGTTCAAAAGCTAGGTCGTGAAGCGTTTGTGATACAGGGTGACCTGACGCAGCCAGAGAATGTTACGACTTTGTTTGAGCAGGCCAAAGATTTCTTTGGCAGAATCGACGTAGCCGTGAATACCGTCGGTAAAGTGCTGCGTAAGCCAATCCTTGATACGACTGAGGCTGAATTTGATTCGATGTTCGACATTAATGCGAAATCAGCCTATTTCTTCATCAAGGAAGCGGGTAAACACCTCAACGACAATGGCAAGATCATCACTATCGTGACATCGTTACTTGCCGCATTTACTGACGGCTACTCGACTTATGCAGGCGGCAAGGCTCCTGTCGAACACTTCACCCGTGCAGCTGCTAAGGAGTTTGCATCGCGTGGCATCTCTGTCACGGCTATCGGACCAGGACCGATGGACACCCCTTTCTTCTATGGACAGGAAACCCCAGAACGAGTGGCATTCCACAAGTCCCAAGCGATGGGTAATCAACTGACTAAAATTGAAGATATTGTCCCTATCGTGAGGTTTCTAGCAACTGAGGGTTGGTGGATTACCGGACAAACGATTTTTGCTAATGGTGGCTATACCGCGCGGTAAGTTTTAATACTTGTAGTTTTCACCCATGGTTGTCATGTTCCCTATACATCTTTGTTGCCATTGTGTGACTTATGCCTGACCACCGGATTGGGAAGACTCTTAGCTTCTAGCAACTCATGCTCTCAGTAGTTACCTGCTAACTTTGCCCATCACCCACTGACCATCTTTGTTTGTAGCATAGCGGTCAACTCTCAACGGTCGGTTTGCATAGGCGTTGTTAGGCATTGAGGCTAGACGATGAAAGTGGACAAACTTCCATGGCTTGAATTAAGCCATGCTCAATGGTGAAACGGTGGCCGACGTGCTCATCGGCGAGTACGGTTCCGGTCAGATCGCGTACGACCTGATGCACCTCGACCAAGACCTGCCCATCCTCTTCCGAGTGAAAGGCAACCGGCTCGACATGTCCATTGATTTCGCTCCACTGCTCTGTCCAGTAAGCACGGACTGCTTCAGGTCCACGGACAAAACCACCTTTGAAGGCTCTCGGCCAATGCACATCGGGAGCCATGAGGGCGAGGGCGGCATCAATGTCACGCGCATTGAAGGCCGCGTACGCTGCGCGTAGCAGCTCGATGTCTGGTGTAGGTTGATTGGGCATAAGCGGTCGGTGAAGGAGATGGGACAGTGCCTAACTGAGGCTACGCCTACAGTAGGCGTAGCCCCAACCTATCGTCTCATCCAATTCTGCTAAAGTTGTCCCAATCCTGCTTGGGATGTGAAATCTTGACTGGGTAAAGCCGATGGTGAATCCTGCAACCGCCACAATTGATCTTACAAACCAGGCAGAAGTAACACGAGTGCTTCCACAGGCACCCCTAGTCGCTAGCTATCGTACCGGGTGGAAAGGGTTAACCTTCACCCACTACTGCCATCCTCCCCATGAAACGGTGGAGCACTGCCTTCTACAACATTCACTGGTGATCATGGACCCTAAAAGTTGCTTTCAGGCAGAGCGTTGTTTGGATGGCAAATTTAAACACTACGCCCACGGCAACGGTCGCGTCGATGTTATCCCAGCATTTCTAAATCACCGGACAAACTGGAATCAGGAAATCGAATTTTCGGTAATTGCGATTTGTCCAACATTGCTGAATCAAACCACTCAGGAGCAGCGTGAAATAGAACTGATGCCACAGGTTGCGATCGCTGATCCGGTCATCCAGCAATTAGCCCTCGCGCTCAAGACGGAAATCCAAACGGGGTGTCTGTCCGGCAGGTTGTATGGCGAGTCATTGGGAACCGCGCTGGCTGCTCGTTTGGTGCAGAACTATGCAGCCACCAAGCCTTTGCCTTCGCGTAAGAACAAAGCCAACGGTTTACCCCCGTCACAGTTGGAGCGGGTCATTGATTACATGAAGGCGAATTTGGCACAAGATGTGTCGATTTTGGATTTGGCGACCCTGACCAGCATGAGCGAATCACACTTTAGCCGATCCTTTAAGCAATCAGTAGGAATTGCGCCGTATCAGTATTTGATGCAACAACGTGTGGAACGAGCTAAACAATTACTGAAACAGCGATCTAGGGCAATTAGCGCCATTGCCCTAGATTGCGGCTTTGCCAATCAAACCCATCTAACAAAAGTCTTCCGTCAGATAACAGGGGTGACACCCAAAGCTTATCAAAAGCAATGATCCAAAGTGAATTTGAGGGTCACAGATCTACGCACTGCAAGATGTAAGCCTAACCAGATGGTAAGTGGCGGTCAACTGGGAGGAAAGTTACCTGAGTTAAGGTGAGACTGAAGCCATTGGTTACAAGCAACACCTTGGGAAGAGAGCTTTGGATTGGTTACTAGCCCGACTAGACCTGTATCCAACACGATCACCCGCTTTACCATGTGCTCCCTTTCATCTCCAGCGGGAATAACTTGCGGTCAGAAAGCCATCACCTCAACTGATCCCCCTTGCTGCTCAGCTTTTTGCAGAAGGTACTGCTCCTACCCAACTCAGCATCTGCGAGGCGATACCATAGCCTTGGTAGGGTTCCAAGACGCACAAATCGATGACACCTAGGATTTCGATCGAACCAATAGTCGTTCCAACCACGCGATGCTCAAGACCTAGATGACCTATCGTATTGTCCTTATCTAAGGCCAGAAGACGCTGGGGAGGTATTTGCTTGAGATAGGTACGGCTGAGGGTAAATAAGGCGTATGGGAAGCACGATTGAAGTAGGACTCGAATTTCTTCACGCCGCTCTGGACTAAGACTATATTCATTGATTAATTCAAGCTTTATGCCTTGTAGAGTTACCATTACTTCAGTGTTAAATCTGCCGTATAACGACCCCGTTCACCCACCGCTAACAGCTTCTCGGACTCAACGAAAAGACTCTATACGGTCGTGTGCAATGGGATTGCTCTACTGCGCGAATAACATGGCCCGTATAGAATATTCAACCTTTGATAGGAAAACTTAAGCGTTAAAATCAGTTGTTAAACAATTCGATGCACTCGATATGTACAAATTTGTTTCAGCTTCGGAGAATGAACTCATAGTATTTGGCTGTGCTCGACCGGGATATAGCGATGAGCAAGTTAACAAGTGGATTGAGTTCATGCATAATCAAAACGTCAAGCGTGTCTGCTGCTTGCTGACTGAGTTTCAACTCATTCGCTACACAAATTTACTTGAAGCTTATCGACAGACCTTCGGAATTGACCGGGTTTGTTGGACACCAATCTATGATTTTGATTTTGTGAAGCCGAAAATTCTAATTCATCAAATTCTACCGTTCCTAGCTGCTGCCAACCAAAATGAAGAGAAAGTTGTTGTTCATTGTTCTGGTGGAGCTGGACGCACAGGGCATATTTTAGCAGCTTGGCTTGTGGCTGGACGAGGACTCTCCAATCAAGCCGCGATTGCAGCCGTCAAAAAAACTGGGAAAAATCCCTATGAAGCAGTTATCGCTGCTCCTTTCAAAGGTCGCAATCCCTGGAAAGTAGCTGCTGAACTCAACCTGCTGCTGGATGAGTGTAGTCGAGTGAAAGATAAGTTATCTTGATGTTGCCCTCGACAGATATTTTCCCCACTACTGCTCCCACCCGAAACGCAAGCGGCATAACGTTGCCCATCACCCGCCGCAGATAATTTGCAGTATAACAAATGAACTTTCGACGGTCGGTGTGCATGGGCATTGTTATACATAATCACTTATTAATTTATGGCGGTCTTCTCTTCCCCTAAAGACGACTTAGAATCCGCCAGATCAACCATATATAGATAACAAAAAGAACTGTTCTCTGCCACTCAGCTAGATCGAAGGAGAGAATTATTCGCCCAATCCCGATCACAAAAAGGAAAATGATAATCCAGACGAGATAGGGAGCCTTGCCAACCAATGCTATAAACAGCTCTTGCCGATTCTTGAGTAGAGATTGGGGTAGATGCGACTGACCAACTTGTCCCGACAAGATAAAATTAGCGATCGCATCCCAGTTTTCTTCCTTGAGGGCAGCCCCGTGGTCTCCCTGAATATATTGGACTTGCACAATAGTGCGAGATTGATCAAATTCTATAAAGTTACCTGAACGATTCTCTTTAAATTTGAAACCATCGTGACCAGCACTGCCTAAGTCCTGCCAGCGCAGGACTTGAAAGAGTTTTGGGAAAAAAGCAACGACCCAATCACCCGTAGCAACAAAATTTAGTACTTTTTCGACCTGATGTTTGCTGAATCTGTCAGACCACCCATAATCGGTACGAACGACGCTGCCCGCGAAGACAACGTGTTTGAATCGGCAACTAGGGTACTCTTGTAGAGCCTTGGCAAGCAGATAAGTTCCGTTGCTATGACCAACGTAGTGAAATTCAGCCTTTGGATAAAGAGCGAGGTTTTCCGTGTACTGATCCATCAGCCATTCCACCTTGTTCCGACGATAGAAAGGAAGAAGAAAGGGTAGCATGGGGAAATAGCCATAGGTAGAGGTCTCCGTAGCATAAGCTTGGTTACTTCCCAAGGCTCGAATCCGTCGGGCTATCTTCTTCGTCCAGAAACCACGATCTCGAATGCCGTGTATCACGAAGATGACGTTCTTTATATGTGGAAAAGGACCTGGTAGTAGCTGATCATCAGGAATATTTTGAGAGTTTCTAAGTTTCTTATGGCTTTCCTTAAGAGCGCGTATGAAAATATCCGCTCTCTTACTTCCCTCTGGCGTCTTATCCATCACAATGATGCTGGAATGTCCTGTCTTAGGAACGTCGAGATAGACAAAGTCTTTCCCTGTAACCAGATCAATGTTATCGTCAGGAGAAACAATATCATCAACAGAGCCGAGGAGCTGTACAGTTAGGGCATTCCCATTATGCATCGCAAGCCACTGAATTCGTAGCTGAGTGATAAAGGGTGCGCCCCGGCGTATCTTAAAGATAAGAGGTTTTCTGCCAACGAGGGTCATGAGATTACCCAAAATAACACCCGCACTCTGAGCCAAAACGTTTAAGGGTGATAGGTGGTGAGAAATCTGCCAGCCTCGGTTCATCGCAGCCAAGAGAATGATCCGATTTACTTTCTCTACCCACTCTCTAGCCTGTCGGAAGTCAGCTAATTCCTTCTCAAAAGGTGCTTTCTCCGTCTCGCCACAAGCACAGACGTAAACTTGTCGGGCGAGCAATGCTCCTAAGCTGTGACCAACAAGAATAATCTCTTTAAACATCCTTTCCTTGTCAAGACAGTCGATCAACCTCACTACGTCACGGACGATAACGAGGGGATTGGCAGTTGAGAAAAGACCAGCAGGAAATTCAGGAATAAGAATGTGAGGACTGTCAAGCTCTCTATCTATAGTCCGGCAGACGTGGCAGAAATTTTGTGCGCTGGCGGTGTAGGCATGCAGGAGGACAACAAGTTTTCTTTCCTTTCCTTCCTTCCAGTAGACTTGCCTGATTTCCCTTATCTCATCCTCAATTTCTTTAGGCGTTTCCACGAGAAAATTGAGACCACCAATCTGAACGAACTTCTGTTTCTCGGAGTTAGTAATCATTCGACTATCTTGAGTTAGTAGAATTTGGTAATTCGATATAATCAACTGCCTTTTGTTTTTAACTTAGAGCGATCAATGAAAACCTCTATGTACTTAATGCTGTCGGTATAACTATATATTCAACGTCAGATCTGGCAGATAAGATCCATGTTTCCGGATCTTATCTGTCACTTTCAGGTGATAACAACCTGATTCATGGAACTTATCAACAATATTTGACGTATAACTTCAGGAAAGCAGGGTGTTATGTGTCACTTCTGACGGTTAAGTATGGTGAGTGGGGTACTTCATGCGTCACTTTTGACAGTTAAGCCCCCATTTAGGGGAGTTAGTTATACGCCCACGTTTTGAATCGCGGGGGGCGGGGTGTCAGGAGTCCGTTAGATATGGGCTAGCTCATACGGTTGTACGCTCACAGGACTTCTTGTACTATCGCTTCTACAGCGGGGAATGATTCTAGGCGGGGAAAAGAGGAGTTGCCGCTCCTCAAATCCCCTAATCATCCCGACTTAGACAGGGTAAGACGAGATGCCTAGCGTCATTTTAGATCTAGCTTCTCGATTGCACCTTCATTGGGAAGTGCTAGAGCGTTCCTCGTTTTCCTTCAGTGAAAACGGAGCGACCCGTATGTTTCAATCCTCTGACGGAGGGGCTGGCAGCCCTTCCAGTTTTAACTTGCCCTCCTTTAACCAGGAGACCGTGCGCCATATTCTCCTGGGTGATTACAGCGCCCTCATCGAAGCCATGAACCGCATGGCTGTTTTGGGCTATTGTGAGCGGATTGCGTGGAGCGAACCGTTACCCACGGGGCGTAATGGCGAGTTCATCAGCGTCATGACCCGCAAGCGTACGATTCCGTAACAGTTTGTATGCTCTGATCCCAGGGTTCTTTGGCACGCACAACAGCATTGTTAGCAAATCCAGCAGAATCCTGGGAGCTAGTAGCGTCTGGCAATCAGAACTGATTCGATAGTGCCTCGACACAGCGCTCGCAAATGGTCGGGTGGTCGGCTGATTCACCGACATGGGTGGAATAGTTCCAACAGCGATCGCACTTCTCACCATCGGCATCCACCACACCCACACCCAAATCATCGGCTTCACTGCTGTACTTCACCCCCGCGAGCTTCGTAGCGGAATCCAACACCTCTACCTGCGACACCAGAAACAGATATCGCAGTTCATCGACGTGATCGCTACCAGCCGCAACGCTGTCTTCCGGATTAAGGGCATTCAGTGTTTGGCGCAGCTCAACATCAGGGACGTACAGAAGCACCTTCGCTTCCAGTGATGACCCAATCGCCTTCTCGGCCCGCGCCTGCTCCAGTACCTTATTGACCTCCTGACGGACAGTCCGAAGCTGCTCCCATTTCTTGGCTAGGGAAGGTTGCCGCCACTCATCCTCCAGTTTTACCCAGCCAGATTCAAACACCGATTGATAGGAAGTGTTGTAGGGCAGATTTTGCCAGATATCTTCGGCCATATGGGATAGGACAGGTGCGATCGCCCGCGCCAGGTTTTCAATCGCAACCGCCAGTACCGTCTGGCAACTGCGACGACGCGGCGACGTTGCCGCGCTAATGTACAGCCGGTCCTTCGCCGCATCGAGATAAAAGTTGGAGAGGTCTACCACACAGAAATTCTGTACCGTCTGGAAAAAGCGGAAGAACTGGTAAGTGTCAAAGGCGTCCGTTACCTCATCAAACACTTCCGTCATGCGGTGCAGCATGTACCGATCCAGTTCTGGCAGTTCGGTATAGGCTATGGCATCTTTAGCCGGATCAAAGTCGTGCAGATTGCCCAGCAAAAAGCGAGCCGTATTGCGGATCTTGCGGTACACATCCGCCATTTGCTTGAGAATGTTACCGCCCAGGGGCACGTCCGAAGAGTAGTCTACTGACGACACCCACAAGCGCAGCACGTCGGCCCCATAGGCAGGCTCTTTCTTCTGGTTTTTGCCCCCTTGGATAACAACGCGGGGATCCACTACATTTCCCAGCGACTTGCTCATCTTGCGGCCCTGCTCGTCCAACGCAAAGCCGTGGGTCAATACCTTCTGATAAGGCGCACAGCCATTGACGGCCACGCTGGTCAGTAAACTGGACTGAAACCACCCCCGGTGCTGGTCCGATCCTTCCAGATACATGTCCACGGGGTATTGCATACCGGCTCGCTGACGCGCCACCGCCGCCCACGACGAGCCCGAATCAAACCACACATCCATGGTATCCAGACCCTTACGGTAGGTGTGGCCATCGTTACGATAAGCCTCGGGCAATAGCTCCGCTTCTGGCAGTTCCCACCAAGCATCAGATCCTTTCTCAGCAAAGATTTTTTGGATGTGATCGAGCGTCTCTTGATTGAGGAGGGGTTCGCCCGTCGCTTCGTCGTAAAACACCGGAATCGGCATGCCCCAGGTCCGCTGGCGCGAGATGCACCAGTCAGAGCGATCGCCCACCATTGGCGTGATACGATTTTCGCCCTGAGCTGGAATCCACTGGACATCCTGAATTGCCTGCAGCGCTTCATCGCGAAAGCCTTCTACCGAGGCGAACCACTGTTCTGTAGCGCGGAAGATGGTCGGCTTTTTGGTCCGCCAGTCGTAAGGATATTTATGGGCATAGGGCTCATGCTTCAGCAGCGAGCCTGCTCCTTCCAGTGCTTCAATGACAGCGGTATTGGCGTTCTTCAGCACGTTCATGCCTTGAAAGGGGCCAGCCTCCTCGGTCATATCACCCCGCTCGTTAACCGGACAAAGCACAGGCAATCCATAGCGCTGCCCGACCTGAAAGTCTTCCTGGCCGTGTCCGGGTGCTGTATGAACCAGACCCGTTCCCGATTCAGTTGTAACGTAATCGCCGCCAATGACAATGGGGCTAGTTTCGCCGCGCTTATCGGTGGGCAGTTGGTCCTGTAGGGGATGCCGATAGGTTGCCCCTTCCAGATCAGCGCCTTTGACTTCGGCTTTGACAGTAAGTTCGCTGTCGAGAACTTGGCTGAGGCGATCGCTCAAATCTTTGGCAATCAGCAGATATTTAAAGGGTTCGCCCTTCGCTACTTCAACTACGGCGTAGGTCAGTTCAGGATTGACGGCCACTGCCATATTGGCTGGAATTGTCCACGGTGTCGTTGTCCAGATGGCGACACCCAGCTCTGGTAGGTAGGGAGATAAGGTTGCTGCTGCTGCATCAGACGCTTTCGCCACGGGAAATGCCGCATAGATGCTGGGAGAGGTGTGGCCTTCAGGGTATTCCAGTTCGGCTTCTGCCAGCGCCGTCTGTGACGTGGGGCTCCAGTGGACGGACTTCAGACCCCGGTAAATATAGCCCTTCAGATACATCTGTCCGAAGACCGCAATTTGTGCCGCTTCATATTCGGGCTGTAGCGTCATGTAGGGAGCGTCCCAGTCACCCCAGACGCCGTATCGCTTAAAGCTTTCCCGCTGTTCGTCAATTGTCTTTAAGGCAAATGCCTTAGCCTTACGACGCAGCTTGATGGGAGTCAAGTTAGCCCGGACTTCCGCATCCATCGACTGCAGCACTTTTAGCTCAATAGGCAGGCCATGACAGTCCCATCCTGGGATGTAGCGGACCTTGCGTCCCCGGAGTATCTGATACTTATTGATGGTGTCTTTCAGAATTTTGTTCAGAGCGTGGCCAATGTGCAATGAACCGTTAGCGTAGGGAGGGCCGTCATGCAGCACAAACGGCTCACCAGGGTTACTTTCCGCGAGCTTTTCGTAAATGGCGTTCTCAGTCCAAAACTGCTGAATCTCAGGTTCCCGCTTGGGGGCATTGGCCCGCATCTCAAACGTAGTTTTAGGCAGAAGGACGGTGTCTTTATAGCTTTTGGTGTCTGTCACGGCCTGCAGGACAAGTAATTTTTGGCTCTGAACAATTATCTTTCACAGACTTCGCCGCTTCAAGCAGCCCAAACGGATGTCTGCAAAAATTCTTTCCTCTAGCGTAAGTCAGACCCGGGGGATTGAGATCCGATTTGAGGAATTTAGGGGAGTGGGAGGGTAGAAGGGGAGTGGGTAGTGGGTTGAGTGCGGAAGGTAAAGGGTGTCTGGGCCGCAGAACCTTAAACCCTGAACCTTGAACCCATTGCCGCTGACCAACCAAGAACCAAGAACCAAGCAGACTTACACATTCTCGAACTGGTGCATGGCCTCTTTAATATCAATTGCCAGAAATCGATCGACGGCCTGATAGGTCCAATACAGTGAAAGTTTAGGATCGGAGCTAGTTTTCTGAAACCCGAGGGCCAGCGCCAGTTCGGCATAGCTGGGATGAATAATGAGACCGTACATGTCCCAGAGATTGGGAAAATCCTGCCGCATTTTGGCGAGCGTCTGCTGAGCATCCTGCAAGAGATCAACCTGAGCCTGTTTGCGATATTGGCTCTCAATCATCCAACTGCGGACGAACACAGCCCGACAGCTCTCGTCACCGGGTAACGCCATCTCAAACGGATCAACCTCAGCCACCTGACTGAGATGCAGTCCCTGACTCGGGGGGGCAAAGAAGTTAATTTCAGAATCGCGGCGAGTGGGATAGAAAACATAGAATCCCACTGGATTCTGATTGTCGCACCTTCGCAGGACGCGCATCCCGGTTGTGTAGCGCTCGGCCCAGTCGCGCAGAATGTTGGCGATACGATAGGGCACTGCATCGGTGTTGCGGTTAAGCCAGTTGTAGTTAGTGGCTAATAAGTTAGCGATAGGGATGGCATCGCAACGCGGATCGAAAGCATCGGGTTTGACTGCCACCACTGATTCTGGCGCTTCTTGTTCCAATAGGTCTGGCAGGGGCTGGATTTCAATCTGGGTACAGTTGCCGTCAAACTGTTTGCGCATCAATCCCAGTGCGACAAGCTTGTCAATCATCATGCCAGCCGAGCGATCGCCGCCGCGATCGCGATCGCCGTAAAACACATCCGCGGCTTCTCGGCAGCTGCACTCAATCCAGCCTTCGGGAAATGTCAGCTTCTCCAAGGGTTGTTCGGGTAAATCCTGCCGCCCGTGACAATCTTTCAAAAACAGATAGAGCCATAATCTGACAAAGCATTCAGCTCGTCGCCGCGTCATCCCGACCCGCTGCATCAGAACCGCAACATACCGCTGCTGTAGCGATCGAGGAAGCCATTGCTGCAAGGCTTCGGGACTAAATGCAGGAAATACTGACATAGCAACCACGGCTTTTTGGGAAAAACGCCCTTCTATGACGTTGAACATAGCAAGTTTTTCTGAGAACCTGCATGTTCACCTCCCGCACATCAAAGTGTCACACACCAGTTTTCTCCTCGGCCATCAAGACTGTGTTATTTTCAGCATTCATATGTTTATCCAGTTATACAGACAATCCATTGTTACCGAGAAGACAATCTATCGTTATCCAGACAATTCACTGGCTTAACTGAACCTTAAATCACAATCAGGAACTCCATCCTCCTCATAATCGTCTAGAAGACTTAGCAATTTCTGCGCGGCAGAATATCAAGAAAAGTTGTCTTAAAGTTTGGCTAAGATTCAGAAAATTAGTTGTTCAACGAGTCGGACCGGGTCGCTCAGATTCTCAGGAAGATTTCAGAGAGATTACAGGTTTACTTCGTTACATTATCTAAATTGGCATAGCATCCTCTGATATTTCACCGAAATAATAGAGAGGGCGTCAGAAAAATTCTCTCAAGCGCTTCTTAGACATCTGATTTGTTTTACTGGGTGCCAAATTCTCAGGAAAAAATCAGGGAAATCCCATATTTGACTGGCTACTTTCGAGTAGCTTAAACAACATCGCTGAGCCTTTCAGGCAATTGAGTGCGATCGCCTCTAATCAGCTTCTGGTAGCCTCTACATTCCCTTATCTCAGTTACCGTAATCAACTGAAAATTGGCATGGAAAGTCCTTATCTATGGTCGTTGGCAGCCGCGACTGGACTGGCTGTTTTGGGTAGCCTCACCTCGCCTTCGATGGCGGCTACTCTCGTAAGTACAGAACTGGTCTTATCTGTGGATGTATCTGGCAGTATTGACGATGATGAATTCCAATTGCAGCGCTCTAGCTACGCCAGTGTTTTTCGCGATCAGAGCGTCATCAACTTAATTGAAAGTTTAGATAACGGTTTGGCCGTAACCCTGCAGTATTGGGCGACTCAACCTGAAGATACCCTTCCTTGGTATCACGTTACCAATCAACAGAGCGCTTATGCATTTGCCAACGCTATTGACTCAACTTCGCGCCCCTTTGAGGGATTTACCAATATTGCCGCAGCTTTAAAGTCAGCTCGGGAGGAAATTCAGCATAATCAGTTTGTTGCGCCCAACCAAATTATTGATATCTCAAGTGATGGACGGCAAAATACACGTAGAGACGTCCCTAAAAAACTCTCAGAAAAACACCTATGCGCGCCCCGGGAGAAAGGTCGAGGAACCGTTAACGATGACTTGGATGAGGATTGTTTGATCCGTGTCCGTGATGCACGGGATACTGCCGTAGAAGCAGGGATTACGGTCAATGGTCTGCCCATTCTGACAGAATTCGACGATCTTGATGACTATTTTGTAAGCAACGTTATTGGGGGTGAGAATGCCTTTTTCAGAGCAGCTTCAGACTTCTCAGATTTTCAACAAGCCATCATTAACAAAGTAAAACAAGAAATCTCCACTCAAGTCACTCAAGAAGCTGCGCTCAATCCCCCTCCATCCCCCGCACCAGAACCGCCATTGCCTCCACCGTTGCCAGCGCCCCCCACGGCACCTCCCCCCGCGCCACCAATCTCGCTTCCTCCGGAACCTACACCACCGCCAGTAGCGCCCTCCCCGCCAGCGCCAACCTCTCCGGAGCCCGCACCACCTCCCAGTACGACGCCACCCGTAGTGGTTCCTTCGCCGGTGCCTAGTCCCACTCCGGCTGCACCTGTATCAGCGCCACTGCCACCGCCTACAACCATCGACCCTGTAGTGCCTTCTGTCCCCAGTTTGGAGGAACCTGACAAAGACCCTGCCAGCGTGCCCGAGCCAAATCTGCTTCTAGCCTTAAGTTGGGTCGGTTGGCACCTGCGAACGCGCCAACGCAAATCGTCCTGAGGCTATGCCTACGACACTGAGCAAGCAAGTAGTAGCCACAATTTTCGTAAGGTGTGTCATTGCGTTGGCGGAGCCATGCCGAAGGCATTAGCGTAACTCACTAACCTCTTCCTTAGGGGTGCGTTGGGCTAACGCTGCAACACCCCCTACAACGTTCTTTATTTTTGGCCATCCCCTTAACCTTAGTGAAAAGGAGAAGCTAGAGGATAGAGGCTAAAAGGAAGGTTGCCATGACATCGGTAAAGGTTTCATCTAATGCATCCCGTTACGGACAGAATATTGCGATTCGGCAGTTTCAGTTAGCGGCTGATGAGCCTCCGGCTTTGGGAGGTGACGATGCGGGGCCAGCACCCTTTGAATGGATTTTGGCCGGGCTGGGCTCGTGCAAGGCCATCACGCTCAAAATGTATGCCGAGCGGAAGGGCTGGAATTTAGAGTCCGTCGTAGTGGATTTGAGCTACGAAAACCAAGATGACCAGCCCTTCATTCAAGCTGAACTTGCACTGGAAGGTGATCTGGACGAGGCGCAACGGCAGCGGTTAAGGGAAATCAGCGATCGCTGCCCAGTTCAGCGTATGCTTGCGGCTTCAGTGCCCATTCAAACGCAATTAGCGGCTAAGGTCTAGCGTTGGGCGAAACAACGCTAGCAATAAGGAGATTTTCAAGAAAGAAATTACCCGAAAAGTTGACTGTGTAGGCTCGGTTGAGCGAAGTAAAGTCCAGTGGGATAGCAATGTTGGAAGTGTTGGGTTTCTTGCCTCGTGCCTCGACACCAACTTACGGCGGTATATTCGTTCCAATTATCATCTCAACGACTGTCCGTAAGCTATATTCCATCCAACAGTTCAACCAGCAATGCCTTCTGAGCATGCAGTCGATTTTCCGCTTCATCCCACACACGCGACTGCGGTCCTTCAATAACGGCGTCGGTAATTTCTTCGCCCCGATGAGCAGGCAAGCAGTGCAGCACGATCGCATCCTTCGCAGCGGCAGCAAGCAAATCATTATTAACCTGATAGGGTTGAAAAGTCGGGATGCGACTTGCTGCCACGTCTTCTTGCCCCATACTGGCCCAGACATCGGTATAGAGCACCTGCGCACCTTCAACGGCTGCTTTGGGGTCGTCGGTAACGGTAATCGTGCAGCGATCGCCAGCCAGTGCTTGAGCCTGATTCAATACAGACTCTAGGGGCGCGTAGTTCATAGGCGTCGCTATGCGCATATTCATGCCAACTAAGGCACATCCCAGCATCAGCGAGTGAGCAACGTTATTGCCGTCACCCAGATAAGCTAGCGTCATCCCCGCCAATTTAGGACCAAAGGCCTCTTGCACTGTCATTAAGTCGGCCAAAATCTGACAGGGATGCTCAAGATCCGTCAGGGCATTGATGATGGGAATGCCGGCATATTCAGCAAACTCCTGCAGCTCCGACTGCTCATACGTCCGAATCGCCAGTACATCTAAATAGCGACCTAGAACACGCGCAGTATCTTTGATCGGTTCGCCGCGGCTGACCTGAGTTACGTTCACGTTTAAGTCCAATACCTGGCCGCCTAGCTGCCACATGGCTGATGAAAAGCTCACACGCGTCCGGGTCGAAGATTTGCGGAACAGGAGCCCGAGTATTTGGCGATCGCAGTTCGCCTGGACCTTGCCTACTTTCAGCTCAGCCGCGAGCGTCAGCAGGTGATCCATCTCCTGCGACGTCAGATCCGCCATACTGAGAAAATTCCGCCCCTTCAAACCTGTCATTTTTGGTATCTGCCAGCCATGGGAAACCATAAAATTATCAGATTTTTGGCAGCTGATTGTGATGACCGCTTACTCTCTAGGTAAATATAGCTTTAGTCATCTAGGCTAGGACACCGAGTAGAATCCGGTGCTAAGCGCACAGCCAGATGGCTTCGCCGTCTTGTCCTAACGGACTTGGCGACGGCTATAGATGTTTTTTCCAGGGAGCTTGAGCAATGGGCTGGTATCGTCGCTGGGTTTTGCCTCGCTTGCTTGATTGGTCCTTATCGGGAGAGCCCTATGCGACGTATCGCCAGCAGTTGTTAGCAGACGTCTCGGGTGAGGTCTTGGAAATTGGCTTCGGCACTGGCCTGAATTTGGCCTACTACCCAGATACTGTGTCATCCCTAACCGTCATTGACCCCAATCCGGCCATGGCTAAGCTGGCCCGTTCGCGGATGGAAGCAACCTCTTTATCCCTTACAAGCAAACCGCTACGGGGAGAATCGCTGTCGATGGCTGACAATTCATTTGATTGGGTAGTCAGTACCTGGACCCTATGCAGTATCGAAGGTGTAGAGCAAGCCCTTGGCGAAGTTCAGCGCGTGTTAAAGCCAGGTGGCAAGTTTGCCTTCATTGAGCATGGTCTCAGCCCGGATCCAAAGATAGAAGTCTGGCAGCACCGCCTCACCCCATTACAAAAGCGTATTGCTGATGGCTGTCGCCTGGATCGGGCGATCGCCGACCTTATTCAACAGTCGCTGACTCTAGAAACTATCGATACTTTCTACTCAGACGGAATTCCCAAAGCAGCAGGTTATTTCTACCAAGGCATAGCAGTTAAGAGCGAGGTGTAAGTTAGCAAAGTAATTTGTAGAATCAAGGTTGAGTTTAGACTTAACTCCTGTGCTTAACGCTAGCAAGGTTCAATATGAAGCAATACCATTACTTCATTAGCTATCAGTATATTGATGAAAATGACAAAGGCTTCGGGCAGGTTAACCTATTACTGAGAGAGCAAGTTACTGAACCCGAGCAGATTGACGAGCTGTTAGATTACATAAAGACTAGATTTGGATATAAAAGTGTAGTTATCATCAATATATTGCTGCTCAAGTCAGAAGATTCATTGATTGTAGAGTGAGTATAAAATGGATGAAATAAGTGAAAAGCAAAGTTCACTAGTTCTCGGAGAATCAAACTCAGAGCCTTCCAGTTTAGTGCAAGGAGATCCGTCGAGTTTTTATCAACTATCAATTGAAAGGCTATCTAAGGCTTCTCCGTCTGATGTACAACAAATAGCAGCCTCGCAAATTGGTTTGCTTGGAAGCTATAATCAAGAAGTTTTGAATCAAGCGAAAAAGAGTTTCTTTTGGGCATTAGTGGCTGCTGGGGTAGGCTTGTTTTTCTTTTTGAGTGCTTTAGTAAGCGTTGTATTCCCAAGGGAAAATCGTAAGACTGAAGTAGCTCTGGTCAGCGTTATCGGAGGTGCATTGATTGAGGTTATTTCTGCTATAAACTTTTATTTGTATGGAAAGACAGCGTCACAGATGGCAGATTTTCAAGAGCGATTAGATCGAACTCAGCGTTTCCTTCTCGCTAATAGTATCTGTGAAGGTTTAGAAGGTGATGCAAAGCAAAAAGCGCGTTCAGAGTTAGTGCAAGTGATAGCTAGGATAGGATTAGATCAAAGTGATACCGGTAAGCAGGTCGAAGACTCTAGCGCAAAGACATCGGATAAGGCTTGAAGCGGGAGAGTACTATGAATCCAAATAAATCCATCATCCGTGCAATCAAAATTGGAACTGCAATTGAATTGAGTGACGGTCAAAGGAGGGAATACAAGCTTTTCATAGAAAGCCTGAGACATTCTCTCTCTGAATATCCAGAGACTTTACACGCTCTGGAGCAGATTTTAGCGAGACCAGAGTCTAAAGCCAGAATTGCTGTGCTTGAGGAGGAGCTTAATCGCTTATCAGACACGACTTACTTGAGGGTAGCTAGCAATCTAGCTGCAGAAGCCAATCACTTTGCTGAGACAGTTTCATCTAGTCAGAACGTTAAGCAGCAAGGTAACTACAACATTAACGTGAGTTCTGACGCTAGCTTCATCATAGGAGACTCGAATAACGTTACTCAAAGCTTTTAGCGCTTTATAGTCTCTATCAGAGAAATGTGAACACAGTCTAGGAACTCTATTTCAGCAGAGTGGCTAACTTGTTAGGTTATGATTTTGGGTCTGCTGAAGGGTAAGCATTTCTCCCTCTTGTCACCGCTTAGGAACTGTTACAAAGCCTTACTGAAAGCAACCACCGCATTTTGCCCCCCAAAGCCAAAGCTGAAGCAGAGTGCATTGGACAAAACTGCTGTCTGTGTTTGCCGCACTAAATTTAGGTCAAACGCAGGTTGGCTCAGACCCACACAGGTGGGCAAAATCTGATCGCGCAGCGCTAGAAGGCACACAGCTGCTCCGATCGCACCAGATGCCCCCAGAGTATGCCCGGTCGCTCCCTTCGTCGCCATGACCCAAACCTCAGGTGGAAACAGCGCCTGAATCAGAGCTGTTTCATACGCATCATTCAACCATGTCCCTGTGCCATGAGCATGGATGAAGTCAATATCTTCAGGTTGCAAACCACTGCGCTGCAGGCAGGTTTTGATCGCCGCTAAACCACCCTGATAGTTCGCCGCATCCGGAGCCGTGACATGGTTCGCATCGGCTGTCAGCCCAGCTCCTAGCACGCGGCCATATACAGGAGCTAATCGCGTCTTTGCCGCCTGCTCAGTCTCTAGCACCAAAACGGCCACCCCTTCCCCCAGCGCCAGTCCCTCACGCTGTTCATCAAAGGGATAACAGCCCGATCGCGCCAGCGCCCGCATCTGCTCAAATCCTGTTAGCGCTAATGGGGTAATGGGTGTCTCGGCTGCACCGACCAAAACCCGCTCACACTGACCTGTCCGAAGCAGTTCAACGCCCTGCGCGATCGCCCAAAGCCCCGTTGCACAAGCGGCCATCGGAGCCAATACGGGACCCCCGCTACCAATCTTATGAGTGACCGCGATTGCCCCCATATGCGGCAAGCTATCCAGCCAATGCTCAATTTCACCCCTCGCGAGAAACGACTCCCACTGCCCCTGGTAGCCCCGACTGCTGCCAATCACTACCCCGCAATCCGCTAGCGGCAAAGATAATCCCGCATCCTGCAATGCTTCCGTCACAGCTTCCAGCAGCAGCGCATCCAGCGAACTCGACTGCTTGCCCAGCATTGCCAAAGGACGCGGCGGCAGTTCAGCAAACGGTTGCCTCAGCGCGATCGCCGACCGCCCCTCCAACAATCCCTCCCAAGTTCCCGATGTCCAATGTCCTGGTAAATGAGGTTGGTCGCCTAAACTGGCTCCCCCACTCTTCCACTCCCGCCTTCGACTTCGCTCAGGACGGGCCACTTCCCCACTCCTCTCCGTCAGGCACACTCGACCCAAAGCCGACAACACCCCCAGTCCCGTAACCACCACAGCCATTGGAAATTTCTATTCCGGTTGCTGCAGGTTTTCAATACCAGCGGTCACGGTAGCCGATTCAATCACGTCACCCTGTTCAATGCTGTCCACAACATCCATGCCTTCTGTCACATAGCCAAAGACGGCATAACTGCCATCCAAGAACGGTAAGTCAGCCAAAGCAATGTAGAACTGCGAGGAAGCAGAATCAGGAAGCTGCGATCGTGCCATCGCTACTGCACCGCGTGTATGGGGCAGAGCCGGGGGTTCAGTAATACTGGCCGTTTCAAAAGTCTCGTTGTAAAGAGGAGCTTCAGCGCCCTCTGGCTGAATTTCGAGGGGAATCAATCGTGGCTGCTGTGTCTCGGGGTCAATAAAGCTCCCTGTTCCTAAGGCTTGGGCCGGCACTGAAGGATCGGCACTCTGAGGATCCCCTCCTTGGGCTACAAACGGTTCAGGCGACTTCACAACCCGATGAAACACGAGGCCGTCGTAAACGCCTCGCTGCACCAAATCCACAAAATTACCGGCTGTCACAGGGGCCTTACCGCCATCCAGCTCCATTACCACCCGACCGCCATTAATCTGCATCTCAACCGTCGCCTGACCACTTAGTACAGGCAGATTCGTATCAGACGTCTCTGCAACAACTGCATCAGGCGTCGCAGCTACCGCTTCTTCGGCAGGAACTGTGTCCTCAGCAGAGGGAACCTCTGACGTTTCGCCCGTAGCTCCTGTGCAGGCACTGAGGCCAATCACAAACAGCAACATGCAAAACAGCCAGCTCCACCGTCGAAAATGGATCACCATAGGGGGTCTCTCAATATTTACGTAAGCGCCCCCCATTGTGGCACGTAGGAAGAAGAGTGGGTGGGTGCAAGAGTGAACAGGTAGATGAGTAGAAGAGCCGATATCACTCTCTCCCTAACCCATCACTCCCTTACTCCACCACGCCTGTTCCCTGCTTCCCTGTTCCCTAATCACAGTCCCTCAAGCGGCACCTGCAAAAATCGTGCCAGCTCTGCCCCCTGATTCTCTAGCTCAGACAATGGCAAGGGCTGACCAACCCGGGTGAGAGGGATGTCAGGGCGTCCTTGAATACGTAAATAGAGCGCCCGTTTAGGATTGAGTCCTTCACGGATATCGACTCGGATGGCAAGAACTTTATCCAAAGGATGTTCAATTTCAATGTTGCGGTTTTTGCCCCAAAATCCTGAGCGTTTGATACGAACTTTGCCAGTGTCCTTATTGAACTCGTTGTAGCCGCCACCGACATCAAGCGCAATAATGAGCCACAGATAGCTTGCCAGCAAGATCCCAGCGACTCCATAAAAGCTCATGGCAACTCCCTGTGGGATGAAGATTAAGGAGGTGGGATCAGCGAAGGGCAAGAGATTGACCTGCAAATAGCTTGACAGCCCTGCCAGTAAAAAACCTGTCGCCCCCACGGAAATAACAGAGGCCCACCAGTAGTTACTGAGGCGCCGCGCCCCAAGTACGGGATACCTCAAAACGTTCCTTGCATCTGATTCTGTAGATGTCGTCATTATCTGAGAGATTAAGTATCAGATTGTAAAATTTTGGATCTCTACTTATCATAATTAGAAACCTGCATCCCCCAACGCAGAACTTTCTGGTACTGCGTTGGACTCAGGCAGATAGAGATCCTCCTCTAGTTAAGCAGAGGATGGTCTTGTCATCACCTGAGGTATGGATTTGTGGTGAATGCTGCATAGTTCCGTATGCTGGATGTAATGGATTCCTTGCTTATAGATAAGAGGATTTGACATGACCATAGCAATGGGACGTGCGCAAGCCAATCGGGGATGGTTCGACGTCCTCGATGACTGGCTCAAGCGCGACCGATTCGTCTTCGTCGGCTGGTCTGGTCTGCTGCTGTTCCCCTGCGCCTACCTGGCAATCGGGGGC
>JBHJHM010000051.1:0-34186 GCA_050330865.1 Leptolyngbyaceae cyanobacterium
GGTAACAATTCCGTCGGTCAGGGCAAACAACGTAACATCGCTGCCGCGACCGACATTATCTCCAGGATGATACTTCGTCCACCGCAGACGAACAAGGATGTTTCCAGCTCTAAAAGCCTGACCGCCGTAGCGCTTAATTCCTAAACGTTTAGCATTTGAGTCACGACCGTTTCGGGTACTGCCGGTTCCTTTCTTATGAGCCATGATGGTTTCCTTTGCCTATCTCTGTTCATTAAAACGTACTTCAAGCGTGTTCGTCTGCTGCCCCAGTGGCTTCAGATATACCGCTTAAGATTCAGACTACTCTTCTTCAGTCTCTTTCCCAGGAGTAGCTGCGCCTGCCTGATCGGCCACGGCTTCGGGCTCAGACTCTACAGCGGCTTCAGCCGGGGCGGCCTCAGGGACAGAAACATCTTCAGCGGGCTCTGCTACCGCCCTCTCGGTCTCAGGCACCTCGACTTCTACCTCTGCGGCAGCCATGGTTTCTTCTGGTTCACTGTCCTGAGTAACAGCTACAGGGGATTCGTCTTTAACTGTCTCAGCGGCTACAGCAGAGGCAGCCGGTAAAGGTGACGCAGCTGCCACTTCTCCAGCCAAAACTTCACCGTTAAGGCTGATTGCATCCACCATAAAGCGAGTGAGTTCCTGGCGGTGACCTCGCTTTTTACGAGTCTTTTTCTTGGGCTTCATCTTGTACACGATGATTTTGCGACCCCTAAGATGGCGCATCACCGTGGCTGACACCACAGCCCCTTCGACCAGCGGTTGCCCAACCATCGTTTCCCCTTTGTGGGATACATAAAGGACCCGGTCAAGGATTACCGTTCCGGATTCGTCAACGGCTAAACGGTTGACGTCGTAAAAACGCCCCGGCTCTACTCGAAGCAGTGTGCCGCTTGTTTCAACAATTGCATAGGTCATCGTAAATCCTCGCGATCGCCGTACAGGTAACAGCCAATCACTGTCTTTGAGAAACCTGGTCCGAACGAATTAATTGCAGAATTTCAATTATTGATAAAGAATCGGGGTTCTGTCAACCCAAATCACATCAGATTCGGCAACTGAAGTGTTTCTTCAGGCGAAAACCGGGGATCTGGATGGGGTTAAGGTCGCTGTTCAGCCCAAACTGAAACCGAACCTCCCTGGCAGCGAAATTCAGCCCAACCATATTCATTGGTCTGAATGGGGTCTTGGATGTGTTCGGTAATGTCCACAAAGGTGGTATTGGGTTTTCCTACTTCCATCCATTTGGTACCAGCAGGCCCATCACTCATAATGACTGCCATAGCCTTGGGATGTGCCTCATCGCCTAGCCGGGTCCAGCCAATGGTGTTGAAATGGTCAAAGTAGTCATATTGCGGCCCGTAGGCATACTCACGGCGAGCCTGGAGGAACTTATCGATTAACCAGCGATGCGAGACCAGATGGATGGGATATTTATTGCCATCTTTGCCGTAGTCTTCATAGTCGGAACCATAGTAGTCGGCGTAGAAAACGCAGGGATAGCCTTCACGACGCAGCAAGATCAGCGCATAGGCTAAGGGCTTGAACCAAGGCTCGACGGGCGACTCTAGCGCCTGTAATGGCTGCGAATCGTGGTTTTCGACGAAAGTGACGGCGTGAGTGGGGCGATGCTGTACGACTGTGCCATCCAGGATGCGGCGCATGTCATAGTTGCCGCCGGCTTTACTGGCATAGTGAAAGTTATAGTGAAGCGTCACATCAAAGACAGACATCCGCCCGCCTACCGCATCGATGTACCAGAGTAGGCTGTCCAGGTTCGGCACCCAATATTCACCAACCATGTACAGGTCCTTGCCCACGTGAGCTTCCAAGGTGTCGAGCCACTCGGGAAAGAACCAGGACGAAATGTGCTTAATGGCATCGATGCGAAATCCGTCTACCCCGGTGGTGTCGAGATACCACTGGCCCCAGTGGGTGACTTCACCGCGCACCCAGTCATTTTGAAAATCAAGATCGGCCCCCATCAAGAAGGCAAAGTTCCCTTTTTCGAGCGCTACATAGTCATCAAATCGGTGGCCTTCCACTAGGTAGACAGTGCTGCGATCGCCCGGATCATAGTCGTTGTAATCGACCGCGTCGAAGTGATACCAGTGCCACTCGAAATTGGAATACTTGCCACCCCGACCCGGAAAATGAAAGTATGTATAGCTCTTGATTTCCTGGAGGGGACCTTTGGCGTGGAGACGATTGTCTTGCGAGAAAGGGGTTGCCTTAAAGGTTTCGATACTGTCGCCGCCCATGCGGTGGTTCAAAACGGCGTCAGCATATACCTGAATACCCACACCTTGTAGCGCTTTGATGGCGCTCAGGTATTCGTCTTTAGTGCCGTATTTGGTCCCAATCGTGCCCCGCTGGTCAAACTCCCCTAAATCAAACATGTCGTAGACGCCGTAGCCTACGTCGTAGGCACCGCTCATGCCTTTGTAAGCAGGCGGCAACCACATTGCCGTAAATCCTGCCTGAGACAATTCTTGAGCTTTTTGTCCAACTTCATTCCACAGCGTTCCACCAGGAGGAATGTACCAGTGGAAGTACTGCATCATCACGCCGTTGATATTAGCCATAGAGCAACCCTTTCTAAGAGAGGAGCAAGGAGCATAAGCTTTCTCTCAAGAATAATCGAGGATAGGGGATGTGGGGTGATGGAGTGGGGGAGGATGGGTAGGAGGGGGGAGTTCTGAGTTCTCAGTTTTGATTTTTGAATTGAACTCAGAACTCAGAACTTAAAACTCAGAACTAAAATCATCACCATCACCCACAAACCAACAACTAAAAACGAACAACCATCTCCCTCTGTTTTGCAAAAGTTTTAAGCGCCGCAGGCCAGAATTTCCTGAGTTAGGGAATAAAGAGCTGTCTTATGGAACAAGCTCGAAGGGATTTTTGTGATGCCAGCTGATGTGTGTTTACTTTTGGTTCAGTCTTTGATGGGGGATTGTGAGGCGACAGCGCCGAGCATGGAAACAATGATCGCCCCTACGGAGCAGCAGTCGGTTCGAGAGCAACCTGCTGTTAATCGTGTTCCGAATGAAGCTGCCCCCACCCGTTCAAACTGGGAACCTCAATTTGGGACATCCGATGCCTGTCTGCAGGACGAGACACAACGTCTGTTGACCTGTCTAGAGCCGGTGCAACAGCGGCAGCAGCAATCAAGATTCGGGCCGATGGCGGTTCCCCAAACGCAGCCGGCGATCGCGATTCCCATCACTGCAACATCCCAAAACAAGCTATCGTCGGGGGCGGTTACCGCAGAGTTGGCATCAGAGACCCCCGCGATGCGGCAAACAGTGTCTGTTCCAGCAGCTGTGTCAGCAACCGTGAATGCGGCTCCCACGACGCCCGTGGCGCTAGAAATCGCAATGCCACAGAAGCTGATCGCGATCGCACCTGCGCCTATCCCCCTATTTAGCCCACCGCTCGCCCAGCGTCGTCCGGCATCTGGTGCGCAGTTTTACCGTCAGCGAGAGCTAGCCCTGCAGTCAGGGCGTTTGTATACACGGCTGTCGCCCAGCGAGTATGCGGATGAGTGGAGTCAAACCAGTGACCAACCCACGTATCAAGACTGGATCAGCCTGCTCGCGCGTGAAGGACAGGCGGTAGCTGCCGGACAGGGCGGTAATCGTCTCGAAGTGATTGTGGGGGATTCGCTGGGGATGTGGCTGCCATCTGATACGCTACCCCGCGATCGCCTGTGGCTGAATCAGAGCATTTCGGGCGACACCACGTCAGGAATTTTGCAGCGGCTGACGGGATTTGCTGGAACTCGACCCACCACTATTCATCTGCTAGCTGGGGTGAATGATCTCAAAAATGGGGTCCCCGAGGCCACGATCGCCAGTAATCTGCAAACGATTGTGCATCAGCTTCAGCAGCAGCATCCAGATGCCAACATCGTGATGTATTCTCTCTTCCCAACGCGTCGAGCCGATATTACGAATGATCGCGTTCAGACACTCAACCGCTATCTGACTGCGATCGCGGCAGAAATGTCAGTGGAATATCGCGATGTGCACAGTCAGTTTCAGGATGTGGAAGGCAGTATGCGGGCTGAACTCACCACCGATGGCTTGCATCTCAATCCACAGGGGTATGACGTTTGGCGGCAATCGATTCTGGCGACGACTTTGCTGTAAGCGTATGCTAAAGGCATCCTTCGGATCTACCTTTCCATACTTGTGATGTCTCTGGTAATTGCTGCTGAACTAGCTCCTCTGGCAACAAGCTCTGATGCAGATATCAGAGGCGCATGACGATGCAGAGTGCGATCGCGCCCGACCGGGCGACTATACTGCGGGAAATTCGCGATGGTCTGCGGGAGGGACAGCGCGCCTTGGCTGACTGGTCGGGTGGACCCTTGGCGGTGTCAGCCGTGCCGGGAGCCGGTAAGTCGACAGGGATGGCAGCCGCAGCCGCGATCGCGATCGTTCGCCACGAATTAAACGCCCGACGGCAGCTAGTGCTGGTCACCTTTACACGATCCGCTGCGGCCAATCTCAAAACCAAGGTTCAGCGACATCTCAGAGCCCTCCAGTGGCCACTCAACAGCTTCGTGGTTTACACGTTGCACGGTTTAGCGCTGACCATCGCGACCCGTAACCCTGATCGCTCAGGCATCAGCCTCGACACGCTCACGTTACTAACCCCGAATCAAGGCCATCGCCTTATCCGGACCTGTGTGGAGCGCTGGATTGCTGAGAATCCCAACCGCTACCAGCGACTGATTGAGGGGCGTCAATTTGATGGCGAGGAAACCGAGCGGCTGCGGCGACAGTCCACCCTCCGGACAGAAATCTTGCCCAACCTGGCAACAACCGTTATCCATGAAGCCAAAAGTTCGGGCGTGTTGCCAGCGGATCTGGAACGGCTAGCAGGGGTGGTGACGCGATCGCTCACGGAGGGCATCGAAGACTATGACGTGCTCACCATTGCTGCCGGACTCTACGCCGAATATCAACGTCTGCTGGAGCAGCGTAACTTCATCGACTACGACGACATGATTTTGGCGGCGCTGCGCGTGCTGGAATCGGAAGATGCCAGGCGATTTTGGCGCGATCGCGTGTTTGCTGTCTTTGAAGATGAAGCACAGGATTCAGCTCCCTTACAAACAACGCTGCTAGAGACCCTAGCAGCCGATCCTGAGGATCCCCAAAAGCCTCTCAACCTGGTGCGGGTCGGTGATCCCAATCAAGCAATCAACTCGACCTTTACCCCTGCCGATCCCGTCTTTTTTAATCAGTTTTGCGATCGGGTTCAGCGCCAGAATCGACTGGTCGAAATGAATCAAGCCGGGCGCAGCAGTTCCATCATTATGGCTACCGCCAACGCTATGCTGGGCTGGGTCAATCAGTCGGGTCTGGCAGGAAGCATCCCGCCGTTTCGTAACCAGCAGATTCGTCCTGTGCCAAAGGATGATCCCCAACCTGATGCTAATCCAGAGCCGATTGGCCGCGGCGTTGAATTCTATCGCCCCGCAACAATTACTGCGACAGTCAAGGCCATTGCTGAGCGAGTTTTGACGCTGTATGAAACTGATCCGAATCTGAGCCTGGCAATTTTGGTTCGAGAAAATCGGCAGGCGCGCTTTATTAGTCAGCTCCTTGAGGATCCAGCAACGTTGGCGGTAGACCTGCTGGTAACGGGACTCCGCATTTTTGACGTGGGTGCTCAGGATCGGCAAACCCATGTGCCTTCCGAGATGCTAGCGCTGCTGCAGTTCATCGAACGCCCCCACTCGCCGGATCGCCTCAAAACAGCTCTGCGAATTTTGGTAGACCGCCAGCGCATCCCAACGCAGGATTTGAATATCCTTGCTAAGCTGCCGGAACAATTTCTTTATCCGGGTCCCCTCGATGCCCCGCCTAGCAGCGAAGCGGCGCAAGAAGCCCGTCGTCTCTGTGCTGGGCTCCTGCGGGCTCGCCTAGAGCTACCGCCTTACCATCTCATACCCTTTGTGGGGCTGACCTTGGGCTACAGCCAGAGCGAACTAGCGACTGCCGACAAGCTAGCAGCTCGTCTGTCGCAGCAAACCCGTGAGAACAATACGCTAGGTGAAATGATTCGAGTGCTGCAAGAAATTGTCGGTACAGAACGGTTTGAGGCGGTGGATACAGAAGATCGCGACGATCGCTACACCCGCCGGGGTCAGCTCACTATCCTGACGATGCATAAAGCGAAGGGACTAGACTGGGACGCCGTGTTCTTACCCTTTCTGCAGGAACGTACGATTCCCGGTAATCTCTGGGTGCCCCCGCAGCAAACGTTTTTGGGCGATTTTAGCCTACCCGAAGTGGCCCGTGCTCAGATTCGCGCTGAAACTCACGCTGAGCAGAAACCGGCCCCGATTCCCGATTTACTGAGCGCTTGGCAGCAGGCGAAGGAACTCAAAATTGCCGAAGAGTTTCGTTTGCTTTATGTTGCCATGACCCGAGCTAAGCGGCTTTTGTGGATGTCAGCAGCCCACCAGGCGCCGTTCAGCTGGAGCAATCCTAACAATCTGGCCGAGGCAGCACCGTGTCCGTGTCTACCGGCGGTGATGACCTCTGTAGATTAGATGACCCTGCCGACACTGTGAGTGAAATTATTGTGCTGCAAGTGTTGGTGAACCTGTTGATGTTCCGCGACGTTAAATTCAGGATTGGATGCGGCCACATTGTGCCACCATGATTGACGCTCGCTTGATTCTGCCATCATTCTTTTCAGCCCCTCGGAAGAGACTCTTCCCAGCAATTCAGTCGTCCGTTCAAGGCCGGGGACAACATGTTCAGGGATGGCAACACACCGGCCCGCATTACCCTGTTCGACAAATTCTTCTGCCGAGTGGCAGCGATAAACACTTTGGCGGCAGCGATCGCAGTACCGTACGTCTTTTTGATCTGTCGGTTTCAAGCTGTCCCACCGCATGGGGCATTTAATTTCAAACGCGTTCTCGCAGTTCCAGAGTTCCGAGGTGAGTATTGGATTGTTTCGCGATCGCGCCATGAGCAAGTCCCATCATTAAATGTTCCGACGTAAATCCAGAGGTTAAGCATTTCCAGACTCTATTCTTCATTCTTACGTGACAATGTCTGTGCCGGAGAAGCCAATAAGCAAATTGCCCTATGCTTCAAAGAGTTCTTAGGCAGTGCTATAGCCGTCGCCAAGTCCGTTAGGACAAGACGGCGAAGCCATCTGGCTGTGCGCTGAGCATCTGATGCTACTCGGCGTCCTAGCCTAGATGGCTAAAGCTATATTTTGGATGTCTTCAATGAGGAACCCTTGCTACCTCAAAGTCCGTTGTGGAGGCATCCTGTCATTACGGTTCTGCCTCACATATCAGCGCCAACGAATAAGCAAACGGCTGCCCGCATCGTGACTGCTAATCTGAATCAGTTCTTTACGCAACGAGAAATACCCCCCAGCGTGGATAGAACCTTAGGGTATTGATCGATTTTCCTGCTTTTAGGGGGGGTGGGATGAGAATATTGGCAGAAGTCAACCTGCAAATGCTATTCCGAGAACTGTTGTGAATACTGCTCACGATGCCCTGTTTGAGACGATCGCTGCACTGGTGATGTGCCATTCGCCGAGTGGTGCTGAGCAGGAGATTAATGCCTACCTGACTGACCGCTTAACCGAACTTGGGGCCAACTACTGGCAAGACGATGCGGACAATGTGATTGTCAAAATTCCCGGCAAGCAAGATATGGGCGCGATCGCCATCACGGCCCATAAAGATGAAATTGGTGGCATCGTAAAATCGCTAGAACCGGGTGGCCGAATCTCCGTGCGGCGATTGGGCGGCTCCTATCCCTGGGTGTATGGCGAGGGCGTGGTAGACCTTTTGGGCGATCGCCAGACAGTCAGCGGTATTCTTTCCTTTGGATCACGCCACGTTTCCCATGAGTCGATGCAAAAAGCACAGCAGGAAGGGGATGCGGTCACTTGGGAAATGGCTTGGGTCGAAACCAAGCAATCCCTAGAAGCCTTGGCCAACGCCGGCATTCGACCCGGAACGAGGATGGTGGTCGGTAGACATCGCAAACAACCCTGTCGCCTGGGTGATTACATTGCTAGCTACACCCTGGACAACAAAGCTTCGGTGGCGATTCTCCTGGCTCTTGCTGAACGGTTAACCGCGCCAACTAAAACGATTTATTTGGTCTTCTCAGCTAAGGAAGAAGTGGGTGCGATCGGAGCTTTATATTTCAGCAATCGTCACCATCTGGATGCGCTCATTGCTTTGGAAATTTGCCCCCTCTCGGAAGAATATCCGGTCGACGAAGGTCCTATGCCGGTTCTTTTGGCCCAAGACAAATATGGCCTCTACGATGAAGACCTGAACCAGCAGCTGGCCTACGCTGCTAGCGAACAGCAAATTCTGATTCAGCACGCCGTGCTCAGTAGCTTTGGCAGCGATGGCTCGATCGCAATGACCTTTGGCCACGTCCCGCGTGCAGCCTGTCTCAGTTTTCCGACTCAAAATACTCACGGTTATGAGATTGCCCATTTAGGCGCGATCAACCACTGCATCAGCATTCTTGAACGCTACTGTAACGACCTATAACGCCAATTCAGGAAGCGAGGGGCGGCTTTTAGAATGAAAGAAGGCTCTGTTGGACAGAGTTCAACACCTTCAAACGTGGGAGAAACCCAAATGGCTGAAACGGTTGCCGACATCATGACGCGGGATCTGTTAACGGTTCACCCCGAAACACCGTTACAGGAAGCTATCCAACTTTTAGCCAAAAACCGCATCAGTGGCTTGCCTGTAATCACTCCAGCAAGAGAACTCGTTGGCATCCTGTCGGAGTCAGATTTGATGTGGCAGGTGACGGGTGCTCCATTACCCGCTTACATCATGCTCCTGGACAGTGTGATTTACCTCAAAAATCCAGCTCGCTATGATGAAGAGCTGCACAAAGCACTGGGACAAACTGTGGGTGAGGTGATGAGTCATGAGAAACCGGCAACGATCCTATCGACAGCCTCTATTCGTGATGCGGCCCAGCTAATGCATCAGAAGAAGGTGACTCGGTTACCGGTAATTGAGGAGGCCGGCACTTTGGTCGGGATTTTGACGCAGGGGGATATTGTCCGAGCCCTGGCAGAAAGTTATCAAGAGGAGACCACTGAAGTGGGAGGATAGAGGATACCGATCTGACGTCTCAGCCTACAGGCTGTCAGAGCCTTGGTTTAATAAGTGATGCAGGAATCGATATGAGCCCCACCCCTGATAGTATTAAGCAGCTTTTAGCATCTTCTGACTTAGGCGATCGCCTGAGAGCGGTCAACCAAATCCGCGAATTGCCGGCTGCAACCGCTTTTGAATTGTTGCTACCGGCCTGTACTGACAGTAGTCCTCGGGTCCGGTATGCGGCCATCAGCCAAATGGATTCGTGGGGCAATCAAAATCGGCAAAAGGCTTTGGAAATCCTACGAAACGCTCTCATGACCGATCCAGAGCCGGACGTGCAGGCGGCAGCAGCTGATGCTTTGGGGGGACTGCAGATGACCGAAGCTTTTGAAGATTTGCAGTCTATTTACAACACTACGAGTGAATGGCTAGTTCAGTTCAGCATTATCTCGACATTGGGTGAATTGGGCGATCGCCGAGCTTTTGAATTGCTGCAGTCGGCGCTTGATTCAGATATTCAACTCGTGGCTACGGCTGCCATTGGTTCGCTGGGTGAATTAGGCGATGAGCGCGCTATTGCGTTGCTATTGCCCTACGCTGAATCAGACGATTGGCAGGTGCGCCACCGAGTCACACAGGCCCTGAGCCAGTTTGAAACTCCTGAGGTCAGAGCTGCGCTCGAACAGCTGAGTCACGATACTTCGGCTGCGGTTGCAGAACTAGCAAAGCAGCAGATTGCCGATTAGACCACGACACTTTTGACGTTTCTTCAGTATCTCTACTAAGGTCTAAGCCAATCGGCGATCGCTGCCTAGGACTGCTTCAATTTGAATCTTCCGTAAAGATACGGACCTATTTCACACAGACAGAAATCGCTTAAAACGTCTCGTAATTATACGGATCCCATACCGATAAGTGCGTCCTGACGATATAGATAATCTATGCCTATCAAGGACTTCTGACTTGAGCGGCTAGTGTGAATATGAGCCAAACAGGGACATCCAAAGCTTCGTGAGGCGCGATAATTTACAGGGTCTTAATGTTCTGGCATCTAAAAAGAAGCGGAGCTCAAAGAAGGTTTAAACCTACCATTTTGCTAGTGAGAGTTTCTTGATATACTATTAATAGAGTGAATGGTCGCAATGACTAAAGGATTAAGTTAATCGGGACAGTAAGTCTAATCGGGACAGTAAGTCGGCACACAGCCCTGGCAGGTTGCCCCTAAGTTTGACACTCCTCAAAGGTAAGTGTGCTTATCAGAAAAAGATTTCCCCCTTTCAACCTTTTGCTTTTGCTAATTAATGTTGACTCTCTGGAGGATATCCAGTGGTAGCTCTATTTGGGCCCTCAATAGAACGCGAGTGGGGTAGCTTGAGCTTTGTATCAACCTTGTACTTATGTCCAGTGTTAGACCGTTTACTGGACAGGGTTCCTAAGCGTTGGCATGCAGAGATTAGGTTGGGTTTGCAGGAAGCTTTGGTCAATGCTGTGAAGCATGGCAACCATCTGGATCCTCAGAAGGTGATTTCGGTTCGTTATCGGGCGTGGGGTAACCAGTACTGGTGGGTGATTGAAGATCAAGGGGGTGGCTTTGATTTCAACCGTTGTTGCGAATCCACCGAATGCGACCCCACGGTTCGTGAAAAGGGTGAGGTCGTCAATGAATGTGGGCGGGGGCTCTATATCCTGCACCAAATTTTTGATGAGGTTCGCTGGGATCGCGGTGGGCGTGAGCTTCACCTATGTAAGCGCGTGCATGGCTGGTTCCAGATACCCCGCGTACATTAGCTAGCGGTCAACGGTCAAGGCTGACGCTTCTGGGAATGCGTTGGACAAGGGGGGGCCGATAGGCTGTGGTCTAGCCACCCTACGGCTTGCTGTAGTCTCGGGAGTGCCTCTTCTAATTCTCCCTTGAGAAGGTAAACCAATGCGGCTGCAGTTTGTTCTTGAGCCCGTACTGTGCGGTTACGATTGAGTCGGTGCCAATCGTTTGGTTTGATTGCCAAGCGGGTAGCAATCGCCTGCGCCAGTTCCAGATCAGTGAGCGTGTGAATCTCAGAATTCGAAAGGGGTGTAGTCATGCTGAGTTCGGCGAAATGCCACTATGATGAGCGCGATAATTACTCTCTATTGTGCCTATGAATCGCCGATCTGGGCATCGACGCTGGACTCGAAGCCGAATTAGACAGCGATGGTCGACACGAGGAGCGCTCACACCCCCAACTTCAGGCCAAGACTGGCAGGCGTTTGATACCGACTTGCAGCAGCTTGAGGCAGACGTCCAGTCGTTGAGGCAGCGTTTTGAAGGCATTCAAAATCGCCAGCGGCAACAGCAACAGCTTCGACAACAGCTTCAAGACTCAGGCCTAAGCGCTGATGAGGTAAAGCGTTTGAAGCGCCAACTTGATGAGCTAGAGGTTCAGCTCGAAAGTGATTTGTTCAACTGGCGATCGCTGCTTGAGCCTTTCTGGCAGGCAGTCCGGTTTGGCGGTTTGGGGATCATTCTTGGCTGGGTCTTGAAGGGGATCGTTGATAATTAGTGAAGCTGCAACAATATTGCGGCAAACTTAGTTACTTCTATATTTTTGTATCTTCGACGATGGCTCCAATACGGATTAAAGACCTGCTCAAAACAGGACAACCCGGCGACTCCGTAACCGTGCGAGGCTGGGTAAGGACAAAACGAGCGCAGAAAGCGTTCAGCTTCATCAATATCAACGATGGTTCCAATATGGGGGGACTGCAGGTCGTTGCCGATGCTGAAATGCCGGACTATGAGACCGTATTGAAGCGCATTAATACAGGAGCGTCTTTAGTCGTAGCGGGGAGTTTGGTTGAGTCGCCAGCGAAAGGGCAACGAGTTGAACTTAAAGCCGAACAGATTACGGTATATGGCGAAGCCGATGAAACTTACCCGCTCCAGAAGAAGCGTCACAGCTTTGAGTTTTTGCGGACGATTGGACATCTACGATCGCGCACGAATACCTTAGGAGCTGTCTTCCGAGTCCGGAGTGCGTGCGCCCAGGCCATTCACCAGTTTTTCCAAGAGCAGGGCTTCATGTGGATTCATAGCCCCATTCTGACGGCGAGTGATTGTGAAGGGGCCGGCGAACTATTCACCGTCACTAACTTGAATCTCAACCAGCTGCCGTTGGATGGCAACAAAGCCGTCGACTTTAGCCAAGATTTCTTTGGCAGGCCAACCTATTTAACCGTTAGTGGCCAGCTCGAAGCTGAAATCATGGCGATGTCGTTTACCAACGTCTATACCTTTGGTCCCACGTTTAGGGCCGAAAATTCCAACACCTCCCGTCATTTAGCGGAGTTTTGGATGGTGGAACCCGAAATGGCCTTCTGCGATCTCATTGGCAACATGGATTTGGCTGAAGCCTTCCTCAAGTACATCTTTCGTTTTGTCTTAGAGCAGTGCGAAGACGATATCGCTTTCTTTAACCAGCGTATTGATGACACCGTGCTGACAACGGCAGAAAACATCGTCAACAACGAATTCGCCCGCATCACTTACACCGAAGCGATAGATCGGCTGGAAAAATGCGATCGCACCTTCGAGTTTCCAGTGGCATGGGGTATCGATTTACAGTCGGAGCACGAACGCTATCTAGCCGAAGATCACTTCCAAAAGCCCGTGATTGTATCTGACTATCCAGCTGCTATCAAGGCCTTCTACATGCGACTGAATGATGACCAAAAGACGGTAGCAGCGATGGATGTGCTGGTTCCTAAAGTCGGCGAACTCATTGGGGGATCGCAGCGAGAAGAGCGTTTGGATGTCCTCGAAACCCGCATTGATGAAGCTGGACTCCCCCGCGAAGTCTACTGGTGGTACCTAGACCTCCGCCGCTACGGCACAGTTCCCCATTCTGGCTTTGGCCTGGGCTTCGAGCGCCTGATTCAGTTTCTAACTGGAATGAACAACATCCGTGACGTGATCCCTTTTCCTCGCACACCTGACAATATCGACTTCTAATCGGCATGAAGTTTGCCGAATCGCCGCAGGGTAATGTTCCACTATGGTGCTTAGGGGATTTCCAGGAATAAAATACCGGGCTGGCTCCGCTTTAGCGTAGCCATGCCTGGAGGGCTATATGACACCCTACAGTTGGTAAATTCTTTCCCGGAAATCCCCTTAGAAGACTCTCGGGTCAGTTCCATAGCAAGAAGCAAGAAAGCCTGACCAGCCGCTTTGAGGCACCTCAAAGTTTCTCCAAATACTTAAGGAGATCGGCCATATCTTGTGGGTCAGGCTGAAATTGAGGCATGGGTGGGGTTTTGCCACTGACAACTTGATCAATCAGCTGAGTTTTAGACTTACGCGCTGAGACACCCACCAGACTGGGACCCACTTCCCCTCTAGCTTCTAGCCCATGACAGACTACACAATTGGCCTGAAAGATTTCCTCGCCGCGCGTGCCATTACCCGTGAGAGCCAGTACTTCACGAGTGTAAGGATCAGATGCCTGAGCATAATGGATGCCTGCGGTCACCGTTAGAACGATTGCACCAATAAGCGCCACAACAAACAGGAAGCGTTGGAGGGTAAAGCTCTGCTCAGAAAACTTCTCTTTTAAGGTATTCTCAGCCAAAACAGGAAGTTAAATTACATTTCGTCATTAACATAGCTTAAAGATGTCTCAGAAAGCCTGACAAGACACGTTGATTTAAGCTTTTGTATCTAGACAGCGCAAATTCATAGCCCAACTGCTCATGGAGTCGTCCACTCGCGAGCCAAGATGAGATAATAAAGGTCACTTAACTTATAGTGCTGTGATGAAAAGGAGAATCTAGCGTGGTTGAGCCTCTTTTAAGTGGAATCGTTTTGGGTCTGATTCCTGTAACTCTGGCAGGATTGTTTGTCGCGGCTTATATGCAGTATCGCCGGGGCAACCAGTTGGATATTTAAGATAACCCTTTAATACAGCGAAAGGTAAAAGGCAGAAGGCTGAGTCGATTTCTCGACGGCCTTGATGTCGCAGCCTTCCTAGTAAAAGCGATATGACCGTATTTACGGCGATCTTGGGGCTCCACTTGGAGCCTTTTTATTGGGCGACGGCTATGGCTCTGGCTACTGTGCAACACCGAGTATCCGTCCGGTGCTCTGCGCACAAGCAAAGATGGCTCGCAGTCTTGTCCTCATCGGACTAGCGATTGCTATGTATTAACGTATCAACTGCTGAACACCCGTTATGTTGAGGCCTCTTGCCAACCCCTTAGCGCTAGCCGAGCTGTTCCAAACGAAGCCTCTGTAGATTCTGCAAGCACTACTGGCGCCGATAGGCAGTTCTGACGAATGGCAGTCCAGGTGGAATTATGAGCGCCTCCTCCAGCCGAAAAGATTTGCCTTGGCGGTGTCGCTCCTAGTGCCTGGAGCAACCGGTAACCCTCGGCTTCAATCTGAGCAATCCCTTCCAAAAGGCCGTGAAGAAACTGCTCCGGTGCTGTTGGACGGGGTGTCAATCGTGGTTGAAAGGCGGGATCGTTGATGGGAAAGCGTTCGCCGGGTCTAATGAGTGGATAATAGTCTAGTCCTGAGGGGCGATCGCGCGGAATCCTCAAACTGAGTTCCTGCAGTTTCGCCTCGGTGAAATAGTGCTTAAGGACATTTCCGCCTGTGTTGGAGGCCCCTCCCACCAGCCACAAATTTCCCAGGCGGTGGCTGTAGATGCCGTAGCGCTCGTCATCGACGCGAGTTTGACTCAGGAGCTTGATGACAAGGGTCGATCCTAGCGAGGTGACAGCCTCGCCTGGTCGGTTCGCACCGCTCGCGAGAAAAGCTGCGATGCTGTCAGTTGTACCGGCAATAACGGTACAGTTTGTGGGGATGTTATGGCGCTCACTGGCACTGGCAGAAACTGTGCCTAAGAGGGTCCCAGGAGCCCTAACTTCGGGCAGTAAGTCGGCTATCTCTAAGGCCGATAGTGCTTCTGGATACTTCAGGCACCCTACGTCGTACCCCAGCTTGAGGGCATTGTGATAATCACTAAGACCCGGCTGTCCGTGCAGCTGAAAGGCCAACCAATCGGCTTGATGCATCAGATGGCGGGCTTGGGCGAACACTTCAGGAGCGAGCGTAGCCCGCCACCAGAGTAATTTCACCAGGCTAGAGGTCGCACTCAATGTAGGGCTTCCTGCCGGCATGAGTTCTGCCAAACGAGGAAGATACGCCTGGGCACAATTGTCGTTATATAGCAAAGGATCGGTCAGCGGTTGACCAGCAGCATCGCACAATAAAACAGTCGCTGAGGTGCCATTGAACGCGATCGCATCCAATGCCTGACGGACCTCAATAGGAAGATGCTGAAATAGCTGGTCGAGTGTCTTGAGCCATAAGCTACCCCAGTCAGATTGCCCAGACAAGCTATAGGCAACCTGATGCTGAGCGACGATCATTTCAGCCTTGTCAATAACCGTTACTCGGGCTCCTGAGGTCCCAAAATCGAATCCTGCTACATAGGTCATGGGTTAGCCATAAGGGTGACCGCCCGTACCGTAATGGGTGTGGAGCACAATCGGTTCAATCTTTTGATGAACTCGGAAGCACTAGCGAACGCGGTGGCCGATATCGCGACGGTAGTAGATGGTCTCAAAGTGAATTTCTGCGATCGCTGCGTAGGCAGTTTCTAAAGCACTCTCAAACGAATCGCCCAACGCCGTAACGCCGAGAACTCTGCCCCCACTGGCTCTGATTTGATTACCCTGCAATTGGGTTCCGGCATGAAAAACCAGCGCTCCAGCCTCTTCAGCCGTCGCTAATCCGGTAATGGTCATACCTTTTTGATAGCTATTGGGGTAACCCTCGGCTACGGCTACGACACAGGCTGCCGATTGGGGTTTCCACTGGATTGGCGGGAGCTCTGATAAACGGTGTTCGGCACAGGCCAGCAGAATTTCATCCAAGGGCGTTTCGAGCAGGGGCAGCACTACCTGAGTTTCGGGATCGCCAAAGCGACAGTTGAACTCGATGACGTAGGGATTGCCCTCTGGCGAGATCATGAGGCCCGCATAGAGAACGCCCCGATAATCGATGCCACGATCGCGCAGGACTGCGATCGCAGGTTCCAGGATTATCTCCTGCACCCGATCCAGAATTTCCGGTGGGACAACAGGGGTAGGCGCATAGGCCCCCATCCCTCCTGTGTTGGCTCCAGTGTCACCTTCGCCAATTTGCTTATGATCCTGCGCGGGCACCAGGGGCAGAATTGTTTCGCCATCGGTTACAGCTAGAACAGATGCTTCCTGACCCGTCAGATACTCCTCAATGACGACACGCTCACCAGCGACGCCAAACTTGCCACTGAAAGCGTCTTCGATGGCGGTGACAGCTATTTCAAGGGACGGAGCAACGGTAACCCCCTTACCAGCAGCTAAACCGTCTGCTTTGACCACAATGGGCATAGGTTGGTCACGCAAGTAGGCAATGGCAGCATTGGCATCGGTGAAGCAGGCTGATCGGGCCGTAGGAATATTGGCCTCTTCCATCAGAGCCTTGGCCCAAGCCTTGCTCGCTTCAATCCGAGCCCCCGCCTGGGAGGGACCAAAAACGATGAGCCCTTGCTCTCTCAGGTGGTCAGCAATACCCTCTGCTAAAGGTTGCTCTGGACCCACTACAACCAAACTAAAGTTATTGACCAACGCAACTCTAGCAATTCCCTCAAAATCGTTGAGTGCTAAACCCAGGTTACGACATCGCGGCAGAGTGGCTGTCCCGCCATTCCCTGGTATGCACATAACCTCATCAATCTGGGCTGACTGCAACAGCTTCCACGCTAGTGCGTGTTCTCTGCCTCCACTACCAATTACTAGGGCCTTCACTGACTCACACACCTGCCAAGATCCGCTACATCGTCAGCATACTCTTACACGCTGCTATCCTCACAGGAATTCTTACGACAGCTTACCTTGCCGTGATTGCCCCAACTTTGCCTGCTTTGGTGCAAAATGGAACCAAATCGATCAAAAATCACGTTATCTACATCCCTGACTCAGACTCATGTAGAATTCCTAAAACTAGCCGGAATTTCTCTCTAAGAGCTGGATAACTGATTGGGAATCCAGACTGTTCTTACAACACTCGCGAGGAAGCCAGCTAGCATGGAGACGAAGTCACCCGAACGAGTCAGCCGTTTTGGCGGTAATACCGAAGGGTTACTGTCTTTGGTGTGAGTTTATTAGACTAAGCCGTTTGACCAGACTTCATCCAACACTATGAGTGAGCGATCGCCGCTATCGCAGACAGATAACAGTGCTGCATCTCGTCATGAGGCTAATGGTGCTAAGGGGAGCGAAGACCTGCGTCAGCAGAACCGCGCCCTCAAACGTGAGGTGGCTCAACTTAAGAAGACGCTGCGCGAACAGCAGAAGTCTTTGATTGAGACGCAAACTGAGATTGTTGACCTGAAGCGCCAATGTGTTGATCGGACAGCGGCACTCAGGGAATCGAACGAAACGCTGATTGCTGAAATTGTTGAGCATAGTCAGGCCGAAAAGCACCTCAAAACCGCGCGTGACCAACTGCAGGCGATTCTTGATGCGGTCCCTGGAATTGTTTCTTGGATCAGCGATGAACTCCGCTACCTCGGTGTGAATAAACATCTGGCTCGCATCTTTAACATGCCGATGGAGTCATTCATTGGTCAACACATTGGCTTCTTACATACCAGCAGTGCATTCAATCAGTTTGTTCAAGACTTTTTTCAAAGTAGTCAGACAGAGGCCTATCGGGAATTATCGGCCCATGTGGCTGGGGACAAACGGCAGTTTTTGATCGTTGCGCAGAAATATAACCAGGGGAAAGCAGCCTTTACGGTCGGCATCGATATCACCGAGCGCAACCAGGCAGAAGAGGCCCTACGTGAAGCAGAAGCCAAATACCGCAATATTTTTGAGCATGCGGTTGAAGGCATCTTTCAAACCACGCTGGATGGACGGTACATCAGTGCCAACCCAGCCCTGGCTCGCATTTATGGCTACGCATCAGCTGATGCAATGATGGCAGAGCTAACTAACATACAGCAGCAGCTGTATGTCGAACCTGAGCGCCGTCAGGCATTTGTTCGCGCACTACAGCGAGATGGTTCCGTTACCGGCTTTGAATCCCAGGTCTATCGCAAAGATGGATCGATGATCTGGATTTCGGAGAATGCGCGCATCGTTGTTACGGATAGTGGCGAGGTGCTGTATTACGAAGGTACGGTTGAGGATATTACTCACCGCAAAGAAGCTGAGTGGGCTTTGCAGCGGGCCAACGAGGAACTGGAACAACGAGTGGCCCGCCGTACGGAGGCGTTAACCGAATCCAACCATCGACTCCTCTCCGAGATTCGGGAACGGCATCGGGTGGAAGAGGCCTTGCGGGCTTCGGAAGCCGAGCTCAGAGCCCTATTTGCAGCTATGACCGACGTGATCACGGTCTTTGACAGTAATGGCCACTATCTCGACATGGTCGCGACTAATTCGCAGCTGCTCTTTAGCCCCAATACCGAACGAGTTGGACGAACCGTATACGAGGTCTTGCCACCTTACCAGGCGAGTTTGTTCATGCGTCATATCCAACAGGCGCTGAATACCCGCAGACCTGTGCGATTAGAATACAGCCTACCCGTTGGGGATTGGCAACGCGGCAGCGATGCTAGTGGGCAAGTCGCTTTTGACGACTTCGACAATACAGCCTGGTATGCAGCCGTCATCTCGCCGATGCCAGACAATAAAGTTATTTGGGTGGCAAGGGACATTACTGAAAGAAGACAGTCTGACATTGCCCTGCAGCAAGCTGAGGAGAAATACCGCAGCATCTTTGAAAACAGTGCTGAGGGAATGTTCCAAGCCAGCCCCCATGCGCAGTATCTGAGTGTGAATCCAGCGATGGCTCGGATGTATGGCTATCCCAGTTCAGCTGAGATGATGGAACAGGTCATCGATATCGATCGCCTCTATGTGGATGAAGAACAACGACGGTCTATGCTGCAGCGGCTGCATACTCAGGGGGCTGTTTTTGAATTTGAATCGCAGGTATATCGTGCCGATGGCTGGATCATGTGGATTTCAGAGAACGTTCGTGCCGTGATGGATGATCACGGCGAAATCCTTTATTACGAGGGAACAGTCGCCGACATCACTCAGCGTCGACAAGCACAGGAAGCTCTACGCGAGAGCCGACGCACGTTGGCAACCCTTCTCGGCAATCTGGCCGGTATGGCCTATCGTCGTCACTGTGACCAAACGTGGACTCTAGAGTTTGTCAGCGACGGCTGCTATGAATTGACTGGCTACACCGCAGCCGATTTGTTGGAAAAACAAACAATTCCTTTTGAGCACCTTATCCATCCTGACGATCTCAGCTATGTACAGGGTGAACTTGATACTGCCCTGACCGGGGGACAAAACTTCCGGATGACCTATCGTATTTTGACGGCTGAAGGTCAAGAGAAATGGGTGCTAGAAAAGGGCGTGCGAGTCTCTGCCGATACTGAACAGGTTGCCGTTATCGAAGGTTTTTTAACCGACATTACGGACCGGAAGGAGATTGAAGAAGCGTTGCGGATTGAGCAAGAACGCTCAGAACGGCTGCTGCTGAATATTTTACCGGCTGCGATCGCCGATCAGCTGAAGCGCAATACGCAGTCAATCGCGTATCGCTTCGACGATGCCACGATTCTCTTTGCTGACATTGTGAATTTTACCGGCTGGTCTGGAGGTATCTTGCCGACCGAACTCGTAGATCTCTTGAACGAGATTTTCTCAGCCTTTGACCATTTGGCTGAGCAACATCAGCTGGAAAAAATTAAAACCATCGGTGACGCCTATATGGTGGTTGGAGGTGTTCCAAACACCATGCTTGATCACACGCGGGCGATCGCTGAAATGGCCCTCGATATGCAGGTTGCGATCGCTCAATTCAAGCGTAAAGACGATACGCCCTTCAGCCTTCGGATTGGTATCGATTCTGGCCCGGTAGTGGCTGGCGTGATTGGGCTTAAAAAGTTCTCATACGACCTTTGGGGCGATGCCGTCAACGTTGCTAGCCGGATGGAATCGCAAGGCATAGCTGATGAAATTCAGGTCACTGAAGAAGTCTATAAGCGTCTTAAGCACGAATACCTCCTGGAGGCCCGAGGTCTTGTTGACGTCAAAGGCAAAGGCCAAATGATGACCTATTGGCTGAAAGGGCGGCGATCTTGAGAGCAGTGGAAGGAGGAGTTTGAATTCGGAACACTCTGCGAGAAGAGCAAGCTCTACGGAGTTCGGAATGCTTTCTCAGAAGAGCACTAGATGCGGGGCGGCTTCTCGTTCGTTGAGAGCGTTCCTGAAGAGTAGCTCCGCGGAGTTCGAATCTCTCAAGTACTCTTTCCGAACTCCGAACTCCGAACTCCGAACTCCAAATTCCTATAAAAACCCTTCCTCAAAAAAGGTCTGCATCACTGCGAGATCATTCTGAACCTGCTCCGACACCTCGCCCACCTTCTCGGTGTCTACAACGATGGAGTTTGTATTCAATGCTTGCAGAACCTCAATAACGCTGACCTGATTGTCGGTAGCGGCAGCCAGCAGTGCATTCCGCAAATATTGCCAGCTTTGCCCGGGTGCTTCGGGGACTTCTACCGTCGTTCCGACAAGCTGTAGAAAACTTTCGCCGATGAATGTCTGAGTTGCTTGGGATAAGAGTCGGTTGTCAATTGCGGTTTGGTCAGTGAGTAGAGCGATCGCCGCTTCTTGATCCATGTCAACAACCGTCAGCAGCGCTTGAATATTGCGAGAGGGTTGTCCTGTGTTCGCAAAGTCAACGAGCTCTTCAACTGGCAAAGCTCCGATCTGTAATCCTCGGTAAGAAAGTTTGATCTCTTCCAGTGCTTCAACTCTAGGAGCTTGTAAGAGCAAGACAGCGAATGTGCCTGCACATAGGCCGCTAACTGCCAACAGTTTCCTAAGGGATGACTGTATGTATCCTCGGTAATGCTTGAGTATGGAAGCGGGCACTGGATTCATAGTTGAAATTCCCGAATTCTCTGAAAATTATTTACACAATCTGACGATAGGGTTCAGGGAAGGTTGCTTACCTCCAATCAAACCATATCAACCTGGAACACTGTCACCCGATAGCTTCGACTTCGCTGAGCCATCGGTTAACTGAGGATGCCCTTGATTGAAAATCTCGTTTGAGCACCCACAGATGCAATTTATTCAGCCAGTAAAGCGGCGAAATGTGAAATCGCCTTTATAGTTTCTGTAAGTCGAGTGAGGCATCTGCCCATGACTCCCTTGAAAATTGTTTCACTGCTTCCAAGTGCAACAGAGATTGTTCATCTTCTAGGATTGACCGAATATCAGGTAGGCCGCAGCCACGAGTGCGACTATCCGACTGGTATCGAAGTGCTCCCGGCCTGTACAGAACCCAAATTCAATCCGGAGGGCAGCAGCGCTGAGATTCACGATCGCGTTACCGATTTGCTGCAATCAGCATTGAGTGTCTATCAAGTGAAAATAGACTTGTTACGAAAGCTAAAGCCTACTCATGTGCTAACTCAGGATCAATGTGAGGTGTGTGCTGTTAGTCTGCCAGAGGTCAAAGCTGCTGTGCAATCTGTCACTGGCAGTGAACCACATATTCTGTCGCTACAGCCGACTGTGCTAACTAGTGCACTAGACGATATCCGTTATGTCGCGAAAGAACTCTTGGGCGATGCCGGTGAGGCTCATGCAGAATCGGCGATCGCACCTCTCAAGTCCCGCTTAGATACCTGCAAATCTCTGACCAACGATATTCTTCACAAGCCCTCTGTGGTTTGCATTGAGTGGATTGATCCCTTAATGGCGGGAGGAAACTGGATGCCGGAACTGGTTGCGATCGCAGGGGGGATTCCAAAGCTAGGTGAGATCGGTCAGCAATCTGCTTGGATTACCTGGAATGATCTGCTCAAGGCGGATCCAGAAGTGATTATCCTGATGCCCTGCGGCTACAGCATGGAAAAAACAATCCAAGAGAGCGCTGTTCTCAGTAAGCAAATGCACTGGAGGCTACTGCGGGCTGTCAAAACCGGGCGCGTATACGTTGTGGACGGGAATCACTACTTCAACCGCCCTGGACCCCGTTTGGTAGATTCCGTCGAGATTTTGACCGAAATCTTGCATCCCAAACTTGTAACGCCACAGTACAAGGATAGAGCTTGGCAACTTTTGGCGTAGAAGGCTGGGAATTGTTTGATGGTTGATGTTCGTTGATGGTTGCAGTTTTGAGTTTTAAGTTCTGAGTTCTGAGTTCAATTCAAAAATCAAAACTGAGAACTCATAACTCCCCCTATCCCTCTCCGAATTCTAAATTCCAGATTCGCTTACTCCCCATCACTTCCTTACTCCCTCGCTCCCTCTGCCTCGTGCCCTCCTCCCTAAAAGTGCTGAAAACAGCTCTCCCAAGTCAATGCTGTACCCGACGCAGTATTGGGTCTGTCCACTAGCAGGACATCAGGTTCTGCCGTGATAGTACCGATGATGGTGGCTCCCGTTCCTAGCTGATCGATGAGTTCACGAGCGATCGCGGGCGGTAGGCAAAGCACAAGCTCAAAGTCTTCGCCGCCGTATAGGCACCAGTCCACAGCTGTTTTTTCGCCTATCCAGGCTGTGAGCGTCGGAGGTATGGGGAGTTGCGATCGCAGTAGCCGTGCCCCGACATTGCTAGCCTGACACAGGTGCAGGACCGCATTGGCTAGCCCGTCGCTACTATCCATGCCCGCCACTTCAAAACGGGACTTAGTCCGGGACGGGTGGATCCGGGACGGGTGGATAGACTGCAAATGATTCACCACGTCGAATCGAGGCGACGGGCGCTGGTGAGACTGTATAAACCCGGTCTGTTCTGCCTGCGTCAGTCCTTGACTCCGTTCGGGGTGGAGCAGGAGTTCAAGCCCCGCGCGCGATGCGCCATGATAGCCGGTCACAACAATTGCGTGACCGGGGCGAGCCTGATTACGGTGAATGACATGCTGAGGGGAGACCCGTCCTAAAGCGGTGATCGCTAACGAGCGATGCGGAGCACGGCAGATATCGCCTCCCAAGATTGTGCCACCGTAGGTTTTGAGGCAGGCGTTCATCCCCTGATAGACCTGCTCGATCCAGTTCACCGAGGTTGTTCCTGGTAGGCTAAGCCCAACTGTGACGCCGATAGGATTTGCCCCCATTGCTGCTAAGTCTGATAGGTTGGCCGCGATCGCTCGCCAGCCCACATCTTGAGCCGAGGTGGTGCGATCGCTGAAATGGACGCCATCCACCAAGATATCGGTTGTGATAACGGTAGATTGAGGCTCAGAGGAGGCTGGCAATACGGCTGCATCATCACCCAGCAAATCGGCATCACAAAAAGGCTGGAGCCGCTCTAGCAGACCCAGTTCACCTATATCAGCCACTGTAGGCTGATCCATGTCAAGGTCCTCGAATGGTTTTTCTGGCACAAGAGGCCATTCCAAAGGCAGAGCTTGTGAATCAGGCAATGTAGATTTATATTTCGCCAACAGCATCCGCTCACGCTTTAGCGAAGCCATGCTCGGAGGGCTTTACCCAGTCTACAAATTGAGACTTAACAGTGGGCGTTGCTGATTCTGGATATGAATCGGCTCAAGCGCTAGACTCTGCACAGCCCCCTCAATCCCCCAATATTGGGGGACTTCAAGCACTTAATCCCCCCCAATATTGGGGGGCAAGGGGGGCAAAATCATACCGCTATTAAGCAACGCCTAACAGTGAGGCTTGACAGAGCACTAGTACATCACGGCAGAAGTATGCTCACTATGCAGAATGCTGGGAAGGCTTATCTGCCTTAGGTTTGAAGTTTGAAGTTTGAAGTTTGAAGTTTGAATTCCGCGTAGCGGTACTAGTCCCAGCAAAGTACAGCTGTAGGGGGGGCAAGCCCTCAACCAAGGTATCGGCAATGGATTAAGAACTCTCGTTTGCCCACCATTTCCAGGGCACTGGTATATCGTCACTTCATGCAGGGAGATCGCACTCACCCCCCCAAACTTACGCAGGTTCGACTAGGTTCTCCAGACCATCAATGACTTCAGCTGAGATGACACTATCGCCACGACCTAGGGCATCCAGCACCTTCTCACCCTCAATGACGTACCCAAATACGGCATACCGACCATCCAGGAGATTAAGACCGGCAGGGGTCATCTCGGCTTCAAATAGGAAGAAGAAAAATTGCGACGAGCCGCCATTGGGCTCACTTTCTGGACGGGCCATGCCCATGGTGCCAAAAGCCGAGAAGGGCAAGACCGGATCTTCGAGATAGCGGCCCAGCTCTTCCATGGTCACACCGTAAACGGGGGCTTCGTCACCCTTAATCAAAACCTCAAGGGGAACAGCCCGATATTCATTCGTTTTCGGGTCAATGAAACCAACGTCAGGGCCTTCTGGATCGCCCGTCTGTAAAACGTAATTGTCTTCAGCTCGGATAAACGGCAGGCCATCGTAGAAGCCCCGCTGCACCAAATCCACAAAGTTGCCAGCCGTTACAGGGGCGCTGAATCCATCGACGACAGCAATAAGCTCCCCTTTGGTCGTCTCAAACTTGACTGTAGCGCGCCCCTTGAGCTGTGGCAGATTGCTGTACTCGGCGGGCACTTCAAAGGGAAAGCCCGTCACCATCATTTCTTCAATCGTGTTGACAGTATTCAAGAGTTCGCTTCGCTTCTGCCAAATCGCCTCGCGATCGCGATTATCGGCTGCTTCTAACATGAGCCCCAGCCCTGCACGAATCGTGGCTAACTCATCGGCTGCTTCCAGTTGGTGTTCTTCAGGGACACTCGCCAGAATGCCATCTTGCCGTCGCCCAACAAACTTATTGATTTTGCTGATGTCTCGCTTTACTGGACCCCAGCGTTGACTCCGTAACCATTTGGACAGCCCCTCCAAGTCTGACTGGACGGTTCGGATATCTTTATTGTCGATAGGGAGCGAATAGCGAAGTAATGCGCGTCCATCGGTAATTGCATCACCGGGAGGCAGATAGGCTACCCAGGCTGATGCAAGAGAAGTTGCGTTGGCGTGGGTGTAAGCGGCACCCGACCAGGTTTCACTGGCAAGTAGTCCAGTCCATAGAAGCAGGCCGAGGGCGATGGGTGTCAGCCATCGATGGAGTAGTTGCATGGGAGTGCTCTCGAAGCGTCACAGTAAGCAAACCCTATTGATCTTGCCATAGGGTGGTTCATCTCCAGAAGCGTTTTAGAAGCGTTCTGGAAAGTTCGCCCCTGAACGGTAAAATGAAGTGCCGAATGTTCAAACTCCACAGGTAGCCAGCGTCATGATTTCCAGCAACGACTTTCGTACGGGCGTCAGCATTGAACTGGAAGGGTCGGTTTGGCGGGTCGTTGAATTCCTTCACGTGAAACCGGGTAAGGGATCTGCATTTGTCCGCACCAAGCTCAAAAATGTTCAGACGGGAAGCGTCGTCGAGAAAACGTTCCGAGCTGGAGAGACGGTTCCGCAAGCCAACCTAGAGAAGAAGGTGATGCAGCATACCTACCGTGAAGGTGAGGATTTGGTCTTCATGGACATGCAGACCTATGAGGAGGTTCGCATGAGTGAGGCGCAGGTGGGCGATCGCGTTAAGTACCTCAAAGAGGAGATGGAAGTCAACGTTATTAGCTGGAATGAGCAGATTCTGGAAGTTGAACTCCCCAACTCTGTTGTCCTGGAAGTGACTCAGACGGATCCTGGTGTGAAGGGCGATACAGCTACGGGGGGGACTAAGCCAGCCATCGTCGAAACGGGGGCTCAGGTGATGGTACCGCTCTTCATTTCCATTGGCGAACGAATCAAAATTGATACCCGAAATGATACCTATCTCGGTCGGGAATAGGTCTGTATTGAGGCAACGATGCTTAGGCTGGTGGAGCCGCGACTTCACCGTGTTGGTAGGGAGTGCGATTTGTGGAACTTAATTTCAGTGAATTGTGTGAGCTGGTTTCGACGCTGAACCAGACCGATATTTCTGAGCTGACGCTCAAAAGTGCTGACTTTGAACTAACGCTACGAAAACCTGGGGCAACGCCTCTGGTCAGCTCACCGGAGGCGGTTTCCATCATTCAGCCGGCATCGATTCCTACTAATGAAGCGGCCTCGGCGCTTGCGGCCCCTCCGGCCCCCCCAGCAGCCCCTCCCCGTTCGGCGGATCCGAATTTATTGGAAATCACATCGCCGATGGTGGGGACGTTTTATCGTGCGCCTGCACCTGATGAACCCGCCTTTGTGGAAATTGGCGATCGTATCCAGAACGGCCAGACCGTTTGCATCATCGAGGCCATGAAGCTCATGAATGAATTAGAAGCCGAGATCTCTGGGGAGATTGTTGAAATTTTAGTGGACAATGCCCAGCCTGTGGAATTTGGTCAACCCCTGATGCGGGTCCGTCCGTAGGATTTTGATATCTTCACCCAAATCCTGGTAGCGCGAAATTTCGCGTCTCTACTACGTCACCCCAATACGTTGCGATCGCAAACGTTACCGTGTCAAATATCCCCCTCACCCTCAAATAGCGTATCCAGCGGTTCGGCCTGAATGTCACAAACCTCCCGCAGATAGCGCGATAGCACATCATTTTGCCCATGGGTAACGTAGACCTGCTTCGCGCCTGTCTCCTGAATTGTGCGAATCAAACTCGACCAATCCGCATGGTCGGACAACACAAAACCACGCTCGTAGCCCCGTCGTCTTCGAGCCCCTCGCACCGCCATCCAACCGGAAGCAAAGCCTGTCTGCGGCGATTTAAAGCGCTTCATCCAGCTCGAACGGTGCCCTGACGGCGGCGACAGGATGAGATCTCCCTTGTATTTGTAGCTCCGCTCTACGTCAGATGTGGAAACCGTGGGCAGCAAGGGGATATTTTGCGCTTCATAGATTTTGTTTAAAGCCGCGATCGCCCCATGCACATACACAGTCTGGTCGGTCAGTTTAGTCAGTTCGCTCAGCACTCGCTGTGCCTTGCCAAAGGAATAACAAAACAGGATTGAGGGACGCTCTAAATCACTTTGCCACCAATCATAGATGCGCTGGCTCGTTTCCTCGCCGCTGTCCCACTTGTAGATCGGCAAACCGAATGTAGCTTCGGTAATGAATACGTCACAGGGAATCACCTCGAAGGGTTCGCAGGTGGGGTCAGCACAGCGTTTATAATCTCCTGAAACTACCCAGACTTCGTCCTTAGACTCCACCCGAACCTGAGCGGAGCCCATTACATGCCCTGCGGAATGAAACGAAACCCAGGTATCGCCAAACTTGAGTTTTTCACCATACTGCACACCCTGCAGCGCAATCTTGTCACCGAGCCGCTTGCGGAGAATGCCTTCGGAGATAGCAGTGGCAAAGTACTGCTGCGATCCTGACCGTGCGTGGTCAGCATGAGCGTGGGTAATTAGGGCCGTGTCCACAGGGCGCCACGGATCGATATAGAAATCGCCTGCCTCGCAGTACAACCCCTCAGTTCGAACGGTAATCAGTGACATCGCTTTGGGAACTATCGCCTGCTGTACTGTAACGATTTCAGGCTAAAGGTGTCATTGATTGGGGGGTGGGCCGTTTGCCGTCAGTAAACAACCCGAAGGCAATGAAGATGATTAGCTTAGTTGCTTAGGTGATCTTTGAAAAAGAAAATACCCCCAAAGGCGAAGCCGAAGCCCTTTATCGTGCCATGACTCAGCAACATCCGAGTACGGATGCCTATCGCGGTTTGGGGTATGTGCTATCGGTAGAACCAAGCTATGGATTGGCTTTAGAAACACCGGGACCATGGCAAACGAGTTGGAATGGTGTTTGAAAAAGGCGTTCTCTCGGACGAAAGCATTACGCTACAGGAGTTAGAACAGCTCAAAGTCGATACGTTTAGCGAGATTTTGCCGCTGCTCGACAAGCTGGTGGAGTACGACTTACTGCAGCGTATGCCCACGGAGGGAGCAACGGAATATGCCCCAATGCCGTTGCTAACTCGACAAGAAAGGGATGATCACAGCAATGAGGAGACGGAGCAGTGACGGCCTGACTGGAGAACTGTAGCTCTATGCATTGGAGACTAGTACATCTGGTTGGTTGAAGGGGAAAAGGGGAAGGGGAAAAGGGTCGGCGCGGAGCTTGTGAATGGAGTTTAGCGACGATGCCAGAAAGGGTGCAAGAAGATTGGCTGGACTAGCTGGCGACGACGCTGCGGGTTGCCTGCAGTTCTTGGATGCGTTCGAGGCTACCGACCGGAATCGCGCTGATGAGCTTTTGCGTGTATTCCTTCTGGGGCTCGTAGTAGATTTGGTCAGCCGTTCCAATTTCTTCGACCTTGCCCTTGTTCATCACCATGATGCGATCGCTCATGAATTTCACGACGGCTAGGTCATGGGAGATAAAGATATAGGTCAGGTTGAATTCAGCCTGCAGCTCTTTCAGTAAGTTCAGCACCTGCGCCTGGACTGAGACATCCAGCGCTGAAACCGATTCGTCACAAATAATAAACTGAGGATTCAGCGCTAGAGCACGGGCAATACAAATACGCTGTCGCTGCCCGCCCGAAAATTCGTGGGGAAAGCGGCGAATGCAGCCCGGATCAATGCCCACCCGTTCTAGCAAATAGGCCACTCGCTCTTGCTGGTTCCGTTTACTGCGTGCTACTTTATGAATCTTTAGGGGTTCGGCAATGGCAGCCCCAATACTCATTCGCGGGTCGAGGGAGCTGAACGGATCCTGGAAAATAATCTGCATATCGCGACGCAGTTTCCGCAGCGCTTTGCCCTTGAGTGCCCGCACATCTTGTCCGTTAAACCAGACATGTCCGGCTAGGGCTGGTACTAGACGGAGTAAAGCGCGCCCCAAAGTGGTTTTGCCGCAGCCCGACTCGCCCACAAGGCCGAAGGTTTCGCCCTGAAACACCTCAAACGAGACGCCGCTAACCGCCATCGCGTAGCGTTTGTTGTAGCCAAACACGCCTCTGATCGGGTACCCCACCTCCAAATTCTCAACCCGCAAAAGCGGACCATTTTTCTCTAAGCGTTGAAGACGAGCAGCCGCTTCTTCAGGGGTAATCTGTTCTGGCACAGCCGGACTGGCACTATTGGACGATCGCTCTGCATCCCCCTTCTCAATCAGGACCGTTTCGCCCGCTGTGTTGACCGATGTCACCATGAAGTCAGCCACGGTCGGCAGCTGACGCAGCCGTTGGTTCGGCATCGGACGACAGGCCAAGAGTCCTTTCGTGTAAGGATGCTGTGGGTTAGAGAAAATATCCCACACCGAGCCAGCCTCAACAATTTGCCCCTGGTACATGACAGCAACTTGGTCGGCGATTTCGGCAATAATCCCCAAGTCATGGGTAATAAAAATCATTGACATGCCTCGGCGATCGCGCAGCTCACGCAGCAGATCTAATATTTGAGCCTGTACCGTAACGTCCAGAGCTGTCGTCGGTTCGTCGGCAATCAATAAGCTGGGGTCGCAGGCGATCGCCATGGCAATCATCATGCGCTGCAGCTGTCCCCCTGATAGCTCGTGGGGATAACGGTTCAACAGCTCCTGCTGCCGCTGTTCAATCGCCTGTTGAATTTGGGATTCCCCCCAATCGGGCTGGGCTGCTTCAATTTCATGCCGCAAAGATGCTTCACTCGGCAGTAACTGAACTTCCCGCAATCGGTCAATGGCTTCCTGTGTGGCGACTTCCTGAGCAATGTCACGGTGGCGAAGAATTGCTTCAGCAAGCTGGAACCCGCAGGTATAGACCGGATTCAGCGAACTCATCGGCTCCTGAAAAATCATGGCGACCTGATCGCCTCGCAGGGCTTGCATCTGACGCGGCGGCAGCATTCTCAAATCAACGGCGGCAACATCGGTCTGGGGCTGAAAATAGATTTCTCCGCGTGTCACTTCACCCGGAGGGGATGGTACCAATCCCATAACGGCTAGTGAAGTGACCGATTTACCCGATCCAGATTCGCCCACAATCCCCAGCGTTTGGCCTTTGGGAACCTGAAACGAAATATTGTCAACAGCCTGCAAAATCCCGTTGTCAGTTTTGAATTGCACAGTTAGGTGACGAACATCTAAGACAGGAAGACTCATGGGATGAAACTCAGGCTTTCTCAGCTTACAGTTGGATTAGCAGGATCATAGCAGTGGTGTCCTCGCGGAAAAGGTTCACCTCAAAATAAAGATGTTTAAGCTTGCGATCGCCGTTTTTGTCATGCTCTTAGGATCAGCCCTGTGTTCGGGCACTGAAACCGCCCTTCTTTCTGTTTCCCTTCTGAAGGCGCGGCAGTTAGCCCAATCGAAAAAGCCTAGAGCGATGGCATTGTTGTCCATCCGCCAGAAGATCAATCGCCCGATTGCTACCATCGTGATCCTGAACAACCTGTTCAATATCGTTGGCAGTATCGTAATCGGTAGCATCGCAGCTAATGTATTTGGCGATACGCTACTGGGTATCTTTTCTGGCATTCTCACTTTTTTGGTTATCGTCTTTGCCGAAATCTTACCTAAAACCTTAGCTGAGCAATATGCCCAGCCCATTGCACTCACCGTTGCCATCCCCATGAAAGGACTGACCTGGGTGATGACACCGTTTGTGTGGCTACTGGAGCATGTCACGGCTCCCTTTATTCAGGGCAATCGCCGACCTACCACCAATGAGACTGAAATTAAGCTTTTGGCTTCGATTGGCTATCAAGAAGGGATTATTGAAGAAGATGAGGCTGAAATGATTCGGCGCGTCTTCCGGCTCAATGACATCACAGCAGCCGACATCATGACGCCCCGTGTGCAGCTGACATATTTACCAGGGGAGGACGCGATCGCCCATCGCAGCAGCGAGATTTTGCATTCTCAACACAGCCGCATTTTGGTGACCGATGGCGATATTGACCATATCGAAGGCATTGTTCTGAAATACGAACTTCTGTCGGCACTGCTTGAAGGCGATAAAACTCAGCCTATTCGTCAGCTTATGCGTCCAGTCCGTTTTGTATCGGAAGCAGAGCGTGCCGACCAGCTTCTGCAGCAATTTCAAAGCAGCCGTGAACATATCGCCGTAGTCGTGGACGAGTATGGCGGTGTTTCCGGTGTGGTTACCCTCGAAGATGTCCTCGAAGAACTCACGGGCGAAATTGTCGATGAAACCGATCGCAACGTTGACCTCCAAGCCATTGCCCGCCGAAGACGTAAGCGGCTGTTACAGTCGAGGGGATTTGGGGAATTACCAGCTCCGAAGGATGGCTAGAAGCGTGGAAAGGTAGAAGGGGCATAGGGGGTAAGGGGGATTGAGCGGTGGAGACACACCAATGTGGCTGGAACGTTTACTGAAGCAAAGAAAGCTACTGTTCAGCTTGGGTGTTTTGACGCTGCTGCTGATTTTGGGGGGCAAGTTTCTCTGGCCTAGTTCACCGGTCGTGCCACGAGCCTCTAGCTATGAGCGATCGCTGCAGGCTGAATTCAACCTTCCTAGTCACTATCCAACGTCCCTGTCGGAACTCCCAGCGTTTACACAGAACTGGTATCGTCCGGTTGCTGACTGGATGGGGCGGCTGATTTTACCCACTGTCGAAGAGTATATGCAGGACGACGGGGATTGGGTTTGGTTTGAAGTTCAACATGCGCCGCAGGAAACGCTCGTGGGGCAAGTGGTCAAGCTGACTTGGCAAGCGACGCCCGCCATCCAGAGCTATGTCGATGCGGTGACGGTCGATATTACCTTTGGAGCAACGGCAGCGCGATCGCGCGTTCAAGGGGATGTCGTACCCAGTCGGCTGGACGGTCGGCAGCAGGTTGGACCGCTTCAATCGCTGGCAGGAGCGCGACCCATTGATGATGTGCTGGTGCGGTTGGTGGGGGTCGAGGTCGATAGCGATGAAGGGGGGGCAGCAGATACAACGGAGGACGTAGCGCCGCGATTCATGGCAACGCTACCCGTTTTGCAAATCCGCGAGGCTCCAGTGCAGGTAGGTGGACGCGAGGTGGCGCTGGTGCAGCTGCTAGAAACCGTACCGCGATCGCCGGTACCGGAGGACTGTCCGGGAGCAGACCCTTGTTCCAGCGAGTCCTTTCGGGTCCGCCACTACAATCCCTCGACGCAGCAATTTGACGGACTGGAAACCGTGGTCCGCATTCCTCAGCAGCCCCGCGATCGCAATGGCCGCTTCCTGTCGACTCCCCACGAGTTGCTCCAGTCGCCAGCCGGTGAGGCTGGTTGGTATCTATATGGCGCTTTTGATCGTGAGGGTGTGTTTACCGTACAGGCATTGCAGCCGCGATCGCTGATGCGATTGCAGCCTGATCAGGTGATTCAAGATTTCACCGACAGCCTGAACTTTATTGATCACCAGACCTGGCAGGATATTCAAGACCGGCAGGGCACCCTCAAGCGATCGCTATTATCTCTAGCATCTGGATCGGTGGCGGCGGCAGTTGAGGATTGGCAGATGGGCGATCGGGGGCTGGTGATTCATTTATTCGGGGGGATCGGCGGTGAACTGGCAGAGGCTGGAACGCCTGGTAGCGTGACAGGGCATTTTGCTTACGGCGTTGCCGAAGTGGTGGAGGATACGTTCACCGGGGAGGCTCGATTTGATATCACCTATCACCAGATTTATGCTCACAACCCTAATGCAATCATTGCAGGTGTTTTGGACTGGAGCGCCTACACCGGCAACTTGGAGCGCGGCTGGCTCGGGTCGAGACCCATCTCGGATGTCATCGTCAAGCTAGATACATTCACGGAACCGTTTGATCTGGGGAGCCAATCACTGTCGCTTTTTGAGAGCCTGCTGCAGGAAACCCAAGTCATCGCAGCGCGCTATCGCACGGGAGACGGCACGGGCGTTGCCACAGTTTCACCCGCAACTTCCTGTGTTCAGGATTCCAGTCAGGCATTCTATATCGCGATCGAAGCAGTGAAGCAAAAGGCCCTGAATACGCCTGAAATCTCCATGTGGCTAGATACCCATCCCGACGATCCAGGCGCTGGGAAATTTTGGGAGTTTGTCAACCTGGGGAAGGATTTGGTGGATCTGCTGGCTCCGTATGGTGTAGTGCGTCCAGACTGGAAGCAAAACGCTGAGGCCCTGGCAGGCGTTAACAGTCGCAACGGCTTTGTCAGCAGCCGTAGCCTCATCAACACGCTGCTGAGTTGGCGCTCGATGATGCCACGACGAGCCCACGACGAACTCAGCCGCACATTTTTGGAACATGGTGCGCAGCTTTGGTTCCTCCGCACCAATCAAGTCGGCGGACGTAATCCTGAAATTGCCCCGTTGGCTCCTACGCTTTTATTTGGCAAGTGGCCTGTTATCGGCACGCTTACAAAACGGCTAGGGGATGCCGTTAGCACGACCTTAACCGGGCGCAAGTGGCTAATTACGCTAGGAGCTTTGCTGCTGTATGGCGCGATCGCACTCCCCTACGGTTTCTACACTCGGTTCTTACAGGTCTCTATCGCTCCAATGCGGAGCTGGCTGGCACCGCTGCGCATGATCCAGCTTTTTATCGTGCCGGCCATGGTGGAGGAAGGTATCTTCCGTGTTTTACTGCTACCCCATCCGTTGGAAGGTATTGAAACAAACCGCTGGCTCCTCTGGGCTTTGCTGAGTCTGACAGCATTTGTGCTCTACCATCCCCTCAACGCCCGACTGTTTTATCCCCCTGGACGGGGCACCTTCTCCGACCAGCGATTCCTAGTTTTGGTTGTATTGCTGGGTGTTGTGTGTTCAGGGGTTTACGCGCTGACCGGATCGTTTTGGGCGATCGCGCTCATCCATTGGGTTGTCGTCGTTGTCTGGCTCTTAGCTCTGGGCGGCGACGCCCGACTGCGCGAGAAGCATGGGTAAATTCCAAGCACATAGCAACGTGAAATCCCATCAAACACACTCTGTTCCCTATTCCCTATTCCCCATTGGCCACAAGTTAAGTCTCTATGCCAGTTGTCAAGGGGATTGGAGAGGATGGTTGGAAGAAAAACTGTTCAGAAGAGCGCTGGTGGTCAGGAAAAGGAGCGACAATTAGCTTAACGTTAGGTTTTCGTTTCCGTTT
>JBHJHM010000052.1:0-50933 GCA_050330865.1 Leptolyngbyaceae cyanobacterium
TCCATAACGGATGCCGTTTCCCACGTGCCTTGCGATAATCCGGCACAGTCTGTAAAGCTTCGATGAGGGTCATGGTAACACTGGCGATAGAGGATATCTGACAGTATAATTTTTATCCCGTCACAGTGAATCAGCCCTGGGAATCTCGTACTCATACTCGAGACGCGTGAGGCCAGCGTTGGGACCTTTCACCGTCAAATAACCCTGTTCACCAGCAATGCGTACCCGTACCGAGGACTGATCTTGGGTTGGGAGATAACCTTGCCGATACAGCTTTTTAGTAGCTGAGTGACGCCAACTAAAGTCAGTCACTAAAAACTTTCGCTCAATTTCCTGTGCCATAGGTTCACCGACAGCCTATTTGCTTAAGGCAAGTATGCCTTATTACCTGAAGGGAAAAGGAGTTCAGGTCAAACGCTTCGATGAGACTCAATGCGATCGCATATTGCTACCGATGGCCCTGATATTGCTTTAGGCATCTAGGCTAGGACACCGAGTGTACTCCGGGTGCTCAGTACACAGCCAGATGGTTCGTCGTCTCTTCCTAAAAGACTTGGGCAACGGCTATAACTGCCGAGCGCCTGTATGTTCACGCAACCAGGCGAATAACGCCCCCAACATCGGCTGTACCATCCCTCAGCTTCAGCAGCCCAGGCTTCTAGGTAATCCAAACCAAGTCCTCAAGAGACTAGCAGCTCCTGAGAACAGAGCTTGAGGTAGGGCCTGAGTGGCAGGTAAGCAACGGCAAAATCATTGATACCACCACCCCAAAACTTATCGAAGGTGCAATCGCCTATTAGTGAGCAAAACACTTCAGCTACCTTGGTTATCAAAGCTCTGCCTAAGCAAATAGGGCTTCCGTTAGCCACAGTTTTCAAATTAGCCTTAGTACACTCGTCTGAGAACATAATGAGCTAGCTCTACCAACGCGCGATGAGCCTCTGAATCAGGCAAATCTTGTAAGCAGGCGATCGCCTTATTAGTGTGCTGAGTAGCCAAGTCTCGGGATCTTTCAATGCCTTTACTAACGTGAATTAGGTCAATTGCCTGTTCAAAGTCACCCTCCTCAGAAAACTCGCGCTCAATCAGTCTTGCTAAGTACGGTGTTTCCTCTAAGGCGTAGAGAACGGGCGCGGTCAAGTTGCCGCTTTTGAGGTCAGAACCGGCGGGTTTGCCTAGAACTTCTAAAGATCCCGTAAAATCCAACACATCATCCACAATTTGAAAAGCGAGTCCCAGATTACGGCCATAGGCATAGAGATTGTCTAACTGATGGTCCGACAGGTTGCTTAAGACCCCTACAGAGCGGCAGCTATTAGCAATCAGAGATGCTGTTTTGTAGTAGCTTTTCTCTAGATAAGACTCAAGAGATAAACCTGTATCAAATCGATTCAGCCCCTGCTGAATCTCTCCCTCAGCCAAATCCATGATCACCTGAGACAAGAGCTTGACAACTGTTAAGTTATCGAGGTTGGCCAGGTACCAAGAAGATTGGGCAAACAAGAAATCACCCGCCAGGACAGCAATACGGTTTCCGAAACTGCTGTGGACCGTGGGAACCCCACGGCGGACCTCAGACTCGTCTACTACGTCATCATGAACCAGACTTGCCGTATGGATCATTTCAGTAATTTCGGCCAGACGCCGATGCTGTGGCAGAATATCTGACTCGAGAGAGACAGCTCTCGCTAAGAGAAACACAATCGCTGGGCGAATGCGTTTGCCACCGGCACCAAAGAGATGCTCAGCAGCAGCATAGAGAATGGGATGTTTAGCACCGACCAGTTGCTTTAAGTTCTCAACGAGGAGAGACAAATCGCTTTCAACGGGGGTCAGGAGTGAAGTAACTGAGGCCATGGATAAGCTGACTCAGGTAGTTTGTTTACGTTTTTTTACAGTTGTGTCTTTATTTTAAGACAACCTCATAACGAGGGGAATAAAGCTGTCAGGAAAGCGATTAAAGGCTTGCTGCGGGCGATCGCGCTGTTCCTCTACTTATGCTAGCGGTTTGACCCGAACACTGAGCGCTAAAGCTGGCTTTGGATAGCTAGCTGCTAAAACCGTTCTGATCCTCTCCTGCAGGGCTTTTCAAGCGAAAGATTGAGACCGGCAATCGCTCAGAAGTGAGATTAAAGCGTCCGCCAAACGTTCCGAAATTCACCTGAAAATCTGCGTTGAAACGGGGATGAAATAGTACTTTAGTTTTATTGGATCCGCACTCGATTTGGGGAAAATCCGCGAGTCTATGGTGTCTATTTGTAGAAACGCAAAATTCTGTCAAACTCTTTGCCGAAGGGCTGTTGAGATGGATAAGCCTGTGCTACATTAAATATTAAGATTTACCGAAATTGAATGACGTTGGACTGAGTACTCTAGTTGCTTTACGAGGTTGTTCGTGTCGTAGGCAACGCTAGGGTTTCTGCCTAAGCTATAAGCTCAATCGGCGATCGCTCATCAGTGAAGAAACTCCGAACTGTCGGTGTATTGCCTAGTGCAATGACATACTCGACGTTTGAGGAGTAGCTTGCATCGCATGAGACAGGAGAGTTTCTGAGCTTGCGGGTGGTTAGCCAGGGTATTCAGTGGCGATTGGTATTTCCAGCCGTCCATCTTCTGCTCCTTGCTATGAACCTCGCTATCCCTATCACTGTGTGGATCCTTGCGCTTGCTCTCGGGTACCTCTTCGCTGTCTATGGCCTACTCTGGTTTGCCAAACGTACAGACGAGGCAAGTAAACGCAGCATTTTTTGAGGAATCACATTTGCTGTTGCAAAGTTTCTGTCCTTTGTGCTCCGATTGCTACGCTCACAAGCGGGGTACCTTGACAGGTACCCTAAGCAATGTCCAGAGTATTCGTTGTGGAGCAACGGAGTGGATCGAGACGGCCAGACATAGCGCTCATATGTCACTCCCGCTGGAGAATATCTGAAACGCCCAATCCTCGTAGCCATGAAAAATCTTTTTCCTGAATGAAAATACTGGAATGCACGCGAAAAGGATGTTTTTTTATTCTCTGGCGAGTTTGACTCAAGAGCGATAGGCAGAAATTTCTGCCTGAACTTCTACAGTGCCTTAGAAGCTTCTACAAGCTAGCTTCACATGGGATTATTCCACACCACAAGAGATAGCGTACTGTACAGACTTTCACAGCCTGCTTCTCATGCAATACGTGAATCTTTATCGCGTCAAGACTGAAAACTTATACCAAATTTTCCATACCTGATTACGCAAGTAAATATCAAGTCTAAAATTTATCTCTTCTGAGGCTGATGTACTGATTATTGATATATCGACAGGCTGATAGGAATTTGGATATACCCTATACATTCTCAATATCCACCCGTAGGTATGGTCGGTTGGAGTAGTTTAGCCTGTTTCAGCTCTTACCAACTTTAGGCATGGCAATTGGTACCTCAACTGAAACCTCGGGAAAGTTGGACTTCTCTTCTAGAAAGCGTTTCATTTTTCCTTCTAGCTTTATCCGTGTTTGGCCGAGTTTACCGTCGAAGCTTCATGTCATGCCCAACTTTTATATCGAAGTCTGTTGATCGCTACGGTTACCGCTGAGCGATCGCCTTAAGACAGATAGGCCATGAGCTACGTTACCTCCGTAGCGAATGCATTGGTTCTTCAAAGCCCAGCACGTCATACAAAACGATGACACATCTCATACCAACAGGTTACTTCCGTCAAATTACTGATGCGTCTGGTTAAAGACCGCTTCGTAACCTTGCCAAAGGAACTTGTAGTGATTTAACAGGGTCAGTCCCTCCATCGAAACTTCACTGAAATAGAGTTCGAATTGACATGATATTGATTTGTTTTGAAATACAATCGTAATTCGGCTAATTCGGCTTCAGTAGACCTTGGGTAGGCTTATGCAGATAGGACAAGGGCTTCAGCATCGATGGACCAAGCGCCGTCGAAAGCAGGCTTTGATGTTAGGCGTATTGGGATTGGCAGCAAGCTTGGTGATTGCCGCCATTCAGTTAGTATTTGTCGAGTCTCCATTAACTAGCCTTGATTGGCGCGGTTGGTTGACTATAGGAATTACTGGTATGGCGTTCTTTTTGAACGCGGCTACTTCCCTACCGGCAGAGATTGTGTTTCTCGGTGGACTCGCCGTACTATTTGTCAGCGGTGTGCTGCCTACCGCCGAAGCTCTGAGCGGATTTAATAATGCTGGTATGGTGACGGTTGGCGTCCTCTATGTGGTAGTAGCAGGACTGAAGCAGACTGGAGCACTGGCTTGGATTTCGCAGCATGTTTTAGGCTTGCCAAAGACTCAGCCTACGGCACTGCTGCGGCTGACCGTTCCCGTAATGGGACTCAGCGCCTTCTTGAATAATACGCCTGTGGTGGCGATGTTCATCCCGGTCGTGAGCGACTGGTGTCGCAAGCTACGCATTAGCCCATCGAAGCTGATGATTCCCCTTAGCTATGCCTCTATTTTTGGGGGACTCTGCACCCTGATTGGCACCAGCACCAATCTGGTTGTCAATGGCCTGCTAGTGAGTAGAACCGATCATCCTGGGCTAGGAATCTTTGACATCACGCTGGTAGGGCTGCCCTGTGCGATCGCCGGTATGGTTTTTCTCTTCTTTGCTCAGAGTTGGCTACTGCCCACACGCAAACCTGTCATGAGCGATCATGACGACGTGCGGCAGTACACCGTGGAGATGGTGGTTTCGCCTCGCAGTTCTTTGGATGGCAAAACTGTGGAAGAAGCAGGACTGCGACATTTGCCGGGACTCTATTTAGCCGAAATCATCCGTAAACAACATCTCCTGCCAACTGTAGGTCCAGAGGAGGTTTTGAGAGAAAACGACCAGCTGGTCTTTGTCGGCATTGTTGATTCTATTCTGGACTTGCATCGGTTACGAGGCTTGCAACCTGCTACGGATCAAGTCTTTAAGCTCAATACACCGCGCAGCGAGCGGTGCATGATTGAGGCGGTCGTTTCCAATACTTGCTCTTTGGTAGGGCAGACTATTCGTGAGGGTCAGTTCCGTACCCGTTACAACGCAGTGGTGCTGGCGGTAGCTCGCAATGGTGAACGATTGCAGGGCAAAGTCGGCGACATCCGACTCAAGGCTGGGGACATTCTTTTGTTAGAAACTCATCCCAAGTTTCTGGCACGGCAGCGGATGTCGCGTGATTTTTATTTGGTCAGCAGCCTGCCCGATTCGCAACCACTGCGGCATGAGAAGGCGCCGATCGCGATCGCGGCTCTCCTGCTGATGGTTATCCTGGCTGGGTTTGGTGTATTCAGCATGTTGAAAGCAGCTGTATTAGCTGCTCTTATCATGATCGCGTCGGGTTGTTGTGCTCCCGTGCGGGCTCTGCGCAGTATTGAATGGCCGGTTTTGCTGGTCATTGGTGCAGCTTTGGGTATCAGTGAGGCTATGCAGGTGACCGGAGCAGCTGAGGCGATCGCCCAAACGTTTCTTCAGGTTGCGGGTAGCAATCCCTGGTTAGCACTAGCAGCCATTTATGGGGTCTCTATGGTGATGACTGAAATCATTACCAACAACGCGGCAGCAGCGTTAATGTTTCCCATCGCATTGTCCGTAGCTCAGAGCCTACAAGTCAGCATCATGCCTTATCTGATTGCCATTATGATTGGTGCCTCTGCTAGCTTTTCAACGCCGATTGGGTATCAAACCAACCTAATGGTCTACGGCCCAGGGGGATATAAATTTACTGACTTTGCCCGCATGGGAGTTCCCCTAAACCTCCTCTTCTGGGGTATGACAGTCATCATTGCACCGCTTGTTTATCCTTTCTAGGTTGTTTCCAAGATGTCAATTGTGTCGTTCTAAGCTGAAGCTTTTATCGCCTTCTAAGAACCCTAAGCGTCTTTAGAGGCTCTACTTGATATCTAGCGTTGTACGGGTTGTCTCTAGAGCTTCGGCAGCGTGTTTGAGGCGAGCCTCCAGATACTGTTTTTGACTAAGTAACTGACGCAGCTGTTGATGGCGGGCAATCGCCTGACTGATAGCACCTAATTGTTCGGGGGGACACAGTTGGCATTGGACCTTGCCATCAGCATCCAAGCTGCACAAGCGATAGTGAAGGCTGCCGCTAGCAGCCTTTATGGGTGGCGACTGAGCGAGCTTCTCGACATAGGCAGCAATCTGTTCAGCGTCCCCATGGCGCAGCACGCCAGCATCCTGACTAGAGTGGATAGCATTCTTTGGGTCCGGAACGGATTCTAGCCAACCTTCTATAATTGGCCCTGTTCTATAGAGAGCCTGAATGTCTAAGAGTATCTGTCGCAAAGCTTGGTGCCACCCATTAATAGCTGCTCCAACACTTGCCAACAAATCTAGCGCTAGAGCTGCATTGGCATCATTGCGATGGCTGCTGAAGTTAGGTCGCTTAGTTTTCGGAAGGAAAGGCAGTGCTGCCGCTTCCGATGATTTTATGACAGTACTTGGCGTTGGAAGGCGCTGGACATTTTGACCTTGCTCTGCAGTCGAAGGCTTTGCTTGGGAGGCAGTCGATGGCTTGGCAGGATGTTCGAACGAGGGTAAATCAAGGGAGACGTGCTTCTGAACCATCACGATTTTCCTGAACTCAGCGCGATCTTAGCTTCGACATTCCGGCAGATGTCCTGATCATTCAAAGCCTTTGCACTTTAATCAAATCACTCTTAATAGCTAATGATAAGAGCTTGATAAAAGAATGCAACAAAAATGTTATGGCTGCGCGTCACTATATTGCAGCCGTAGATTGCTGAGCAAAAGTTTTGCTAGGGGTATGGTTTCAGAGCCGGACTGTTTAGAATAATCAGAACTGTTTGTTTTTGAGTCAAACAGAGTCGATCGCACTCATTTGGATCGACTTGATCGATGGTGGATTGCCAATAACGCGATCGCCCCCCGTGTCCTTTAACCCGTTGAGGATAGCTCCGTGAGCCTGGCAACTTTAGTACGAAATTCCTTTAAAGCGCTGACTTTTCAGAAAAGTGACGTCGATTTTGACGCGGTCACTTTTGATGCGGCTGTGATGAAAACCTATGGACGTTTTCCGCTGGCCCTAGCGCGTGGACAAGGCTGTCGTGTGTGGGATACCGAAGGACGCGAATATCTTGATTTTGTAGCCGGGATTGCGACCTGCACCCTAGGCCATGGTCATCCGGTATTGGTAGAAGCTGTTTCGCAGCAAATTCAAAAACTGCATCACGTTTCTAACCTGTATTACATTCCTGAACAAGGAGAACTGGCTCATTGGCTGACTCAGCGATCGTGTGCCGATAAAGCGTTCTTCTGCAACTCCGGTGCCGAGGCCAACGAGGGTGCTATTAAGCTCGCGCGCAAATATGCCCATGTACGACGGGGAATTGAGAATCCTGTTATCTTAACTGCCAACGCTAGCTTTCATGGTCGGACGCTAGCAACTATTACCGCTACAGGGCAGCCCAAATATCAGAAGAACTTTAGTCCCTTGGTTCCTGGTTTTCACTACGTTCCTTACAACGATTTTGCTGCTCTGAAAACGGCAGTCGCTGAGTTGGATGCCCCCCAACCTCAGGTCGCGGCTATTCTTCTGGAAGCCCTTCAAGGCGAAGGTGGCGTCAACCCGGGCGATCGCGACTACTTTCAACAGGTACGCCAGCTCTGTGATGAAACGGGTATCTTGCTAATTTTGGACGAAGTGCAGGTAGGCGTTGGCCGCACAGGTAAGCTGTGGGGTTACGAAAATCATGGCATCGAACCCGACATCTTCACCCTGGCCAAGGGGCTTGGGGGCGGCATTCCGATTGGGGCCATGCTATGCAAATCAAGCTGCGATGTATTTGAACCCGGCGATCATGCCAGCACTTTCGGAGGCAATCCTTTCGTTTGTGGGGTCGCTACCGCAGTCTGCCAGACCTTAGAGCGCGAAAACCTGCTACAGAACGTCCAGACCCGAGGTGAAGAACTCCGGAAAGGGTTGGCTGCGATCGCTCAGCAATATCCCACCTTATTTGCTCAAGTTCGGGGATGGGGACTCATCAATGGTTTAGTGCTCACTCCCGATACCGACTTAAAATCAATCGACATCGTCAAAGCCGCAATGGCTCAAGGTTTGCTGCTGGTTCCTGCCGGACCTGAAGTAGTCCGATTTGTGCCACCGCTGGTTGTGTCTGCCGAAGCGATACAAGAAGCCTTGCGTCAACTAGCTCAGGCGATCAGTACGCTGGTTGAAAGCACTTCCGAGTCAGCCCGAACGTAGAAGATTGGTAGGATGGCTCACTGGCTGGCTGATTGTAAGCCCTAGCTCAGCTCATTCAGCCAGCATCCCACTCAAAACGGTACAGATTAGCGCCTGCTATTGGGGCTTGATTCCACCAATTCACGCTCTCCCTTTTCTGCCGCTACCGGTGACATCCCCCGACAGCCATCCTTGAAGCGACAAAAGGCTGTCGCAATGATGATATAGAGCACCGGCACGACAAATAAGCTCAGCACCGTCGAAAAAATCATGCCTCCAAACACGGCTGTCCCTAGTGACTGCCGACTCGCAGAACCCGCGCCTGTTGCAATCACCAGCGGGAAAATGCCCAGCACGGTAGAAATGGCCGTCATAATGATGGGCCGTAACCGCTGCTGTGAGGCTTCCACCGCCGCCCGCGTAATCGATAGTCCTTCATCGCGCAGCTGGTTAGCAAATTCTACGATCAGGATGGCGTTCTTGCTGGCTAAGCCGATTAGCATGACCAGCCCGACTTGACAGTACACGTCATTGGGAAAGCCCCTTAAAGAGACCGCCAATAGAGCCCCCAGCATGGCTAATGGAACTGCCAGCAAAATAATGATTGGATCAATGAAGTTTTCGTACTGGGCTGAAAGCACCAAGAACACAAATATGATCCCTAGGCCAAAAATAATAGGGGCTTGTCCGCCCGACTCCAGTTCTTCCAGCGAAATGCCCGACCATGCAAAGCTCATGCTCCGAGGAAGCACCTCGTTGGCAATACTTTCCATAGCAGCGATCGCTTGTCCAGAACTGTAACCTGCAGCCGGAGAGCCGTTAATTTCAATTGACCGGAACAGGTTGTAGTGATTAAGCGTTTGCGGTCCTGTAATGGAATTGACCGTGACGAGTGTGTCCAAAGGAATCATCTCATCCCTTTCGGAGCGGACATAGAGCTTGCCAATGTCGGCAGGATTAGAACGGAATGCCTGATCCGCTTGGATGTAAACCCGATAGGTGCGACCGAACGCATTAAAGTCATTGACGTAACGTGAGCCTAAGAAACTCTGGAGCGTATTCAAAATCTCATCTATTTCGACACGCATTGCCTTGGCTAAGCTGCGATCAATATCCACTTCTAGCTGAGGTGCATTCGCCGTGTAAGTCGTGAACACATTCTGTAGTTCGGGTGCTTCGTTGGCGCGGGTGATCAGTTCGTCCTTAGCATTCAAGAATGTCTGGATGTCATTGTTGCCCCGATCCTGCAGCTGGAATACAAACCCGCTAATGCTGCCCAAACCCTGAATAGTTGGGGGATTAAAAGCGATGACGTTGGCTTCTTTAATTTGCCCAAACTGCGGCAGTACTTGGTCCAAAACCGCCTGGGCCGACTGATCAGCGCGGGGGCGATCGCCCCAAGGCGTGAACGGCGAGAAGATGACACCATTGTTAGGCGTACTACCACTGAATCCAAAGCCGCCTAGGGAGAAAGTACCCTCAACCTCTGGAATATCGAGATAGATCTGATCGACTTCATCGATAACCTCGCTCGTGTACTCAACTGAGGATCCCTCCGGACCTTGGATGAGACTAATCACATAGCCTTGGTCTTCATCGGGCAAGAAGCCAGTCGGAACTGATGTGTAGAGCCAGCCAGCCGCTCCTAGCATCACCACGAATAGAATCAGCACCGTTGTCTTCATCCGGGTGAGTCGGCCAATCGTCCAGTGATAGCCTCGTCGGGTACTGTCGATACCGTAGTTAACCCAGCCAAAGAAACGCCCTAACCAGCCGCCAGGCTGTTGTCCTGTCCGAATCAACATGGCCGATAACGCCGGCGTCAGGCTCAGGGCATTGAAGGTAGAAATCGTGATGGAAAAGGCAATCGTCAGAGCGAATTGTCGGTAGAGTTGCCCGGTTGTGCCTGGGAAAAAGGCCACCGGGATAAACACTGCTAACAGAACGAGAGAGGTCGCAATCACAGCCCCCGTCAGTTCGCGCATCGCCTCGATTGCGGCCAGATGGGGGCGCATCCCCTTCTCTTGAATTTTGCCAGCAATATCTTCTACCACCACAATGGCATCATCCACCACCATCCCTGTAGCCAGAATCAGACCAAACAAAGTAAGGCTGTTAATGGAAAAATTAAAGACCTTGATAAAGGCAAAGGTCCCGATTAAGGCTACGGGGATCACAACCGCGGGGACCAAGGTCGCACGCCAATTTTGCAGGAATAGGAAAAGAACCAGGACAACGAGGGCGATCGCCTGCAGTAGAGTACTGATAACTTCTTTACTCGACTCCACCACAAACAGCGAAGGATCATAAGGAACTGCATAGGTCAGTCCGGGCGGAAAGTCTTCCGACAATCGAGCCATTGTTGCCTTTACAGCATTGGCAGCCGCTAATGCATTCGTACCGGGTGTCTGCACAATGCGATAGCCAATGGCCCCCTGCCTTCGGTAGCGGGCAAAGGTGCCATAGTCTTCAGCTCCCAATTCTGCGTGTCCGATATCGCGTAGAAAAACCAACGTGCCGTCATTCTCGGTTTTCAGCACTAGATTTTCAAATTCTGAGACCTCTTCCAAACGTCCTTGTGCACGCAGCGTCAGCTGATAGGTCTGACCGCTAGGAGCCGGTGGCTGGCCAATGCTACCTGCTCCCACCTGCAGGTTTTGCTCCTCAATGACGTCGACTAAATCCTGCGCTGTGATACCCCGAGCTGCCATTCTAGCGGGATCAACCCACAGCCGCATCGCATAGCGCCGCTCACCAAAAGGCTGAATGTCAGCGACTCCCTCAATCCGTCTCAGTTCATCTAGAACGTAGAGATCCGCATAGTTGCTGATGAAGTTGTCATCATACAATCCCTCTTCTTCACTGTAGATTGCCATCCCGACGACGACACTGCTGGACTGCTTACGCACAGTAACGCCCGTACGCTGAACCTCTTCTGGCAACTGGGGTGTGGCAATAGAAACCCGGTTCAAGACATCGACTGCCGCGATATCGAGATTAGAGCCTTGGTTGAAAGTTACCGTAATCGAGCTAGTGCCATCGTCGCTACTCGTAGAGTTGATGTAGCGCATCCCATTGACGCCATTAATCTCTCGCTCCAGCACAGTGGTGACGGTTTCTTCCACCACCTCGGCACTTGCACCAATGTAGTTGGCGTTAACAACGACCTGAATGGGGCTGATGTCAGGATACTGTTCGACCGGTAGTGTCGGAATCGCGATCGCCCCCACCATCAAGATGATGATAGAGAGCACCATGGTCAGGACCGGACGGCGGATGAAGGTTTCGACAAACATCTTTTCTGATACTGGTTATTGGTAGTTAGCTATTGGTTGATGGTTCGTAGTTAATGGTTAGTTAGTTATTGATTGATAGTTCATGGGGTTAGACGCCAACGAACAAAATTCAACGAGTAACCATCAACAAACAACAAACAACGAGTAACGAACAAAGAACTACAACTCACACGTCATCAAGCGATTGAGAAAATAGTTCGTCATGCGCGAGCCATAGGGGGAATTCCACCATCGCGAAGGGTGGCAGCCTTTGGGGGCATCAAGGGAGAAATCAAGTTCGTCACATTTGCGCCAGCGATCGCCCCCTGGATTCTGTTCAGTGACTCCGCTGCGCCAACCCAGCACAGCCCCCCAACGCTGGACCAGATCAAGGTTTTCGCCGATCGTGGTTTCCAGGGTGCCGCCCAGCTCTTGGTAAATTTGGACCTGGACAGTGAAGCCGAATCGTCCTTCGCTGTAGGTCGTCCATAGGCGATCAATCACCTGCAGTTCACCACAAGAGAAACTGCGAATGTCGCGAGGGCTGAGTTCTTCTAATTCAGAAACGCCTGCGATCGCAGCAATCAGATTGACCGTCTCCTTATCAGCAGCAAACCATTCCTGATTTGCGAGTTGCTCGTGCAGGGTCTCATACCGATAGAGGTCACCCACCACCATGAGACGGCGCTCGAGCTGGCTGACCTGCTGCGGTAATTCTTTGAGCTGCCCAACTTCCTGGCGGAGGAGTGTCATTTCATTCGTAATTTGACTCAGAGCTTTCTGAATATCGGAGAGCTGTTGGCTAGCAGATTCGCCATTATTACTAACCAGTTCTTGGGAGGCGGTCTCGCTGGATGAATTAGGAGCGTTCATTGAAGGAGCCTCGGAGCTTTACAGAAGGAGAAGGAGCGGGACGGTAGCAAGCATAGATCACACAGCCAATACCAGCCGTCCTCCCGGTGACGAGTGCTAATTTGGTTTCAAGCTGTAAATCCATAGAATTCCAACTTCGTGCTTTAGCAAGATTTACGATGACCGGAATCACTCAGGGGCAACAGGTGCACCATCAGAAAGGCGCAGAATGCCAGAGGTAATAATGGTTTCACCTGCTTCTAATCCACTCAGAACTTGGTACTGACTGCCTTCAATAACACCTAACTGAACGGGACGCTGAACCGCTACAAATTCCGCATCAGTATCTTCAGAGGGCTCCATTACGAAGACAAAACTTTGATTCCCAACGCGCGAGATGGCTACGGTCGGTACTAGCACACCCCGCTCTTCAGTCCAAACCACATTGGCTCGAACGAACTGTTCATCGCGTAAAACCCCTCCTGGATTAGGAAAAGTAGCCTTCGCCAGAATGGATTGTGCGGCTCCGTCAACCCGTTCAGCAACAAAGCTGATACTGCCATTCACAAGCGGTTCCGTTCCAGCTTCAGTTCGAAGCTCGACAGGAAGTCCAGGACGGAGATCATCGCTACGTTCTACCGGAATCGACAGACGTAAATCCATAGTTTGGTTGCGTGTCAGCGTCGTAATCAGTTCGCCGATGCTGACGTAGTCACCAATTTTGACGGGTAGGTCGCCCACAATGCCATCAATGGGGGCCGTTATCTGGTAATCCGATAGGTCTTCGCTAGCAACCGCAACACTCGATTCAGCTCTTCTGAGAACAGCCTCGGACTCTCCTAAATTCGCTACAGCAGCCTCGACCCTTCGCTCAGCCGCAGTTAAAGCCGCGATCGCTGCATCGCGATCGCGGGCCACGCGGTCTAGTGACTGCTGCGGTAAGGCTCCCTGCGCTACTAGCGTCTCCGTACGCGTATATTCCGCATCCTGTAAAACTTCCTCAGCTCTAGCCGTATCCCGAGCCGCTTCTGCCTCCAGCACCTCTGCTTCGGCTGCATTTTGCGAGGCTAGCGCTACGTCCACGTCAGCCTCCGCCCCTCTGACGACTGCTTGAGACCGGTCTGGACTCAGCTGTAATAAGGGGGTTCCTGCCAGGACGCGATCGCCCTCCTCTGCTTGAATCTGAATGATGCGTCCTTCTACTTCTGGTCGCAGCATCACGCGCTCCTGGGCTTCCAAAGCTCCCACGAATTCAGAAGACACCCTGATGGGCGACAGCTGGACAGTTTCCGTCGCTACAGCAGTTGCCTGAACCTCGGGCGGAGTTTGAGCTTCCCCCCGCCGGACAATGCCCCAAATCAACCCTCCCCCAGCCAGACCAAGAACCCCCACTAAGAGGACAATCCACCATCGACTGCCTGTTTGAATGTTAGACGTAGACTCAGATGATGTAGACAAAGACTCTGTTGGCAAAATCTCAGACATTTGCATCTCATCCTGAAGTTGACATTAGGCCTTACGACCCAGCGTGGAAAGCACTTTTATAAACATACAAATAATCTGCGGATCAACCCTCAATCTGTGAATTGAAAGCCTTGACCAAGAACGACTCTTTTCAGCTTTTGGGACTAAATTTTTACCTTAAACCCCGCTAGTATGAATTGGATAGATACAAAATTGTTGAGCTATCCAGCATATTGATATGCCGACATAAAAAACGATCTCGAGTTTAGAGTTGCTCAAGTATAAGCAAAGATTCTGACTCTAACAAATTCGCGATCAGACGACTTAAAGGCTTATTAAGAATACTACAGTAACGTGCTTTGAATAAGTGTCTCTTACCTCACCTATTTCCATTTAATTTTTCACAGCTTTTCTCAAGCTGCGATAGCATCCCGTCTACCCAGCCAGTTTATTGGTTGTCAAGACCAATAGTTTTAAGCGTTATCGGTGTGCTTTATGTAAACAGGTTATGATTGCAATCATATCGATACCTGAAAAGACTTTTAGCGCCATAAGATAAAATCCTCCAGGTCTTGATAAAAGCCTAGCTGCAAGACTGAATTTTCGAGCAATCCACCTTCACGTCATACTGTTAAGTTAAATGTAATTTCAATGAAAAAATTAAAGCAAACGAAAGGTTTGTTGCCGTAGAGTCGTAGCAGAAATAATTTGCTAATTGCTTCCTATGAAGGCCCAAAGCTAATCGAGAACTTAGATGATGAATCAATCTTGGCTTTCTTCACTGCGGCCACATCTTGGCGAAGCAGATGATCATGAACGTCACGCCACTTGGTTGGAGCTTTTCTTTGACCTGGTCTTTGTGTTGGCGATCGCCGAATTGGCTCATATGCTTCACGGTGATATCAGCTGGTCAGGTATTACAGGCTTTGCAGCCCTGTTCGTTCCAGTATGGTGGCTATGGATCGACTTCAGCTACTACGCCGATCAGTTCGATGTCGATAGCGGCCCTTATCGTCTAGTTATATTGGGCGTGATGTTTGGGCTCGTCATTCTAGCGCTGACAATTCATGACGCCCTGCAAGGGGGTTCTGCGGAATTCGCTGCAATTTACACAGCCCTACGGCTGGTGATCATTTTTCTATACGTGCAGGCTTGGCGGTTCGTTCCCTATTCGAGAGAACTTACAGCTCGATATACGATGAGCTTTTCAGTAGCGTTTTTCCTATGGGTACTTTCGATCGCGGTGCCTGAACCAGCCCGATTTTGGCTGTGGGCGATCGCCTTGCTCATTGAAATCAGCAACGGCCCTATCACCTACCTCACCATCCGCAATGTCCCCGTTCAAAAATCACACATGGATGAACGATTCGGCCTCTTCGTCATCATTGTGCTAGGCGAAGCTATTGTCTCAGTTGCCGCCGGAGTTTCTGAAACAGATTGGCAGTTGAACAGTGTCTTGGCCGGGGTCGGGGGCTTCTTGACTGCAGTCAGCCTGTGGTGGATGTACTTTGAGCGGTCCGATGATTCCACTATCAATTGGGCCCTGAGAGGCGGAAGGTTAGCTCTGTTGCGCTCCTACATTTATGGCTACAGTCATCTCTTTGTCTTCATGGGCATTGTGGCGACAGGCGTCGGGATTCAGCTCGCGATCGAGACTGCCGGAAATCCTTTCTCTATCCAGGCTCGCACCATTCTTTGTAGTGGCATTGGAATTTTTCTGCTGGGAGTTACGGCACTGCAGTGGGCTTCGCCAAGCTGTTTACCTAGAGGGGTTATCGGAGCGCGATTGCTCTTAGCTTTGCTGGTCCTCTTCTTGATTCCATTGGGTGCTAACGTAGTGCCTTCAGGCATAGTATTGCTATTGGGCTTATTGCTGATAGCTCTCAACCACTTTGACGGGATTCCTTTATCGAAAGCTTAATGCGTATTTGCTCCAGTTGAGGAAACTCATCTTCAGAAGTTGGATGACTTGCTTAGTTAGGACTATAGAAGTTCTTGATTGTGAAATTTAATGAAACGGCCTCATTCTTTCAATGGATTGGGTAATAATAAATACAGGAACAAACGACCGTTCACCCTTGTCATTAAGCTTGCTTCATGTATCTTGGGTCATGGCCTGACAAGGGCGGAAGTAGGGAACCCCCGAAGGAACGCGCCCCCAAAAAACATCACTTCTACACATTGGAGGCGACATGATGATGATGGACACCGCGCTGATTCAAGGACTCGAGATTATTTTGGCTGTTACCGTAATGACGCTCGTCCTGTCCCCAGTTCTTTGCTGGGTACTTCCGGATCGAATCCACACGTCTGAAACGAAAACAGCGGCATAGTCGCAGTCCCAGAAATCCGGTTCAACAGCTCAAAGCAGATGACCGGACCCAAAAAACGAATACGTGTAAAAAGAGAGACAGTTGCCTAGGTAACTGTCTCTCTTTTGTTCATCGGCCTTGATATTTATTGATCGATGCTCTAGAAAACTTGTCAGAAGGCCTATTGGGGAGGGCCAGACGGGTTAGAAAAGGTGTTGATATAGCCATTTCCGGTATAGGACCCAGGAGGGCGAGGTACCGAGGAGGTTGGTGGCGGCGCTACGCCATTACTAGCAGGTGGCACAACCGATGATGGCAAGGAAGGCGTCGTAGAGCCGTTGCTAACATCTACTTGAGGGGCTGCTAAATTGGGCACACCCGCAGCCGATGGAAGGTTTGGGACACCTACACCACTAGGAGACGGTAGAGCCGATCCAGTACTCGGGAAGCTGGAAGGGGTACTATTTGTGGGTTGCTGAACTGATTGTAGAGAAGCCGGTGGAGTGTATCCCGTGGTACCTGGCGGAGGCGACATCTCGGACGTCGTTGGCAAGAAGGGAAAAGGTATACCGGGAACGGTCACTGCCTGAGAATTCGAGCTATCAGGTGTAGAGGAGTCGGTGCCTTCTGAGGTATCGGCTGAGGTTTCCGCACCCTCCAGCGATCGCACCTCATTATTTAGCGAACTAGCCGTATCCGAGCTGTCATCAACCAGCAGTGGTGAACTTCCCTGAGCAGTGATTGCTCGCTCCAAAGCACTGGTTTCAGCTTGTCCTGGAGGCTGTGTAACGCTTCCTTGGAAAGGCACTTCGGGAACCAACAAGCCAGGATTTGAGGGCACCCCTAGCGGATTACCTGAAACTAAATTCTCACCGTTGGGAGTCGGTAGAGCCAAACCTTGGGAAGGTTGCCCAAACCGATATTGGTTCAAATACTGCTCAAAAGGGCTTGGCCCTTCTGACAAGGGGCCGACCTCTACAGGTTCGGTAAGGATTGCTAAATCTCCCAAAGCGTCATCCTGAGGTATCCCAGCCTCCTCAGGCAGGATCTGAATCGTAGGATTGCCTTGTGTAGCAATTCCCAAGTCGTTAAACAATACATTCAGATTATCAATGTCGGCTATAGCAGCTTGCTCCTCTGGAGTCAGTCCAGAAAGGTCAAGGGTTTGGCTAGGTTCCTCGCCTTCTTGCGAGTACGTCCCGAACCATTCAGGATGAGTAAGGTATTCCGAAATGAAAATCGCTAAGATCCCAACCGCAACCCCTGAAACGAGAGGGACAGGGCGAGTCAGCCGCTTTAGCTGCTTGACAATAAATCGGAAGAGAGGCAACAAAGCCATGGCATCACATGAATTAAGGCCGTAGTGCCTCTATAGTAAACCCCCAAACTCTGAGTGTGTAGCGGCATCGTCGCCGATACGAGGTTAAGTTCCTAAAAGCCTCGCTACAAAAACAATGGACATTCCTTGCTGCATCAAGTTAAGAGGGTGTTTTAAAACACTTAACCTGTTCATCGCGTGGCCTTAAGCCGAGCCCTTGAATATACGCCTTGGGAAAGGCTTGAGCAACGTCGGACTCGCAGACTGGCTAGTCTGTTCAGGGTTTTCAAGCTACTGGATCCTGCATTTTGTGGTTTTCTGTCAATCGGATTGCCAGTGATGACTCAGTGAACATCGGCATCACGTGTTTTCTGAAGATGGCATCGAGTAATGTGGGTGCCTTCTGTTTGTAGTTTCAGGCTGAGTTGTGCAATTCGTGTAGCTATTTATGACGCAGAATAAGGAGCCTCTATATCGACCAGAACTCATACTCAACCAAGAACGTATTTTGATCGTTGATGATGAAGCATTGATTCGTGAAACTATTGCATTGGCGTTGAAGAACGAAGGCTATCAGGTAGAGGTGGCAGAAAATGGTGCGATCGCGCTAGAGATGTTTGGTGTCAAGGGTCAAGACATCGCCGCTGAGGTGAATTCCTTCGATTTGGCGATTCTCGATTTGATTTTGCCTGGTGTGAGCGGACTCGACCTTTGTCGTATGATCCGGTACTACAATTTCGATATTCCCATTTTGATTCTGAGTGCTAAGGGCAGTGAAACAGATCGTGTTGTTGGCTTAGAGGTCGGTGCTGATGATTACTTGTCCAAACCCTTTGGTATGAGGGAACTCATTGCGCGGTGTCGAGCCTTACTGCGGCGCTATCGTCGGAGCCAAAGTCCTCAAGAAACTTCCGTTTTGATCTATCGGGATATTACGCTCTACCTTAATGAGTTACGGGTTCTAGTGCAGCATCGAGAGGTCGCGCTTTCGCCTAAAGAATTCCGAATTTTAGAGCTGTTTATGAATCATCCCAATCGGGTCTGGGCCAGAGAAGAACTGATCGATAAAATCTGGGGACCCGACTTCATGGGCGGTCGCAAAACGGTAGATGTCCATATTCGCTGGCTCCGGGAGAAGATTGAAATAGACCCCAGTGACCCCCAATACATTGTCACACTGAGGGGATTTGGGTATCGCTTTGGCTAATGACACGATCATTTTTCACGATCTGTTCGTCTGCGAACCTCTGTGACCCGCCAGCTTAGCTTTAGATTGACCCAGAAGTTCCAAATCGTGACGACTGCGATCGCTATTAGCTTGGCAATATAAGCATTAACCCCAAAACCTGCAAACAAAAGTTTTACAACTAGCGTATTCAGCACAATTCCAGCCAAACAAATCAAGTTGAACTTTAAAAAGCGCTTACCTCTAGCATGCCAACCTAGCTGTTTTTGTGACAAATCAGCAAATGTCCAGGCATCGTTCCATAAGAAGTTATTGAAAATAGCGGTCTCTGCCGATAAAACATTACTCGCAATAAGTCCTATGCTGAGCTGGTTAAATAGGAAGTAGAACACAGCAAAATCGACAAACACGCCACTGAAACCGACCGTAGCAAACCGTAGAAATCGGCCTACGGGCAGTTTGTGCAGCAGTTTTCTAAACCAGCCCCAGGTTCCTGCCAAGGCTGATCGATCAATCCGCAAACGGATCAAATGGTGGAGATAGTCTAGGTAATGACGCCAGGTGACCTTGCTTTCGCCTTCGAAGCGCTCTTGAAAAACGTAGCCAACTTCCGTGATGGACCGCACCTGGCCGCGTCCTAGCACTTCTAACAGGATTTTGTACCCTTTGGGATTAAGTATGGGGCCTGCGATCGCCTCGCGGCGGATCAGAAAATAGCCACTCATCGGGTCAGAAACACGGCCCACAACATCCGGTAACAATACTAGACCTAAAATCTGAGCCCCTCGGGACAGCGTGCGTCGCATGAAGCTCCATTCACTAACGCCGCCGCCTTCAACATGGCGGCTTGCTACCGCCAAATCAATCTCTGGGCCTAGACTTTCCAGGAGCCTCAGCAAGCTATCGGGAGGATGCTGCAAATCAGCATCAATGACACCGAGTATTTGCCCATCAGCTACCTGCCAACCGCGCACGACTGCCGAAGATAGCCCTTTCTCCGTCATCCGACGCATCACCTTGAGCTGAGGATAGGTTTTTGCCAGGGTCAGCCCCACGCGCCAAGTTGCATCGGGGCTATTATCATCTACCACAATCAGCTCATAGTTGTTGGGCAAGGCTGTATCCAGTAGATGAACAAGCTGCTCTAGCAGGGCTATGAGGTTGTCTCGCTCATTGTAGGTAGGGATGACTAAAGACAGCCGCAAATGCTTCGATTGAGGTGGTCGTGCGGTAATCTGCAGATCGCCAGTGGGTACAACCACAGGGGTTACTAAGTTCCAAGTCATTGAGCTATGAAGCGTCCCCTTTGTCCCAAACCAATGTTCTTGAACCGTGCCTTAAGCAAATATACAAGGACAAGGGGACGCTTCGGTTGGATGTCTAGACTCTCATTTTTATCTATTCCCCTGGGTAGATTTGGGCGATCGCCCCTTTCAACTTCACCGTACTTTCCCAAGAACCAGGTAAAATCTGGGAAAATCTGCCCAAGCTGTCTTGTCTACCTATCTTCCCTGGCCTGGCAGTACCCAATGAGGTTTCTTGTATGAGCCCTCGCGCTAGCCTGAAATGTTGAGCGCGCCTTTGCTAAACCACACTGCCGTCAAGATAGTTGCGCACGCACGTTTCATGCTTAAACATTCAGACTTTGGCATCTGAATTTCAAGATTTCACGCAAAAACTAATATCTGTCTTATGGCTCATAAAATCCTCAATATTGATAAAGATCTACAGACATATCGTTCTGGACTTGGCGACCTGTTGATTCAGATTGCTCACTTGTCGAGAAAGACAGAGAATCCCAAACTTATCAAAACTGTAGAGGGTCTCAAATATAGTATCGATAAGCCCTTCATGTTTATTGTAGTGGGCGAAGTCAAGGCTGGCAAAAGCAGTTTCATTAACGCTCTTCTAGAAACAGATATTTGCGCCACAGACGTCAAACCTTGCACTGACAAAATTCAAGCAATTTACTACGCGGCAAAAGCTGAGACAAACGAGATAAATTCTTTTTTGGTTGAGGTTGGCAAGCCAGTTGATATTCTACGAGAAATTTCGATTGTCGATACGCCCGGAACTAACTCAATCATCGAAAATCATCAGGTTATTACCGAGGAGTTCATTCCTAACAGTGATTTAGTGTTTTTCGTCTTGTTCGCCAAGAATCCGTATTTTGCGAGCACCTGGAACTTTTTAGAGTACGTAAATTCAGAATGGCTTAGAAAAGTCGTTTTCATCCTCCAGCAAGCAGATTTACTCAAGGAACATGAGCTAAACGAGAACATTTTTGAAGTGAAAAAGCTGGCTGAATCTAAAGGCATCAAAGCCCCTACTGTTTTTGCAGCTTCAGCTGAATTAGAGCTAAATGGTGAAGTTGAAAGCAGTGGCTTCATTCCTATCAGAAATTATATTAAGAACCTGGTGACAACTCGCGAAGCCTATAAATTGAAACTTAAGAATGTCACAAACACCGTTAGTATCATCATCGCTGAGCTGGGCAAGGACATTGAACTTCTTAAGCAGCGATTAGATACTGATAAGGAAGCTGTAGCGCTCGTCAAAACCAGATTTGAACGGGGACGAAAGCAGTCAGCCAGTGAAGTTGAAATCACAGTGAATCGCATCGCCGCTAGATATGACATTATTGCTAATTCTATTAAAGAGGAGTTTCGTCGCGAGCTTTCGTTTCTTTCAGTAGTCAAAGGAACCTTTACGTTAAGTCTCAAGCGCCGGTTAGAGGGCTTCTCAGAACGCTGTACAGCTGAGTTACGGTCTGAAATTGAGGAGATTTCGCAAGAGAGGGCCTCCCATATCTTGGACGGCATCCGCCAATTTGGCGAAGATCTCAAGCAAGATTTGAATCGGATCCCGACCCATCAGATTGAGCAGGGGAGATTTCACATCAAGGTACTTGAGCGGCGTCAAGAAATGCTCGAAAATCTCAAACGCAAAATAGAGGTTTTCTTTGCAGGCGATGGACTCGTTGAGTCTCTGGATGCTGGTGTTGAAGGTGCTGCACTTGGAACTGGAGGTGCCTTCGCCGCCATTTCAGTCGTTGTCGCACAAGTGATTGAGCTTGTAGTCGCCAACTTTGCTTTAGCTGCCTTTGAAGTTGCCTTTGCCGGCATTGGGATTGTACTTTTTGCCGTCGGCTTTGCCTGGCGGCGTCATAGCATCATTAAAACCTTCGAGCAAGCACTAGACAGTGGCAAAAGCAAACTCGAAAGTGATGTGGCTCAACGGCTGAATGAAAAACTGAATCTCATCTATGACGACCTGGAGCGGGAGTGCTCCCGGTTCTATGATGATGTTGCTCAAGAGGAAGCAGAAATTGCGCCCCTGTTAGAGACATACGCAACTATTCAGGCTGACTCTCAACAGCTTTTTACTGGGAACTCCAGACTATTGAGCTAGTCTTTACGAGTCGGTAAAGTGAACAGTAACGACAATATCCTGTTAGCGATCGCAATGGACCCCAACAATCAAGACTCTCAAACCAATTCTCCTGAATCTCCTGAATCTCCTGAAACCGATAAATTTACCACCGGTGAAGTCAATCCAGCTACTGACGAAGCGACCTCAGATCCAAATGCGACTGAAGTATCACCCACATTTGGCTGGAATGGCTACGCTGAACGTATCAATGGTCGCTTTGCCATGGTTGGGTTTGTGGCCTTACTCATCCTGGAGTTATTTACCCATCAGGACTTTTTTACTTGGTTAGGGCTCTAGCGAACCGTTAAGTTGTAGCGGCCTTGGTCAGCCGTTGAGTAGCCGTTCACAATAATGCTGTAGACCCCATTCGTAGGAAGCGTCGTCATGATCTGCGAGTTGGTAGTACTCGTGTCAATATCGTCGTTGTCGGCCAAAACTTGACCAGCGTCATCGACCAATACAAGGTAGGTATCAAACTCCTGGCTTTCTAGCAGAATAGTAATCAGCTGCCCGGCCTGCCCTTCGAAGGTGTAGAGATCAAACAAAGTGTCATCAGGAGCAATTTGATCGCCTGATGTCAGCTGCCCTGCTTGCTGCAAGATAAAGTCGCCAATTGGACTGGGCGTTTCTTGAGTCTCACCCGTTTGGGCTGTGCTGTCGGTACCCATATCACTCAGTCTCAAGTCGTAACGCCCCTGTTCGCCCTCCGCAAAGGAATTCGCGATGATGATATAAGAGCCATCGGCTGGAAGCGTCGTTTCTAGACGGGCATTAAAATTGCCAGCGCTATCGTCATCTTCAAGATAGAGCGCATCATCATCCAGGCTCAGCAGAATGAGATAAGAATCGACATCGCGGCTATTCATCTCAATTGCAACCTGCTGCCCCCGCCGCCCTTCAAATACATAAGCATTGAAGTAGCTACCGTCAGGCAGAACATCGCTCTCGTTGCCTAACTGTCCCGTCACCGTATTATTTAGGGCAATACTCTGGGGTTCACGGGTACCGCGGAGACCCGCAGCGCTGGCAGTTGTGGAGGCGGTACCGTTCTGCACTGCGGTCAAAAATGGCTGAACTTCCCCAATGGGAATTGCGAAGCCGATACCAATACTGCCTCCACTTCGTCGGGTCGTAAAAATCGATGTGTTCACACCAATTAGGCGCGCGCTACTATCCAGCAAAGGTCCACCAGAATTCCCTGGATTAATCGCGGCGTCTGTTTGAATCAGGCCTCGTTCGGGGTCAATCCGACTGACAATACCCACTGTCAGCGTTCCTTCCAGACCAAATGGATTCCCGATCGCAAAAGCCCGCTGCCCTACCTGTACCGTTTCAGGCGGTGCAACTTCAACGCTAGGAAGTCCTGTTGGATTACCGCGTAACTGAATAGCTGCCAAATCCACCCGGTTATCAGCATAGCCCACCACATCGCCTGTGAATTCGCGCCCGTCTGCTAACCGAACACGGACCTCAGACGCATTACCGACCACATGAGCATTGGTTAGCACCAATCCAGTCGAGGTAACTAAGCTACCACTGCCTGAGCCTTCCCCGGCATCGATCGCAACGACCGCTGGACTTACCGTTTGGTAAACCTCAATATTGGTTGACTCATCGACATTTTGAGCCCAGGCTGCGATCGGCCCAAACAAACGAGGAACAGTTGAGGCCACGGGAGAGCTAGGATATAGGCCACCCGCGAAGGTCAGACCCACCGTTGTTCCCAGTACACAGGTTCCTGAACGAATCAAACGAGACCACAGATTTTGCATCGTTTCTTGAAATGCGCTTTGAATTGTCTTGCTATCAGGCACTGAACCACAGCACCCTGCTCCATTGTGCGAGTGTTACATGAGGAGCAGCTGAAAATGGAAAGTGGTAGATACTCCTATTCTGTACAAAATAATCTCCTGACTCAGTAAAGCTTCTGACATCAGGAGATTTCTTTACCTAACAAGCCGCCTCGCTTTACGGTTTAGTGGGAATTTCAGGAGCCTGCAGGTTGGGAAACAAAGCCAGCGGATGAATCCCTTCTGAAGTAGCAAATGCACGTGCCCTGAGATTATCCGTCAGCGCGAGCGTGGTCGCGTCATAGATCTGGGTCAGTAACTTGGGGTAAAGGCCAAAACCAATGATGGGCACCAAGAGACAGGCAATGATAAATACCTCACGGGGTTCAGCATCGATCAGGACTTCATGCTCTACCAGCTCTTTGTTTTCAGGTCCGTAGAAGATCTCCCGCAGCATCGTTAGCAAGTAGATAGGGGTCAAAATCACCCCAACCGCCATCAGAATAATGGTGATTAGCTTGAAGGAGAAAGAATAGGCATCACTCGTCGCAAAGCCAACAAAGACCATTAGTTCTGCCACAAAGCCACTCATGCCAGGTAAGGCTAAGGATGCCAGAGAACACGCTGTAAACATCGCGAAAATCTTTGGCATCTTTTTCCCAACGCCACCCATTTCGTTGAGAATAAGGGTATGGGTGCGATCGTAAGTAGCACCTACCAGGAAGAACAAGCTCGCTCCGATCAACCCATGAGAAACCATTTGAAGCACAGCCCCGCTCAATCCTAGATTCGTGAAAGAAGCCATCCCAATAATCACGAATCCCATGTGAGAAATCGAGGAATAGGCAATTTTGCGCTTCAGATTTCGCTGAGCAAACGAAGTTAGAGCCGCGTAGATGATGTTAATAATGCCGAAGATAATGAGAACGGGTGCAAAGACTGCATGAGCATCGGGCAACATCCCTACATTCATACGAATCAGAGCATAGCCTCCCATTTTTAGCAGAATACCGGCCAGCAGCATGTGTACCGGTGCAGTTGCTTCGCCATGAGCATCAGGCAACCAGGTATGCAGTGGGAAAATCGGCAGCTTAACCGCATAAGCAATCAGAAACGCTGCATACATGAAGAGCTGAAACTTGGTGGTGTACCCTTTAGCGGCTAGGGCACTCATGTCAAACGTGACGGTGTCGCCGTAAAATGCCATTGCTAAGGCTGCAACCAGGATGAAAAGGGAGCCGCCTGCTGTGTAGAGAATGAACTTGGTCGCAGCGTAGAGCCGCTTCTTGCCTCCCCAAATAGAAAGCAGCAAATAGACCGGAATCAGCTCTAGCTCCCACATGAAAAAGAACAGCAGCATGTCTTGCACAGCAAAGACACCCAGCTGACCGCTGTACATAGCCAGCATCAAAAAGTAGAAGAGCTTTGGCTTCAGCGTGACCGGCCAAGAAGCCAAAATCGCCAGAGTGGTAATAAAACCTGTCAGCAAGATTAGCGGCATTGAAAGGCCATCGGCTCCCACTGACCATTTCAGGTCTAGCTGCGACACCCAGGTGTAGCTTTCAGTCAGCTGCAATCCTGAACCACTAAAGTCGTAATTCAAATAGAATGCGGCGACGAGTAAAACGAAGTCGATAAGCCCTACTGTCAAGGCGTACCAGCGAACCGTGCGTCCATCCTTGTCTGGAATGAGCGGGATGAACAAGGCTGCGGTAATCGGCAGTAGGATTGTGGTCGTCAACCAGGGAAATTGAGCCAGTTCCATAGGAGAAATGTAATAGCTGTTTCAAAAAAGCCTCTTGCGAGAGGGAGCCGGGAAGATCAACCCGAACAAGATCCTGCTTTTCTATAACTGACTGTAGGGGCAGATCTTCGGAGGAGGTGGAAATCGCAATAAGTTTTTAAGCTGATAGAGAATTTCCAAGACAATGCTGACGCTAACGGGTTCTTGCTCAGAACTTAATAAGAACCCGTCAGCGCCAGCAAACCCTAAAAAAGCAATCGTAGCCTCGTGAAAGCGTTACCTCAAACAGTCTTCAACAAAAGACGACTCAGGTGACGCCTGACAGGAGAACCAATCCCAGGACGGCGCCAAACACGATCAACGCATAGAACTGGGCTCGACCATTTTCGAGGTATTTTAGACCTTCGCCAGTAATCAGGGTGACAAACCCTGCCAAATTGACCACGCCGTCCACGATACGGATGTCAACCTCTAGCACCTGCTTGGCTAGATTACGGCAGCCCTTAACAAAGACAGCATCGTAAATTTCATCGATATACCATTTGTTCTTCGAGATTTGGTAAAGCGGCTTGATGCTCTTGGCGATCGCACCGGGATCAATCTTGTAGGTGCGATACATCAAGACGGCCAGTGTGATGCCGATCAAACCGATGCCAACGGAAGAGCCACCCATCACTAGAAATTCTGTCCAGTCGAAGGTTTCCAAGGCTTCGGATAAAGGCGCAAGGGCCTCCAACTCTTCTCCTGGTGGATGGATAAAGGCCTCAAAGTAGTTCGCGAATGGCGTGCCCACTAAACCAATCAACGCCGACGGAATGGCTAATGCCACCAGCGGAAATGTCATCGAAAAAGGCGATTCATGAGGTGTTTCGCTGTGGTGATGGTCATGTTCATCATCCGTCTCCGCTGCCAAAGTTAGCTCCTGAGGATTCATCGCTCCAGGCCCCAGAGAAGCTCCCATAGCCATCAACTGCTCACGCTTGAGCTGGGTTTGGATGTCCTTATTCGTCCCGCGAAACTCGCCTTCAAAGGTGGAGAAGTACATCCGGAACATGTAAAAGGCTGTAATCCCAGCGGTCAGCCAGCCGATACCCCAAAGAATAGGACTCGCGGCAAAAGTGGATCCCAGGATTTCATCCTTAGACCAAAACCCCGCAAAGGGTGGAATTCCGCAAATTGCCAACGTTCCAACCAAAAAGGTTGCGGCAGTGACGGGCATGTATTTTCGCAGGCCCCCCATTAACCTCATATCTTGGGCAAGGATGGGATCATGGCCGACGACCTCTTCCATGCCGTGGATAACTGAGCCCGACCCCAAGAACAGCATTGCCTTAAAGTAGGCATGGGTCATTAGATGAAACAAACCCGCGCCATAAGCTCCGACTCCCATCGCCATGACCATGTAGCCTAACTGCGACATGGTGGAATAGGCTAATCCTTTCTTGATATCGTTCTGGGTAATCGCAATGCTTGCACCCATAAAGGCGGTAAAGGCCCCAGTCCAGGCGACCACACTCATAACTGTAGGTAGTTCCTCAAAGACGGGGAACATGCGGGCAACCAGAAAAACACCCGCTGCTACCATCGTTGCGGCGTGAATGAGAGCAGAAATGGGTGTCGGGCCTTCCATAGCATCGGGTAGCCAGACATGAAGCGGAAACTGAGCCGATTTGGCCACCGGCCCCAGGAAAACCAAAATGGCGAAGATACTGACTAGGCCTGCAGTTAAACTGCCAGTTTCAACGAGCTCAGTGAGACGAACGCCCATGACGTCGAACTCAAAACTACCCGTTGCCCAGAAGATGGCTAGCATCCCCAGCAGCAAACCAAAATCACCAACTCGGTTCGTGATAAACGCTTTTTGACAGGCATCAGCGGCGCCCTGACGACCATACCAAAACCCAATTAGGAGGTAGGAGCACATTCCCACCAGCTCCCAGAACACATAGATCTGCAGCAGGTTAGGACTAATCACTAGCCCTAACATCGAAGAACTAAACAGGCTCAGATACGCATAGAAGCGAACATAGCCTGGATCATGCGCCATGTATCCATCGGTATAAACCATAACCAGAAAGGCAACCGTAGTGACGATTACCAGCATCAGCGATGCTAAATGGTCGATGGTATACCCCATTGTCAAGCGAAAGTCGCCGGCGGAGGCCCACTCAATAGTGCGCGTATATGCATCGTGTCCCTGCAGCTGGCTAAAAAACAGCAAGAAGGACAGCACCATAGCCGCCCCTGTTAGCGACACGATGAAGACGGCAGAAGGACGCCGCAGCGTGCTTGTAGTTTGGCTGTAGCTAATTAAACCTGTTCCTACAATTGCGGCCCCAACCAAAGGTAGGACCGGCACTAGCCAGGCGTATTCGTAAATTGCCTCGATTGATTCCATGCTTATATGCCTACTCCACTGTTGTCAGCAACAGGCTGGCAAAACCACTACATTTTGACACAAGCGTAGACCTGGAATTTCATCCAGAAGTCAGACTTCCGTCTTTTTTTATGTAGCGACTTTAATTTTTCCAACCCTCTCTTGAATATGTATTTATAGAAGTCAATTTCACTTCCACCGCTGCTTGGCACAACCCGTCTTACCTTTAACCCATCGTGTCTTGCTGCTACGTTCACTACGCTATCCACGCTTTATCCATATCACCAGGACACGTTACGCATCAGCAAGGGGCTATGTTTCTGCCAATGGCAGCTGTGGGTATCGCTCCACTGCGCTCTATCGTCATCGGTTCGCCATCACCTACTGAGAGGGCGAACTGGTAAAGCTAACCTGCCATTCGCGGATCCGTAGCTGAGCTTCAGCGTACGCTTCAGTTCGAGCAGGAACTTGCTCAGCAATTTCAATACCTTGGGATACGTCACGCCCAGCAGCAGCTTCAGCCATGTCCAGCAGCGTCCAGCTCCAGCGATTGATGGATTCTTGAGCAGCTGACCAATCAGTCGTACTTTCAGGGATTTCCTGAGCCATGGCAATGGCTGTCACCAGGGCTCCCACCGTACCAGGACGGGACACTAAGAGCGCTTCTTGATAAGACGCACTGGCCTGTTGCTCTGTCTCCCAATCGAAAATAGCAGCTTGGGCTTCTTCATAAAAGGCCTGGTTTTGAGGAATTTGAGAAGCCACTGCGATCGCATCATCCAGGCGGCCCAGATCAGCAAACTGACGAGCCTGAGTCAAAATCGGTTCGTTGTCGATTTTCTGAGCTTGCCAACGCCAGTCGGCGATCGCATCTTGAGCTTCGTTGTAAAGCGGGCTAGTAGAGGGAACAATTTGTGCTTCTTGAATCGCTGACTCTAAGGCTGCGCGATCGCCTTGACTGGCTAAAATTTCAGCCCGGTCTAAATAGGGGCGGTCTTCAATAACAGCAATATCCCCACGCCAGCGCTGAATTTGATCCTGGGCTTCACCCCAAAGCGGGTTGGTCGATGCAACCTTTTGGGCTTCCGCGATCGCGGCCCGTAAACTTGCAGGTGATCCCGGTTGCGCAACTTGTTTGGCCCAATTGAGCTGCGCCACAGCCTCTAACTCAGCTTGCCATTGTTGTCCCAGCTCCTGCGCTCTGCCGTACATGGGGCGATCCGATCCGATGCTTTGTAACCGGACGATGGCTGACTCATAGCCCGTCGTAGTCCCTCCCAAAATCAGTTCATAGGCATCGGCCAGGGTCCGAAAATCAGCAACTTCTTCACTTAATCCCGCTTCGGGAGGAATTTTGCTCAAAATATCCCGTGCTTCATCATTATCAGCTCGAGCCAAAGCTTCTTCGGCCAAATCTAGAAGCTGACGACTGATTGTCTTCATGACCTTCTGAGCTTCTTCGTGAACATAGCTTTCGCTTGTAATAGCCGCTACTTTTTCTAGCGCTTCCAGAATGTCTTCAACCGTTCCTGCCGAAGCTTGGCGCTCAGCATTAGCCAGAATGTTGACATCCTCTCGGGTACGGGTAATAAGACTGACGAGTTCGTCATACCGAGTCGTTGACCAATGATCGTTCGCCACGGAGCGAAGCTGGATGGAAGCCGAAAAGGCTTCGCGAAATTCGGAAGCTTTGATATGGTTCTCTGCTGCTTGAAAGATCGACTCAGCCTGTTCCCAGACGTCTTGCCAAGTGGCGATGCGATCGCTTACGACATCGGCAGCAGCCGTGTTACCAGGAATTTTTTGAGCCGTCTCGATAGCTTCTTCCAGATCGCCCTGATGAAATGTCTGCTCAGCCACATTCAGAATTTGATCGGCCCATAGTTCGACTCGAGAATTAATATCAGACCGTAAGGGATGGTCATCTGGGAGGGCTTCGACAAGGGCGATCGCGGCCAGTAAATTCTCTACTGAACCTTGGTCGGCGTAGGCATCAGCGCATTGTATACGAGTGGCTGCTGAAGCCGCTGGCCAGAAGATAGCCCGACAGTTTGGCAGGTTCGGGATACGAAACAAGCTAACGGCAGAAGCACCCCCAATACCACTGATTGCTGCCAGGAGTAAAAAACCCCAGAGCGTCCAACTCGTTAGAAAGTTTCCCTTTGGGGGAGCCTCAGCCACGGCAGCAGACATATCTCCATGAGCAGACGTGGCTGGCAAAGGCGAGCGGGAAGGCCATTCGGGTTGAGGGGATTGCCTTGTCACGCGGGGTCGCTGATCGCGCCTTGGAGGCGGGACTGCCTCCCAATCGTGAGCAGAAGAGCGGGGTGGCGGCGGTGGTGGCACTGACCGTCCAGAATCGCGTTTGGGAAAGTTTTTGGAGCGACTCATAGAATCCCTTTTGGTGAGCTTTCTAGCGTTTTGATGGCGTTACCAGCTTGAGAAACAGAGCAGCTAAGCACCACATCTAGATCTTCACTCCCCGAATCTAAGCGTCCCGACAGTATACCGACGGCTTGCAAAACTGGTGCACTCCTTCAGCATCTATTGTGATTGTTTGCTGTCATCGGAGCTTGTGCCAGTTCCTTAGGGTGGATTTAACCCCCCTTAGACATCCCGTTACGGCATCACCATAGATTATTTCTAGCGCTGCTGGGTTAACGCCTCGTGAAGAGTCAACACGTTACATTAGCTTTGGCCTATTGGGGATCCTTCGATTGAGGGTGTGATCGCTGCTAGCCACGCTTCGAGGTCAGCCAGTGTCTCAAACACTAACAGCGCTTCTCCAAGCGATTCCGGTTGCATCAGGGGGAGCTGATTAATCTTTGCTTGAATCGCTTCTGCAACATCGCCTAGCTTAAGTTTCAATTGCTTCAAGGCAAGCGACTGTGCTTCTTGCTGAATACTTAGATCTTGCACCCAGCTGGCCATGCCCAGACATCCGCGCCGAGTTGAAACCTCAGCGCTCACTGAGCCAAGTCCCTAAAGGGACTATCAAAGGCTAAATCCATTGATGCATAAGGATTACACGCTCTTCAACCCCTTTAGGGGTTTGAGTCAGTGAGCCCTAACACTTTCAGTGCAGGGCGGTGTTTAGCTGCCCATCATACTTTCAGAAAGCTCATAATCACCTATGTGGATAGGCTTATCGGAAGATCGATTAGCGGCGATCGCGCTTATTTGAAAGCTTTGCGATTTGAAGCGTGTAAAGCCACCCCAAAAAGACAGAAAAGAAACACCTAAGAGACTGAATCAAAGCTTTACCTGGTCTTTTCTGAAGAAAGCTGGCATGTCTGGATTTGATTGAAGTCGTTATCTATAAATGCTACTTCCAAGATATAAACTTCAATTGATATTTGTATCTGCTATTAGGATGAAATATTCCCATGCCATTACTAGCCTGATCGGCTTATGCTCACTTATCTCGAACGGCAGGTGAGTAATCGCATCGTTTTATTCATACTGTTTGTTGCATTGGCTCTGCAGAGGCTTCAAATGTAGTTGATCATAGTTAGGTGAACCGTAATGGCAACTGAAAAGTCAGATAGTAACTTTCCCTCTAGCGATGTCCAAACTCCTGTAGAACCTGGCACACGACGTACTGGAAAAGATGCTCGTTCCAGTGACGTAAAGTCTGGAGCTGAAGCAGATGCTCCAGGCAACAAGAATACCGACACGCCTGGTGACCCTAATCAGGGCACAGAAGCTAGATAGTTCTCAAGCTCGTGAAAGGAAGTCGATTACCCTCAATAGTCGACTTCCTTCCCACGAGCAATCGAGGCGTGATATCCAAACTTACTAAAGGCAGCTTGAGCTAGACCAGTTAGGAAAGTTCACGTATTACCTCTATCGCGGGGAGGTTTTACTGAAGATCCTGATGCTTTATCTTGAGTGTGAACTTCTATGTAGCGCTTCACATGGTTCAAGCAACTCACCCGGTGTCGGAAAAAATTGCGATCGCATTTGACTTCGATGACATCCTCGTTCCTGATACCTATGACGCCCTAATCGAGAGCTTGGGGTTTGATACAGATACCTTTCGAAAAGAGCGATATGAGTTACGTAAGCAGTCTGGCTGGGACGCGATTCCTGCTCGCTTCTATAGTCTGATCGAAGAATCAAAGCGGCGCTCTGAGGGCGAAGGTAAAATTACTCGTGAATACCTTAAAGAATTTGGGCAACGGCTCAAACCTTTTGAGGGCGTTACTGATATGTTTGACCGCCTTCAGCAAAAGGCCGAGGCGATAGTTCCCGATATTGCAGTTGAATTTTATTTGATCACTAGCGGGTTTGTCGAAATTGCCCGTAATACCAGCCTAGCCAAACATTTCAAAGCCATGTGGGGCTGCGAGTTTCACTATTCGGAAACTGGCGAGGTTGAGTTCTTGAAGCGATCGCTGAGTCATCCCGAAAAACCTCGATATCTGTATTATCTTTCTAAGGGCATAGACAAGCAGAGTGATCAGGACTTGTTGTTTGTTTATGAAGATGTGCCTCCAGAAGAGCTAACGATTCCACTGTCCCAAGTGATCTACGTAGGCGATGGTACCTCTGATATTCCATGCTTTGCCATGCTCAATCGTGAAGGAGGCACTGCGATCGGTGTCTATAAAGAAGGCACTCCTCAAGATTGGGCTGAACAGTATCAGCCTAGCAAAGGGCAGCGGGTCGCAAATTTAGCACCGGCTAACTACAGCGAGAATTCAGAACTCATGAAGTCTCTCGTTCTAGCAGTCGAAGGAATTTGTAAAAAGATTCAGCTGCGGCAGCTCAGCGAAAATGAATAGGTAAGGAAGAAGATAAAGTTCTCTTTATCGTGCGTTTTCTATCACTCAGATCTTGCAGTTGAGCTTACATCGCCTGGTTTGGCCCCCCTGCCCCCCAAATTGGGGGGGGCTGAGGTTGAAGTTCCCCAGAATTGGGGGATTTAGGGGGCAAACACAACAAGGTGCTGATGTACTAGTGCAAGATCTCAGTATCACGGATATAAACATTCGTATAGGTGAACCGCTGAACAGCAGGCGTGACGTCAGTCGCTGGTTGCTTCAAATTCAGGAATATTGCCGAGCTTGTGGATGTTTACATTCACGTCCATCCCCAGGTAATCGTCTGGTTTGCCCGTCCAGGAGCCCGAAAGCGGAATCACCTGCCCTGGATGGCGAGCGATCGCCACCTGGATCAGGTCAAAGCCTGCCGTAATCCGATTGGTTGGGTCGTAGCTACGCCAGCCGGCTCCCGGTAGATAGACCTGTAGCCAAGCATGGGTTGCGCCTGAGCCTGCCATGCCGACTTCACCGCCATCCAAAGACTCGTCGTAAAGATAGCCACTCACAAAGCGGCAGGCTAAGCCCAATCGCCGCAACCCTTCAATCATGAGCCATGCGTAGTCACGACAGGTCCCGGATTGCTTTTGTAAGGTTTTTCCCGGCGCCTGGGTTCCCTCAACATCCCGAGCTTCATAGTTCAGCGTATTCCAGATGCTATTCATCATCCGGGTTAAAACGTCGAGGGTATCATCCTGATCACCGGCAACAAAACTTTTGGCCCAAGCTGCCACGCTCCCGTCAGGATCATTGTCGTGGGGTCGCATAAATACCGATAAATCGGTCCATTCATCGGGTGTGTACTGCACGGGTACTTCATCCGCGCGACTGTCTAACGGAAATTCGCGGATGCTTTTGATCCCAAAATGTTCCCCCCTGAAGCGATACGTTACGGTCAATTCATCGGCGGGCTCGCTCAACTCAATAAGCGCAACATTGTTGGAGAGCGTGTCCATCATCCAGCGAATGCCGGAGGGCACATTGGTTTCTAGAGAATGGCTCAAAATCCGACCACTGTAGCCTACACCGGGCAAAAAAATCCCTCGATGTTCGCCAAACTCTACTGGGTTGCGATAGCGATAGGTCGTAACATGCTCTAGATCGTAGATGACAGCCATGACTTGAACTATTTCACTCCATGAAAATGGGAGGCGAAGGTTTAGGTAGCGGTATGACGGGCGGATATGAGACCCTACGGTAAGATCCAGCCCTCCTGTGCGGCATAGGCGATCGCTTCCTGAGTTTCTTGAAACAAAAGAAATTGCGTATTAGTCGGTGCGATCGTCGCCGCTAATTCTTTAAGTTCTTGCTGTCTTTTAGTATTATTCGGAACAACATCACGAATCAGAATTCCTAAAATGCGGTTAGGATATTGCTTGGCTAAGTTGACATAGATTTCGGCATCTTTTTGGCCACTGTCTCCAATTAAGATAAAAGGCAGCTGAGAAAATCGATCAAAGATAGGTTGGATCTGTTCTAGCTTATGAACTTCATGCTTGAATGAGAGCAGTTTTTCCAAGTCAAATTCAATATCCTTAAGAAAAAGTGGACCTTTAGGGATGCCGTTTAGCACCATAAATCGAGCAAACACATCATACATATTCCAGGCACTGCTGGAGACATAGAAAATTGGATTACTCTCTTGTTCTTTGCCCCTTTGAAGCGCTTGATAAAACTCAGCAACACCATCGAATGGACGCCGTGACTCAGCACTACCCAAATAGACAATGCGGATCATTTTGAGCAGATCAGTCGCCGCGGTATGTACTATTGTGTCGTCAATATCGCTAATCACGCCAAAACGAGCACCCTCGCGAACAACCATCACTTCGGCTTGACTTAAGGTATCTTTTCCGGGTGTCTGAGGATGTAGCAGAGACAGATCAACAGGCTGCCACAGCTTATCCTCCTCTAGATCCTGTTCTACTTGAAATTCCAGCTCGAAAAATCCTTCTTTGTTTGTTGTCACCTCACGATGAAGTTCGCCAATACTCACTCTTATGCAAGCATCGGGGATTTCATCGGTTGCAAAGCGCTTATACATATTCCAAATGTTTTCCAGCAGTGACGGATCTTCTTCCTTAAGTTTGATGCCTTCGTCCTGCAAAACCCGCCCCTTCACTAGCAAGTTGCGGGGTGTCCCGTATCCCCAGTACGGCAATATATTAATTGGGTCTTCGATCCCCAGTGCTTGGGCAACTTGCCCTCTAGTTTTATCGACACACCGATCAATAGAGCTCGTTACTTGCGATAAAGTTCGCAACCAATCTTTCATAGGGCTTACCTAATGAACCGTATACATTGCCGACTTAAGTGTTCTTACTGTGGTTATGACTAACATCTCAAAAGCCCCATCCGAAATTCTGAGAATAGAAAATCAGATGAGGCACCACGAAATAAATAGCACATCGGTCAAAGACTAATTTATGGGCTTAGCTAACGCTGCTGAAAGCATTTGAATCACCACTCGATCCATTATTACTGGAAGCAGACTGCTGATCTAAAGGCGCATTATCAGCAAACTTCTGCTGATCAAAAAGGTATAGCGTTCGAATGGGATAAGGGATATTAAGGTCGGCTTTATCGCAGGCCTCTTTGAGCGCCATGATGACCTGAGTTTGCGTCCTCCGGACAACCACTTTTGTGGGGCGAGTCCAGTAGCGCACAACGAAATCTATTGAGCTACCGCCAAAGCCAACGATATCCACCTCAACCTCGGGGTCAGCCAACACACCCTGCACCTTGGCGGCAGTCTCCTGCAAAAGCTGACGAGCCTTTGGCAGAGGGGTATTGTAGTCGAGGCCGATAGCAAGATCAGTCCGTCGATGAGGTCGCTGTGTCAAAACCTCAATAGAGTTAGTGAAGACAACCGAGTTGGGAATGATAATGATTTCGCCCTGATAGTTACGAATTCTCGTAGAACGAATATCGATAGTTTCGACGGTTCCCTCGTAGTCACTAACAACAATCTGGTCGTTGACCTGAAAGGGCTGATTCAGCAACAGCAGAATGCCCGCTAAGAAGTTTTTAAAGATATCTTGAAACGCAAAACCTACGGCAACTGAACTCAATCCTAAGAGTGCGATGATATCGCCCAAGCCAAGGTCGGGGAAGATCAGTAAGCAGGCAAACAGAATACCAAATATCCAGACCGCAACAGAAACGACCTTTACTGCCAGCAACTGTAGCGAGAAGTTAGAGGTGAGCCTTTCTGTAACGACTCTTGTGAGCCTCCGCGCTGGTGTGATGCTGTAGCGAGTAACAACTAAGACTACGATCGCTGAGAACAGTGCGGGCAGATATGCGATCGCGCCTCCCAGCAGCTCGAGTAGCGTAGTCTTGACGGTTTCTAAAACTGAGGACATATGTAATTTGAATTTGTTTCCGTACTAGGGTATTGAAATGATTTTAATCACTCATCTGCCGGAAGCAGGATATTTTGATTCCCATAGATGTGAATTCTCTCCTTGAGTAGATGTTGTGCAATCGAATCTTCGTTACGTTGACAGACGTTGCAGTGCGGAGACGGTTCATATGCCAATCGCTTTAAGAGATGATGTCGCTTACATTTTGCTTAAAAAAATTGGTAAGGGCGATGCCAAGACAGAAGGTAAGCATGAGGTCAATTTTTCGCAAACTGACTTCACGGGGCGATCGCTCACTAAATCTGATTTATTGGGACACCTCGACTACTTAAATCAAAAGGGCTTTATTGATGCCAAGTTTTCAGGCAATGCATATGGTAATCAAGAAGATGTACCGAGCTTGGTCAACCCTGATGAAGTGGACGTGCGTGTCGCTAATACCTATGCTGCACCCGATGGACCGCTACCCCACCTGATTCAGTTCGAGAAAGCGCAGCTGACAGATAAAGGGCAGCAGATGCTTAAGAAAATGGATGCTAATCCTCCGGAAGCTCTACGGGGCGGTCCCTCTAAGCCGATTACGACGGCAAACATGGATTTCTTGGAAAAGGTCATGATTCGTGGCGAACTGGAAGACATCTTCGACGCTCGTGACCTAGCTGAGGTGGTTTTTCGCACGATGCGTGACTTAATGCCGACGGAAGCGATTGATCGCGTCTCCAGTGAGTTGGCAGAACCCGCACTTGCAACCGATGAAAAGACATTACAGCAGGATGTGGCCGATCTGTGGGAAGACACGAACCCCATCGTGAGCTTCCTGAGTCAGTTGCGACCAGCCCTAGAATTTGACAGCAAAACATTTCTCTTCCGCATTAAGCAGGAAGGGGGACTGCAGCAAAACATTTCGCCGGAGCAAGCAACCGCCGCAGTCTTCACAGCTGCCAAGGCAGAACTCTCCCCCGAGCGGGTCGAGGAAATTGCTGGATTTTTGCCTGTGGGTATCCGCGAACTATGGGAAAAGGCGTAGTTGCCCCCTCTAGTACTCGATAGCAGAAGTACGCGTACCCTCCAGAATGCTTGAAAGGCTCACCCGCTGTGGTTTTGCATTTTGCATTTTGAATTCCGCGTAGCGGTACTAGTCAGGTAAACCATTTCCTGATTCCAGAAGGAAGTTGCTGGGTGTTGATTTCCTTCTGGAAAGATATAGCTTGAGCCATCTAGGCTAGGACACCGAGTAGCATCCGATTGTTCAGCGTACAGCCAGATGGCTTCGCCGTCTTGTCCTAACGGACTTGGCGACGGCTACAAGTTGCCATTCACGGACGAATGGCACCGACTTAAGCAGCTTTGAACCGCTAGAGCCCTTGATATTCCATGGAGTGGGTGCCCGTCGGCCTTATTTCGGTGACATTTCAGGTATAGACCATGAGTAGAGGATGCAAAAGCTGAAGTAAGCAGCACTCACCTTACTCGCTGAATTTGTTATTCCGTCTGATGTAGTCGCTGTCTTAGCGTCATGCGTAATCCGCCCTTGGGTCGAAGTGTGATCGATGGCAGTGCCTCAATGGTTTCACCGGGTATTAAGTCAAGCTGGTACTGCTGGGCCAACGTCGCCAAGATCAAGGTTGCTTCCATTTGGGCAAAGCCTTTACCAATGCAAATCCGAGGACCTTCTCCAAAGGGGAAATAGGCTCCCTTGGGTAGCTGTTTTTCCAAGTCATTTTGCCAGCGCTCAGGCTGAAAGGATAAAGGATCTTCAAAATAGCGATCGCTGCGCTGCATGACCCAGGGGCTCATCAGCATGATGCAATTCTTCGGTACTTGATAGCCCTGCAATACGTATGCTTGGCTAGCCGAGCGGGCAATCAGGGCAACCGGCGGATATAGCCGCATGGATTCCTTCAAAATAGCTTGGGTAAAAGGCAGCTGAGGAATATCAGCCACGCTGGGCGATCGCCCTTGCAAAACCGCGTCTAGTTCCTGATGCAGCTGGGCCTCAACTGATGGATTCTGAGCCAAAAGCATCCAGGTCCAGGCCAAGGCATTCGCGGTAGTTTCATGACCGGCAAGCACCAACGTGGTGAGTTCGTCACGGAGTTGGTGATCGCTCATTTGGCTGCCATCGATTTCATCTTTGACCTGCAAGAGCATAGATAGCAAGTCACCGGTATCGTCTTGGCTCGCCCGACGCTGCCGGATTAACTGATAAATCAAATCATCCATCGCATTAACAGCTGCTAAATAGCGTCGGGTTAACGGCAGCGGAAAATTGTTTGGCAGCAAAAAGCCTTGTTTCTGCTGCTGTGAAAACCATTGCATGCTGAGGTCTAGGGCATGGGCAATGGCTTGGGCGGCTTCCCCTTCCAGGTCTACGCTTAATAGCGTTTGCATAACAATATCCAGGGTCAAACGCATCATGTCCTGATGCACATCCCGCCAAGTGTCATCCTGCCAGGTGTTTAGCAATCGCTCAGTTGCTTGCACCATCAAATCACCGTAGGCTATGATGCGCTGCTGATGAAAAACAGGCTGGGTCAGCTGACGCTGTCTTGCCCAATAGTCGCCGTCACTGCCGAGCAAACCACGGCCAACTAGGGTCCGAATCGCCTGCCAGCCAGGCGTGTTTTTAGTGAAAACAGTACGCTCCCGCAGGACTTCCATAATGACATTGGGGTCAGCCAGGAAGCAGGCTGGGGAAACCCCCAAACGTAGAGGAACGATGCCACCGTACTGTTCGGCGCAGTCACACAGAAACTGCAGCGGTGCTTTAGAAAAGCTGGTGGAGTGGCCGAGCAGAAAATGGGCTTGAGGTCGCGGTAACTGCTTCAGCGGACGAGTAGCTTCTACCATGATGTGCGATGCCCCACTTGTATGGACAAACAGAACCTTTTGTCTGCAAGGTTATCAGACTAACAATCCATCAAGCGAGTAGGGTGGGCAGTGCCCACCCTACTCGCTTGATGATAGATCTTGCCGCAGTTGAAAGCTTTGGTTCATCGGTTACCCACCAAAGAAAAGTATGGGTGTCTAGAAGTGCGTTCACGCCGATGGAGAAGCCGGGTCAAGAAAGGAATTCAGGATCTCTTTTGGCAGAGGGGCATCGAAATCTGGGGCGATCATGGCTTTGCCTTTGTCTTGTCCAGGCACCCGAAGATTTGCTTCAGCTTGAACAGGTAGGAGGCGAGCAACAAGAATACCGCTTTTGGAGAGAAGAATTTCTTCTCCTGATTGAACTTGCTCGATCGGGGCTGCAAATTGAGCAGCCGTTTCAGGCAAATTGACTCTGATAGCTGGCTGACTGACAAAAGTCGTAAACCCTTTTCCTTTCGTTGCCATGGCTAGCGACTGGAAGTCGCGCCTGTCAATAGAAAGTCCGCCTACGCGGACTATTCATATCAAGGGTTTTGGCAATCTGCGAAGGCAGATTTTCCTTTTATAGGCGTAGTTTCAACCGCCCGCCGTGAAAGTTTTGTCAGTCAACCAACGCTGATAGTCATGAGCGTCATTTCTCAAAACATCTATTCAATTCTACCGTTCATACTTTTAAGGCAATTATCGCTTTCTTCTCAAAAAGCTTCCGATATTTGGTTGGTGCGTTCCCATAGAAATATTTGAGTGGGGTATGGAGGCTCCTAAAAGGAACGCGCCTTACAAGCGATAAATTCTTTCCCGAGAATCTCCTAAGTGGGCTGCGATCGCCACCAGTTTTGCCAAGCTGCGCTGTCGTAGCCAAACGTCTGGCCGGTTAAAGCACTCAAAGCACCGACGATATCGCCGGTGAGCCAAAGAGGGTCCTCGGATGCACTTAAGCGTTCGATCAGGGCAGCGAGGGTCGCGCGATCGGACTGGCCAATTTGAGCGATCGTCCAAGCGGCGGCAGGGACGGTCTGCCAATACTTTTCGCGATCATTGCTGGGCGTCGTCCAGGGTTGGGTTAACAGATCAATCGGTACACGTCCTTGGCCGTTGAGCCCTATCGCCCACAGGAGATACCAGCGGACCACATCAGTAGCCGGTTCTTGCACGTTATTTTCAAATAGCATTGCCGTCTCCTGGGGCAAGGCGCTATCTAACTGCTGTGATAGCTGCTCGCCGGCTAGCGCTGTCTGACTCTCCGCCAAAGGCAGTAAAGCTTGGGCCAGATTATCCTGAGTGTTGCCGTCGCGATAGGTGGCCGGTGCCGCCAAGACCGTTTCCAGCTGCTGCACTGCTTTGGTTACTTTTTGGGAGTCTGGAGGCGGTGGGCCGGGTGGTAAAGGGGGGACGGTCGGCGCGGGAGATGCTTTCTCAGTGGAGGACTGAGCCATTGGCTGCGGTCCCAACAACATGCCTTGGCGACTTGGGTTGCGTGCCCCTACATAGACGTGGCCTTGAAATATAGTCAGATCTAACGGCTGCATGTCTTCAAACTGATACGCTGCCATCCAATCGACGCCATTGACGCTATGCCATAAGAACGCGCCTGCCGGATCGGTGCTAATGGCCCAGAGGGCGCTATCGTCAGTTGCCAGTGCCCGAATGCGATAGCCGGCCAAAGCCGCAACAGGTTCAGCCGCTTGTCCATTGGTGCGCCATAGGGTAACGCTGTCATCCAGGTTTTGGTTGATGCCGTAAAGCCAATCGCGGTAGGGGGTTAAAGCGATGATCCGTTTACCGGCAGGCCAAGCTTCAACTGGTTTGAAGGTATCCGTGTCCCAACGGCAGAGTTGAACCGCCCGACTTTGCAGGGCCGTGAAACCGCCATAGAGCGTGTTTCCCAACGAGGCCAGCTCGGTCAGGCGAGTCACCTGACGCGGGGGGGTCGGGTGATCGTAAATGACCTCCCAGGTTTGACCCCCATCCCGCGATCGCTGCAGACCCGCTGCCCAGGCTCCCGTTCCAGCCCAAAGCATCCCTTGGTGAGCCGTCATCGTATGCACATGAAACGCCTCGCCTTCCGGCAGCACTCGCCACTGCCACCGCTCTCCATTGGTGACCATATATTCCCCCAAGTCCGCCGAAAATCGCGGATCTTCAAAGGGCCAGTACAGTAAGCCCTCAGCAACGACCGGCTCCCCCGCATCCTGACTAAACAGATGCTGCTCATAGCGCGTGGTTTGCGTGGCCGGATCATAGCTGTAGAGATCGGCTGAGTTATGGTTGGTGCCTGCCACGCTGTTGGTGAACCACAGGCGATCGCCATACCCAATCAACTGCGTCACATCTCGCCAAGGGCCGGGGGTTGCCAGTGGAACCAGTTCCTGCCCCGCCAGAATCTCGGAGTTAATAGTGGGAGGTGCTGGTGAAACGGTGGAAGATGAAAGCCTCACTGGGGGGGCGATCCAGCTACAACTGGCTATCACCAGAATAGCCGCGAGAAAATACCCCACATATCGCAGGCATCGCCCCATCACATCTCCCCTACCGTGATTAAATACAGCGCCGCTTCCTCCTTGCCATCCAGTTCCAGGAGTTGATTGAGAGGATTATCCAAAAAGGCGCCAATACAGCAGCTGCCCAATCCCAAAGCGGTTGCCGCTAGATACAGGTTTTGGCCCAGATGACCCGCTTCCATCAAGACATACCGATATGTACGCTCGTGGTACTTCCAACGAGTGCGCTGAAAAATACCGGACACCACAAAACACACATTGGCCTCACCCAAAAAATCCTGATTTAGTCCGGCGCTGACCAACGGCTGCCGCAAATCACCGGACTTCACCAGCTCTAGTGCATGATTCTGAATGGCGTGGTGATAGAGACCCGGTTCTAGCCCCTCAACTCGATGGACGATGGGGTAAATCTCCAGAGGGTACAGCGCCCCCGAAGAAGGAATCGTCCGTAATTCCCCGTCTTTCTGGGTAATGCCGTGGGCTAGATATAGCAACTGAGACAGCTGCTCTAGGGGTAAAACACGGCGGGTATTGTACGTGCGGCGCGATCGCCGCTGGGCCATGACCGTTACTAAATCGACGGTCGCCCCTAACGCCGATGCTTCAGTCCTATTGACATCCGTCGTACTCCCGTCGGGTAATGGCAGATTAATTTGGGGAGCATCGGCATAGGTCTTATAGCGAGGCGGTTGCTGCCCCCAATTGAGCAGGGTTCCGATCGCCTCCCCATAGCCCGGTTGACTCCAGCGGTGATAGAGCAAGCCCAAATCCTGTTCATCTTCAGATAATTCAAAAGTCTCGCTGGGCGTAAATAGGCGATCAAACCCGATGCCAGTGGCGATCGCCAGCATCACTAACAGCAGATAGCGACGTTTGGAAGGATTTCCTCTACGGGGCGCAACCGTCGCTGGAGCCTGTTTCGTTCCATCATCCGATTTGCCAGCATATGAAGATGGGCTATTCGGTACAGTTGTGACGGTTTTTTGGGGGGTGACTACCAGGCTGACGCGCGGTTTTGGCTGTGAGGTTGAGGCACCCCGGAAACGGTGACGTGCAAAGGCTTTGACTCTGACCCAAGTTTGGATCAGATGCATCACCGCCAGGAACATCCAAAAATACCCGACTTGACTATGGAACCCAAAGTGATGCAGCCCCATAGTATCGGCAATCAACCCTGTGAAGAAAACGTAGAGGCTGCTGCCAACCAGCAACGTAATCACAACGTAATCGAAGTCGCGTCTTTTCATCCCACGCTCCTTTGGATATCAACGCAAGTTAGGAAATCTGGTTGAAGGAAGAATCTAGGAGTCAGAAGTCAGAACTTAAAGGGTATTCCCCCCTCATTCAGGGTAGCCAAGACAGCTCGCCTTAACCGAGATAGTCTGGGTTGCTAGACGGCTGCCTCCAGATACCGGACAATCCAGGTTCCTAGCGTTTGCTGGAGTTCTTCAATCAGGCGGCGATCGCTCGCTGTCCATTGCCTCGTAGTTTCAAAGACGCAGGGTTCCAAAATGCCATAGAACTTAGCGTCATAGTAGAGAGGGGCATGGACTAAGGCCCGATGTCCAAATACGGCTCGCTCAAACTCGCGATCTAACGTTTCTGGTGGAGCAGTATCAATGTCCTCAATGAAATGGGCTTCAGGGGATTGATAGGCCGATAGGGTTAACGGATCCTTGGCGTTCAAGGTAGGGGATTCAGGGCTCCAGTCAGCCTGCACCATTCTGGGCCAGCGGGACTCGCGACTGTAGCCGTGAGTAATCCGAGTGCGCTGCTGGTGAGGATCGCGAATAAACAGAAAGCAGCGATCGCATTGGAGCGCCTCAACAACGGCGGGCATCAACGCGGTAAAAGCAGCATCTGGATCGGCACCATCCTGCAGGATAGCGGCAATTGCATCAGGTAATTCAGAAATTGAGGCCGTATCGGCTGCTGGCTCAGCTGTTTGCGCGATGTCAGACGATCGCGTCTCAGAGGGCGATGCCGAGGTTCTTTGTCCCACCAGCGGCGATCGCGTGCAGCTATTGATGAGCCAACTTCCCGCAAAGCCTCCTAACAGACTTAGCAGTTCCCGACGGGACCAATGTAGTTGTTTGAAAGTCATTTTTGGTGTCGTTTTCATCTGCGGTTTAATGACGAACGTACGATAGCTTGCGGTTAAGGAACGAGACCCAAAGCCCTTACGGTTTTTGATTTATAACGGCTTACAAATTCATCGTTCAATAATCCAGCCAAGTTAGGGGACTGAGAAATTTCTCTGGCATCCACCAAAAAATCAGCAGCCTTTTGAGCCATAAATGAAAGATGCTCTAGCGTTTCTCCAGAACTGAAGGCAGTGATATTCTCGCTAGCAGAAAATAGGCGGACTCCTTGTAGGAAGCGTTGATAGTTTATATCGGAGAGCGTTGAGCGTCTCAGCATAATTTTCTTGGATTGCTCTGGATAATCACGAATGAACTTCAGCGTATCAAACCAAGTATTGACGAGTGCTTGAATTTCAGCGCCTTTCTCAGTAATTGCCCTTTGACTGACCGCAACCACTTGGGGAATTGCACCCGGCAAATCATGAGAACTTAGCAATTCGTGACTACCCGGACGCCTCAGTGCAGTCAGCCAATCCGGCTGCCAGGCAACAATTGCCTCTAATTCTCCGGCAACAAACGCGATCGCCCCTACAGCAGTATTCAGGTATCTGATATTGATAGCATCGCGAGAAATCCCTGAATCCTCTAGTGCTAAGGTCAGCAAAAAATCCGTCAGCTTGCCTTTTTCGACACCAACTCGATGCCCAACCAAATCAGTAACTGCTTCAATTGCATCGGTCGCAACAATTTTGTCGTTCCCGTCAGAATTGTCGGTTACTAAAACAACCACCTCACCATTGATGGCTTGGTCTGCCTTTGCCACTGTGTCGTTGAAGACCTGACAGTTAGCGTCCAGGATTCCCTGTGCTAGTGCATCGAGCGCTTCATAGTAATCATCAAACCATTGCAGTTCCACATTGACACCGTTCGTCTCAAAAAGTTGCTGCTCTTGTGCCACTGCCCAGGGCCACCAGCCAGCCCAATCATAGGAGCAGCCAAACCTAATTGAATGATTAGCAAGATCTACAGATTCTATGTTGGTAGTTTCTAGATTTTGGTTAGACGAGAGTGTTTTGAAGGAATAGCAAGCAATCACAAAAAACAAGGTACAGATAAAAATGATGCCTGCTGTTAAGACTCGACAGGGTTTCATGAGAATCTAGGAGTCAGAAGTCAGAAGTTAGCCCCAAATAGGCACTCTTTTTCCAGAAAAAGAGTGCAAAAAAGAGACCGAACAATTAGATTTAAATCGCAAATACTTATGAGCAGAAGTAGCAGGTACACCTCATGAAATTACGGACCATTAAGGCGTAATGTTCGCTTGACTTTTAGTGTAAAGAACGTCCTTCGCTATTTGCAAAATCAATTTCCTCAGGGGTACCATGAGAAAAATTCAGCTCGGGCGATTGGATCGCACACTGACATGCGTGAGCTTCCTCCTCTCAATGCATTACGGGCGTTTGAAGCGGCTGCCCGCCACATGAGTTTTCAACGGGCTGCGGAAGAACTGCAGGTAACCCCAACTGCGATTAGCCATCAGATTAAGAATTTAGAGACCTATTTACGTTTGCCTCTCTTTATTCGCCGCAATCCCCACCCGCTTCAGTTAACCGATGCTGGACAGCATCTCTATCCAGTTTTGCGGCAAGGATTCGATGCGTTTGCTGAGGCGATTTCAGTCCTGCAGCCGGATACGGCCAGTACCACGCTCACGGTCACTGCCATCAATGACTTTGCCCTCAAATGGCTAGGGCCACGTCTGCCTCAATTCCAGAGAGCCTTTCCTGATATCGATATTCACCTACAAACAACCGTGCAGGTTATCGATTTACAGACACGTACGGTCGATATGGCAATCCGGTATGGTCGGGGCGAGTACCCGGGATTAGTGGCCCACACACTATTTTCCGATACCTATATCCCTGTCTGCAGTCCGGTGCTGATGCAGAGCGGCTCCCTCCAAGCACCCCAAGATTTAGCCCACCACACCCTTTTGCACTGTGAGTGGGTTAACTACACTGGACCGGACCAACCCACGTGGCAGCGATGGCTAACTTTGGCCGGAGTTACAACCATGAATCCCACGAAAGGGCCTAAGTTCACAGGCGAAAGTCTCGCGATTCAAGCTGCTATCAATGGTCAGGGTGTGGCGCTTTGCAGCAGCATTCATGTCGCGGATGATTTAGCCCGAGGCTTATTAGTGCAGCCATTCGACATTGCCTTAGACGGCTTCAGTTTTTACGCGGTGTATCTCAAAGACCATCCTAAAGAGGCGCAAATTGCCAGTTTTGTGACCTGGATGGAAGACGTTATTAAGATCAACGATTTGAAGGAACTGAGCACTTAAGTAAAGCTAATATTAGTGTTTACTGGAGGCAAATCACTTATCGACTAACTGAGCCTATTGGGATGTTCTAATACCGCGAAATTACGAGGAACTATTCCAGAAACTCAATTCTGTTGCCAAACGGGTCAGCCGAGAAGAATCGCTTCACGTTTGGATTACTTTTGTCCCAGTTCACGATGAGCCCTGCTGCGACCAACATACGAGCGCAATTGGCTAAGTCATCCACGACAAAAGCCGGGTGGGCTTTCAGCGCTGGTCGAAAATCTGCCTCCACGCCAAGGTGAACACTTACCGCACCTTGGAACCAACAGCCGCCTCGGAGAGCAAGCTGAGGCGGCTTTTTAATTTCGTCTAGCCCCAGAATATCCCGATAGAACTTGCGTGCGACCTCTTCACCTCCAGGAGGCATAGCAAGCTGAACATGATCGATATCGAGTATCATCAGCACCTCGACTAAGATGTCTAACGTTGCCCATCACCTGCCGCAAATAACCTCAAATACTCAACAAGTAGCCTCTTAGCGGTCGGGTGCATGGGCGTTGTTAGGCGTTACTATCTTTTGCTCCAACAGACACTTCATAGAATTAAACGACATTGAGGTATCAAAGACATTTGCTAAAATCTGGGACGCTAAAATAACAAACTCGTCAGATTTAGATAATTTAATTCCAGCAGATTTCAGCTTAGAGCTAATTTCTTTTGCTTTTATCTCTGCTCTTTTAACGTCAACAGAAGGCTCTTCTTTGTTCCTAACCTTCTTGCAGACTAAGATTGCATCAAGAGTAATGGGATCTTTTGTACTTGACTTAGGACTAGATATGCTTAATTCTCCATAGACTGGATGCGAGGCAACAATCCTCAGACCCGATGATTGAACAGCCTGAAAGATCGCAGCCCACCCTTCTGGTCTTGAATGGTGAAAACTAAACACTAATAACCCTCCATGCTTTAGCACTCTACAGCATTCGCTGAAAACTTTTTCTAGCTGTTTTGCAAAATATCTTGGTTCATTGTGCTGAACCTCACCCAAACCAGACGAATTTTCTCCTGTGAAGAAGGAATAGTCGTTCCTTAGAGTAGGAGCTAACCAAGCAAAAAAGAAATCGCTCAGTTCACTGTAATGAATGAAATCGAAGTAGGGTGGATCAGTGAGAACTAAATCAACTGATTCATTTGGAATGTTTAGATTATCGCTGCTACCATTCATGACAAGAGCAGCTTTTTCACAAGAGGAAAACTCTTCCCATGACTCCACTATGGAAACATCAATTGGCTTACTGCAAGTAACTTTACCGCCACCCTCTACTTCTCCAAACAAATTTCTATTTAAGAAGATTTCATAAGGATTATTCAGATAACGCTTTGCTGGAATTAAACGTGATTCAAAAAGAGTTGAAAACGTTCCGCTACTTTTTGAAGTTCCCCAAACACAGTTTTCTAATGGCGTTTTCTCAGGTTTCAAAATATGATGCGAGAACATATGCCTGACCGCACCTGTACCTTCTCCCTTAAAAGTACAAAACAAATTATTAAACTCTAAAGTACTTGAAAATAGACACAAAAGCTGCTCTCTAACTTTTCTATTCTTAATCCTAAGAATGGAACGAAGAAGTAATCCAAGACATAAAAGCTGACGCTCGTTAAAAAAATCTTGCCATTGGAAATAGTTATAACCTCTCGCTTGATCAGTATTGTAACCTGAACGAACAGCCACCTGAGGAAATAGTAGTTTTTCAGAGGTTAATTGTTTTTTTGCCTTACAAAATAGTTGAAGATCTTCATCTCGAACAGGCAAGTACACCTTCTCGCCATTGGAACGAAGAGCCAGCATTGCATACATACGATGGTTTGGCGCAGTATTTTTCGTAGCAATTAAGTCTTTTATTTTATAGCGTCTTCCCGAAGATGACTTCACATATTGCCTTTTTGTTGTGCCTTCTTGAGGGTTGAATTTTAAAGAACAATTAGGACAACACGTTTCAATTGAATCAAATCGATCTACAACTATTCCCCAACACTGAGGACAAATAATTTGAGATTTAGGCTTTTTCTTAGGATAGGCATTCTTTGAAAAAACATAGTTGGAAAACAAAGGAATAGATTCACCTTCTGGTGTTTCTACTATTTTTACCCAAAAATAGTATAAGACAGGAATCAGCTCACCTGTTTCAGGGTCTCGGGTTTGATAGTACTGTTGAATTTTTTGGGCTGTTTCCTCTTCAACATGGTGGAAAGCTTCTCTAAGCTCTTTTTCTGTAACCTTTGTAAGAGCCTGTCTAACGATAAAGGTACTAACTGGATTAATGTCACAACCTATAACTTTACAGCCTAACTTTAGAGCTTCACCGAGAGTTGTACCGCTACCCATAAATGGGTCAAGAACAACCTTATCTTGAAAAGATTGCTGTGTATAGAACTTCTCCCAATCAAAGGATTCATCAGAAGTCAGAGAAGCAATAGCAATTGCTCGGAAAACAGATCCTAGACGTTTGGCCCACCACTTATGAATATGATAAATTGGACGATTTATCTCTTTTCGCCAGCTTTCTCTTTGAGCAAGCTGACTCACTTCAATAACGGGAAAATCTAGCTCAATAGTATTTTTATTAGAGCTTTTTTGCTGGTCAGTTTGTATATCATTTGGTCTCATTCATCGTCCCCAAGCACATTCTCTTCTCGTGTCAAACCTGTTGCCATTGTTACAGGTCTTGATGTCTGGCTAGTGAGACGATAAGCCTTAAACTGATGCTTAGAACCAGCCGTTGGGTTGGATATTTTCTCCGCAATAAGGTGATTAGTTCTTAAATCAAATGTGTATCCTACAACCAATTCACTTGCTTCCACCCGAAGTAGGATGCCAACTTGCTGAAAACGCTCGCCAATTTCCATATTATCTGGAAGAATTAGAGTCATCAGACCTGTTGTACCTTCAGTTAGTGCAAATGGTGTTGGGGCAACGTACATTTTTCGATCTCTAATCATGAGATCGCCATAACTACCAAATCCCTTAACACTTTTATTCTTATGAATATAATCGTGATCTGCATTCAGAAAATCTCCGTGGCAGATTACTAAATCAATTACTGGATAATAGCGCTGCCCTCCTGCCTGAGCAGGATATTGCGATAAATCAGCTGGATAACGACCGAAAACATAGAAAATCTGTCGTCCGTTATGAAATCCAGATGGAACTTGACTATTACAATCGTAATCTCTTTCACGCCCCGGCCAAGCAAGCCCTTTAACTTCAAAACCATCAGGGGAGTTAACCATGCGGAAGTCAGGATATGTATTACGACCTGACGCATCAAAAAAGACACCCAGAGCTTCTAGGCGTTTCTGAAACCAGTTTTGGAAATGAAACTCCTTATCTTTTGAGCTAACGGACTCTATCAGCTCCCCTTGCTGGACTGCTTCTACGCATTGTGCAAAAACGTCAAGTGCTACGGACATAACTTAAATGTCAAGATCTACGTGGCTCCTAGCTACTGGAACGTCTAGTGATTATACCGTCTACGCTAGGGACGCTGATCGACGCGGGCAAACTTAGTAGCTGTAGAGATTGACGCATAACGTTCCCAATCACCCGCCGTAAACAATCTCGGATGCTCAACAAATAACCTTTCGGCGGTCGGTGTGCATTGGGGTTGTTATGCTGCGCTGCTACATTTGTCCTAACAACTTGCCGTACTCCTGATGTGAACCGATCCAAAACTAGATCACTATATCTCTATCTATCTGACCTACCGCCCGGTAGTTTTTATTGATGCGGGCAGAATAAATCGGTAACTCTGGATGCACTTTTTTGAAGCGTAGACTTGGATAGCTCGGATCCTCCTGAAATTGACGATAGGCTGCACGGGCCTGTTGTTGAACCTGCTTAGGCAATTCAGCAAACAACTTGCGAAACTGAGCAGTGGTGCGTGACTTCACAGTGTCTCTGGATTAAGTTCCTGGGTCTCACCGGCATGGTACTCAGCCATTGCTGAAGCTGCGAGTTTGGCAAGAATATCTGGAGAACGGGAGAATGCTTCATCCCAGCGACGCTCATCCTCAATTTCCTCCAGGATGATTGAAGCAATTGCGTTCTGCTCACTTTCAGGTAAGGCTTGTAACCTGGCGATCGCACGCTCAAGCAACTCGGTCATTGCTACTCCACTCAACGCTTTATACTTAATCCTATCTACTATCGCTGATCTCAGGCAGATTGAGCATAGACCGAACACGCTCTTGAAAAGCAAGTAGACTGCCCTGATCCTTCCAATGTTGTTGAAAAGTGGGCATCGTCTCCAAAAACATCACGTCACCACCTTGATAGGCTTTCACCGAATAACCGAATACCTCATCTGCTCTTGCAGAACTCGGTGGATCTTGCCAATCAATCACCCACAGCACTTCAACAATTCGATAGATGTTGAAATCACCTTGCCAGTCCTCACGCTCTGACTTGTAATCAAGTATCTTTACAAGATGCGTAACATAGCCAAGTTGGCGAATCAGAATCAGATCGCCTCGCTGTGGTTTGTTGGCATTACCTTCATCATCTTTCCACGCTAGCTTAAAAAGGTTCCTAAATATTTGACGTATAACTCCAGGAAAGCAGGGTGTTATGTGTCACTTTTGACAGTTAAGTATGGTGAGTGGGGTACTTACGCGTCACTTTTGACAGTTAAGCCCCCATTTAGGGGAGTTAGTTATACGCTCACGTTTTGAAGCACGGGGAGCGGGGTGTCAGGGGTCCGTTAGATATGGGCTAGCTCATACGGTTGTACGCTCACAGGACTTCTTGTACTATCGCTTCTACAGCGGGGAATGATTCTAGGCGGGGAAGAGAGGAGTTAGCGGCTCCCCTAATCCCCTAATCATCCCGACTTAGCGATGGTAAGACGAGATGCCTAGCGTCATTTTAGATCTAGCTTCTCGGTTGCACCTTCATTGGGAAGTGCTAGAGCGTTCCTCGTTTTCCTTCAGTGAAAACGGAGCGACCCGTATG
>JBHJHM010000053.1:0-28345 GCA_050330865.1 Leptolyngbyaceae cyanobacterium
GATCTTGCACTAGTACATCAGCACCTTGCGTTCGCCCCCTAAATCCCCCAATTCTGGGGGAATTCAACCTCAGAACCCCCCAATTTGGGGGGCAGGGGGGCCAAACCAGGCGATGTAAGCTCAACTGCAATATCTGAGTAAAAGCTGTTTGCCTATGCCTTGACGCCGACGATCGCTTGTCGCTGTGACCCATCATCATTGCTTAGTAGAATAGGACTTGAACTCGCCCTTTCGCGGGAGCCACCTAGCCATGACTGCAACCCTCACTAAACCCGCACAACCCAGCCCTTCAGAACAACGATTTGTTCAAACCGGCGTCAGTTGGAACGACTTCAAAAGTATTCAGCAGGGATTTGCCAATAACCCCGGTGTGCGCCTGTTTTATTACGATGGAGAGCTTGAAATCTTGTCCACATCACCCACCCATGAGATTGTCAAAGGCAACATTGGCTATCTCGTGGAAGACTACATGGTGAATATTGGGCAGCGTTTCGTCGCAACAGGCTCTTTTAGCTGTGAAAAAGTCGGTACGGCTTCAGCCCAGCCTGACGAGAGCTATTGCCTAGGGCAAGCAGCCCAACCAATTCCTGATTTAGCTATTGAAGTTGTCTTGACTAGCGGTGGTCCCGAGAAGCTGAAACGCTACCAGATTCTGGAGGTTAAGGAAGTCTGGTTTTGGGCGGCCGCGAAAATTAGCGTTCATCGGCTCATGGATGATCAATATCAGCAGCTTGATCGTAGCCAATGGCTCCCCAACTTGGACTTAGCCAAGTTAGCCAAATGTGCTGCTATCGAAGAAAGGTTTGAAGCGATTCAATGCTTTAGAAATTGAGACAGCGCCTCCAAATGTTCAGTTCCAAACAAAGTCTGGGATTGAGGAAAAGTACCCGTCCGTAAAGGCATCATCCCTTTGCCCTTGATTCACTATCCTTCCACCCTTGCTTAGGCGATCGCGAACTTTTTTGACGGGCGAAAGTTGACAACCTATGCCATGATTGTGGGAACATCGCCGCACTACCTTCTGATCTCACGATTTTTTACAGGGTGCTCGTTTCTAATAGCCGTGCCGTGTCGCATGTAGGCTTTCTGCTATGAGCGAGTTTTCCAACGACCTTACCCAAGTCCTAGTTCCCACCAGCGACTTTAGTCCTGGGCATCAACTGCCGGGGCAGCCTTTTATGATGCAGCCGAAGGAACAACGGGCAAACCCTACGAGCGCTGTCCAAGATGTGGCACGGATGCAGCAATTGGATGCGGGAGTGGCTCAAACGCTAGGTATTCAGGCAAAGCTCGCGATCGGGGCTCCAGGGGATAAGTATGAGCAAGAAGCCGATAGTGTCGCGGCCCAAGTTGTCGATCGCATCCATTCGCCTCAGGTTCAACAGCAAACGGTCCAACGGCAGGAACTGGAGGAAGACGACGAGTTACAAATGAAGTCCCTAGGCCAAACTATCCAGCGTGAGGCGATGCCAGAAGAAGAAGAGGACTTGCAGATGAAACCTCTCGCCCAAACCATTCAGCGTGAAGCGATGCCCGAGGAAGAAGAGGACCTGCAGATGAAGCCTCTAGCTCAGGCTATCCAGCGCCAGGAAGTACCTGAGGAAGAAGAAGACCTGCAGATGAAGCCGGTGCAACGAAAGGGGGCAGCTGGTGGTGTGGCTTCGGCTGATTTAGAGTCTTCCATCACCGCAGCCCGTGGCCAGGGGCAGCCCTTGGGAGACGACGTTCGCGGTTCTATGGAGCAGGCATTTGGTGCCGACTTCAGCGGTGTTCGTATCCACACCAATTCCCAGTCTGACCAGCTGAATCAATCCATCCAGGCACGAGCGTTCACCACTGGCCAGGATGTCTTCTTCCGCCAAGGAGAATATCAACCTGGCAACCGAGGCGGACAAGAACTCCTCGCCCATGAACTAACCCATGTCGTTCAACAGAACGGCAGCACCGTACAACCCAAAACCCTTATGTAGCTATCGTATTGCCCTCTACGTGTGTAAAGGCGCGATATATCGCGCCTTTACGACTACCCTATCCCTCCTTCTACTTATCCACACAACCAGGGCGCTAAAACACCATCTACCATCCTCCACAAGTCATGATTTAGCCCCAGTCCATGACAACACCTACTCAGAGCCAACCGCAAACGGCTTCCAATTGGTCACCGCCGAAAAACCAGTTGGAAGGCCAATCGCCTGCGATCGCTGAGTCCTCCCAACCTGCAACTCACCCGTTGCAAGCACACCCGTTTGTCTTGCCGCCGCCACCAGCCACTCCACCGGGAGGCCCCGCTGACATTCAGGCAAAACCCAAAGGCTCTCAAGAATCCCTGATTGACCTCACCAAAGTCAATCTGTTCGCAGGTTCGCCGCCCCCCCAACCCCCTGCCACTCCAAATCCAGTTATTCAAGCAAAATGTGCCACCTGCGAGGCCGAGGAAAAAGAAACTCCGATCGCGCTTCAAGCAAAATCCGATGAGCGATCGCCCACCACCCTCCAAAGCCTTTTAGGCGCCCACCAGCCTTCCCTCCCAAAGCAACCCTCGATCACACCCAAGGCCCCGGCCTACCAAAGAAGCGCGATCGATCTCATCGATCTCCCACTATCCACTCCCACCCATTCACGCTCACAGCCTCCCCTCGCCTCTCCCGCTCCCCTTGCTTCCTCCCCCCCTCCTTCCCTCCAGCGTCAAGCAACCGATACATCAATGGTGGCGAATACAGATGTCGAGGGGGCGATCGCGCGATCGCGGGGCCAAGGCCAACCCCTAACTGATACCGTCCGGAGACCGATGGAGCAGGCATTTGGTGCTAACTTCAGCGGCGTTCGCATCCACACAGACAGACAGGCGGACGGGTTGAACCAGTCGCTACAGGCAAAGGCATTTACGACTGGACAAGATATTTACTTCAAGCAAGGCGAGTTTAAGCCAGGGAGTCATGACGGGCAGAAGTTGTTGGCCCATGAGCTGACCCATACGATTCAGCAAACAGGCAAGCAAATTCGGCGCAAGCCTAACAAGCCTAGCCAGGTTCACTTCAAACAGATTCAACGGCGAACGGTCGCCTCTCAAGCAACTGAGCCCGTCACCTCTGAAGCTGCTGCGAGTGCAAGCGCCTCAACTGCTTCTATGGGAGTGCAACCTACACACGGTCAGGAGCCGAGCGGCGATCGCAGCCCAGGACAGTCGCAACCCCAGCATGATTCCGCCGAACAACGTCCCAATGCTGCCTCCCAATCCAGTTCCGCCCAGGGAAAGCAGGCCCCAGCTGCAAACACTCAAACTGCAGGTGAAACAACCGTATTCGGTTCTCCCGCAGCAAGTACAGCAACCCCAGAAGCGACTGAAAACATGCCCCCTGCAGGTGATACAACTGCTGCAGGTGATACAACCACTGCGAGTAGTGTCAGGGATGCATCCGTATCAACGATGCCAACTAGTACTGCTGGGGGCAGTGCCGTCAGTGGAGACCCAGCAGCAGCAGCCACGCCGTCTCAAACCACTGCCACAGTACCCCAATCAGCCGAGGCTGACCCCGACTTTCAAACCACCGTCAACCAAACGAAGGCGGCAGCAACTGCTGGCAAAGCTCACGCTCCAGCAGCGACTAAATCCCAGGAAGCTCAAGCTGCTGCCGTTAGCCCTCCCATAGAAACTGCCAGTAAAGCCCAGGCCAACCAGGTTGGGGCAATGGAACAGGCCGAGACACCTGGCTTCAACAAGGCGGCCTTTAAGACCCAACTGATGGAGAAAATTGCCGCCGCTGCTCCCAAAACTCTCAAAGAAGCCGATGAGTTCAAGGACGGTGGCAAGCTTGGCGCGGTCAAAGGCGAAATGACGGGCCAGGTCACGGCAGCGCAAGAGGCCTCCCAAAAACCCCTTGCCGAGAAAGCGAAGCAAGCTCCCGATACCAGCGGCATTGAGCCTAAACCCGTCACGCCTTTGCCGCCCAGTGATGTAGGGAACCCCGTAACCTCCGTCGGCGCATCCAAGGCAGTACCCAAACCGCTTACCCAAACGGCAGTTGAGACCCCCCTACAGCAGGAAAGTCAGCAGCTCGACCAGCAGATGGCAGAGGCTGACGTGACCGATGAACAACTAGCTAACGCCAATGAACCCGACTTCAAGGCTGCCCTCGATGCCAAACAGGTGGCTAAGACGAATGCGACTGAGGCCCCCAAAACATTCCGCCAGGACGAACAGGGCGAACTGTCTCAAGCTCAGGCGGAAGCGGGAACCCTGGCCCAACAAAAGCTGCAGGGTATGCACGGCGATCGCACCCAGCTCTTAGCCCAGGTCGCCAACCAACAGGTGGGCGCTAAAGGACAGGATGAACAGGCCCGCGCCAAAGTCGCAGGTGAAATCCAGACGCTTTACGACACGACAAAGGGCAAGGTCGAAGCCATCCTGAATGGGATTGATGGCAAAATCAACCCGGTATTCGACAAGGGCGCTGCCGATGCTCAGAAAGTCTTTGAGGATCATGTCGCTGAGCGCATGAAGGCGTACAAAGACGAACGCTACTCTGGCTGGCTAACCGGCACCGGACGCTGGATTAAAGACCAGTTCATGGGCCTGCCCTCGGAAGTAAACGCCTTCTACACAGAGGGCCGTAATCTCTATCTGAAGGCGATGGACGGTGTCATTGATCAGGTGGTGGACATTGTCGCCACTGAGTTGACCAACGCCAAGGCGGAAGTCGCCAAAGGTCGCCAGGAGGTGCAAACCTACGTCGCCCAGCTGCCCCAAGACTTACAAACGGTTGGCCAGGAAGCGGCTACCAATATTCAAAGCCAGTTTGACAGCTTAGAGCAGTCGGTCGACGCGAAGCAAACTGAACTAATCGACACTCTGGCCAACAAGTACAACGAAAAGCTCAAGGCCGTTGACGATCGCATCACCCAAATGAAGCAGGCCAACAAAGGTCTGGTAGACAAGGCGGCAGGAGCTATCACAGGCGTTATCAACACCATCAAAAAGCTCAAAAATATGCTGACCTCGGTGCTGAAGGGCGCAGCGTCGGCTGTTAAGGGCATTATCAAAGACCCTATTGGCTTCCTGGGCAACTTGATTGGCGGCATCAAGCAGGGCTTTGACAATTTCGTCGGTAAGATTGGAGAGCACCTGCAAGGGGGGCTGATTGGCTGGCTCACCGGAGCCATGGGAGCCGTCGGCCTCCAGATTCCCAAAGATATCTTCAGCCTGCCAGGCATTTTTGACCTGGTGATGCAAATTCTGGGACTGAGCTGGAATTACATACGCACCAAGGCGGTGAAGCTCATGGGCGAACCCGTCGTCGCCGCCGCCGAAAAAACCTTTGAGGTGTTCACGCTGCTTCAAGAGAAAGGAGTCTTTGGCCTTTGGGAGTACGTTAAGGAGCAGTTCACCGACCTGAAGGAAACGGTCATTGAAGCGATCAAGAATATGGTGATCACCCAGGTGATTACCGCTGGGGTGAAGTGGATTTTGGGCCTACTGAACCCGGCTTCTGCTTTCGTAAAAGCCTGCATGTTGATCTACGACATCATCATGTTCTTCGTGAACCAGGGCAGTCAGGTGCTGGGGCTGGTGAAGGCAGTGATTGATGGGGTGAAGGCCATTGCCAGCGGATCGGTAGGCGCAGTCGCGAAGGCGATCGAAGGGGCACTGGTGAAGTCACTGCCGGTGGTGATTGGGTTCCTAGCATCGCTGCTAGGTGTAGGTGGCTTGGCTGGCAAGGTTCAAGGCATCGTCAAAAAGATTCGGGGACGGATTGATGGGGCGATCGACAAGATTTTGTTGAAAGCCAAAAAGTTATTTAAGGGTAAGATCAAAAAGAAAAAGTTAACTTCTTCTGGAGGAAAGGAAAAAGCTGTTGAAACTGGTCTAAGAAGCCTCAAAGTCGGAGAGAAGAAATATATAAAAGATAAAAAAATATCAAAAGAGAATGCTATTAAGGTAGCTCAAGAAACAAAAAGAAGGCATGCCATATTCAAGGAAATTAATGTTATTGATGGCGGCAAAGACTGGGACTATGACTACTCTATACAAAGAACTAAAGCTGAGAGTCTAGCTGAAGGGAAAGAAGAAGACAATACCCAGATTATCAAGAAAGAAGACATATCTATTCAGGAATCCTCAGTTTCAGATCGAAAAGAGTGGGAACTAGTGTTTGCAGCCAGAGGAATCACCTTAGGAAAAGTTGAAATGCTTCTAAGTGATAAACCCAAGAAAGCACCCGATGATGTGTTTATGGTTGTTGCTCCTTCCAAGGATGCAAAAAATATCAGTGTACATCCTCCTGGAACAAGGCTTGAAGATCTTCTAAAAAGTGAAGCAAAAGAGGCTTATACAAAAACACCTGTACCTGGGGTTGAAGAAGAGAGAGAAATTAGTCGGGCAGATATATTCTCTACATTTAAGAAATCTGCTAACACGATTAGTATCAGCCTATACGTAAAAGTTGAAAAGCAGAATGTTTGGTGGGGAAGCGCAATCATTCATCTAGATAAAGCCGATCATAGTAAAGCTTCTGCAGAACATCTATTAGGTGCTACAGACAAAACTATCTATGCTGACAAAGTATCGCGTTTAAGAATTAAGGAAGGAGATAGATTTACTCAGGTCGCAATTGAGGAAACTAATAAGATTTATAATCAGCATTCAGGTAGAGGCGATGTCCCTCTTCTCGAAGCTCAACTTGATGAATATAATCGCTTTATGTTCCAAATTACTTATGTAGAGACAGGCTCTCCTGAAGCTGCAGTAAGTGCGACACCCTTTGCTAAGGGACGCATTCCTCTGGGATACACTGAGTTTGTAGTCGAAAAGATGGAAGCGATGCAAGACGTTGATTTTTCAGCCGAAGTAGAACGATTCCCCTATGCAAAAGCCTCGACAGTCTCATTAGCAAAGCGAATTGGCTCCCGTTCTGTACCTACTAAAATCCTTGTCACAGCAAAAAAGGATTCTTAGAGAAGAGATTACCTTAAAGGTTCGCTTAACACCTAGAATTGTTAGGGCTTGCTAACGCATAAATGAATCGATGTCTTCATCCTACTGAGCAATTGCTCATATGCTTTCAATGCGAATTTTGGAGATCAAACGTATTGTGAGATCGCCCTTCACAGTAGGTTAAATCAGTAACAGAAACCCAACCCCCACAAGTTTTTGAGCTACCGAATCAGCTTGCTGTTGGATATCGCGATCGCTCCAATCAACCCTGCCATAAAATTTACGTGGTCAAGCCAATAGCTTTTCCAGCTTGTTGGGGTACCCAACCATAATCCCTAACTAAGCTAGCAACTAGCATAGCAGCAATTCTGATGAGGTAAGCTATGCCAAGTCCGCTAGCAAAATAAGGTATGAGTGAGGAAATTTCTCAATGGATCGCTTGAAGCATTATGGCAATATCCTAGAGAAAATTCTGCGGGAACATGCTGAGATTCCCTACCGCTATGGCGATGTGAAAACTTCTTTGATTGTGAGTGAAGATCGGACACAGTTTCTGCTCATTGATGAAGGCTGGGAAAGGGGCCAACGAGTTCATGGTTGCCTGGTTCATGCACAAATTAAGACAGGAAAGATTTGGATCCATTACGACGGCATTGAAGATAGCATAACTGTTGAATTGGTTGAAGCAGGGATTCCTAAAGACCAAATTGTATTAGCTTTCCATCCTTTAGAAATACGCCAACACACTGGCTATGCCGTTAGCTAGTGCGATCGCCCTTCACAGCGGGTTGAGTTAACAACGGAAATCTAATTTACACAACAACACAATATAAGGGATATCTGAACACATCGCATCTGAAACTACTGATGATCACCAAATAGTTTCCCTATCAGCTATTAGTAAAAGCTTGCTTATTTATCGGTCTCTAGGTGAGCCTTGTTGTATAGCGCAAGACTATATTTATTGGTTTTCAAAATCAGTCACAATCTGGTTAATAGTTCCAGCCGTAATATCGCCCTGATCCGATTTGGAATAAAGAGTCACAAGCAAAATATTGGTTGATGTTTTGAGATAGTAAATAAAACGGTATCCGCCACTCTTCCCTTTCTGGATATCACGGTTCTTAATGCGTACTTTGAACACGGTGTAGCGGATACCAGGAATTTGGTCACCCAGAACTTTGCCAGACTGTAATTCATTAATAACGGGTTGGATATCAGAGCGAATATGCCGATATCGCTTTGCGAGTTGTCGTACGCTACGCTTAAATTCAGGTGTTACCTGAATCTTAATATTCTCAGATTCAGGTAAACTCATTCCGCATCAATCCCATCCCATAGCTCCGAAACTGGAATGGTCTGTCCTGCCATAGCTTCTTGCCATCCTTGACGAAAACTCGCTTCGGCTGATTTTAAGCTGACACTCTCACGAAATAGGCGAATAATCTGCAACAAGCTGGGCAAGTGTTCTTGAGGAGTGCTATGGATTTCCTGAATCGCTTGCGCCAAGATATCGGCTGATGCATCTTCAGCTGCTATGATTCGCTGATCGGTCACCCTTAGCCCTCCCTCTAATGCTCTGAGCAATAGCTTAGCCTATTTCATAAGCCCTTCGATTTATGACTATACCCCTATGGATATCAATACCCCACGCTCTATCTCGCATCTAAATTTGTGGAATACCGCACATGAAAAACTGACACTACCGGCCCTTAAACGCTCCAACGATCGCCCTCTATCCTCATCACTTCATCTAGTCAGCAGTATCCCCCTCACGCTCTACCAGCAAATTACCAGCGAAGCTTGGCTGAATCTCACACCTGAAGCTCAGGATCCTGATATCAGCGCGAAGTTGATGGCTGACTTGCCTGTCGAGCTTGAAATTGCACTGAAGCCCGATCGGTTATCGCAGCTGGTTGAGCAGACAGACACCCCAGAAGAGGCGATCGCCCATCTCCAAACCCTCAGTCAGAAAATAGATGAGGAAACTTCCGACGACATTCCGCCTTTATTGCAGGCTGAGAACTGGTACTGCACTGCCATTAAGCAACATCAACCTACGGGTGAGGTCGGTTACCAGACGCTCTGGCATTATCTCCTTCCGGCACTGCAAAATCCGACGTCCGATGCAATTGCCAACAGCATCACCACCTACATTCAAGACCAAACCGCAGCTAGCTTGAGCCAAATCACCCAAGCTGCCGATCCCCTCTTCCAAGACATTGCTCAAACCTTCCAAGATCTTTTCACAGGAGCCCTCGCAGATAATCAAGCTGCAAGCGATTCCGAGCATCCGGCCCAGACCTCTCTCCTTGATACACTCACAGACTTTTTCGAAGCTGAAGACTGGCCTTACGCTCAACTCAGCGCTTCATCGTCGGACAACACGACACAGACTGTCACCCTCCGACTGACCTTTCGAGGCGAAAACGGCCAGTGGCCTTGTTACGCCAGCATCAATCCACTACAGCAAACATTTTGCTTCTATTCCATGAGCCCCATTACGGCTCAAGCCGAGCAACAGCCCGCGATCGCCGAATTCCTGACTCGCGCCAACCATGGCATGATCCTTGGCAACTTCGAACTCGACTACAGCGACGGCGAAATCCGCTACAAAACTAGCATCGATGTCGAAGGCGACAGGCTAACATTCGCTCTCATCCGCAACCTCGTTTACGCCAACGTCATGACAGTGGACCAATACCTCCCCGGTATCCTCGCTGTGCTCGAACAGGGAATGACTCCTGAGCAAGCGATTCATCTCATTGAGCAGGGAACCTCCATAGCTGCACCTTCTGAGACATCGCGTTCTTCCCTCCATGGCCGATGAGCCTCGATCGAACCCATCGTAGAGTAGGTTAGATAAGAGAGTCCGCTCATTTTGGGGACAGTCAAGATGCCGTACAGTGACTTTACCCTGGAAACGGTCAAAAAAAAGCTCCAGCTTCAGCTCCAAGAACACATTGATTTGTTTGTTGGAGTCCCGGAGCGATCACCAAGTGATTTGTTAAGTGAAACGTTAGCTTATAACGTACCACTAGCATTGGCTGTCAACACTGAAAAATCCCGTTCTGAGCTCATTATTGCCCCAATTTTGTTAGAACTACGGCGACAATCAGAGTCCAAGATCAGCTTCTTTTCTGGCATTGAATTTAATATTGACCCTACTTTAGGGCTAAATGGAGTTTGCGATTTTATTCTCAGTTTTGCTTCCGACCAATTAATCGTCACAGCTCCAGTGGTTACGATTGTAGAAGCCAAAAAGGAAAACCTGAATGCAGGATTAGGTCAGTGCATGGCAGAGATGTTCGCAGCCCAACGCTTCAATGAAAAAGAGGAACGCAATATTCCTGAAATCTACGGAGCAGTCACCACTGGAAATCTCTGGAAATTTTTACGATTAAAGCAGAAAATTGTTGAAATTGATTTAACTGAATATTCAGTACATCAAATCAATCAGATTCTAGGTATTCTTTCGCTATGTCTTAATAATGAATCAAGGTAACTTGATGAGCCCGCGATCGCTTCACTCAATCAACTCAATTTAATATCCGACTGGGTAGGTTCGACTGAAGTTCCTGACTGCGGAACGAAACCTCGGAATTATGAGTAATTCACCCTGATACTCCACCCGTTCCGCTGATATGCACAGCAATCAACTTTTAGCGAGCTTTGACGATCTGATTACCTTGCTAGAGCAAGACCGGATTCCCTATCGTATTGCCCATTCGTCCAGCCAGTCTCAGGTTGAGCTGCCAACCAAAATTGGCGCTTTGCAGAGCCAGCTGATGATTATTTGGGGACCGACGGCACCCATTCTTCAGTGCATTCATCCGCTGCCGTTTCGCGTTCCCGAAGAGCGGCTTGCTGCTATCGAATCCGCGATCGCTCGTATCAACCATGCCCTGGTACTGCCAGGCTTTGGGCTCAACCACGAGGTCCGCTTGATTTACTATCGCCTCAGTATTCCCCGTCGGGAAGATGGCCGCTTGTCTAGGCAAGAATTCCAAAAAGCATGTCAAACCGCGATCGGAACCGCTGCCGATTTTTATCTGCCTTTAAAGCAGGTCGCGCTCGATAACCAGCCTGCCGATGCCATCCTCAATCAGGCAGCGCCTGTTTCAAGTGGCAGTAACTCATAGGGTGTACCGCTGGCAGTATTATCGTTGAAGTCTTTTAATATCATTGGATGAGCGCAATTTGGCGCTGTTGAATATCGTCTAGGGTGGCATCAGGGATAGCAGCGATGAGCTGCTGGGTATATGGCTGCTGGGGCGAGTTATAAATGACTTCGGCAGGGCCGATTTCCTCAATCCGGCCTAAATTCATGACCATGATGCGATCGCTAACAAACTTCACCACGCTCAGATCATGGGAGATAAAAATATAGGTCAGATTGAATTCCTGCTGTAGATCCTTGAGCAAATTCAGCACCTGCGCTTGCACCGAAACATCCAGTGCCGAAACCGACTCATCGCAAATAATAAACTTGGGTTCACAGGCCAGGGTTCGGGCAATACAGATGCGCTGCCGCTGCCCCCCCGAAAATTCGTGAGGCATCCGTCTGAGCGCACTCGCATCCAAGCCTACCCGCTCCAATAATTGGGTAGCCTTGGCTTGGCGTTCCGCTTCATGGCTGCCCAGGCCGTGAATTCGCATCGGCTCAGTAATGGCCGAACCAATACTCTGGCGGGCATCCAGAGAACCGTAGGGATTTTGAAACACAATCTGCATTTCACGGCGCAACTGCCGCATTGCCGCCGCGTTGAGGTCACGAACCGATCGCCCTTCAAAGTGAATGGTGCCATCTGTAGGCTCAATCAGACGCAGCAGACAGCGGCTTAGCGTCGACTTCCCGCACCCCGATTCCCCTACCAAACCCAGCGTTTCACCGGGATAGACCTCAAAGCTGACGCTATCAACCGCTCGGAGCTCGGATTTAGCCCCCAAGAAGCCTTGCCGCACGGGGAATGCTTTGGTCAAATTCTGTACCTGCAGTAGCGGTGGCTGCTGCAGCAGTGTCTGGCGAGCCTGCTCAATTTCCTGGAGACTCACCTCAGCCAGCAGCTCGGCCTTTTCAGCAGCGGTGCGAACCGTAGGTACGACCGCCGCCACCTGACCATCTTCGGCAAATTGGACTTCCATAAAATCGCTGACGGTTGGCAGCCGACGCAACTGCTGATGGGGACGAGGACGGCAGTTTAGCAATCCTTGTGTATAAGGATGCTGGGGATTGGCAAAGAGGTCATAGACGGGGGCAATTTCGACCAAATCGCCTTTGTACATGACTGCAACGCGATCAGCAATTTCGGAGACGACCCCCATGTCATGGGTAATGAAGACGATCGCGGTGCCCCGAGCAGCCTGCAAATCGCGCAGCAGGTCGAGAATCGTAGCTTGAATGGTGACATCCAGAGCTGTTGTCGGTTCGTCCGCAATGAGGACGGCAGGGTTTCCGGCAAGGGCGATCGCAATCATCACCCGCTGTTGTTGCCCGCCTGAGAGCTGATGGGGATAACGCCCCAAAATCTGCTGGGGATTGGGAAGCTTTACCTCTTCGAACAATTCCAGAGCCTGCGCGCGGGCAGCCTGGGTTCCGAGATTTTGGTGCAACCGCAGAGCCTCCACTAGCTGATCGCCACAGGTGTATACCGGATTGAGCGACGTCAGCGGCTCCTGAAAAATCATCGCAATCAGCTTGCCCCGATAGTGTCGCCGCTCGTCCCGTGACAGCTTGACTAAATCGACCGGGCTGGCATCCGGCGAACGCGGATCGCGAAACCAAATTTCTCCCGACAGTTCGGTGCCCCGCTCCAGCAACCCAATCAGGGCTAAAGACGTGACTGATTTTCCCGAGCCCGATTCGCCTACAAGCCCCAACGTTTCACCGGGGGCAATTGCAAATGAAATCGATTTAACTGCATGCACATCGCCCGATCTCGTTCGAAAGGTTACTGAGAGATTGCACACATCGAGAATAGGGGAAGACATGCTTGTATCCGGTAAAAATCAAACTCTTTTGGTTTTTGTAAGTACTAAAACCTGATTCGATATTACTCGAAACCAATATTTAGGAGCAACAAGTATTCTGGAATAGAATATCTCAATAAAGTGATAAAGCTGTTGTTTTTGATTGATTTCTCGTCCTGATGAGGGTCTTAAAATACTAACGTAGCTATCTGGACATGCTTTCTGTAGCACTATTCATTTGGCGATAGTAAACAGAAGACGCAAACCTAGTTTGTATCTGTTTACTCACTTCTTTGTACGAAGATTCGTGTAGCTTTTGAGTGATTTGATCGGGGCACTTGGTAGAGTGCCATTCAATCTAAACCCCATCCGAATCCAAAGCTTGAGGGTTTCCTTCATATCAAAGTTGGCGATCTGGATGTGGCTCAAGTGTATTCCTAGACATCAGGAGCTGAGTGTATGCGCGGTCAAGGTTTTTTGCGGCGACGTTTTCGACGAGTCCTATTGGCCTTGTTGGCGCTGACCTTAGCGTTCGTTTTAGCCAACTGTGACGGTTCGCAACAGACTACAACCGATGTGCCCTCAGCCGAAGAGGCTCCCGCAGAAGACGCGACTGCTTCAGCAGAGGCCGGCGCTCTTGTATTTGGCTCTGGCGGGCAACCCGTTAACCTGAGGCCGGGCGATGTTACCGATGGCAATTCACTGTATGTCCAGCAGCAAATCTACAACTATTTGATTGGCGATAAACCTGGCACAACTGACTTAGTACCGGAACTGGCAACTGAATGGAGTTCGTCTGAAGACGGCTTAATTTGGACGTTTAATCTACGGGAAGGGGTCAGATTTCATGATGGTACTGACTTCAATGCTGAGGCGGTGGTGTTCAACATTAATCGCTGGTGGGATCCGGAGTTTGAATTCGGCTACCGTGCCGAAGGCCATCTCTATGAAATCTGGACCGATCTATTTGGAGGATTCAAAGACGATGAAGTCTCAACCCTGTTAGATGTGCGAGCTGTGGATGATTTAACGGTAGAGTTCGAGTTGGCTGAACCGTTTGCGGCCTTCCCGGCGGCCATCTCATCAGCTTACTTTGGCATAGCCAGCCCCACCGCAATTCAGGAAGCTGGTGCTGATTATGGGACGCCCTCGGGGGCAGCCGTTGGCACCGGTCCCTTCGTGTTTGGCGAGTGGCGGAGTGGCGATCGCATCACCTTATCCAGATTTGATGAATATTGGGAAGACGGGCTGCCAGCCGTAGACGAGCTGGTGATTAGCTTTGTTGAGGATCCTGCTGCTCGTTTGGCGCAGCTGCGGGCCGGCACATTGGACTTTACGGTAGATCTCACCCCCGACCAACTAGCTGAAATTGAGTCTGACCCAAATCTTGAAGCGGTTTTTCGTCCCTCTTTTAATGTGGGTTACCTGGCTCTTAATCCCAGCTATGAACCGCTAGCGTCCGTGGAGGTGCGTCAGGCGATCGCCCAAGCCATCAACAAAGCCGACATTGTGCAGGCATTATGGGGTGATTTAGGTGAAACCGACGGACACTTTGTCCCGCCCTCGATGGCAAACTACACCAGCAGTGAAGTGGATGACTACGAATATGATGTCGAGGCCGCTCAAGCAGCCCTGGCTGAAGCCGGTTATCCCGATGGCTTTGATCTCGACCTGTGGTACATGCCCGTAAGCCGTCCCTACTTCCCGAACCCCAAGCCTATCGCGGAAGCTTTTGCGGCTGAATTGAGCCAGATTGGCATTCGCGTTAACCTACAGACTAAAGATTGGGGCGCTTATCTGGAAGATCGCAACACCGCACCGGGATTCCAGTCTTTTATGCTGGGCTGGACGGGTGACTATGGCGACCCTGACAACTTCCTCTACGCCCACTTTGGCCCCGGAGCCACTCAAGATCTCGGTGATTACCAGAACCAAGGGTTATTTGACCTGCTAAACCAAGCCCGCGTCGCCAGTGACTCAGCCGAGCGCGAGTCTCTCTACCAACAAGTCGATGCCATCCTCTTTGAAGAAGCCCTCCGCATTCCCATTGTGCATTCACAGCCACTTCTGGCCCAAAGAACGGGGGTTGCCGACTGGATCCCAAGTCCCCTAGGAAATGAGGATTTTTCGACCGTTGGGAAATCGTAGGACGAGTGGATGGACCTTTCCACTCTTCTTTCCGATCTTAGGCGAGAACTTTGACACAACATGCAGGTGCTTTGTGGGTAGATACATTCTTGGACGATTACTGCAGTTGGTGCCGGTGTTGCTGGGCATTTCGCTGTTGGTGTTTGCCTTTCTGCATTTGATTCCGGGGGATCCGGCAGTGACGATGCTGGGCGATCGCGCAACGCCAGAACAGGTAGCGGCCTTGCGCGATCGCATGGGCCTCAATGAGCCCCTGCCCCTGCAATATCTGACGTTTTTGGGCAGTCTGCTACGGTTTGATCTGGGAACGAGTATTTTCACGGGCGTACCCATTTGGGAGGAAATCAAGCTACGCTGGCCGGCGACATTTGAGCTATCGGTGATGGCCATGCTGATTGCGCTGCTGCTCGGGATTCCGGCAGGCGTCATCGCCGCTGTCCGCAAAAATAGCCTGGTTGATAATGCGATGATGAGTGGCTCGCTGTTAGGGGTGTCGATGCCGGTGTACTGGCTCGGGCTGCTGCTGGTGTATCTATTTGCCGTCAATTTGCAGTGGCTGCCCCCCAGTGGCCGCATTGGTATCAATGTGGGCTATGACTTTGAGCCGATTACGGGCTTTTTCATTTTCGATGCGATCGTTCAGGGCAATTTCGCAGCCCTGAGAGACATCGTGTCGCATCTGGTTCTACCCGCTGTGACGCTCAGTACCATTCCTTTAGCAATCTTGGCCCGTATCACCCGCAGCGCCATGCTAGAAGTGCTTTCCCAGGACTACATTCGGACTGCTAGAGCGAAGGGCCTATGGGAATTCTGGGTGATTAGTAAACATGCGCTGAAAAACGCCATGCTCCCAGTCGTAACGATTGTGGGTTTAGAGTTTGGCACGCTGCTCGGGGGCGCCATTCTAACGGAAACAATTTTCTCCTGGCCCGGTATCGGCAAGTGGATCTATGAGGGCATCCTGCAGCGAGATTATCCCGTAGTGCAGGGAGGGGTGGTGTTTGTCGCGTTTGTGTTTGTGCTGGTTAACTTGATTGTGGATATTTCCTACGCCTTCTTAGACCCCAGAATCCAGTACAAATAGGCCCATAAGCTACTGCGTACATACAAAACTGTCTATTATTTTCTATCACTCAACTTTTTCTTGAGAATTATCTCCATTTCCTTCAAATCTTCATCGGTTTGAGGAAACGGATAGGTTGGATTATTGGGATTTCTACGCCGAATCAAAGTCTCGATTGCCTCATCGTCTTCTCGGTGAGCTAAAACATAAGCTCGCAATTCCTGACGAGTCATTTTGTTGAAATCAGGTTTCGTCATCGTTAAACTCCCACCTACCGCTGGGAAAGATTAGAACCTCTACACTTTCAGTCACGCCAGCCAAGATGAACACCGTCTTAGTGTTTTGACTGTACCGAAATACATGGATAGGCTGATACCCGTTCGATAGCATTTGACATACTCTAACGCAAGCAAGCGCCTGTTCCGCAGTTGGCATTATGCTTCGTATCACCTCGCAAGCGGCTTCGACTGTAATTTACTCCTACACGGGAATGTAAGTCGTCCGTTGTGTGTATATTCGACCATATTCCTGTACAGAGTTGAGGCGATGCACAAAGAACTGCTCGAACTGATCAAATAGTAGTAAGACAGGTTTTCCCGCAGCCTTTACAGTCTGCTGAAGGAGTTTCAGAAACCGTTCATTTGCTTCTTGAGGCGTTGATAGTGTAGATGTGAGCCAATCTAGGGGAATCTCTAACTTTTAACCGTTGGACAGAAACTTTTACATCAGGATGGGAAAAAGGATACCTTCAACTGAGGCGGTCTCTCGTTGATATCGCTCTGCTTCGATCCCTCAGCGACATTTGTGACGTTTTGGAGGAGACTTTACGCGCTTACCTTCAGGGTTCCAGTATGCAGAGAAAGCCCCCACTGCGCTGCCCAGGTGTTGAGGTCCGCGATCGCGCGATCGCGGTATTGGCCGTACCGTTCGCGCTTATTGCGGATTTTTTCGGGTAGGGCCGGTAGAATGCCGAAGTTCGGCGGCATCGGCTGAAAGTGTTTGGGTTCGGCGGAGCTAATGAAATCAAACAGGGCTCCCATCATAGTTGTGACCGGAAGCGTTACCGGATCTTGGCCCAGGGCTAGGCGAGCTGCGTTCGTACCGGCTAGCCACCCCCCAGCCGAGGCGGCAGTGTACCCTTCGGTCCCCACCAGCTGTCCCGCTGCCAAGAGCGTAGGACGTTTATGGAAGTGTAGTGTCGAGCCCAGAAGTTCCGGCGAGTTAATGAACGTGTTGCGGTGCATGACGCCCATACGGACAAACTCGGCAGTTTCGAGTCCCGGAATCAGGCGAAAGACGCGCTTTTGTTCACCCCAGCGCAAGTTAGTTTGAAAACCGACCATATTCCAGAGCTGTCCCGCCTTGTCTTCCTGACGCAGCTGGACAACGGCATAGGGCTTTTTGTCCTTATTAGCGGGGTCTTTGAAGTGACCCAAGCGGGCATCAAACAGTCCTACGGGCTTGAGGGGACCATAGCGCATAGTGTCTTTGCCGCGTCGCGCCATTTCTTCAATGGGCAAGCAGGCTTCAAAAAACTTGGCGGTTTCACGCTCAAATTCTTTGAGTTCAGCCTGTTCAGCTGCACACAATTCCTGCCAGAAATGCTGATACTGGGCCTTGTTCATCGGACAATTGAGGTAAGCTGCTTCACCGCGATCGTACCGGGAGGCCATAAAGGCAATTGCACGGTTGATGCTCTCGCCCACAACAATTGGGCTCGCCGCATCGAAGAAGCTCATGTACGCTTGCCCGGTAAAGCGCTGCAGATCTTCAGACAGGGCAGCACTTGTGAGCGGGCCGGTGGTCAGCACGACGATACCGTCTTCAGGAATACTGGCAACCTCGTCGCGTCGCAGCTCAATTAGGGGATGACTGGCTAGAGTCTCGGTCAGATCGCGACTGAAGATCGCCCGATCCACCGCCAGCGCTCCCCCAGCAGGCACCTGATGGACGTCAGCCTTGCCAATGACAATCGAACCCAACTGCCGCAGTTCTTCATGCAAAAGCCCCGAAGCGCGATCGCTGGACTGGGCACCAAAAGAGTTACTGCATACCAGTTCGGCTAGGTGCTCCGAATGGTGAGCTGGGGACTGTTTAACCGGGCGCATTTCGTGCAGAACCACGGGCACCCCGGCCTGGGCAATTTGCCAGGTTGCTTCAGTGCCCGCCAGCCCGCCGCCAATGACGTGAATAGGATCCATGGTGAGCGATCGCGTTCTTTAGCCTTTCCAGGATAGCGGACGGCAACTCACTCTTCCATTAACCGGCTCTCCACAATATCGACAATCGGCTCATTAGCGAATTGGGGAATACCGGACTCTTCCATGAGAATGGCCCAGTCTTCGTCGGTAGCAGTGCTGGGGTCGGTATACCGATATTCAGCCAGGATGGTGGCGGTTTCTTGCCAGATGCCAGCGTCGAGATACTGCTCTAGGCGTTCCTCAGGGGTGCCTTCCACGTCTGCGACGCGTTCAATTTCGCCGCCCAAGATGAGGATCGTGTCCTCTTCTTCTTCTTCACCCGAGCCGCAGAAAATAGTGGCCCGCCAACGGTAATTGGACCCGACTTGTAGAGCTTGAGCTTCGTCAGGGACTCGGATACCGATAATTCCCGCTTCGCCTGTAAGGTCAAATTCAGCTTCGTACAGTTGGGGGTTATCGCCTTCCAGGCTGAGATCTTCGATGAAGAAAACTCCGTAGCCTTCCGTTTCTGGAACCTGGATGAAGAAGGTTGGATGAGCCGAGGCGGTCATGTACGCGGGAGCCGTTTCGACAGCTGCGGTCTCCCCTTCGATAACGGGCATGACAGGAGCCGCTCCAACTGGGCAAGTACCGCGTGAGAAGCCCCCCCGACGAAAGGCGGAAGAGCTGACGCGGAAACGCAAACCGCGGTTTCGGAGACGGTTAGCCACCAGCAGATCACCTGTGGATTCAAAGGCTGGGGCTATGGTCGTAGGCTGCAGGGCAGCGTTTACTTCGAGGCCGGCTACGGTCAGCAGTGCGATCGAAAACGTAAACAGATTTGATAAGCGTTTCATATACTCATATCCCCGCGTGCGGAAGGGGCTCCAAAAACGTCGTTGGACTGTAGCGAGCGCAGTCAATACATAGTCAGAAATCACGATTCCTGGCTGAGACATCGCTTCTGTCTCAGTCTTGGCAGGAAGTTGTCGGGACTATGTAGCGGGTAGATGCCTGAAAATCAACTGACTGCATACATTTGGGGATGCAGGGTAGATGCCAAATGTTCCGGATAGACGTTGCGCCTTACTATACATTCATCAGCTTGAAAGTAGGTAATTTAGGCTAATCAAGAAAGTTCTTTACAGAAATTTACATTTAGCCACAGTAAAAGAATTCAGGCATGGATTTTCTGATTGAATGGCGATCCTATATCGGTTCCTGAGACGCTCGGTAAACTCGATGGCAGACAGCTTGGGGGCGATCGCTCTCGACACCGGCGGCGAAGGCAACGTCCTCGGTCAAGGTAGATTGCATGGCTTCGTCTGGCGCTGTCTCAGGAGCGGGCTCCAGCGTGACCCAATCGTCATCACCGGCGGCGATCGCGCCCAGCACATCGGTCGGCATCGTCGGTAAGCCGCCCCTACCGGCTACTCGAACTGAGCTAGCCTCGCCCGAGTCAACCACGCACTGGTTGGTCGCTTGGTCAGAGGCATCAATAAACTCGAAGGCTAGCTCAGCCAAGCCACTATCTGGGTCTGCCTCAAGGGTATTGACCGTAATGGTGCCCTGAACACCGCTCTCAGAACTGGCTGTGATGTCATTGAGTGGTGTTCGCTCGGGTCGTACCCGAATGCCAAAGATTCCCAAAGCGTTGATCTCGATATTGCCACCGTTGCCATCACCAGCATTCGCAAAAATATCGCTACCTTCTGATCCTGTAGGAAATTCGGCAATGATAAAGTCGGTGTCGATTTGGATATTACCTCCATCAGCATTGCCTGTTGAGGTTGCTGAGATTAGGCTCTCGTTGTCACCGCTTTCATTGCGTAACCACAGAATATTATCTGGAGCCTCTTCGTTGATAGGTTCAAGGCTAATCAGGGCTGAATTTTCACCTGCATTGGCAGAACCCGTTTGAGCCGTTAGTCGGCCATTCTCAAGCACGACAAAATCGGAATCAATGTCGATGATGCCCGCTAAGCTACCGCTACTCACATTGATGGCTGCACCATCGAAAACGTCTAAGTTTTCGGCTCTGACAGTAACACTGCCGGCTGTTCCATTTGCTGAGGAAGCGCTGATACCACCAAACTCGCCATTAAATGTTCCACTCAAATAGACTGAGTTGGCAGTACTACTTTCAGAAACATTGAGTCCTCCAACAGTGACATTGCCGCCTATCATTGAATCAACATTGGTTGCCTGAATTGCTGAGTTTTCAGCTCTTAGATCTTGAGTTTGAATATCAATACTTCCAGCTTGCCCTCCTAATGCGATTGCTTCTGCTCTAACAGAGGCATTGTCAAGACTGAATTCGGTGGCTTGAATAGTTACACTGCCGCCCTCACCATTCGCTTCAGCGGTTGCCGACAGACCTGCCTCTGCTCGAATATTCAAGGTTTGGGTGGTAATGGCGATATTACCTGCACGACCATTACTTGTCGTTTCAGCTGAAATTTCGCCTCGCCCAGCAATGTCTATTGAATCATCGGCTTGAATGACCAAATTCCCACCAATTCCGCTACCTGAAGTTGTTGTTGAGGCTTGCGAGTTCCCGGCTAGATTAATGACCAGATTGCTGCCGATGTTTGGATTCAGCGTTAAGTTGCTGGCGGGAGCCTGACCTTCAGTGCGAGCAAACAGTCCTGTTTCGTCGTCTTCATCAATATCATCACCGTCTGTATCGGTGCCCAATAGATTGATGGTGTTTGCATTGACGGAAATGCCACCGCCGGCCTGTGTCGTTGTTGCTGTTTCTGTGGCCGTGGCTGAGACACTAGCTCTATCTTCGATAGTCAAGATCTGAGTTGACAGCGTCACGCTTCCAGCTCTGCCTGCACCTTCTGTTTCAGCCGAAATCTGCCCTTCACCAGAGATGTCGATTGAATCTTCTGCCTCGATACTCAAATTGCCACCATTCCCGCTCCCTGTCGTAGTTGCAGAAGCTTGGGCATTGCCAGATAGATTCACCACTAAATCATTTCTAGTATTGGGCCTCAGAGTTAGTGTGCCTGCCTGTCCCTGACCTTCAGTACGAGCAAACAGCCCTGTGACATTATCTTCATCAATCCCATCACCATCAGTATCTATCCCATCTAAGTTAATCGTATCGGCATTGATATTTAGGTTTCCTCCAGCACCTGTTCCTAGAGTAGAAGTTGAAACACTTGCCCTATCTTCAACAGTCACAGTTGGGGTATTTACTGTTATTCTCCCGGCTGTGCCGCTGCCCACTGTTTCAGCCGAAATTTGCCCCTCACCTGAGATGTTGATTGCATTGTCGGCTCGGATGCTTAAATTGCCACCGTTTCCGCTTCCCGTCGTGGCTGCCGAAGCTTGAGCATTGCCAGATAGATTTATAGCCAGATTGCTACTATCGAGAGGAGTCAAAGTCAGGTTGCTGGCAGGAGCTTGACCTTCGGTACGAGCAAACAAGCCCGTTTTGTCGTCTTCATCGAAGGCGTCACCATCCGTGTCTGTGCCCGATAGGTTGATGGTGTTCGCAGTGACGGAAATGCCATTTCCAGTCTCGGAAGTGGTCGCTGTTTCTGTAGCTGTGGCTGAGACACTAGCTCCATCTTCAATAGTGAAGGTCTGGGTTGACAAAGCCACACCTCCAGCCCTGCCTGCGTCTTCTGTTTCAGCCGCGATCTGCCCCTCACCTGAAATGCGGATTGAATTGTCTGCTTGAATGCTCAAATTACCACCATTTCCGCTTCCCGTCGTGGCTGCCGAAGCCTGGGCATTGCCAGATAGATTTATAGCCAGATTGTTACTATCGAGAGGAGTCAACGTCAAATTACCGGCAGAAGCCTGACCTCCAGTACCAGCAAACAAGCCCGTTTCATCATCTTCATCGATAGCATCACCATCCGTATCGGTGCCCAGTAAGTTGATGGTGTTAGCGTTCACGAAAACGTTACCACCAGCCCCCGATGTAGTAGCTGTTTCTGTGGCCGTGGCTGAGACACTAGCTCTATCTTCGATAGTCAAGGTCTGGGTTGACAGCGTCACGCTTCCAGCTCTGCCTGCACCTTCTGTCTCAGCTGAAATCTGTCCCTCACCTGAGATGTTGATTAAATCATCTGCCTGAATGCTCAAATTACCACCATTTCCACTTCCTGTCGTAGTTGCCGAAGCCTGGGCATTGCCAGATAGATTCACCACCAAATCATTTCCAGTATTGGGGCTCAAAGTTAGTGTGCCTGCCTGTCCCTGACCTTCAGTACGAGCAAACAGTCCTGTGACGTTATCTTCATCAATCCCGTCATCATCAGTATCTATCCCATCTAAGTTAATCGTATTGGCATTGATATTGAGGCTACCCCCACCTCCTGCTCCTGACGTAGAAGCTGAGACGATCCCCTGATCTTGCACATCTAAGCGTGGCGTTTGGATAGCGATAGTGCCCGCCGTACCCGTGCTGTCTTCTTCCGAGGAAGCCAGGAATCCACTTGAGATTACGCCCTCTGTTAGTTCTAAATTTGGATTGATATCACTTGGGTTGATGGTTCCGCCAGTTCCAGGATTGCTGAGTGCAACGTTCAGCGTGTAGGTCTGAGAAGATTCCGGTGCTGCTCCTGTAATAGGCGCGCCTAAAGGTGCAGACGAGGGAAATTCCCCAACCCCAATCACATAGTTGCCCGCTGAGAGGAACGTGTATTCCAGCGAAGAGTCATATGACAGAGAAGAAAAGGGGAGAGGGTTACTGCCGCTGTCGGCAGCACTGTCATCATTGGCAGCTAGTAGCTCTCCTGTCCGCCCATCAAAGAGAAAGATTTCTGTATCAATGCTAGTTGGCGCGACATCTGAAAAAGAAAAGCCTATAGGTTCATATCCTCCATCAATGTCAAACTCGCCTGTGCTGTTGCCAGACGCGACGTTGAAAGAGAAGTAAGCAAATCCTTCTGCCCCAGGTTCACTAACAACTTGATTGGCGGTGTCGTTTAATTCGATAACTGGAATCGCAGCATCGGCAGTTGCGCCAAAGGGGGACTCGAAAGTGATTGGCGTGTTTGATCCGGTAACGGTAACGCGTTCAGTTGCAGTCACGGCAATATCACCCGCGTTTCCGCCTGCTTGCAAAGCCGCTGATACAATTTGCCCACCACTATTGAGGCTCAAAGTCGCCACGTTGACATCAATATCGCCACCAGGATTATCACTACGGGTACTCGCAGCTAAAAAAGCCCGATCAGTCAATGTCAGAGTACCGCGTGGGCTATCGTCGTTGAGTGTAATATCGCCTCCCACTCCACCCTCAGCAGACTCAGAGGATGTCAAGACACCACTGGAACGTCCAAAGTTGTTACTGCCAGATGCCTGAAAAGCTTCGTCAAAGTCAATCGCAATATTACCAGCGTTACCAGTACCTCCAGTTTGCGACTGAATTCGAGCCCCATTGTTGAGCCGAATTGTCTCACTCTCGACTTCGATAGAGCCCGCGTTACCACTTGCGCCTGTCGCAACTGATGTGCTGATTTGGCTGTTATTTAGTGACAATGCCGGATTCTCAAGGGTTGTGCCAGTTACCGTTGTTGCTATCCGAATAGCCGGTTCTTGGGAATCCGCATTGGGAATCCCGCTCCCGGTGCTTCCGACTGTTGCATCCAGTGCTGAATTATTTGCGAGATTGGCTGTGTTGGCAGATACTCGAATTTCTCCCCCAGTGGCAGCTCCCTCGGTCGCCACGCTAATGGTGCTGTTATCTAGACTGAGCTGATCGACAAGATCTACACTAACGCTGCCACCGTTTGCATTAGCGTCAGTAGATGTTGTACTAGCCTCCAGTCTAGAGTCAGTTAAAGTCAGCGTTCGGACATCATTATTGACGTTGATGTCACCACCCAAACCCGTCGCGCTACCGGTAACACTGGTAAGGACGCGTGTATCAATCAGTTCTACTTGATTGGCATCGCGAAATAGAATTCTCCCTGCCGATCCGGAACCGCTTGTGGTTGAAGTCAGGATTGAATCCTCGATGCGAATATCCCCGAGGTTGATGAGTGCGGCATTGGTGTAATCTTGTTCATCCCCGATCGCGCCCGTAATTGTGATCGCTCCACCTAACGCGTTCCCCCCAGCACTACTGAGGATAAAACTATCCCTGATGGTCACTTGATTATCGCTAGCAATTTCGAGGTTGCCAGCCTGAACAGAATCATCACTTGTTAATCTGGCTCTCAAAGTACTATTTTGGATGTCAGCCTCGGTAACTCCATTAATCTGAACTTGCCCAAACTGTCCATCCGCTGACAGAAGACTGTTATCGCGAATGCTCACCTCATCAGCATTGAAGTTCAATCTCCCCGCAAATCCTGTACCAGCGTTGTTTGCCGTAATAGTGCTGTCTGAAACGAGAATTTCACCATTGGGAGCTTGAATGCTGATGACGTTTGCGGCTGTATCGTTGGTACTGCGATTGCCATTTAGCCTTACATTAGTCAAATCAACATTGCCAGTCGCAGCATTGAGGAGTATCGAAGCGCTTAAATTGGTTGCACTTGATATATCCAAGCTGGGAACAGTTAAATCACCTAGCATTGTCTCAAAGGAGAGTGTTCTACCGTTGGATATCAAGACATCAGTTGGGTCGTTGGCGAGAATTGTCATACCCGCTGCAAAACTGGCAGCCCCCTCACTGGCAGGAAGAGTGAGTCTGTCATCAACATTGTCACCGAAGGTCAACGTATCATCCGCTGTAAGCACGAAGCCCTGACTGTTGGCAAACAAATCTCCTAGTACTGATGCCTGCTCACCGGTAATCACTGCCTCGTGAATAACTAGCTGTTCAGGAAACGTGAACATAAAAAAAGAGGAAGGATCAAATATTTGGTCAAGAATCGGATCGCCAAATGCCCCATTGCCTGGATCATCCGATGAAATAAGGATGTTCTCCCAGGTGAAGCTCAGGCAAGCGTCGCAAATGTCGTTGTTGACTGTGCCGATTTCAACTCCGCTAGTGTAGTCCCTAGTGATGTTGTCTTCTGGGGCAATAATTTCGGCAGCAGGTGAAACAGGACTAGGCCCTATCGCACCAATACGTACTCGGCCTGTTGCAGCACCGGCATTGATATCAACGGCAGGGGTAATGGCAACCTGCGTGGCTAGAACAGGGCCATTCCTTGAGTCAACTCCGATTAGAACCTCACCCCCGCCGCCTGCAGTAGTGATTTCAGTCTGATCAATAAGAGCGACATTGTCTGCCACCAGTCGAACGATTCCGCGTGGGGCTGTGATCGATGCACTGCCTTGAAGCTGCACGGATGTGGGTGAAGCTGAATCAGCTCTAAGGGTTACGTCACCTCCGTCAGTGGTGATGGCAGCATCGCCATTTAGTTGAATCGAATTTGCGGCATTGACCTCAACTTCGCCATCAGTTGTGTTCAAGGAACTCGCGCTCTCTAACCGCGCATCACCTGCTGTAATGTCAATATTGTCTGAAGCTGTGATGTCGTCTTGGAAAATCGCTTCATTGCCTGTGTTGACGATGAGACTAGCTGCTTCAACGGTAGAGGCAAAGGTTGTTGTACCACTGCTAATGACATCGAGATCACCCAACTCACCATTGTTGCCATTTCCTACGGCGGCATTGAAAGTAACATCGCCTGTGCCAGCATCGACCGTGAGATTTCGACCAGAATCTCCTCCAGTGCTCCTGACCGCATTATTAAAGTCAATGCCGTTGCCGTTGAGGGTGATGTCTGCTTCAAGATTGATCGTATCGTTATACGTCTGGGCATTTTCAGTCGTGACATTCCCTCTTAAGACCGTGCCACCTCCAGCATTTGTTGTAAGGCTAGCGGCTTCGACGGTGGAGTTAAAACGAGTCGTACCGCCACTGTTGACTTGGAGAGTCCCTAGTTCACGGTTATTCCCCTCACCGACTGCCGCCGCAAAGGTGACATCCCCATTACCGGCGGTAACAATCAAATCGTTCGTCTCATTGTTGGCGCTGTTGATGGGGCTTTCGATGTCTACCGTCACATTGCCGCCAGCGCTAGCGATCGCAACATCTTGATCCAAAATAATCCCACCGGGAGCTGAGAGAATCACTCGACCCACATCAGAGGCTGTTCCCGCAGTGATATTGCCACCTAGTTGGATAGTATCGCCATTACCCCCATTGCCCAAGAAAGTAGGGCTTTCCAGTAAATCAGGGTCTTCCGGTAATGTGAAGGGAATCTGTGGATCAACTGTCATGTCATCGCTGACGCTAACATTGTCGTTGTTCTCTGATTGTTGGAGATCATTGAGTCCAGCTCGCAAGATCAGAGCAGCAGAGCTTCCTAAAATGCCGCGATCTGTTTCTGGATCTTCGCCTGCAAAGGTCGCATCCGGTGCCGTAATTGTGATGTCGCCATCAGTCCTAATCGAACCTTCTGCCTCTACTAACAAAGAAGTACCAGTGTAAGTTCCAAAGCGCACATTCTCTTCAGCGCTAATGATGGGGTCATATAAACTAACGAACTCGCCGGGATTGCCCGCAGTATCCAGAATCTCAAAGCTGCCGCCGCTGTCGAAGTGAGCATCCCCAGATACGATGCCATCGCTGACCAGTCGCAAATCATCACCGCTCTGGAATGGCGTGACCTCCAGATGGTTCAGTGCCAAGATATCGACCTCGGCGTTGCCCTGAACCAGCAAATCCCCGCCAGCGCTGGAAAAGAACGGCGTCGCTTCACTATCGCGGACGCGGATCGATCGCTCCGCCAACAGCGATTGATTCCCCTCGGTAACGATACGGCTCTCCTCTAGCACCAAATCTTGGCTCGCCGACAGCACTGCCGACTCAGCCTCCACCCCCTGAACCCGAACATCCCCAGCTGTACTTTCAACACGCACCTCGCCATTGGGTGCGACTAAATTGCCGGTGCTGGTCACCGAACCGGCTGAGAGTGTCAGGTCTTCACCAGCGACCAAATCAGAATTGCTAAAGAGAGGGGCGGGTGAATTGGGACCGAGCTGGAGACCGGGTCGAATATTGACGGTGACCAGGGGTGCGCCATTGGGATTCGTCGCACGAAACTCAGTACCATCCGCGAACTGGAAGCGATCGCTCGTGCTAGCTAGAAACGCGCCGTCCACATCCAGCTGAGCATTGGGACCAAAGACGATGCCATTCGGATTTAGGAAAAAGAGATTCGCGGCACCATCGACCCCCAGCAGGCCATCAATCTCCGAAGGATTCAGTCCCGTTACCCGACTCAGAATATTCTCAATTCCCACCGGGTTCGCGAAATAAACCTGCTGTCCGGCATTCACATTGAAATCTTCAAAGCTGTGGAAGAGGCCACTGCCCCGCACCGCCCCACCTTCGATCAGGTCAACCAGATCGCCAGAGTTCACCACAGACGATTCGGTTCCCAGCGTATTGTCAGGAATAATCTGCCCTTGGGCACTTCCCGCCAACAGCAACACACCTTGGCCGGCGACAAACACGCAAGCCAAACCAGGAGCCACTAACTGAACGTTGTGCCATATATCCGGCCACATCCAGATCCCCGGTTTTTGCTTACGGAAAAACTCTAGTTTTCCAATCGGATGTGGTTTAGTCATGGAAGATCCCGCCTTCTTAAGCGTAGCGATGGGTATTAGTCCGAAGTGGTGATGCTTCCTTTGAACACAATGCTAGCTAATTTTACGGAGAGATCACAGAGGGTGGATGGGTGGAAGAGTGGCAGGGCTTCGGCGTGAGCTCAGCCGAACGGTGGATGGGTAGAAGAGTGGTGGGAATTCTGGAGGGGAGAGAAAGAGGTGGAGTTTTTGGAAGAATGGCGAAGTCGTTTGTGAGGGGTTATCGAGATTTGGAGGTTTATCAAGCAGCGTTTTCGGCAGCTATGGAAATCTTTGAGATATCTCAGCACTTGCCCACATTATGGTTCTGAGAACCTCATCAAGAATGGTTCTACTGAGATCTTGCACTAGTACATCAGCACCTTGCGTTCGCCCCCTAAATCCCCCAATTCTGGGGGACTTCAACCTCAGAACCCCCCAATTTGGGGGGCAGGGGGGCCAAACCAGGCGATGTAAGCTCAACTGCAAGATCTG
>JBHJHM010000054.1:0-89626 GCA_050330865.1 Leptolyngbyaceae cyanobacterium
ACTCTCCATCTCCCCATCTCCCCATCTCCCCATCACCCCATCTCCCCATCTCCCCATCTCCCCATCTCCCCTAAGACCATGCCAACAGAACGCGAACAACTCTTCGGCAACGACCTCAAGCTTGGCAATCGCTTTGATGGACTTGACCTGCTGGCGAAGCAACAGATTGATTTTGATCTGGCCCAGGGTAACGACAACGTTATGCAAGCCCTGCGATTGCGGCTACGGGTGCGGCGCGGCGAACTAGCCCTTTTAGGATGGCCCGACTACGGCTCTCGCATCCATGAGCTGATTGGTGAAACGAATACGCCCCGTATGCAGGCGCGCCTGATGGCCCACGCCAGAGCCGCCCTCGAACCAGATGCCCGGGTGCAAGCAATTCAATCCATTCGCACGGAAGTACTGCCCGGTGAGCGTACTGTTATTCGGCTGCTGATCGACATTCGGCTAGTGAATGAACCCAACCCCCTTTTACTAGTTTCTGATATCAACCTGGAGGCATCATGACCCTGATTGATCCTGGACGTCCCTTTGGCCGCTCCTTTGCATCCCTCATTGCCGACCTCGAAGATCAAATTCGCGCTGGGGTCGAACAGCCTGCAGAGTTTCGCGCCATCTATCAAAAAAAGGTGAATCGCTATCCGCTATCGAGTGAAGCGACCAGCGTATTCCGGGTAAGCGGCAGGGTGAACGATCGCTTCACCGTCTTTGAACCCGGACGCGACTATCGCTTTGCCAATAACCAAATCGTTTGGATACACGCACTCTCCAGTCAGGAAACACTGTCAGCGGTAGAACAACCCCGCCATCCCGATGTGGGCAGTCCCTTCGAGGCGGAGTACACCGTGCGATCGCGCCCCATTGGCCTGAACGACTTTAGCCCCGGCAGTGTGGTCGGTACGCTGGTACGCGCCTTCTCGCGGGAAGTGAAACTGCTGTACGACCAAATGGATGAAGCGTATCGGCGCGCTTTTATTGATGTCGCTACTGGGTTTGCCCTTGATAATGTGGTGGCGCTGCTGGGCGTTGTGCGGAATCCCGCCACCCAGGCTCAGGGAAGGGTAACCTTCAGTCGTCGCCAGACCACCCAAACCGTTCAGATTCCCGCCAACACCCGCGTGGCCGACGAACGGGGAACCGTCTTCACCACCGTTGAAACGGCTCTATTTTTAGCCGGGAATACGACACTTTCAGTGCCCATTGCCGCTGTCCAACCTGGACCTGAAGGCAATATCGCAGCGAACACGATCACCGTTATGCCCACCCCACCTCCTGGAGTTGATGGGGTGACGAACCCAGAACCCACTATCAACGGTCAGGAACCCGAGAGTGATGATGACCTGCGGGAGCGCGCGAAAAATGCCTTGGCCCGATCAGGCAATGCTACCCTCACCGCGATCGAATTTGCCGTGCGGGATATTGATACCGTCGAAGCGGTGGAGGTGTTAGACCATACCCGCGACGAAAATATTCCGGTGGGTGAAGTGCGGGTCCGCTATTCCGGTGGGGATGCGGCTCTAGTGCAGCAGGTGGTAGACCAAACTCGCGCAGCGGGGATTCTGGCCCGCCTCGAAGCAATCAGCGAAGTGCTCATCACTGGCGTCTTCTACGTCATTGGCGAACCGGATGCATCGGCTGACGCTGCGATCGCCTATCGAGGCATCCTGCTGAATGCGATTACCGCCTTAGGTATTGGGGAATCGTTATCCATCCGGCGGCTCCGAGCCCAAGTCGTCAACGTTCCAGGGCTAGCTGAGGTCGCCGAGGTCCAGCTGCAGCGCGATCCACCTGCTCCAGGGGGAGATACCAGCAGCGCGGATGCCTTTATGGTGGCCTCGAATGAACTGCTGCAAGCTGACCCCGAACAACTACAGGTCCGTCTGTTGAGAGAGCTTCAGGTCACCAGCACCCAGCGCGACGGAGCCCCGACCATCGACCTGCAGATCATCGATGAAACCGGCAGCGTCGTCCGCTTTACAGCCTTTACCCTCGATGTTGGTGGCGTTTTGCGCGGCTTCCTGAGAGCGAATCCGACGGCACCGCCCGAGCGCATTAGCAGTTTGGCGGCAGCCCTGTCCTTTAGCGATAGCGACACGGTCTCCCTGAGACCCCAAGTGGACATTAATGAGACATTTCGCGATCGCTACACCGCCGACGTGGAAATCAACCTCAACGCTGCCCTCTATCCCGGTTTACGGCCTGCCACCACCCGCATCGTCGCCATCCCCATGGATGCATTAGAAACGTATGAGCCCCGTCGCTTGGGGAACGCCTATGACCTCGATATCCAAGTTCTAGCAGCCGCTGAAGCCAACGCCCCGCTGGAATTCAATAATTTTGCGTTGACCGTCGACATCATTTGCCGCACCCGCTTGAGTGATGGTGGCCAGCGACGCCAGCAGGTAGGCCGCATCACCCGCCAACTGCGATTCAACGGCAGCTCCATCGCCCCCCTCCGTCTCACCCCCGAAGACCTCACCAGCTTCGACCCCGCCCGCCACGACCCCAATATCGACGTCGAAATCACCGCCGTCAACTACCCCAACATCACCTCTGTCGAGCCAACCCTGGACTTTTCCTTTTTAGCTGCTGAGGAAACGCCATAAATATTCAGGGAACAGGGAACAGGGAATAGTGAACAGGGAGCAGAGCTTTCTAGGTTCTTCGTTCTTGGTTACTCGTTGATGGTTGGTAATCGGTAAAAGTTAATCGGTTCAAGGTTCAAGATTCTTCTGCCCTATTACCCCACCCCCTTTACCTTTTCCCCCTTCCCATCACTCCCCCACCCCCTTACTTCCCCCGCTCCCTCTGCTTCCCTAGCTCTTTCCCCTCCTCCACCCCTCTTTCCCCTCCCTCCCATGTCCTACAAAACCACCCGACTCGTCAATCTCTTTCCCGACGCTTACGCGGTTCAGGATACGGAATCACTACTGTACCGCACGTTGGATGCACTAGGCTCGCAGCTCTTTGATGCCGACCAACACCTGAAAGCGCTGCTCAAATCGCACTGGATTGAATATGCCGAAGGGCAGGCTCTGGATGGCTTGGGATCGATTTATGGCGTGACCCGACGGCGTCTCCCGGACGGCATTGCTGAACCGGACGATTCCTTGCGGCAGCGACTGCGATCAATTGTCACGCTGTTTCAAGGCGGTGGGACCGTAGCGGCCATTAAAGGGGCGGTGCGATCGGCGTTGGGACTGCCCCTCAATTTCAACCAGCTCAACTTGCCTCCCGGCTATGAAGCCCTGCGGCAAGACCTCGAAGATTTGATCACGCTGGAGGAATTTTCGCCTGAGATTGAGGTATTGATCAGCAGTCGCTCTCAGGTGGTAGCACCCGCCGATGCGGCTCCTTTCAGCCAGAGCATTCTAGAGGTCAGCAGCGCTTCGGCACGAGCCGCACAGCCTCAGATTGAGTGGACCTTTGGGCCAGGAGGTGGGCATCGTCTACGAATCGAGCGGCTGGCAACTGAGACCAGTCCAGCCCAGGGGATTAAGGCCACCGATGATTTGGGGGTGCCTGCAGGGGCCCAATTAGTGCTGTTCTCTCAGACGGAAGTAGTCGGTTCCACTGCGATCGCTGATACAGACGATACCGCTGCTCAGTCCAGCGATCGCCTGATTGCTCGCCTAGTTCAAACCACTCCCACAGGCGAAACCATCACCGATGTCTCTAATCAGTTCACGAACCTAGACGGCAGCCGTCCGGCACGACTGCCTGCCATTCCTCGCACTACCGACATAAACGACGTCAGTCGCTGGGACTTTCGCGCCACCGGAGGCCTTTTTGACGTCGCCACCTTCGACGCAGACACCTTTGACCAACCTGACTTCGCCGTCCAGATGCGCCGCGTACGCTTTCAACCCTTGACCTTTGAAGTCCGTGTTCCCTACCTGATTCAAGACGCTGTCCAGGCCCTAGCCGCCCGCCACGGCTATACCGGCAACCTCTTTATCTTTCAGGGACTGGCCCCCGAACAAATTCCCGTCGTCGTCGCTCAAACCCAAGCCGCCGGTGTGAACGGGCGCGTCAACTTTTCCCTCAACCTGCTAGATATCCACGACCATCGCGATCGCCTACAACTCAACGGAGACCACCATGCGACCGAAAACGCGAACGCCACCGATGCTCTCGAAGCCGGCAGCTTTAACCGCACCACCGAATCCCACAACGCCCGCGATCGCCTCGCGATCGGCGGCCTCCTCGACCTAGCCACCTTCGACACCAACTTCGGCTTCTTCTAATCCCACCCATCCCCCCGTACAGACGCGATTCATCGCGTCTCCCCGCACCCCGCCGCACCCCGCCGCACCCCACCTCTCCCCCTCCGCCCTTCCACCCATACCCCAAAACCATCATGCAAGAAACCATCAACATGCGCGGCCAACTCACCCTACGCCTAACCAACAAAACCGGCCAACTCATCCACGAGCAGCACCCCAAAAACCGCATCGTCACCAGCGGACGTCAGCTAGTAGCCCAACTCTTTAGCGGCTTCAGCGACCCCGCTCCCAGCCCTATAACCACCATGGGAGTCGGCACCGACGGCACTACCACCGCCGATAGCCAGACAGACCTCCTAGCCGCTCGCCCCATCACCGCCGATACCTCCCATAAAGAAATCGCCAGCGTGGACTACAGCATCTTCACCGAAAACCCCGGTACCGACACCGAAGTCCAGCGCGTCCGCGTCTTGCTGACCACCGAATTCGAGCTAGATGAGGCCAACGGCGACGCCCCCCTGCAAGAAGCTGCCATCTTCAACGAAGCGGGCGTGATGTACAACCGAGTCGTTTTTGCCCCTGTGACAAAGACCGATGCCTTTCGCCTAACCCTGCTGTGGGAAATCGTGTTTTAGCAATGATGCGTTATGGCCAAAGCCCTTCGAAACGGTGCGTTACGGCCAAGGCACGAGGATTGGTCTAAAGCCAATGTGATTCAGAGCCTAACACACCCTACCGTTACCGCCGTTTGCTTTCTGCTTCTTAACCTCTATCCATACTCTCAAACAAGGAGAACCCCCATGACATTCACCCCCGATCAACTCAACCAAGTTGCCAGCAAAGAACGCGGCAACCCCATTCGTTCCAATGATTGGAACATCGTCGTCAACGAAGTGCAAAATCTAGGTGAGCAGGTTCAGGAAGTTAGTGACTTTGCAGTCAACCGTAACGGTGACACGATAGCGGCTCCCCTCATCGTTGAAAGCGCCGAAAGCCCGCTACTCGCTGTCGGACAAGCAGAAACCCGCGCTACCTTGAATGTCCTACCCAACGGTCGAGTTGGCGTTGGCACCACATCTCCCCGAGATACCGTTGCCATCCGAGCCCAGAACAGACAACAAAGCCTGATGAGTTTTGAAGACCCCAATGGTAGGACGCGCTGGCATTTAGAACAAAATCATAATGGCGATCGCCCTGGACTCAATTTTGTCGAAACGGGTGTAGCTGACGGACGTTTATTCATTGGTGCCGGCGGCAATGTCGGTATCAACACCACAACCCCCTCAAATCCATTGCACGTGGTTGGCAGCAGCAGCGGCACACGCACCGCTGATCATATTGCTTACATCAGCAATACAGGAGCTGGCACTGTTGGCGTCCTAGCCCTACAGGTTACTGCTCGGGGTGATTTGGATACGACTGAAAACTTTATCACCTTCTTCAATGGTCGGGGTCAGAGTGTTGGCGCTGTCGAAGGCTCAAGGGATGGAGCCATTCGCCTATCAACGAGTAGCGCTGACTATGCTGAGTATCTGCCTCGCCTCAACCCGGAGGAAATCATTGATGCCGGCGATGTTGTTGGAGTCATCGGCAATAAAGTCACCCGTCGCACCGAAGGTGCCCAACGGATCATGGCTGTAACCGATCGCCCCATCGTATTAGGCAACCGACCAGATGAAGACCAGAAGCATTTATACGAACAGATTTCTTTCATCGGGCAGGTACCGATCAAAGTGCGAGGCTCCGTTCAGGTCGGCGACTATATTGTCCCCTCAAGGCTCAACGATGGTATGGGTATCGCCATTACCCCCGAGCAGATGACCCTGGCGCACTGCGGCCAAATCGTGGGGCAAGCCTGGGAATCATCAGACGAGGTAGGCGTCAAGCGAGTGAATGCTGCTGTTGGTCTGGATTGGAGCGGCGTTGTAGCAGGGATTTTTGCCACTGAGGTAGCTGGCTTAAAAGCTGAAATAGCAGCGCTGAAGGAAGCGCAGGCGATGGCAATTGTATAAGACGAGCGATAGGGGAGTGGGGTAGGGATGATTCTCTAGCAAGAGGGATTTTTGAATTAGCTGCTGGGAAATGACAAAAGGGTTCGCCAAGAGAGAGACCGGCTAGGTGTTGTTAGCGGTACTGGGGACATTTCGCTGTCCCCAGCTTCGCGCGTCCTTCGGCCTACGACCAGGACGCCCCACCGTCCTGGACCTCGCGGATCAGGTTCAGGATGGGGGATACAAGTTCAAGTTGAACTAGCCTTTGGGTCAAGAGCATCCAGACATTGCACTAGATCTGGTTTGGTTTTCTGGTGATTGCTTTTTCTTTGAATAAAGAATCCTTCCTAAGGGGAGTGGGGGAGTAGTGATTTTTCGACGAAAAATCGACTTTGACATAGACCTGTTTGCTTCTCCAAAATTTCGTCCCCCCTACCCTCCTACCCTCCTACCCTCCTACCCCCCATTCACAAACCATGCCAACCAACCTCACCACTGTCTTACGTGATTTACTGACCGAATCACTACCGGCTCCGCTAGGAGGGGACGATCCGCTGCTGCAGTTAGCGATCGCCCTGGAACAGCTTCAGTTCGTCAACGACCCGACGGCTGGGGATACGACGGGTGCTCCTCGCCCAGATAATCGCACCGACTCGCTTGCTTTCGATACGGACAATCCCGAGGGGCCATATACCCTGACTCAGTTCCCGTATCCGGGAGCGCGACAGGTCAGACTGGTGACACCTGATGGCGATCGCATCCCCTTGAGCAATCAAGAGGTTATCTGGGGTGAAACCGATGCCCATCAGTTTTCTCTGGCTCTCACCGCGACTCGGGATCCGGCAACGGTGACTCAAGTTGAAGTGCTTTATGGGGTCGCGGCCATTTTCACAACGCTGTACGCCACCCAACAGGTCACCCTGACGCTATCGCGATCGCAGCCCTCAGAGGTTGAGCCCGACTTAGATCAGGTGGCAGCTTTGGCGATCGCTGTTCTCCAACTCAATCGCCAGCTGATTGTCGATACTGCCCGATCAACCTATGAAATTGCTAGATACCGCATGACGTCCCAAATCAACAGAATAAGGCTCGTTAACTTGAATTCACCCACCCCTGATGAACGTCAGATTGTTGTTGATGCGGACATTACCCTCAAGGCCACCCAGGTTTCAGGAGAACAGAGCGGTGTGCCTATTCAGACGGTACAGGTGAGGATGACGCCCTAACGGGACTCGCTCCATACCGCTCCTGCACACTGTCCGATTTAGAAACCGGAGTTTTTCCTCAAGCGAAAATCAGGGATCTGGATGTGGTCAAGGTACCTGTATAGCGAGCTATCATCTCTCGTAGTGTTTCCAACTCTGCGCAATGGCAACAGCGACAGTACATCCCTGGACTCTGCGCGATCGTACATTTGCCTGGGGCGATCGTACCTACATCATGGGCGTCCTCAACGTTACACCCGATAGCTTCAGTGACGGTGGTAGATTTAATAGGCTAGAGTCGGCACTGCAGCAAGCCAAACATCTCGTTGATTCAGGGGTCGATATCCTGGATATTGGTGGTCAATCGACCCGTCCTGGAGCCAAGCAAATTCCGCTAGAAGAAGAGGTGCGGCGAGTCGTTCCTGTTATTGAAGCTATTCGAGCCCACAAGGATGAGTCTTTTGCTTCCACCGTTATCTCTGTAGACACAACCCAATCCGAGATTGCCCGAGCCGCCGTCAAAGCAGGAGCCGATATCGTCAACGATATTTCCGGCGGCACCTTCGACGATGCCATGTTATCTACGGTTGCCGACTTAGGAGTGCCTGTCATCTTGATGCATATCCGGGGAACCCCAACGACGATGCAGGAGAACACTCACTATCAAGACTTGATGGGGGAAATTTACGACTTTTTGGAGCGGCAGATTAAAGATGCCATGGCTGCTGGTATTAGCCATAGCCAGATCGCGGTTGACCCAGGTATTGGCTTTGCTAAAAGCTATCCCCAGAACCTAGAAATCTTGCGTCAAATTCCAGTCCTGCGATCGCTGAATTGCCCCATTTTAATTGGACCTTCGCGTAAAAGCTTCATCGGCTGGATCCTTCAGCAAAGCGACCCCAGCAAACGCGTCTGGGGAACCGCTGCTGCCTGTTGTGCCGCGATCGCAGGCGGGGCCGATATTCTCCGGGTCCATGATGGCAAAGAGATGGTTGAGGTTTGCCAGGTCGCCGACGCTATCTGGCGCAATCAACTGCCCTATGAATGACCCGCTTGAGCCAGACGTTTTCCCGAAGCCATAACGGTGCGCAGTTTAACCAGCAGACCCTGTTCCCTGTTCCCTACTGAATGCGGATTCCTGACTCCCCGCCCAATCAAGATTTTCCGGCTGCAGCAGATACCCCTTACGCCACCTCCCTAACGATATTCAAGCCCACGGTAAATTACCCGCGCGTTGAACCCAAGCCCTCTCAGTTCGAGCACCCGGGCTGCAGCGCTATTCTCATTATTAAAATCGCCCGCGTTGACAAAAGGACCTAGCCGCGTATCTTCCATCGTGGCGTTGGGATAGATTTGCTTCACCTCATCAATAACATCCTCGTCACCAAATACAGCCGCTACGAAAGCGCCCTGCGCAGTGGCAGACGGAGCCAGGTCTTCAGGCAAAATTCCTGGAGGCAAATCAGTGAAGTTGTAAGTTACAGGTCCGGTCGCATATTCCTGAAAAATACGCTGGTTATTGACGTTGTAAACTTCTAGAAGCGCTTCGCCCGTGCTGAGGATGCGAGCAAAGTATTGGACGGGGCGATCGCTACGGGCACCCGAGCTGACATAGCTCACTGCTCGCTCGTAGGGCGGGTCATTCGGAGCGACGTTAGCAGCAGTACCATTGACTTCGGTAAGGCCGGAAAACGTGTTGTAGACATTCATGAAAGACTGCTCACCCCGCATAAAAACGCGCACAGAGTAAGCATCGGTCTCAAAATTCAGGACTGTTTCGCCTTGGGCTTCAAACTCTTCACGAGGGATATCAAAAAGCGTAATCACCTCAGCCCTTTGATTGGCAATTTCGGCACCTGCACCTGTTCTGATTAGGAGTTCTAGTTGTCCTTCACCGATGGCGGTTACTTGATAAGTAGCAGCATTGCCGCTGTAGCTGCCAGTGCTAATGTAGGTCGGATTGTTTCCCAAAACGGTGTAAGAAGCTGGCCCTTCTCTAAGGCGCACAATGTCATTAACGCGATCATACACGTTCATTACGGTGCGATCGCCAATCTCGAAAACGCGAACCGAGTAACCACTTGTTCTGAAGTTGAGAATAGTTGACTCGGTCTGTGCCAACTGCACAGGAAGCTCGATAGCGGTAGATAGGCTCGGTTCTACCTTGACTGATTCATGATTAGCCGCTGCTGCCGGAAGGATGCCAATGGAGGAAAAAAGCAAGCAATTGACTGTAAAAGCAATTTTGGGAGCAACTTTATCCCAGGCAATGGTAGAGAGACGAGACGATTTACGAGTCATATCGAACCCCTGTTTATCTAATTACAGAACACTTGAACAGAGAATGAAGTAACCCATTCCCTGACAAGAAGACTTTGTTGGTATGGTCGTAATTTTATGACAATTTAGGGGTTTAGCGGATTTTTCTAATCTACAGACTTTGAGGATAGCGAGCTTGTTTTGTCTCATAGTAGCGACAGGCCAAGAAACCAACGCCATAAAGAATAGCCGCATCAGAAGCAATACCAATGGCAGTACCAATGGCAGGCAAAACCTCAACCAGGCTCAGGCCAGACTTGAGCGCGCTAGAACTGCCGGTCGAAAAGCCCCAAATTGCCAGTACCTCACCGCGCCGAGTTACATCATCAGGTGGAAAGCCATAAATAGCTGCAATCCGATAAATCATTTCCGCTTGCAGAGCAGCGATCGCTCCGATATCAATGGCAAATAGAAAAATTGCCAGGGGCGGCAGCAGATTTGTCAAAAGCCCTACCTGCGCTGCTCGCTGTGTAGCCTCGACCATCACCCGCTGAGCCAGTTGTTCATTGGTATCCAAAGAATAGGTTTGGCGAAGTTTGATAACTGCGGTTTGCACGGCTGCTTCATTTACCTGGCCCAGAGCAGCCAAAAGCCAGCTCAGTCCGGGAATACCCGTAGCAAATCGGATGAAGGGAATGTCGGCAATGGGGGCGACCGTCCGACCCAGCAGCTCGGTACTCTGACTAATAGCTGGATACGCTAGGTCAATCAGCGTGTCCCCTGCTGCGTTGACACTGGTTCGGAGCGTTGCGGCGATCGCCTGCATCATGCGGGTAGCTTCGTTAAAAGCTGAATCAGCAGTATTCGATGAGCCCGCAGTATCAGAAGAAGAAGTTTGAGCAGCCATCAATTCTAAGCTTGAGTTGATAAGGTATCGAAATTATTTTATGGCACCCTTTTTGATGAACTGCCTCTACCGCAGAGCTGAATCTTGGGGTGAACGCTGAGACTTGCTTCACCAGGATTGGGGATGACGGGGGAAAGGATGATTCATGGCAGCTTGCCAGATGATGCCCAAAATCACCCTGCTGTTGCTGCCTGCATGGGTTCCGCAAAGAGCTGCAATCGCCCTTTGTCAATAATGCCTTGAATCGTGAATGTGTGTGGGTCGAAAAGGGTAACGTTGGCCACATAACCTGCAGCCAATTGCCCCAAATGGCTGTCTACCCGGATGGCACGAGCAGGATACAGGCTCGCCATACGCAGAGCTTCGGCCAGGGGAATGCCGATTTGCTGAACACAGTTGGCGATCGCTTCCATCATGGTGAGTGCGGAGCCACCTAGCGTCCCTGCGGCTGAGACACATTTGCCGTCTCGGTAAAACACTTCTTGGCCGCCAATCAGGAAAGATGCTATCTTTGCGCCTGCCGGCGGTGTAGCGTCGGTTACGAGGATAAGCCTATCTTGCTTAATCTGTTTGGCGAGGCGAATGGATTCGAAGTGAACATGATGCCCGTCCGCAATGATGCCCGCATACACGCTCGGCTGGCTAAACACCGCACCGACCATACCGGGCTTGCGGCTCGTCCAGGGTGACATGGCATTGAACAGATGCGTTGCCATGCCGACGCCCGCCTCGAACCCAACTACCGCTTCTTCAAAGCTGGCATTGGTATGTCCAGCGGCAACGAGAATTCCTGCTGCTGTCAGCCGTTGAATCTGCTCTGGCTGAGCTATTTCGGGTGCCAGGGTTAGGAGCTTCACCACTTCAGGCCCAACTTGGAGGATGCGTTCGAGCATTGCTGTATCGGGCCGACGCACGTAGTTGGGGTTATGGATGCCGTGACGTTTAGGGTTAAGGTAAGGGCCTTCTAAATGCAAGCCTAAAACCCGGTGGGGATGATTGCGACGGTAGGCTTGAACTAGCGCGATCGCCCGTTCCATGTCTTCATCTGGGGCCGTAATTAGCGTTGGCAAATAACTGGTCGTACCGCTCTTGAGATTAGTGCGGTGCATGATATCCAGCGTCTCAGCGGTGATGGCATCGTTGAACATGACACCCCCACAGCCGTTGAGCTGCAGGTCGATAAATCCTGGTGCAGCTGCCCAGCCGTAACCGTCGACTCGCTGCACATCGGAGCCCAAATGAGTCTCTGGTAGGAAGTCCACTATTTTGTTGCCTTCGATGAGGAGGGCATAGTCATGCAGTTCTTGTTGGCCGGTATAGAAGATGCAGCGGGTCAGGGCGTACATGGAGGTCTCCATTACAGTAGCGGTTCGAGCGGGTCGTACGCCTCCTTAAAATACTTGACTGTCTTCACTTTGAGTTCCAGGGTGGCATCTTCATCGCAGACAATAATGGCCCGGGGATGCAGCTGTAGTGCCGAAACAGTCCACATATGGTTGACGCCCGCTTCAATCGCATTTGCCACCGCTACCGCTTTGTGATGGCCCTTCGCCAAAATCATGACCTCCCGGGCATCCAGAATTGTGCCAACGCCGACCGTCAGTGCGGTTGTTGGTACTTGCGCCAAATCGTTGTTAAAAAAACGAGCATTTGCCAGCCGGGTGCTGTAAGTTAATGGCTTGATACGGGTACGTGATTCTAGCGAGGACCCCGGCTCATTGAAGGCAATGTGCCCGTCTGTCCCAACCCCACCCACAAAGAGTTCAATCCCACCAACGGCTTTGATGGCAGCTTCGTAGCGATCGCATTCCGCCGTCAAATCGGTCGCATTACCGTTGAGGATATGCACTTGCTCGGGGGGAATGTCGATGTGATTGAAAAAGTTCTCAGCCATGTAAGCGTGATAACTCTCCGCATGGTCCTCTGGCAGCCCCACATACTCATCCATATTGAACGTGACAACATGCTGGAAACTCACCTTGCCTGCTCGATGAAACGCCGCCAGCTTTTGGTACATCCCTAATGGTGTACTGCCTGTCGGTAATCCCAGCACAAATGGGCGATCAACAGTCGGCGTAAAGGCATTGATACGCCTGACTACATAGGTCGCGGCCCAGGTGCCCAAATCGTTGTCAATCACCAGACGCACGGGTACGACCCCAATCAGTTACCACAATCCTGGAGTCAGTGTGGCGCTAATTCAAGCTATCCTAGCTGGCTCTAAGCTTTTCGTAAGACCTTGAACGTTCCTTAACCTTCTATCACGACTCAATTCAGCTCTTAAACTAGAGACACGGTCACCCACTACACTCTAAACTCATGCCTGACTACCCCGGAATTAGTTGCGATGCCTTTCGTCATCCCCTTGACCAGCAGGCCGAAGCGACCTTGAGGAGTGTACCTGGCTTTGATTTGGTAGCCCGTAAGTTTGTTGAATTTGTGTATGAGCGTCCGCAGTCGGTTTATCTCCTGGGCAACGCCATTCAAGTAGGACCGCAGCAGTATTCGTCGCTTTATCCGATGTTTCGGGAATGCGTACAGTCATTAGATGTTCATCCCCAACCGACGCTTTTTGTTGCCCAGAGCCCTGTGGTAAACAGTTATGCCCTCGGCGAGGAGCAGCCGTGTGTCGTGGTGAACACGGGCTTGTTAGAGTTGTTGAGCAACGAACAAATTCGTGCGGTTATGGCTCATGAATTGGGGCACATCAAATGCGGCCACACCACACTTACTCAGATGGCTCGCTGGGCCATGAGTACAGCTGCTGTGATTGGTGACTTGACTTTGGGAATTGGCAACATTATCAGTACGGGCTTGATTTACGCCTTTTACGAATGGCGACGCATGGCCGAGCTATCTTCCGACAGGGCAGCTTTATTAGTCACAGATGATTGGCAGCTGGTAGGTCACACAATGATGCAGATAGCTGGCGGCAGCCATCGCTTTGCCCATGAAGTCGATTTTGCTGCTTTTGAGAAACAAGCAGACGATTATCAAAACCTGGACAGCGACGGGTTTAACCAAGTCTACAAATTCTTGTTGTATAACGGGGGCCAAGGGGCAATCCTTAGCCACCCATTTCCAGTCGAGCGTCTTTCTTATCTGAAAACATGGGCTCATTCGGACGAGTATCACCGCATTCGCTCAGGGGACTATGTGCGATCGCAGACTGATAGCACTGTTAATGCAAACACCCCTCCTGCCACGAGCGAAGTAGACCGCCTGCGGCGGGAACTCGCAGACCTGCAACAAGAGCTGGATCGCTTGCGTCGAGGGTAGAACTTGCTATCAGAAGTACGCCCCAAGTCAAGAATTTCCGTACTACAAAAGCAGAAATTCTAATCCTTAATAAACCTTGGCAGACCTTATTGTGCCTCAGCTTATGGAATGGCCGCATTTCTCTGAAAATTCAAGGCGAAATCCTTTAGTTACCGGCTACCCCTGCAAAGATGGTTACCAGAACGTTCAACACAATACTCCCGATAAAGCAGCCAGTCCAAATCTGCATCGTCTGCTGAATACCCAGGCGACTGGCATTCATCCAACCCCAGATGAAAGTATACAGACCGCAAATAATCCCTAAAATTCCGTAGAGGACACCTTGATCGGGAAAAAGCTTAATCAGGACTAAAATCCAACAAACAAAACTGCCAATGCTTGCAGCAACTAGCAACAAGAGCAGCAACAATGAAATGATACCCATCCTTTTATAGACCTCATAGACATCCGCTCAAGCGAAACACATTACATCACGAGTTCGTACAAGATTTTATTGAAAAATAATAATCTCACCATCCAGTAGGCCAAAATACCGGCAAGAAAGAAAAAGCTGACTCCTAGACAACGCTCTAGAGACCGCATTCCCGTCACAACGCTCTGGCGGGCGCTGTTGGGCAGTAGCCCACACAGGAAAATGAGGATAAGAGCGATCGCAACCACAGGCGCAAAGGCATGTAACAAAATGGCTTGATGCCAGTCGCCGTGCATTAAAGCAACGACTGCCCGCGAAAGCCCGCAGCCTGGACAAGGTACACCGAGCCCATAGCGAATAGGACACTGCCAACTGGGAAGCCCCAGAGCCACCAGCGAAACGTGGGTACCAAGAGCCGCTGAAATGGATAGACAAGTCGGACGACTCGCAAGTAACTCACTAAAGACATTCGAAGACGCAATTCGCATTAAGGAAGTATTCACCGCATTGGAGTCCTATCTAGACGTTCACACGTGGAGTGGCTACTCCGGAGGAATAGCGTAAAGGCTTGCCCGCAGCAGATTCCTCTAACAAATACGACTAGAGCTTAGCCTATTCCATAAGCTGAAACTCAATTGTTTGATAAAACTATTCTCCTTGTCATATTGCTGCAATTACTCCCCCTGCTGTTAGTGACTAGGTTGGCCTTTACTACACACTTTTCCTCTGCCTATACGGTCGAAAAGTATGCGTAAGGGGAAATGCAAATCGAAGGGTACTTTAACCCACGGAATGTGAGTTGTGTGGAATGTTGCCGATTACATACCCCTTACTCATCTGCAGTCTTTATTAGCGAGAGTTAGAAACCGTGATCGGAACTTACCCAGACCTCACAACCCTCAGGGTGTACACAGCTAGGCATTGAAACTTCGATGGAAAAAGAACCGTCGAACGGAGCTACCACTATTGGAGCTGAATCAGGTTCTACATCCTGATAAACCAGGTTGCCAGAGGCATCGTAGAGAAACAGATCGAGATCCATACAATCCTGATCGCATTCGCCATAAATGTATTCTCCTTCGTAGAAATACCCCTCAATAGTGGTTGATTGACCATTGTACAGCCATAGACTCTTATCTTGAGCCTCTACAGAAGTCATGCCAAACAAAGTAACTGATGCAAAAGCGGCGGTGGCCAAAAAAGCGCGGATGTTTGCACTGCGTAACATGCGAGACTCCTAGACATTTAGATTACACCTGACTTAGAGTTAAGTCATGCTTTAAACTTCCCCAAAACTCTCTTTCTATTCATAGAGAGCAAAATATTTTTCACCTATAAAAAATGAATATGATTACTAGTTAAAATTACTGAATATGCTTGAAAAAACTTTTATTCATAGTAGCTATTTCGTAATGGAACCACCATTAACATGTTTTAAGTATTGCGGAATATACTGGTGCTCGATCGCAGAAGTACACGCCCCCTTCAGAAGGATTGAAAGTCTCACCCGCCATGGTTTTGCATTTTGCATTCCGCGTAGCGGCACTAGCGGTGTGAGTAATGAAACTGCTCGTTAGAGAGAATAGGGTGCAGGCTAAATCTGTTTCGTCGCAAAGATGTCGATTTTGTGCTGATGTCTTTCTATTTCAAGCAAATCCATCGCGGGCGATCTTTTAACAAGAAGAACAAGAAAAGCCGTCAGTGAAACAAAACTCAATTCAATGCTAGAGATTCAACGACTGAATATCACTGAAGGAGAAAGACTGCATGCGATCGCACTTTACGAACGAAAAGGGTTCAAACCCACAGGCGTAACAGGTCACCTGCCATCCCCTAGAGAGCATATCCTGGAGCACGAAATGGCCCTTGATTTGTGAGCTATGGCCGTCGCTAGCTCCGTTAGGACAAGACAGCGACCGTGCGCTAAGCAACTAATGCTACTCGGCGTCCTAGCCTCGATGGCTAAAGCTTATATCACTCACCTGACTGCTTAGCCTTTACTCCCAATCAAGAGCGTAGTTCATCTGTAGAGGGGGAAGATTTAGCTCCTCAGGAGTTTGTAAATGGGCCTCAAAGAAGGCAACGGTTTCGCGAATGCCAGGTTTTCCTTTAGCAGCTCCGGTCACGCCACTAGCAACCATAACCCCACAGAGACCGCCTGACTGTTTGCACCACTGCTGCCACTGTTCCAAAAGCTGTTTGTCCTGCGGATCGTCTCGTAAGAACTCGATGAAGAGATGGAAATCGCCGTCCCCTGTCTGCATGAGGCCAAGCTGTAAACCGTCACCAGTCATGGGGTCAAGCCCTGGACTGAAGCAAATTGATTGAATCCCCTTAGCAGCCTGTAGTTGGGAGGCCAGTGTCTGAGCTTTAGGTCGCGATGTTTGGATTGCGATCACCGGCAGCATGCCTGAGTCAGGGCTTTTAAAGACCTCATCGGCGATCGCATGATAAAAAGACTTCGCCTGCAGCAGCACCATCATAGCCTCAGGCAAATGGGTTAGCAGTACGATTGCCCCTTCTGGCACATAATCATCTCGAAACCGAGGCAGGTCGAACGGTCTAGTGCGATCGTCCCCTTCATCAGTTTCCAGCGCCATCAGCTGTTCGGTGATATCGGGGCGGGCTTTCACCTCTACCGCAAGAGACGTTTGGTCGACAGGATTCGGAATCGCAAAGCGGCTACTAATATCAGGAAACTCAGCACTTTGGAAGCGTCCGTCATGTTCTTCAAAAAACTGATTCAGCGCTTCTAGACAGACTCGTAAAGCTGCAGCCTCTTCCAGTTCCAAGACGTTTCTGAGTCCTTCTAGAGGATGAAGACTCCCAAATTCAGGTACCACCTCGGATGGCGCTGGCTGGAGCCAGGGCAAGGGTAAGACCTGCGAATCGCTTTCATCTTGAACCAAGTCAAAATTGAGAAACAGACAGTCTTGCGATAGAAATGCCTGCTGCATTTGTTGTGTGCTGCGGTTCTCCTGCATTGCAGTTTCGCGAAACTGCACTAGAGATTCCAGAGAGCGGTACATCAGAAGGCCGTATTCTAGGCCGGCCATACCTAAAACAGAGACATACAGCGTTGTCAGTTCCCACTGGTTTAGCTCAATGCTCAGGATTTGGTTGTCACCTAGATCATTCCAAGGGGCGCTCTCCCACATGCGGCGAGCCTGTTCGTGAAGAGCTGCCACCCAGCTATCTGGAATGAGGGACTCTACAGCATCTTCTGGCTGCTGCAGGCTTTCAAAAATATCGTCAATGATAGGCAGTGTCTCGGCGTAGTCCACGACAATATCCAGGTTCTGCAAGGCCCCTCGCAAGAAAAAGTGAATTTCACGGTCGCACACGACAACCTTATGGGGGCGGGTCGCAGGCATCGCTCCTTGAGGTCGCTCCATTGCCTGCAGTAAAGTCCGTGCTACGGCCTCTGGCCCTGTATCGGCAGGCACGATCGTCACAGCTCGAACCACACCCTCGGTACCGTCTACCCAGAGAATGCAATCATTAGCCTTTGTTTCTTCTTCTTGAGCACTGCTGTCGTACCCAAAGGTATCCAACATGCCCTCAGAAATAGGACGGCGATCGCCTTCCCAGACCACTGGCTGCTTGGGTAAGCGCTTGAGGCGAGCGCAGGTAAAAGGACTGAGGGTATACATACGGCGAATCTAACTTCACTGCTAAATGGTTTTAACAAACTAAGGGCGATAGCTGAGCACATCGCAATGCGGGCTTAACAACTAGCTACAGATAAGGTGCTGAAATCCATTGATATTCTGACAGGCTTCACAGTCTGCGCTGACATGTTCTTCCCGTGAAAGTACGTCCTCACATCTCGATCAACCTAGGCTATGGTCTGCATATGCAGCTTTACTGGATTGCCCCGGTAGCCTGTGAACAGAAAGACAGAAAAGCTGCCCGCTAAAAATCTAAGCCTTTAGATAGATTACTTAAACCATATTTTAAAAATCCGTTAACATACGCCTGTTAGCTTGACCCCAGCTCTAAGAGTGAGGGGAAGCAACATCATGCACTGGATTCGGCTGTTGGCAGCAGCTGGGCTGTTGCTATTGTTAGGCGACTTCGTCGCAACATTCGGCTATCACGTGCCTGAGCACGTTTTCGGCAAATTTCACAGCATTGTTCACCACAGTCCCAACCGCAGTTTTGTTCGGTATGCCATCTCTAACCGTCGTCCGATCGCGCTTATTGATGGTTTTCTTAGCGCCTTTCCCTATTTTGTCTTTATTCCTTTGCTCTGGCAGATCTCTCCTTGGGGCGTAGGTTTAGGGCTGGTATTAGCCGAGATTCATGTCATTTGGCGTCACCAGTTCTCCCCTGTCTACAAGACCCCTGCTTGGCTGCAAATCCTCTGCAAGATCCTCTGCATTACCACCCCAGAACGTCATTGGATTCACCACCGCTATGCCTATCGCGCCTTCGGTGATATCTTCACTTTCTACGGGAAGCCTGCCGAACTCTGGCTTAGACGCCTGCGTTTGATGAAACAGCAGTGGCGATCGCGATCAGTCATAAAAGGGTGATGGAGTTATGGGAAAGGGGAAAGGCAAAAGGTGAAGGGTAAAAGGGCAGAAGAATCTTGAACTTTGGACTGATTACCTTTTACCGATTATTAACCACCGAAGAGTAACCAAGAACCCCAAAAGCCCTGTTCCCTGTTCCCTATTCCCTGTTCTAACTCTTCTTCTTCGGCAACGGTGGAAAGTTCGGCAGTTCGACGGCAGATAGAGACTTGCGTTTGCGAGTAGGTGGACGTAAGGGGTGGACAATGGGAGAAGGCGATGCCTGCGTGTTTTGGACAGCGTCTAGAGCTGGAATTTCAGTTTTCCACGAAGAGGCAGTTGAGGATTGGGGAGTCTGTTTATCGGTCGGTTTATCAGCGCGACGGGTCTCATCGGCAGCTGTTTGGAGGTTCTGCAATACAGCGGCAGCGGCGATCGCCTCGACGGTAGTCTTCGCAGGCTCTGTCTCGGAAGTTGCAGCAGCGGCTTCTGGTTCCTTTGGGATTGGGGTCCCCCACGGCATCGGTTCAGTGAACTGGACTTCGTCAGCTGAAGCAGCTTCCTGAGGAGTATCGCTAGCCTTAGGAGCTTCGGCTTCTGAGGTCGAGTTTTCAATGACTCTTTCGACATCCTGCCACAGCTGCTTTTCAGCTTCCTGATCGACAATCGTCGCTTCAGATGCAACCGATGTTTCCTTAGCGAGCGAGAGCGACGTCGTTGAGATGGGCAGTGATGGCGTAGGTTCGTTTAGCGATCGCACTAACGATAGCAGCTGAGGATCCGTCTGGCCTCCAGCTTCGGTCGCCGACCAAGGACGGATGCGCTCGGAGCGGGGCATAGCCAGAGGATTAGGGGTGGCTGTGGTTTCCAGCACCGGGACATCGTCAAACCCTGTCGCTGGCATCGCAGCAGGAGGATGATTGAAAGCCGACGTGTCTAAACTTTTTTCGAGGGCAACTTTGAATTGTAGTGTGTAGCGCTGTTGACGCTGTAGCCGCGATCGTAAGTCGCGGCAGGTTGCCTCAGCTTCCTGGAGATCCTGCGTTTTTTCAGCCTGTTGCTTTCGCAGAACCGTGCACTCCTTTTCAAGCTGACGGCTGCGCTCTTGGTAGGTCTCTAGCTGAGCCTGTAGGGTTTCAGCCAAAACTGTTTGGCGCTTTAGTGCCGCATCTGACTCTTCTAGCTCACTCAAGAGTTGAGCAACTGAATGCTGCTGGGCGATCGTCATTTTCTCAGCATTGGAGCGGTGTTGCGATCGCTCGGCCTCCTGTTGTAACGCCTGGTGGGCTTTCTCTAAAGACTCTTCCAGTTGATTAACACGCGCCAGCAGTGCTTCATTGCAGCGCTTGAGGTCTTGAATCTGCGTTTTCAATCCAGACTCTGGTTGTCTGGGATCTAGAGTTTGGACCGTATCTTCTGAGGCCATCGGGACACTCTCCACTGGTAACATCCCAGGTAACGGAACAGCTTCCCAATCAACTATTGAGGGTTGAAATGGCGGCTGTGCCGAGGCTTGGCCAGCACGTGCCGGAGGGTCTATATCGGGGGAAGCATCAGGACGAGGCGGCACGTTGGCATTACTCATATCTTTGATTTTGATCTCAAGAGTACTCAGCGAGCATAGGGAGAGCCCAATATCTATAGAGCACTAACCTATCTGATCCATATGGTGTAGCATACAAAGCCAAATATTAAACAAATTTGGCTAAAAATCTACTCACATGAGGGGGGTGAGCCCTCTCCCGGATCACATCTTTCTCACCTAAGTTGGTATATAGAGATAGCCCTTTGGGGCCATTCTGCCTACCATCAGTGTGTTCAGCAAACCTGAGAGCGTTTGAAAGTAAGGTGCGGCAGCCTTCCAGAACCGAAGACTGACCAGCACCTCTCTCAGGATTTTGCTTTACGAGTCTCTAGCCTGAGCACACGATTTAACATTTCTTGGTGCATGGATGCTCGGTCAACCCGGGATTGAATTTGATCGGGCGATGCGGGTTCACCATTGGCGTACTGATACAAAAGCTGTTGTGTCATGTCTGATGCCTGATGCGGCCAACGTTCTAGATAGGCGGTCTGTGACTCTGATGCCGCTTCATCTAGTAGCAAATCCCAGCCGGGAATTTCCAAGTCTTCTGCTACATAGGTAACTTTGGGATCATAGCTAATAGCAAAACACTGGCAACCCTCAGCTGCTGCCATGATAAGAGCATGCAACCGCATCGTGATAGCCATTTCCACGCCTCGGAAAATGCCCCGCAGCTGTCTCGGGCTATCCACTGTCAAGACTCGATTCGGCCCTTTCAGATAAGACTGAAGTTTTTGGGCAATGGGCAAATCATGACTTGCTTGGAAAGGCACCAGTAGAATCCCTGCCTGAGTTGCGTTCTGAAAATTAGCCAGCGCTTGAGCGAATTTCGTCAGGCGCGTTGCGGTAAGTTGGGGATGCGATCGCAGCGCTACGGCTACCCGAGGGGCTGGAAAATCTGAGAGGCCAGGGACGGGTTCTGATGCTAGCGCCCAAACCGGATCAGGAGCCATCCACGCATCGACGTTCCATTGCTTGACCAGCGCTGCTGATGCGCGATCCCTTACAGTCACACCCGTGCATTTTTGTAGCAGGGTCGCCGTTAGCTGACGGGTCCACGAACGCTGCAAAGGACCAATCCCCTGAGCCCACGCGATTGTTCTCAGGCCTCTTGCTTGCGCGAACCGCATCAATCCCCCGTAATACAGTGGATTCAGAGCACTGGTCGTGTCCTGCATTAAACTGCCACCGCCCCAAACAAAGCCCTCTGCCCCTCGCAGTGCTGACCAAATACCCACTAAAGATTTGCGTGGATAGGCTTCCACGCCGTACCGTTCAGTCGTTTCTGAGGGATTCCCAGACAAGACCACAGGTACGACGTGGGAAGGCAGCATTTGCAACAACGCAGCCAGCAGCGCCTCGTCACCGCCATTGCCCATGCCATAGTAACCACACAACACAACCCTCATGCTGCCTTAGCCTTTAATCCGTCTGCTCTTTCGAGGCCTGAGTGATCTTATCAGGCTAGATATCCATACCCTCAGAAATTAGGCTCAAGTGACATAACTTGGAAAGTTGCAAGCAGGGAAAAAGCCCAGTTGATAGCGTGCATTAAGTGAATATCATCAGCTCTGAGCAAATGACAAAAGCTCTTTGTGTAGGTTAGTTTGAGGTCACTATGGCGAGGTCTTGCGATCGGTAATGTCCCAAACCATGCGATCAGTAATGGCCCCCAAACCGATAGAGGTGCTGTTTGGCCATGCTGACGCCAACCCAATCTCTGGCTTACGGACACTTAATCACACTCTTAGCTGCGATTCAAGATGAGGAAGCCATTAGGCAGCTAGATTCCTCGAAGACTGAGAGCTAGCTTGGTCAGACCGATTAGGAGCCTTTTGCAGGACGTTTGCAGAAGGGTTGATATCTACCTCTTCGAATCTCAACCAGCAGGATCCAAGACTTATGGTGTCAATTCAAAAGCAGTATGATGTTGCAATTGTCGGTGCTGGAATTTGTGGCACCGCTGTAGCGTACCTGTTGTCGCAGTATACGAATGTTGAGAGCATTGTCCTCTTGGAAAAATATGATGATGTGGCTCAAGTCAATTCACATGTATTCAACAACAGCCAAACTTTGCATTTTGGCGATATTGAAACCAATTACACGTTGGCAAAAGCGCGTCGGGTCAATCGTGCAGCCTCTTTAACAAGGCAGTACCTACTGAAATACGACCCGCATCAAGAAATCTACAGCAAATATCACAAGATGGTTCTGGCAGTGGGCGATGAGCAAGCCTCGATACTCGCTCAACGCTACCAAGAATTCAAGCCGCTCTTCCCTCATCTTAAGCTCATCGATCGCACTGCAATCGAAGCCGTCGAGCCTAACATTCTGAAAGACCGTGATCCAGATGTCAAAGTCAGTGCGCTGTTTACGGAAGAAGGCTACGCTGTTGACTTTCAAAAGCTCGCAAAATCATTTCTGGAGAATGCAGGTGAAAACCCGCAGAGAAGCGTCGAGTTTCAGTCCGGGGTGCATGTCAAGCGACTCACCAGGCTCGAAGCGGGTTATCGCATTGACACAAACCAGCAAACTTTCACCGCAAAGACAGTGGTGGTTGCAGCAGGAGCCTATAGTCTGTTGTTTGCGAAATCGCTTGGCTATGGTCGAGAGTATGCTCTGCTTAGCGTGGCAGGCAGCTTCTATCGATCAAAGTCGGCTTTGCACGGCAAGGTCTATACACTGCAAAGCAAAAAGCTACCCTTTGCTGCTATTCACGGCGATCCAGAAGTCCACGATCGCACGATTACGCGCTTTGGCCCTACCGCTAAGGTATTGCCACAACTAGAGCGCCACCGGAGCTCAACCATCATTGATTATTTCAGAACTGCTGGGCTCAGTCTGGCAGCATTCCTTAGCTTTGCCGCCATTCTTCTGGACTTTACGATCCTCCGTTATATCTTGCGAAATCTTTTGTACGACGTGCCCTTCATTGGCAAACGGTTGTTTATTCATCAAGTCAGGCGCATTGTGCCCAGTATGCAGCTCAAAGATTTGCAGTACGCAAAGGGGTATGGCGGTATCCGACCCCAGATTGTCAATACCCAAACGCGTAAGCTCCAGTTGGGCGAAGCCAAGATCTTGGGCGATCGCATCATTTTCAACATCACTCCCTCCCCTGGTGCCTCAACCTGTCTGCAAAACGCTGAAGAGGATGTTGAGCAAATTGTGCAATTCCTCGGTGATGACTATTGCTTCGACAAGCCGCGCTTTTGGCAAGATTTAGGGATTCACCTAGAGGTTGCTGAGAATGATAATGACCCTAAGGTCGAGTCTGTGCCAGCCACTGCTTGACTTTTATAGGGCTTACGTATGGTCCCATCCCCCAATTCTGGAGGACGTAATCCGGCTTCGCGGCGCAACCGAGCCCGCCAAACGTCTATATTTGGTGATCAAGGGGCCAATGCCGGATTTAACTGCGTAAGTCCTACTTTCAAGTAATCGTTTTCTCAATTATTTAAGATACCTGCTGGCTTGTTGCCTAAATACCCTGCTAAAATTAGAGGCCGCATATGCCGATGTGGCTCAGTGGTAGAGCACTCGATTCGTAATCGAGCGGTCGCGGGTTCAAATCCCGCCATCGGCTTCTCAAAAAATATTCTGTAAAACCCCTGAAATGTAGCTGTTTTAGGGGTTTTATGCTTTGTTAGACACCCTCCAAAAGATAGTACTTGCGAACTAAAATCCACCTCGCATTGAAGCAGTTCGGGCCATTTTGGGTGTAATTTGGGTGCAGAACATTTGAACTGCCAACTATTGTTAAAAAGTTAGTCAGTCGTAGAGACGCTATTAAGAGAGTTCTAGGCAAAACTGAAACTTTCTATTCAAATACTCTCGCTGCTCCAAGACGACGACGCTATTTCAGAAATATTGATAGACAAAAATTGAACGCATGGTTTTGTGGATGATAGACCATACTTTAATCATGCTTTGCGCTCAATGGTGACACTGTGGCCCCTTCTCCTGACAGCCTCACGCTTTATCGCTACCAATGCACCAACAAAGGCTACACCGAAGACTTGGGCAACGGGGTAAGGCTGACCTTGATGCTGATACCTGCTGGGGATTTCATGATGGGCGCACCAGAAAATGAACCGAACAGCGACGATCGCGAGCGCCCGCAGCATCGGGTTCACGTGCCCCAGTTTTTGATGGGGCGCACGCCGGTAACCCAGGCCCAGTGGCGTGTGGTGGCGGGGTATGCGCGTGAGGATATAGATCTTGGAGATGATCCATCGCGCTTCAAAGGCGATGACTTGCCGGTTGAAGGGGTGAGTTGGGAAGAGGCCACCGAGTTTTGCAAACGGTTATCTGCTAGAACCCAGATAAATTATCGCTACCACTTACCCAGTGAAGCCCAGTGGGAATATGCCTGTCGTGCTGAAACCGAGACGGTGTATCACTACGGTGACAAGATCACGACTAAACTTGCTAATTATTCAGGCGAAGTGGGCCAGACGACAAATGTAGCAAGCTATCCCCCCAACCGCTGTGGTTTGCATGATATGCATGGCAATGTCTGGGAATGGTGCCAAGACAATTGGCATGAGACTTATGAGGGGGCTCCCTCTGATGGGAGTGCTTGGATAACAGGCGGGGATGATGGGTATAAAATAATACGTGGCGGCTCCTGGGGCTACTATCCGGGGAATTGCCGCTCCGCGTCCCGCTCCTACAATCTCCCCGGCAACCGCTTCAACTACATCGGTTTTCGCGTTTGTTGTTCGGCCCCCAGGGCTCTTTAGTATCCCTTTGTACTTTTACCCTCTTATGATCTTGGTCTCATGAGACTCAGGTTAATGGCCTTTGGCAAGGTCAGCGTAGATTGCAATTTGAATGCCTAAGCCAATCAGTAAAATAGCCTCGATCGCAGACAGTAGGATTGTTAGGTCAGATAGTTGGCTCAACAGCCAGTAGACGAGTAAAGCGGTTAATCCAGAAAAAACGAAGGTCGTTTCGTCAATGAATAGTTGCAGGTACTTGCGGCTTTTACGACGTGGATCATCGCGATGAGCCGTTTCCCAGCCAAAGAGATACTTGTTGTCGGCAGCCCTTCCCATTAGGGCTGAGATTCTATCTTCCAGGTTATCCCTTACGTAACGGCCAATGGCAGAAATCTTTTCGTCGTTCACCACGTAAGTCCATCCCATGACAATGCACACCCAGGGAATAACTAAGAATGCATGGTTGGCTTGGTCGTTGGAGACAGCAAAAGAGGCGATACCACCAAATAGCCCCAAGGTGACATACAGTAAGTTGTCGCGGAATCCAATCCGGCTGCCCTGCTCAGCCTTGAGAGCACGATATTCTTCTAGCAAAATTTGTAAGGTTTGCTCGTTGCGTTCCATTATCCTAGATGCTGGCGAAACCACAGGTCTATTTTGCCTGCCTGCTGTCTCTCCGCATCAAAAATCGTCGGAATTTCCAGAATTGATGCAAAGTGAACTGTAGCAAGGCAAAGAGACTCTTTATAAGTAACAACTAATAGGTAATGGCTCAGCAACCTCTCAAGGCCGTAATCTTAACAGCGCTGCGAGTCGAATATAAGGCTGTACGCGCGTTTCTCGATAATTTCCAAGAAGACACACATCCCATAAGTGGGACAGTTTACGAGCGGGGAGAATTTATCGCCAATGGTAAAGCCTGGGAGGTTGGGATTGTTGAGATTGGCCCAGGAAATGTTGATGCGGGTATCGAAACAAACCGAGCAATTGAGTATTTCAACCCGCAAGTTGTTTTGTTTGTGGGGATTGCTGGCGGGATCAAGGATGCTGGCATTGGTGATGTGGTAGCGGCCACTAAAATCTATGGCTACGAGTCCGGTAAAGCCGAGGCAAAAGAGTTTAAGACCCGTGTTGGTGTTGCTGAAAGCTCTTATGCTTTGGTGCAGCGGGCACGTGCAGAATCGCGCAAACCTGACTGGCTCAATCGACTGTCAGATAAACCTGACCCGGAACCTGAAGTTTGGGTTCAGCCGATTGCTGCTGGTGAAAAGGTTGTTGCGTCGATGAAATCATCTACATACAAACTTTTAGAAGGGAATTTTAGTGATGCTGTAGCTGTTGAAATGGAGGGCTATGGTTTTTCAAGAGCTGTATATGCCAGCACGAATGCCGCATCAATGGTGATTCGGGGTATTTCCGATCTCATTGATGGGAAAAATGACTCTGCCAAGTATGGACCTGAAATCGAGCGCCATAAAAAGGCGTCAGCTCATGCAAGTGCATTTGCCTTCCAAATCTTGTCTAAATTTGATCCTAACCAGGGAATTACGGGTGCGGGTCCAGCGCCCCCTAAAGTCGAGGCACGGTTTTGGGGCGAGCTTTTTGCTTGTTTTCAAACGACTGATTTGGCCTTTCTCAAATTGGCTTTGGAAGATGTACTGGTGGCGGAAAACCGGGATTACCCGCTTGGGGAGATTGAGACTTTAGCTGCCTTAAAGGTGGCCTTAGAAAAGCTGGATAATCAAGATTTGGCTGTGCATTGGGTAAAACATCTAATCCAAAAAGCGACTCAGATGCCAGACGAGGCGGTTAACTTCACCGTTACGCCAGCATTACAAGCTTGGAACGACGCGCATAAGTTTCCCGAAACTGAACCTGAAGTAGAACTCGAAGTAAACCCATCGCTTGGATATTTGCTGGTTACCTTGGAACCCGTGGTCCCTTCAGGGCAGGTTGATGAGGGGGGGGATGCTGATAATGTCAGGCTTATGGCAGAACTTCATGTGCCTGGTAAGGCTCCGAGAACAGATTTCTTACCCCGTGATACTCAATGCTCTATTGACAGCGTTTGTGATTTTCTTTCTGAGGTGGTTCCGCTTGCCGGTGAAGTGAGGGCGGTTGAGATTTTTTTGGCTTGGCAGCATTTAGGGCAGCCTGTGCATGATTGGAAGATCCGGTCGAGTAGTCGGCGAAGTAAAAGTCGTCGCAACCAAAAAGAGCTATGGCGAATTCCCCGTAACACCATTGTGCGTTCGTTAGATCGTCTGCAAGATGAGAAGTGGTCGGAGGAATGGCTAAAAGGTTTGGGGGACCGGTGGCAACAGTTGCAAGCCCTGGAAGCCTTGCTTTCAGAGCATACTTGTTGCCGTGAATGCTTAACAGAAGATCTGTTTGAGGGTGCCCTGGACAAGAAGCTTGTTTTCAAGTTCCTCGTAACGCTTCCAGAGGATAGAGAGGATTTAGCCGACTTGTTATATGCAGTGGTTGAGTCGAAAGTTCCTATTTGGTTGTGGGCATATCAGGAGCCCTCAAGTGCTACAGGCTTTTCTGCCCGAGTGGATGCGTTACTGAATGAGCCTGAGAACTTGAGAGAAGCTGCTGTGCTAGCGCAGTCGATTCTAGATCAGCGGCAAGATTTACTAGAACTCGGCTTATTATTTGACTGTCATACTCGGATTCCGTGTTTGCCAACGTTAGCGGTGAATGAAGCAGGTCGTTTGCGACAACCTGCTGCCTAGTTTTCTTTATTTTGAGTATTCCTATGTCTGATTGGCAATTCTTTACAGCTCAACCGAATAAAGATGAGACCCTGAGGCAGGAAGCACTGGAGCCGATCGCGGAGCGTCCAGCTTGGCGGCAATTCATGGCGCAGAAAGACTTTGAGGCAAAGTGGCAAGACGCGAGTAAGAAACGCTGGAAAGCCCTGCGTGAAGAAGAGCGTCTGGATACACGCTCAAAAGAAAGAGGGGAGAGTTTTCGCATTCGTCAGGTTGATGGTAACCAATCAGATCGGCAAGCAGAAATTATTACCGCTGTAAATTCAGCGTTAGCCTTACGTCGTCCATTGTTGATTACAGGTAACCCTGGCTCGGGTAAGACGTCACTTGCATATGCTATCGCCTATGAGTTGAAGCTTGGCCCTGTCTTGCTGTGGCCAATCACGACGCGCGTTAAACTCGCTGATGCCCTGTATCGCTATGACGCGATTGCTCGTCTCCAAGATACTCAATATGACAAGTCTGAGTTAGAGCGCCAAATTTTGTTAGCGAATTTGGATAAGAAAAAACCTGATGAAGACAAAATCAATGAACTCAAAAAAGGTCGTAGCTTGGGGAACTATATTCAGCTTGGGCCGGTTGGTACAGCCTTTTTGCCCTCCCATCTGCCACGGGTACTGCTGATTGATGAAATTGATAAAAGTGACTTGAATCTGCCCAATGATTTGCTCAACCTGTTTGAAGAGGGCAGTTATGAGATTCCGGAGCTAGTCCGGCACAAAAGTGATGGGCCTGTATCGGTTCGTACTGAAGATGATGATCTTCCTGCCGAAATCGAGAAGGGGAAAGTTACCTGTTACGAATTTCCCTTGATCATCATGACCAGCAATGGTGAACGTGATTTCCCGCCTGCCTTTTTGCGGCGTTGCTTGCGTATTACGATGCCTGATCCAACCGACAGCACGGTACTCACGAATATTGTGGGATCACACTTTGACCGCAGTGATTTCCAACAAACAGAGCAATCCTGGTCCAACATTAAGGATAACGTAGCAGTCCTGATTGAGAACTTTGCGAAAGACCTCAAAAGTAAACCTTCTTCTTTGGCAACGGACCAGCTTCTGAACTTGATTTATATGGTGCGTCAATCGCAATTGACAAACTCTGACTTAGCTGACGAGAAAAACGAGGAACTAAACAAGCTCAAACAAATCTTGCTACGACGCTTGACCAATGAGGGTAAGCGTTGATGAGCACTGAGCAGTTCGTTGCCGCCTTGACCGAATATCAGCTTGATCCGACTGAGATTGCTGAGATTCTTTGGCTTGCGTTACGACTGCCACCCGTGGATAGGGTTGATGAAATTGATAGTGACTCTGATGATCAGTCTGGTGAACAGGCTGGCGATGCTGATGACGATATCGATGATCAATTAGGCGAGGACGATACAGACTTGGATGACCAGGATGGCTCAGGGGATGACGAGTCAGATGGTGAGGAAGAGGATTCTTTTGATATTGCCCCCGAATTGCCTTCCGGAACGTTGCCTCAAAAAGCGCTACCGATTTCCGTCCCGGATGCTGACATTCTTGACGATACTTTGCCGCTAGTTCGAGCCCTCAAGCCGCTGCTCAAGCAGATCGAATCGCAGGTGGCAAGTATCTTCAATGAAACCGAAACCGTCGAGCGCATTGCTGAAACTGATATTTGGTCACCCGTTTTGAACCCGGATCAAGAACCCTGGTTTGAGCTGGCGTTAGTGATTGACGGCAGTCCAGCGATGAGTCTGTGGCAGCGATTGATTCAAGATATTCAGCGGTTGTTACGGTGTTACGGTTCCTTCCGGGATTTTCGAGTGTGGCAACTGGCTGTGAGCAATGGTGAGGTAGGCATTTGTGCGGCGTCAGAGGCAGAGCCTGTTATCCGATCGCCCAAAGCTCTCTTAACACCGGATGCTCGCCGCTTGATTTTAGTCTTTAGCGATTGCACCGCAAATTACTGGTGGGAGGGTTCTTTGCAGCCGATCCTAGCGCTTTGGGGCGACTCTACCCCAACTGCGGTTTGGCAAGTATTACCCGACTGGATGTGGAAACGGACTGCTTTGGGAGTCGGCGAATATGTCGCGGTGCGTAACCATCGGCCCGGTGCCAAAAATACAAGGCTGACTCCAGTTTTTCTATCCCTGCGGGCATCGGCCAGGCGAAATTCTAAACAAGCCGAGACAGAAGCGGATACTGATCCGTCAACGCTCCTACCGCAACCGATTTGTATTCCGGTAGTAACCGCTGAGAGCAAATCTCTCAGCGGTTGGAGCCGGATGCTTGCAGGCGATCGCCGCTACTCGACGCCAGGCTTTATCTTGCCTCCTACAGGATGGCAGTCTACATTACCCCCTGCATCCGACGAGTCAGGCGATGCTTCAGAAGAGGATAAGATTGCTGATGAGTTGCTTGAGAACTTCCGGTTACGAGCAACCCCTGCGGCTCGACGGCTCGCTGCGCTACTGTCGGCAGCTCCGGTCATTACGTTGCCGGTGATGCGGTTGATCCGAGCATCGGATGAATTACTCCCTGGGTCTTCGCCATTGCCTGTAGCCGAGGTCTTTTTGGGCGGGTTGCTTAAAAAAGCGCCTGAGCAGCCAGATTCACAGAATCCTGAGTTAGTGCAATATACCTTTCCTCATGAGGTGCGCGATCGCCTGTTGAGTGTGCTGCCCAAGGTCGATACGATCGAGGTTGTTGAGGCAGTCTCCAAGCATGTCGCAGAACGGCTGAACTGTACGCTGGCTGACTTTCGAGCTTTGTTGCTATCGCCCGATTTCAAAGATGAGGCTGACCGCTATGGCTTGCGATCCTTTGCCAAAATGACCGCCCAAATCCTTCGCAAAGTTGGACCAGAGTTCGCTGACCTGGTACAGCAGCTAGAGGGGAAATCACAGACAGGTGACTCAGAAACTGATTTGGGAGCTAGTGATACCGAATGGCTCTCTGACTTGCCCTTTGAATTCTTTCCCTACGAAGTCGCCGAATACCTCAATTTTCCGCCGCTGGAGCCCTTTGAGTTCGTTGATGGTCAACCGATTGATGCAACCGAGCCTGAGTTTCCGCCGCCGTTGCAGGCTGAGGATGTCACGGTCATTACGCTACAGCCGCAGCCAAGCAAGCCTCAACTCGACCTTGAACGTTTTACGTTTACGGTTGTCACACTGACAAAGCAACAACGGGGTGGACGCATTGGAGCTTTGCTACCTTTTGGTGTTGGCGGTAGCCGATGGGGTATCGAACGCCAGCAACAACAGGCACGACGCTTTGTCGAGCTACTACCTGGCGATCTGCCCCTCGAAATGGTGGCAATTCCGGAAGGGATTTTTCTGATGGGTTCGCCTGATGATGAACCTGAGCGCTTTGAGCGTGAATCTCCCCAACATGAAGTTACCGTTGCCCCCTTCTTTATGGGGCGGTATCCGGTGACCCAGGCCCAATGGCGTGTTGTGGCCGCCCTGCCCCAGGTGGAACGGGACCTCGACTCTGATGCCGCCCGATTCAAAGGCGACAAGCGCCCGGTTGAGAGCATCGCATGGAACGATGCGGTTGAGTTCTGTGCGCGTCTCAGCCAGTATACAGAGCGCTCCTACCGTCTTCCAAGCGAGGCAGAGTGGGAGTATGCCTGTCGGGCCGGGACAAGTACGCCATTCCACTTTGGAGACATGATTACAACAGAGGTAGCTAATTATAATGGCAGCTACACCTATGCAGACGGTCCTAAAGGTAAGGCACGTAATGGAACCACCCCAGTTGACCATTTTGAAGGGGCCAATGCTTTTGGCCTGAGTGACATGCACGGCAATGTCCAGGAGTGGTGTCAGGATATCTGGCGCGACAATTATAAAGGGGTTCCTACTGACGGCAGTGTTTGGGTCGAGGGGAGCAATTCATCTAGTCGTGTATACCGTGGCGGCGCCTGGCTCTTCAATCCGAGGTATTGCCGCTCCGCGTACCGCAACAACTCTCGACCCGGCAAACGCAACTACGGTATCGGTTTCCGGGTTGTTTGTTCGGCCCCCAGGGCTCTTCCGTAACCCTTTACCCTCTTACCTTTTTTCCCTCTACAGATAAAATGCAGGACCACGCTTCTCAGCTCACTATCCATAGACGCCAGGAACGCATTCAGTTCTACGAAGAGCACCTTGCCGAAGGTGTCCTGCCCCTACGTATGATGCTGATTCCCGCAGGAACGTTTCTCATGGGGTCGCCAGACGATGAGTTAGAACGATTAGATTGGGAAGGCCCTCGGCATGAGGTGACGCTTTCCCGATTCTTTCTGGCGAAGTATCCCGTGACGCAAGCGCAGTGGCGGGTCGTGGCAGAAATGCCCCAGATAAACCGTGAGCTTGAGGTCAATCCTTCACACTTCAAAGGCGATCGCCGTCCAGTCGAGCAAGTCTTTTGGGATGACGCGGTGGAGTTTTGCGATCGCCTGACCCTCCAAACCAACCGCCAGTATCGCCTACCCTCCGAGGCCGAATGGGAATATGCTTGCCGTTCCGGTACCACCACTCCATTTCATTTTGGCGCGACGATTTCTACGGACTACGCCAATTATCGCGGCACCGATAATGAAGAGTATGGTTGGTCTGGTTCTTATGGCAATGGTCCCAAAGGGGAATATCGCGAAACAACAACGCCGGTTGATTTCTTTGAAGGGGCCAATACCTTTGGTTTGTGTGATATGCATGGCAATGTCTGGGAGTGGTGTCAGGACCCCTGGCACAGCAACTATGAAGGGGCTCCGTTAGACGGCAGTGCCTGGTTATCCTCTGGCGATGGAGAAAATCGTGTTCTACGTGGCGGCTCCTGGGCCAACTATCCGAGGCATTGCCGCTCCGCGTACCGCAACAACGATCGACCCGGCTACCGCAACGTCTATATCGGTTTTCGCGTTTGTTGTTCGGCCCCCAGGGCTCTTCCGTAACCCTTTACCCTCTTACTCTTTTTCTCTCTCGGGACAAAATTATTGGCAAGAAATATGAAGCTGTTTACTTATTCAAGCTCCTCACTATCGGGATGCCGATCGCGGGTGGGTTCTTTGCGCGTAAAAGCATAGTGGTCAAACAGCTTGCGCCGCAGACGATAGGTGTCGCCGTGCATCAGATGTGCTTCCCAGCTTTGAAGGCGCTGTACCAAAGGTTTCAGCAAAATCGTACCTGCAGCATAGTCTTTCTGCAGTTGCTTCATGCGTCGCCTTGCTCGCCTCAGGTTATCATTGCGGATCAGATGGCGATATCCATCGAGGTATCCAAAAATCAAACCAGGCCAGCTATTTTGGTAAGGCAACCGAAGACCTAGCTGGTCTACCAAGTGTCTGAAAAGAACGATGATGACTGGACAGAGCGGCCATGGAAGGATCGAGTGATCAGCCTCTGGATACAACGGCTCAGGCTTTAATTCGCCGTGTTTCCCGCACCCGTAAAGGCTATCAAGAACCCCTTCTCACGATCACCGATGCCTTGCCCCTGCATATGGTGCTCATCCCCCGTGGTACCTTCACCATGGGCTCCCCTGATGATGAACCTGAGCGCTATGACCGTGAAGGCCCGCAACATCAGGTTACAGTGCCTGCCTTCTTTATGGGACGTTACCCCATTACCCAGGCACAATACAAAACAGTCATGGAGACGAACCCCGCCACTAAATATGAGGCAGATCGTTTTGTAGCTCCGGATAAACCTGTTGTTGGGGTGAGTTGGCAGGATGCGGTGGCGTTTTGCGATCGCCTCGCTGAAAGAACGGGTAGACCTTACCGCCTCCCCTCCGAAGCTGAATGGGAATATGCCTGTCGTGCGGGGACAACGACGCCTTTCTACTTTGGCAAGACGCTCTCCGATGAACTCGCCAATTACGATGCTTCAGAAACCTATGCCGGTGGCCCTGAAGGCGAGTATCGCAACGCGCTAACACCTGTAAATTACTTTGGCCTTGCGAATGCCTTTGGCCTATCCGACATGCACGGCAATGTTTTGGAGTGGTGCCAGGATCACTGGCACAGCAACTATGAAGGGGCTCCGACAGACGGCAGCGCCTGGTTATCATCTGATGAGAGTAAATCCCACATCCTCCGTGGCGGCTCCTGGGTCTACTTTCCTAGGTATTGCCGCTCCGCGTACCGCAACACCAATCGGCCCGGCGTCCGCTACGACGTTATCGGTTTTCGTGTGTGTTGTTCGGCCCCCAGGGCTCTTCAGTAACCCTTTACCCTCTTGCCCTTTTTTTCTCAACACTAGAAATTGATAAGCAGGGCACAACAAAGTCGAGTATTTTATTGGTCAGATTCGCAACCCCAACACACGGCGCGCCTATGGTCGGGCCGTGATCAGTTTTTGACCTAGTGTGAGGGACAAGGGGTCGGTACGCTGGAAGACATCACCTATTGATGACCTTCACCTTTGCCCGCATCGGGGCGGTGCTGGCCATGAAGGTCGAAGACTATTTCGTGAAAAGCGGTCGCCACTGGGCACGCCATCTAGTGTGATCTTTGACTTTTAAAGCACGCTCTCAGGGATTGAAACGCGCGTGTATTCAACTTGGAGCGGAAGGGTCTTAGTCTCAACAAAGCCGAAACCCTCTCAGGGAGCGATAAAATTAGGCCTAAGATGCTGGCCCGTACAGCCAAGAAAACAGGCTTAAAGCCGGAAGCGTTGTAAAGCTCCTGGCGGCTTCTGTCGCAGTCCAATTTTGGGATTGAGCTGCCAAACAGGATGAAGGAGACAAACAGACAGCATTCCGTTAATGTTCCTCTTCGATGTGCGCGCTATTCTGAAGCCAGTGTTTTGGGAATTCTGCCGTGATCGACCTGTATTACTGGACCACGCCGAACGGCCACAAGATTACGATTTTTCTTGAAGAAGCTGAGGTTCCGTACACGATTTACCCCATCAACATCGGTAAAGGCGACCAGTTTCAGCCAGATTTTCTGAAGATTGCACCTAATAACCGGATTCCGGCGATTGTGGATCAGGCCCCTGCCGATGGAGGAGCCCCCCTCAGCATCTTCGAGTCAGGCGCGATCCTGCAATACCTGGCCGAGAAAACAGGACAATTTCTGCCGACTGATGTGCGCGATCGCTGCGAAGTCATGCAATGGCTCTACTGGCAGATGGGCGGTCTGGGTCCCATGCTGGGGCAGAACCATCACTTTTCGCAATACGCGCCTGAGAAAATTCCCTATGCCATTGATCGATATGTGAAAGAGACTGCCCGTTTATACAGCGTGCTGGACAAACGACTGGCTGACCGAGAATATATGGCAGGCAAGTATTCTATTGCCGATATGGCAGCTTACCCATGGATTGTTCCTCACGCGAAACAAGGACAGAACTTAGCTAATTTCCCCAGCCTGCAGCGCTGGTTTGAGGTCATCAAAGCCCGACCCGCGGTAGAGCGTGCCTATGCCAAAGCGAAAGAAATCAACACCTCAACCACGATGTCTGATGAGGCTAAGAAGATTCTGTTTGGTCAGGGAGCGCAGTAGAGCGTGTGCATTAGTGAATAGGGAATAGTTGGCTGCATACTGATACGGACAAATCTAGGTTTGCGGGGGTGCCGCAGGGAAGAAGGTGTTGAGCGTTTCCATAGAGAAATTGGGCTTTCTATAGAGAAAAATGAATCGAACACATGGCTTTGATACTTTGAATCAACAAATTTCAAGCATATATTTTGCCTTTATTTTTCCTATGAGAGAAATAAAAAGAATTAATAGCTCCACAAAAATTTATAAAGAATGAGTGAAATAGCGGGAATTTATTTCAAAATGTTACGCATCTCGCTGAAGCCCTTTAAGGGCAAGGTTTTTCTGATACAAGTTTCGATAGGTTTGAACCCTATTTCTGCTAATCAGCAAGGTTTCTTTACAGCAGTCTTTACTTCCTTGAAAAGGTGTTTGCGATCGCACTAAGGGGATCGAGATTGACTTTTCTGAAATCGTAGGAGCGGCTAGGAAGCGTTTATCTGAGTATCTCAGGTTGCACCTTCTTGTGTGTCCTAGCTGGCTGACAGCAGACTCTGAGACTAGGTACGTCGTAAGGAGCTATCACTGCATGTTCACCCACGTTAAGCCCACTGTGCGCCATGTCGCGCCCGATGATTTGAACGGGCGATCGCTGGTTAAGGTGGTCTATGTGGTACTGGAGCCTCAATATCAGAGCTCCCTTTCCGCGGCAGTCCGCGCCATTAATGCTAAAAACTCAGAAATCGCTGTCGAAGTGAGCGGTTATCTCATTGAAGAGCTGCGGAGTCCGGAAAACTACGAAGCCTTCAGACGAGACGTGGCTGAGGCCAATATCTTCATTGCGTCGCTGATATTTATTGAAGAGCTAGCTGAAAAGGTCGCAGAGGCCGTGAAGCCCCACCGCGATCGCCTTGATGCAGCCGTGGTCTTTCCGTCGATGCCCCAGGTCATGCGCCTGAACAAGCTGGGCAAATTCTCGATGGCGCAGCTAGGACAGTCCAAGAGTGTCATTGGCGAATTCATGAAAAAGCGTCGCCAGAAGCAGGGCAGCGGGTTTGAAGACGCCATGCTGAAACTGCTCCGGACGCTGCCTAGCGTGCTGAAGTACCTGCCTGTAGAGAAAGCGCAAGACGCTCGTAACTTCATGCTGAGCTTCCAGTATTGGCTGGGGGGCTCTTCCGAGAATCTAGAAAACTTTCTGCTGATGCTGGCCGATCGCTACGTCTTCAAAGACACCGTGATTGAGGGCGCGCCCCAAATCGAGAGCTTGGATTACGAAGATCCGGTTACCTACCCCGATGTGGGTATCTGGCATCCGATGGCAACTCAGATGTTCGAGGATGTCAAGGAGTATCTCAACTGGTACGATTCGCGCCAAGATGTCTCAGAAGATCTGAAGGATCCGCTCGCTCCCTGCATTGGTTTGGTGCTGCAGCGTACGCACTTGGTTACTGGGGACGAGGCGCACTATGTTGCCATGGTGCAGGAGCTAGAGTATCTGGGCGCGCGGGTGATCCCCGTGTTTTCTGGCGGTCTGGATTTTTCCAAGCCGGTGGATCAATTTTTCTTTGATCCTTTGCATCCAGAGCACGCGATTGTGGATGCAGTCGTGTCGCTAACAGGCTTTGCGCTGGTAGGAGGACCTGCACGCCAGGATCATCCTAAAGCCATCGAGACCTTGAAGCGCCTCAACCGCCCTTACATGGTGGCACTGCCCCTGGTGTTCCAAACGACCGAAGAGTGGGAAGCAAGCGATCTAGGACTGCACCCGATTCAGGTAGCACTGCAGATGGCGATCCCGGAACTGGATGGCGCGATCGAGCCCATTGTTCTCTCGGGGCGCGATGGCATGACAGGACGCTCTATTTCGCTCCAGGATCGGATTAGCTCGATCGCGGAACGCGCCATGAAGTGGGGCAACCTGCACCGCAAACCTAAAGTCACTAAAAAGCTAGCCATCACGGTGTTCAGCTTCCCACCGGACAAAGGCAATGTGGGTACCGCTGCTTATCTAGACGTGTTTGGCTCCATCTATAAGGTGATGGAAGCGATGCAGCGGAATGGCTACGATGTACAGGGTCTGCCCGAGTCGCCAGAAGCCTTGATGCTAGAGGTTATTCACGATGCCCAGGCGCAATACAACAGTCCCGAACTGAATATTGCTTACCGGATGCCGGTTCCTGAGTACGAAGCGCTGACCCCCTATTCGGTACGGCTAGAGGAAAATTGGGGATCGCCGCCTGGCAACCTGAATACCGATGGACAGAATCTACTGGTGTACGGCAAATCCTTTGGCAATGTATTCATTGGTGTGCAGCCTACCTTTGGCTACGAAGGTGATCCGATGCGGCTGCTGTTCTCGCGATCGGCCAGTCCCCACCATGGCTTTGCCGCCTACTATACATACCTAGAAAAAATCTGGGGCGCGGATGCCGTCCTGCACTTTGGCACCCATGGCTCGCTGGAGTTTATGCCTGGTAAGCAGATGGGCATGTCGGGGTTGTGCTACCCCGATAATCTCATCGGGACGACCCCAAACCTCTACTACTACGCAGCGAATAATCCCTCTGAGGCCACGATCGCCAAACGTCGCGGTTATGCCGAAACTATCAGCTACTTGACGCCTCCAGCTGAAAACGCAGGACTGTATAAGGGTCTGAAAGAACTCAGCGAACTCATTGCCTCCTACCAGTCCCAGAAGGACAATGGTCGGGCCATTCAGATCGTCAACGCCATTATCGAGACGGCGCGCCAGTGCAACTTGGACCGGGATGTGCAGCTGCCGGAACGTGACGCCCATGAGATGTCACCGGACGATCGCGACACGCTAGTGGGCAAGATTTACATCAAGCTGATGGAGATCGAGTCCCGCCTGCTGCCCTGCGGTCTACACGTGATTGGCCAACCCCCCAGTGCCGAAGAGGCGATCGCAACTTTGGTCAACATTGCCGGACTCGATCGCGAGGAAGAGGGCATCAAGAGCCTGCAGCGGCTGATAGCAGAAAGCCTGGGCCGGGATATTGAAGAAATTTACGACAACAGCGATCGGGGCGTCCTCAATGACGTGCAGCTCCTGTACGACATCAATCAGGGGGTGCGCGAGGCAGTGACGGCGCTGGTTCACGAGCAAATCGATGCCGATGGACGAGTTTCCATGGTGTCGCGTCTCAACTTTCTCAACCTTGGCAAGAAGGAACCCTGGATCAAGGCGCTTCAGGATGCAGGCTATCCGGATGTGGATGCCGAAGCCATCAAGCCGCTGATGGAATACCTGGAATTCTGTCTGGAGCAGGTCTGTGCCGACAACGAACTGGGTGGACTTCTAAAAGGACTGGAAGGAGAATATGTCCTCCCGGGTCCCGGCGGTGACCCCATTCGCAACCCCGATGTACTGCCCACCGGCAAGAACCTCCACGCCCTGGATCCCCAGTCCATTCCGACGCTAGCAGCCGTACAGTCCGCCAAGATTGTGGTGGATCGCTTATTAGAGCGGCAGCGGCAGGAAAATGGCGGCAGCTACCCCGAGACCATTGCGACGGTTCTTTGGGGCACGGACAACATCAAGACCTATGGCGAATCCTTAGCGCAAATGCTTTGGTTTATCGGTGTCAAGCCGGTCCCTGATGCCCTAGGTCGGGTGAACAAGCTAGAGCTCATTCCTTTGGAAGCGTTGGGACGTCCCCGCGTCGATATTGTGGTGAACTGCTCCGGAGTGTTCCGCGACCTGTTTATCAACCAGATGGCCCTACTAGATAAAGGGGTGAAAATGGCTGCTGAAGCCGATGAGCCTCTAGAAATGAACTTTGTTCGCAAGCACGCGCTGGAGCAAGCCGAACAAATGGGGGTTGACCTCCGCACGGCAGCTACCCGTATCTTTTCTAATGCCTCTGGATCCTATGCTTCCAACGTCAACCTAGCGGTGGAGAACAGCAGTTGGGAGGAGGAAACGGAACTTCAGGAAATGTATTTGAAGCGTAAGTCGTTTGCCTTCAACTCCGATAATCCAGGGGTGATGGATAACTCTCGTGAGCTATTTGAGGCGTCTTTAAAGAAGGCCGAAGTCACCTTCCAGAACCTGGACTCTTCGGAAATTTCTCTCACAGACGTCTCTCACTATTTCGACTCGGATCCAACGAAGGTAGTGGCAAGCCTACGGGAGGATGGCAAGCAGCCTGCCGCCTATGTGGCCGATACCACAACCGCCAACGCTCAGGTGCGGACGCTGTCTGAGACAGTGCGTCTGGATGCTCGCACAAAAATGCTGAATCCCAAATGGTATGAGGGGATGCTCTCCCACGGCTATGAGGGCGTACGGGAATTGTCGAAGCGTTTGGTGAATACCATGGGCTGGTCAGCAACGGCAGATGCGGTAGATAACTGGGTCTATGAGGACACCAATACGACCTTCATAAAGGATCCAGAGATGTGCAAGCGTCTGATGGATTTGAACCCGAATTCTTTCCGGCGCATGGTTGCGACCCTGCTAGAGGTAAACGGGCGCGGCTATTGGGAAACCAGCGATGAGAACCTGGAGCGGCTGCAGGAGTTGTACCAGGAGGTAGAAGACCGTATTGAGGGCGTTGAGTAAACGCTTTCAACCGAGGACTGCTTTTGGGAAGGCAAGGATTCCTTGAGAATCCTTGCCTTCCCAGCGATTAAACACATATCCTTTATCTTTCGCTGGGGTTTGCAGAGCCTTGTCTGATTATGACTGGCATTCCTATGTCAACTACGTGTTATCTAGAGGATGCGTCAGCTCATAAACCGTATTGACTACTTCGAGCAGATCGAAGGGCTTGGCAATATAAGACTGATATCCCACAGCCAGCGCATGCTGCCGATCTTCTTCCCGCGCATGGGCCGTTACGGCGACTGCAGGAATGTCGCGCAGCCAGCTGTGAGGTGAAGAACGGACAGCTTGAATAAAGCTACAGCCATCTATTGCGGGCATGCCAATGTCGCTGAGAATAATGTCTGGCTGAAAGTCTTCCAAAAGATGCAAGGCTGCTCGGGCGTTAGCAACGCTTTCGACCTCGACACCGTGCTGTTCTAAAAGGACCTTCAGTAACTCACGTGAGTCAGCTTCATCATCAACGACTACGGCCCTAACATTTTGCAAGTTGGCAGAATCGTCAGCTGAGCTGCTATTGACTTCAGCATGGGCTGCGGTGGCGCGCATCGGCAAGCTAACGGTAAAAGTAGACCCTTGGTTCAGGCCTGGACTCTCAACCTCGATAGTTCCGCCGTGGAGTTCAACCAAGCGACGCGTGATGGCCAGACCTAATCCTAGGCCGCCCTGCGATCGCGTAGACGAGCCATCCGCCTGGCGGAAATAGTCAAACACGTGAGGTAGAAAGTCAGATGCAATACCAATGCCAGAGTCGCTTACCTGGATTTGTAGATGACTATCAACAGCCCGTAGGCGAATCGCTACGCTACCTGCAGATGGCGTAAATTTAATAGCATTCGAAAGTAAATTCCAAAATATCTGCTGCAATCGACTAGGGTCAGCCAGGATCCAGTCGATATTGGGAGCACAGTCAACGCTGACACGGATGGATTTTGCTTCGGTTGCTGGACGAAGGGTTTCAACCGTAGCGCTGATGAGGGCAGTAACGTCTACAGGTCGGATGGCTAGCCGAACTTGGCCTCGAATGATGCGTGAAAGATCCAGTAAGTCTTCAATGAGCTGAGCTTGCGCGATCGCATTGCGCTCAATAATATCTATCGCTTTTTGGACAACGAGTGGCTTTAAAGTCCCTTTCTTAATCAGCTTAATCCAGCCAACAATGGCATTTAAGGGGGTTCTTAGCTCGTGGGAAAGCACGGCTAAAAACTCATCTTTGATTCGATTTGCCGACTCAGCTGCGGTGCGAGCGGCGCTTTCTTGTTCAAGCAGATTGAGTCGCTGAGCAGCAATCTGCTTGCTAATGGTAATGTCCACTGCGACCATGACAACACCATAGATATGTTCGTCAGCGTCATGGAGGGGCGCTAGCGATAAACTCACATCAACGACCCGGCCATCTTGTCTCAGATGCTGACACTCGTGATTTGATACGGTTCTGTTCTGCAGGGCTTGGTTGAAGCGAAAGTTAAAAGAGGCCCGCTGCACTTCGAGAATAACTGGAAGACGACGATTAATGCAAGCATCGGCAGGCCAGCCATAGAGCTTTTCAGCAGCAGTATTCCAGGTCATCACTTGCTGTTGGCGATCAAGGGTAACGATACCAACAGGAGACTCTTTTACGATGGTTCGTAGCAAATCGTCTGTCTGCTTCAGAGCCACTGTTACCCTGTGCCGTTCTTGCCGCTCTAGACTTTCGCGGAGTGCACGTTGAACTGCCGGTACCAAACGCTGGAGACGTTGCTTCAGAACATAGTCAGTTGCTCCCTGCTTCATAGCCTCAATTGCCTGCTCCTCACCCAACACCCCAGAAACTAAAATAAAGGGAACTTGGGGACAAACTGCTTGAGCTAACTTGAGCGCAGCAAGACCATCGAAACCAGGCAAAACATAGTCGGCCAAAATTAGCTGGGGTTTGACACTCTCCAGACACTCTAAGAAGTTTTGGCGACCACTCGTGCGAGTCAACTGAATCTCGAGATCGCTATTGGTCAGTATCGTCTCAATTAGCTCGCAGTCTACCGGATCATCTTCTAAAAGAAGGATCTGAAACAGTGCGGTCTGGGGACGATTGTGCGTTAGCGCGTCTACAAAAGAGTACATGAAAAACTACATTTGATATCGTGCAGGTCAGTGAGACAGATACGCAAGCGGTGCTTTTGAGAACAATGTCATGGCAAGACATTCTCATACTAGGTAAAGATACCTGTCGCTCAATCTATCCTTCGAGAGACGTGGAGAAGACAGGTCAGAAAATTAGTTTTTAGTTAGATTCATGCTGACGCCAACACTGACGCGTGCAGGTCTTGCCGAGCCAGCGTTGTAACCTTTATACCGCAGCGGATTGTTTTAGTACGGATAACTTATGATCTTGTTTTAGGTGTACGGGAAGGCAACGTAAAGTAGAAAGCTGCTCCCACCCCTTGTCTCCCTTCGGCCCACAGTCTTCCTCCGTGACGGTGAATGACCCGCTGCACATTGGCCAGCCCAATGCCTGTACCGCCAAATGCTGAAGCATTGGGCAAGCGTTGAAATATGCCAAACAAATGGGTGGCATCCTCGGGATTGAAGCCGATGCCATTATCGCGAATGAAAAAGGTAGTCTGATCTTCACCCGTGATGCTGCCAATCGCAATTTCAGCTTCTGGTTCCAGACTGGTATATTTGACCGCATTTTCGATGAGATTTTGCCAGACCTGTTGTAATAGGTTGCGATCGCCCCAAACAGCTGGCAGTGGCTCAACTTGCCAGCGAATCGTCCGTTTGGCTAGCTGGGGTGCCATCTGTCGCCGAATTTCTTGTAACAACCGATCCATACTAACGGGGGTGTACTGTACAGCAGCCCGTCCCGTGCGAGAAAATTGTAGCAGCGCATCGATCATGTTACCCGAGCGGTCTGTCAGTTGATTAATCTGCTGAAGATAGTGACTGACCGTCGCATTGGTATTAAATGATTGCAGTTCTTGCTCTAAGAGCGTGACAAACCCATTAACCTGGCGAATGGGCGATCGCAGATCGTGGGATATGGAAAAGGCAAATACGCCTAGCTCATCATTAAGCCGTTCTAACCAAGCAGCCCGCTGAAGCGCCCGCTGCTCTAAGGTTTGGTTGCGGGACTGCAGCACCTCGGAAACCTGCTTCTGAAGGCTGATGTCACTGACCAATCCATCAATGAAGGACTGATGCCCCAAAGATACCCGCATTTCACGGATATGTAGCCAGCAGGGTTGGTTGGCGGAGCTGTTGAGCTTAACTTCGCGGCAGCGTTGCTTCGGGGCTGCGTCGTTGGCCCAAGCAAGGGCTACCCTTTCTTGAAAAAATGTCTGTGCCTCCGCCAAAGAGCTGACTTTTAGCAACTGCAAAAGTCCGTCACTGGCTTCCATCAGCCACCCATCAACAGTGGACCGAAACACACCCACCTTAAGCGCGTTGAGCATGAAGTGTAGTCTGAGCTCTCGATTTAAGGTTTGCCGATGCATTTGGGCGTTTTGCCAAACAGAGCGGACGGCTTGACCGAGGCGAATCCGGTGTTCGGGAGACTTCAATACATAGTCATCGAGTCCGGCCTTCATGGCTTCCACCGCAATTACCTGTGTGCCAGAGCCGGTAAACATCACAACGGGGCAATTCGGATCATGTGCTTTGACAGCTCTCAACACGTCCAAGCCTGTCGCCCAGCGCAGCTTGTAATCAGTAATGACTAAATCAAAATTATTATCGACAAAGGCCTGGTAGATCGCCGTCCAGCCTAGGACTGCCTGGATTCGGGTGTGCGGAAATTCGTGGCTCAGTTCACGGATCGCTAGCAGACGCTCATCTGGGTCGTCATCAACCAGCAGGATTCTCTGTAGCGATCGGTCTGTCTCCATTTCTAACCTGTGGGTGGCTGCCCAAGGCAAGCAACCCAGAACTTTCCTCTTTATTCCATCCTAATCTGCTGCTATGACTGAAGGATGCTCATTGAGCCTTAGCCAATAAGTGCCCAGGAGAGCAATCATTTCCGACAGTGCTTTGAAATTAACAGGTTTGACTAAGTAAGAATTCACTCCTAGGTCATAAGATTGGTCAATGTCTATCGTTTCCTTGGAAGAGGTCAGAACAATAACCGGAATCCGTTTAATAAATGGCTGCTGCTTGATCCATTCTAAAATTTCAAGCCCAGAACGGCGCGATAGCTTCAAATCTAGCAGAATGACTCTTGGGAGAGGGTAGCGATCGCGATCAGTATACGCCCCCGTACCCGATAGGTAATCAATAACGGTATCCCGATCGTCTACTACTTGGATAGTCACGGTTACGTCTGCTTGACGAAAGGCCCGCTGGATGAAAAGGATATCGTTTGGATCATTCTCAACCAGCAAGATATTAAAACCTGTCGCTTCCATAGTTTGCTTAGCTGTCCTGGGGCTTTTAAGAATCCTTTGTGTGCAGGGTGCCGTACCCGGCACTGGAAGTTCACGTCGTCTGGAGCCCTAACCCTTCACAGCCTGCAAGTGGATAGTCTTACCCTAAACGACCCGTGAACTACAGCAAATTTGCAAGCGAACACCCGGGTCATATCGGGGGGAAACGGCTCACATCATTACGTGCAAGCGACCCCAATTATTTCACAGTCTATGAATTTGTTGAGTACGGTAGCGTACTTAAGCGCTGCTCATTTAGGGGTGGCTGACCGGAATGCCCAGTAAGCGATCATATTCTTCTCGGACGACGCCATAACATTCACAAGCCACTAGCTCAAGTTCCTTACGATTCAGGATATTGATGAGTCCCCGACTGTACTCAATCAGCCCAGCTTTTTGTAGCGTTCCAGCGGCGACCGTGACACTCGCCCTGCGTGTCCCCAGCATATTGGCTAGAAAATCCTGCGTCAGCTCTAGTGTTGCGGATCGAGCAAAGTCTTGTGATTGCAAGAGCCAGCGGGCTAAGCGCTCTTCAGTAGGATGAAAGCGATTACAAGCAGCTGTTTGGCTGACTTGAGCTAGTAATGCCTGGGTATACCGCAACAGAAGCTTTTGCAGGGACTCGCCGCGATCAAACTCGGCCTTCAAGATAGAGGCATCAAGGGCGATCGCACTGCCCGCAATCTGGACAATCGCGCGGCTAGAATCTTGCCGTCCTCCTAGGTAGATACTGTAGCTAGCCACCCCGTTGTTGCCAACAATACCCGCTTCAACTGTGCCGCCATTTTCCATCACCTGCACTAATGAAATCATCGACTTGTTAGGAAAGTAAGCTGTTTTCACAGGCTCAGAAGGCTCATAGAGAATTTGCCCAAGCGATAGAGTGACGTTTCTGAAATGGGGTACTAACCGAGCATAGTCAGCCTCTGGAAGCGCTTTTAGTAGGCGATTTAAATGCTCAGGCCGATCAGAAATTTGCTTTTTTTGCGAAGCATCTTTAGAGGAGTTAGGCATCGTTTTGAGTGACAGGGAAGTGAGAGGTCTAATTCAACTACTTGACCTTGAGCGGCGACGTCAACGTATACGCGTTTAACCTCTGGCGCACGTGAAAACGTATTCAAAGGTCAAGCTATCTAGTATGTCGAGAAGAAACCTATGCACTAAAGAAAGCGATTTGAAGAAATAAAGACTAGAAGCAAAAGAATCGCTACTTCCATCTGCAGAAATTCACAACTCGCATCCTACAAGTCGGCTTAGCTTATCCTGAAAAAAATTGTCGGTGTTTCTTCCTTCTGGAGGAAACTTAGGGAACGAAGAGTATCCCGAGAAGACGTTGACAAGTGCTCAACGCTCTGTGTCAATCAACATCAGTACAAACAGTCAGACACTCCTCATTCTGTTTGCCGCGCTAACTCATGAAAAATCGGGCCAAGAAATTTCCGAGTTCACTGGCCCGTGTTATCGAAGGGCGCCAGCCTTGCGCTCTTACACTACCCGCTCATCTTTGCGTCTGACTTGTGACTCCTGCTTTGCCCTTTCCGAATGCCGAACTCTTCCCTCTTTGGAAATAACCCCCATCCCTTACCCTTTTTGTTCATCAACAACATTTTTTCCAATAGAATTCATCTCCATTCGCCCCGAAACAGACCACAATGGTGAGGGGTTACTATTCATCTGCTCTGCAAACTGCCAAATCCATGCATAAGACTCAAGATCTCCATGTGGTTGAGACCCGTCCCCTTGTGAGTCCAGCGCTGCTGCACCACGAGCTACCCATCACTGAGACAGCCGCAGCCCTGATCACCAAAACACGCGATCGCATCCGCAACATTCTGTACAACGAAGATCGTCGCCTTTTGGTAATCGTGGGACCCTGCTCGATCCATGATGTAGAGGCGGCAACAGAATACGGGCAGAAGCTGGCCGCATTGCGGCAAGAGCTGTCAGGTTCGCTTGAGATTGTCATGCGGGTGTATTTTGAAAAGCCCCGCACCAACATTGGCTGGAAGGGCCTGATCAACGACCCTCATCTCGATAATAGCTACGACATCAATCAGGGCTTGCGCCTTGCTCGCAAGCTGCTGTTGGACCTAGCCCACTTTGGTCTCCCCGCTGCCACAGAACTGCTAGACCCGATTACGCCCCAGTACATTGCTGATGTGATTTCTTGGACCGCGATCGGTGCCCGCACTACCGAGAGCCAAACCCACCGCGAAATGGCCTCCGGGCTATCGATGCCTATTGGCTTTAAGAACAACACCGATGGCAGTCCGTTGGCGGCGATGAACGCTATGTTAGCCGCCAGTCGGCCCCACCATTTTTTAGGCATTAACCATCACGGACTGGCAAGCATCGTCGCAACAACGGGTAATCCCGACGGGCACCTGGTACTGCGAGGCGGCAAGAATGGTCCCAACTACGATGGCACCAATGTGGAACAGGCAGCGCAGGAGCTCGCCAAGCTGAACCTGAACCCTCGCATGATGGTGGACTGCAGCCATGCCAATGCCAACAAAGACCACAAAAAGCAGGTGACAGTGCTGGATAGCATTGCTCAGCAGATTGATGCTGGATCGCGACATATTTTAGGTGTGATGATTGAGAGCCATCTTGTCGAGGGCAAGCAGCCGATCCCCGAAGACTTGAGCCAGCTGACCTACGGACAGAGCATCACCGACGCCTGCGTCGATTTTGAAACAACGGCTGCTATGCTTCGGAAGCTAGCAAACGCGATCGCGCCTTCGCTGCAAGCGTCCGTTGCTCAATAGTCGCTTGGAGGTAAGTCATGTCACCACAGTACGCTACCGGCTACTCGGTTCCGCCAACCGATCCGCCGCGATCGCCACGGCAGACACTGCCAACGATGTATGACTTGCCCAGCGAATTTCCCGAGGAACCTGGCTTGCCTGACGTATTTCATGACCTGCAGCCACAGTTGTTGAGCCGCACCTTGCACTTGGTCGATTACAGCAGTGATAACTGGTTTACCGGCAGCGACCTGAATGTCTACTATGACGTGCATCATCAGCTGTGGCACAAGCGTCCTGATTGGTTCCTAGCGGTAAATGTCCCCCGGTTATACGACGGTCACGACCTGCGCCGTAGCTACGTTGTATGGCAAGAAAGACACGCGCCCGCGGTGGTCGTGGAGTTCCTCTCACCTCGAACTGAGCGTGAAGACCTCGGTCGGCTTTACAGAGATAGCGACCAGATAGCGGATGACCCCGTACCGGCTCGTGAAGCTGAATCCATTTCTGAGCCTGAAGCACTGCCAATAGGATCCGATGAAACTTCGATAGCTGAATCGGACGAAGAGCGCTTGGAACCGCCTGGTAAGTTTGAAGTGTACGAAAGCTATCTGCGGGTACCGCACTATATCGTCTACAGTCGCTATACCCGCAAACTGCGTTACTTCAAGCTCATAGGCCGACGTTACGAAGAGCAACCAATACAGCAGCAGAACCCGGCCATCTGGCTGGATGATCTGAAGGTCGGATTAGGATTGTGGCAGGGAACGTTTGAGGACGTTCCTGGCTATTGGCTGCGCTGGTGTGACGAGTCTGGCAACTGGTTGCTGACGGATACGGAAGCCGAGCGCATGGCGAAGGAAAAGGCGCAGCGACAAGCTAGGGCCGCCCAGGAACGGGCTGACGTGGCCCAGGAACGGGCTGAGCGCTTGGCTGAGCGCTTACGAGAATTGGGGATTGATCCCAATGAAGTCTAGAGGTTCAAGCATGGCAAGGGCTTGAGGAAGACGCCAGTCGGCAGAATTCAGTGTGTCCTCGACTGCGGACTGCTGCCCCTAGTACCGCTACGCGGAATTCAAAATGCAAACCTAAGGCAGATATGCCTTCCCAGCATTCTGAATAGTGAGCATATTTCTGCCGTGATGCACTAGTTTTAGGGACCGTCTCTCGCTTCAGACCGATATCCTCTTAAAGCTTTGTATCGGACTGCATGGCAATCAGGGAATAGTCCTTTAGTCTGCATAAAAGCATCTTCTACTTAGCCACGTTATGACTCCAGAGCAAGCTGCCGAAATTCTCCGGCTGCGAGAGGCTAAAGTTGCCCCTAAACAAATCGCTCGCAAGCTTGGGTTAAGACCTGCCGAAGTAAACACATTTATTCGTGAAAACGCTGAAGGGGCATATCTCGCCAGAGCCCAAGAGGGTGCTCTAGAACCTATCCATGAGTGCATCGTCAATCAGAGCGCTGCCAAGCGACTTTTGGAAGGTAAAGCGCTTGCCGAAGATGAAGGCGTGGGTGGCATGGCTCAGATCCTCCTGACTCGTGAGGACCGTAACCGCTATCTCTTGGGCAGCTATTTGGTTGACTACTGGTGCTTGGGGGTAAAGGATGCGATTCCACCCCGCAAGGTGGGACGTAGCCATTACCAGGAATTCAAAAGAGTTGCTACTGAGAGATTTAATGAGCCATTTGTTGATATTTCCATTGAGCAGGCACAATCCATCGTCTACGGTGCGGTTGAGTATGCTCGGGCTCTCGGCTTTGAGCCAGGATCTGACTTCAACACTAAAGCACAAGCTCATTTAGGACTTCAGCCTGAGACACCGATCGCGATAGAGTTTGGTAGAGAAGGCAAACCCTACTACATCAGTGGTCCTTACGATAATCCTGAGAAGATCATCAAAACTCTAGAGGCTAATGTCGGCGAAGGCAATTTCCACTATGTTGCTGGAATCGGAGGCTTTGGTGATGACCTTTTGTTAGAAGACGAACTTTTCCTACCCTGATCCAAAATCGCGGTAGCTTTGACTTCATACCCTCTGAGCGAAAAAGCCTAATACAGAGAGCATAAACCTATGGCGCGACGGAAGATTTCTCAATCGCCTGCTACCGAAAGTACGTTAGCTCCTACTGCGTTGCATCAGAAACTATCGACGCTACAGGAAGAGCGGCAATGGTTACTCAGACAAATTCGCCGCAAGCGCACTGAACTGAATAACTTCATGGCGCAGATGCAAGATGTCGTGAGAGAGCTGTTCCACCAAGGGGCGGATTTGTTTAACCAGCTGCGTGATATTGATACCGAAATTCATGCCTTGTTTGAGGAGTTGCTCACCAAACGCAAAATGGGGCAACAATCGCGCCAAAAAGTGAGGAGCCTTTACCAGTCACTTCAACTACAGGGCACTATCAGCTTTCAACCCTTGTCAGGGTTCGCCGAAAGCAACGACTTTTTTGCTGACGTTGCGGGTGAGACGCCTACCGACGGGTCACCCTTTGAGCCCGAGGAGTCGGGTTTTGGATTCCCTGATTCCAGGGGTACTAATGCTGAAGTGCCGCCTCAAAGCCCAACGTCAGAATCGGCCTCATCACCCCAAGATCGAACCTTTCGCCAGACCTTTCTCCGGTTGGCGGCCATCTACCACCCCGATCGCGCCCAGGATGAAGACACACAACAGCAGAATACAGAAGTCATGAAGGCGATTAACAAAGCCTATAAATCTGGTGACTTTGCGCTGCTACTGGAGTTAGAGCAGCAGCAGAATCAAGGCGATGCAACCCTCGATGTGTCTGCTTTGGGGGACGACTTAGAACAGCAGTGTCAACAACTAGCCAAAGAAAACAGCGGCCTACGCGAGCAGTATGAGGGCATCAAAGCGGAGCTGCGGGAACTGCGCAACAATACTCAGGAAGGCATGATGGTCACGACCTACCGCAAGGCGGCCAAAGAAGGCATCGACTTCACAGATGAGCTGCTACAAGAGACTGCGGGAGAGGTGGCGTATCTCGAAAAGATCCGTGACTTTGTTCGCGATTTTCGCGATCGCAAAATCACCCTCAAAGCGTTCTTGGCCGGTCCACAACCGGACTCTCCAGAAGACTTGATGGCGATGATGGAACAGATGTTTGGTATCTCAATACACATGTATCCAGGGGGATTCCCGTAGAGGCACGATATATCGCACCTCTACGGGTTATTGTCGGATCGCCTCAACCAACGTTGCGGCAATTCGTTCCTGGGCCGACGCTTCTAACTCAGGCCAGATAGGCAGACTCAAAACCTCGCTAGCTACCTGTTCTGTAACCGCACAAGTGGGGAATTGTCCCTGGTAGACAGGCAGGCGATATTGAGGCATCGGATAGTAAATCATGGCCCCGATGCCCTGCTCCGCCAGATAAGCTTTCACAGCATCACGCTTCCCCTCTAAGACTCGCAGGGTGTACTGATGAAAGACATGTCCCTCGGTGATTTGGGGCGTTATCACACCCTCGATATCGGCCAGCAGCCGACTGTAAGTCTCAGCCACACGGCGACGCTGTTGGTTCCACTGGTCAATGTAAGGCAGCTTGACGCCTAGAATCGCAGCTTGTAATGCATCCAACCGTGAGTTGTAGCCCAGCATCTCGTTGTGATAGCGCTTTTGCTCACCATGAACTCGGAGCTTGCGGGCCGTTTCAGCTACAGCATCATCATTTGTAGTAATCAGACCGGCATCCCCATAGGCTCCTAAATTCTTCGTTGGAAAGAACGAGAATGCACCGACATCACCGATAGTACTGACCCGTCTACCCAAGAGGCGATCGCGGGTAGCGTCCTGGCAAATGTTTTCACACCCGACACAGTCGCCTTTATAAGAAGCCCCAAACGCTTGGGCGCAATCCTCGATGACTTTGAGGTTGTGCTCCTTAGCAATGTCTAGAATCTGAGCCATCGCCGCCGGATTACCGTAGAGATGGACCGGCATAATTGCCTTAGTTTTGTCCGTGATACAGGCTTTGATTTGGCTAGGGTCAATGTTAAAAGAAGCCGCGTCGATATCGGCGAACACCGGAGTTGCTCCGACATTACTGATCGATTCTGCCGTGGCAAAGAAGCTGAAAGGCGTTGTAATGACCTCGTCGCCCGGTTGAATGCCCAGTGCCCGTAAGCCAATCATGAGCGCATCGGTGCCGGAGTTAACGCCAATGGCATGTTTAGCTCCTAAGTAATTCGCTGCCGCCCCTTCGAACTGGCTGACCTCTCCTCCCAAAATGAATTGGCCTGATTCCAGAACCCGATTAATCGCTGCCTGAATTTCGTCTTTAATGGCCTGATATTGAGGTTTGAGGTCAAGAACTGGGATCTTAGGTTGGCTCACGTTAACCGCCTCACTTCTACGGAGAACACTTGTGTACGGGTGATTCCCATTAAGCTTTTGACATAGCCTGCCGCATCAAACTGTAACACGTTGACATGTTAGTTTAGCCGGCGATACAGGCTCACAGACTCCTAAGTCGCTGAGTAGAGATTCATAGCATGCCTGTGGGCAATTCCTTTGTAGCTACGCTGTTTACTCAGACTCGGTTGACCCAGACTCGTCTCTCAATGGGTGACGGTTGGCTCATAACTGGCAGCAGCCCTAAAGCACAGGTAGACAAACATGGCGCGGAACCATGCTGAAAAGAGTAATATCGTTCTGCTGATGTCTTTCGTGTGTTCAGTTTGTGTTCGTATCAGGTCGCTTGAACCATGCTCCCAGCCACGCCCTCAACTGTGTCAAGAATTGCTCATGTTCAGCTATCTGTGGTTGTTCCGATTTACAACGAGGAGCCGAACATCGGACATCTGTTCGAGCGTCTGGAACTGATTCTGGAAGACTTAAATCTCAGCTACGAAATTGTTTGCGTGGATGATGGTAGTCAAGATGCTTCCTTGATACACCTGATCAAACACCATCGACGCAATCCCAACATTAAGGTTGTTTCCCTGTCTCGCAACTTTGGCAAAGAGATTGCCCTAACCGCAGGTATTGACTATAGTACAGGCGATGCCGTTGTTCCCATTGATGCTGATTTGCAGGATCCCCCTGAGCTAATTGGCGAACTACTTGTGAAGTGGCGTGAGGGATACGATGTGGTTTATGCGGTACGGCGATCGCGCAGCGGTGAAAGCTGGCTTAAGAAGCTAACGGCCTATCTGTTCTACCGGGTGATTGGTCGCATGAGCCAAGTTCCGATTCCTCGTAACACAGGCGATTTTCGCTTGCTGGATCGGCGCGTTGTAGAAGCCTTGAAACATCTTCCCGAACGGACACGGTTCATGAAAGGACTGTTCTCCTGGGTGGGATTCAAACAAACCTTTATTTTCTACGACCGAGCTCGGCGTTATAGGGGAGAAACCAAGTGGAACTATTGGCGATTGTGGAATTTTGCGATCGACGGTATCACGTCTTTTAGTGCTGTTCCCCTCAAGGTTTGGAGCTATGCTGGGCTTGTCATATCGCTAATTGCCTTTCTGTATGCGGCGCTGTTGATCATCCGAACCATTGCTCTCGGGATTGATGTTCCAGGCTATGCTTCATTGATGGTTGCGATATTGTTTATCGGCGGTATACAGCTAATGACACTAGGAGTAATCGGCGAGTACCTTGGACGAGTTTATGAAGAGGTCAAAGGGCGACCTCTATATTTAATCCGTGAAACCTATGACGCTTCCAAAACTGCTTCATTGGATGCCGTTAATCGATAGCAGAGAACCTACGCTACACCTCAACCATCCTGTTGATAAGCCAAAGTCATGAGCACGAAGCATTATGCAAATTAATCCTTACTTGGCCCTCATCACCTCTATTCTGGTTGGCGTGGGTGGGCAGCTAAGTCTCAAGGCAGGCGCAACTCCAGACCCCAATGCAAAGACTATTTTGTTCGTTCATCCTTATATTTTAGTGGGTTTGGGATCTTATTTTGTCGCCTCCATTTTCTACATTTATTCACTTCGCAAGCTGCCGCTATCGGTTGCTTTTCCAAGTGTCTCCGTTAGCTACGTTATCGTGTCTTTACTTGCACATCTAATTTGGGGTGAACCCTTCGGACTGCGACAAATTCTAGCGCTCTGTCTCATCTGTTCGGGTGTTTTTATTTTGTCGCGAGGTGGTTAGTTTAAACGGTTTCTTCAAGACAAGAAAAAGTAGGACGGGCTGTCAATACCAAAGAAACGCCAAACGGAATCGAAATTTGATTGGCCATAATGTGCTTCTCAAAAGAGAAGACGGATGTCAAAGTTTTGTTTGCCAGCTTAGAAGGAAGCGTCAAGTCACCATCATCCTGGTGCTTGCCAGTCATCTTTTGCAGTAGCCGAATTGTGGCAATTAGAGGAAACAGTAAGAAGTTAAAGTAGCTCACATAGGTGATTTCATAGCCAGCATTTTTCACCACGCGGCGGAGATGGCGCAAGGTATAACGGCGTCGATGATGGTGAATCTCATCATGGTGACTCCACATCCAAGGATTAGCAGGCACGGTTAGAATTAGCCACCCGTCCGATTTGAGACGATGCCGGAGAGCCTGCAAAGATGCTACATCTTCATCTAAGTGCTCCAGTACATCGAAAAGCGCAATCATCTCAAATTTTCGAGGTTCAAAAGGAATCGCATCCGGTAAGGAGCCCGCTGCAACCATGCCAATGCCTCGACTAATAGACATTTCTCTGGCAACGCTATCGTATTCCATGGCGCTAACGGTGCCATGAGCGCTGAGCATTGCTAGATTACCCCCAGTACCGCATCCTGCTTCCAAGATGGCCGCCTGATCTGACAAAGGAAGCTGTTTGATAACAGCATCTAGAATCGCTCGACGACTTACAAACCACCAGTGAACTTCTTCGAGCTGAGACATCTGGTGGAAGAGTACATGTTCCATAGATTACTACCAATCCCACGAGAGAGCTTGTTTAATTCAGGGAAACTCGAGTAGGGCTAAAAGATCTCATTTTGTTGGAAGTTCCCGATGTACAATTATGCTACTGCCCGAGAATAGCAGAGAATCTAAAGAACTTCAAAGTTAAGCTATTCAGAGTTTGAGGAGTAAAAGTCAATATGCGATTTCCTATTAAGGCCGTCAGAGTCGCAATGATAGTTTTGATGTTCTCTGCGGTCGCGATTGCTTTCCTGACACGTTCTCTTCGAGTAAGTGCTTTATTCTATGGGGATACTTTATATATTCCTGCGGTCTTTAGGGACATTTTTTTGAACGACGGTAGTTTCTCTGACTGGTATTTCGCACCAGCTCCTTATTTTTTTCCCGATATGGCGCTGTACTTTCTCATCAAGGCGATTATCGGAAGCACCTATTTCTCTGCACTTTTCTACGCCTTGCTACAGATAGGCGCAACTTATATACTGATAGTTCTACTGATAAATATTCTCTCTACCGTTGATCAGTCTTCGACAAAAAATCACATCCTTAAAAACAGGTTTGATATCTCTTTACTGGCATTTCTATATGCAATTGTTTTCTTGGCAATCCAGGGTCAAGATTCAGAGATAGGTATAGCCAATTCGCCTTACTTTTGGATAATAAGCAGTGTTTTCCATTTCGGCAATATCATGAATGGTCTGTTCGCGATCGCGATGACACTGGCTATTCTTGAAGGGAAAAATATAGTTAAAGCGTATATACTTTTATTTCTCATATCGCTGTTAGGAACGGGTTCTGATGCTCTGTTTATCGTCAGTTTCATGGCTCCCTCAATTGCTGCAATCATCCTTTCTACAGTTATCTACAAGTTAAAGAAGATGACGACATTGAGGATTATCGTCGTTTCATTTTTGGGAGCAACAACAGGGATTTTACTCAAACTAGCGTTGACCGTTAACACTACAGCAACTTATATCTTGCGCGAACATGATTTAATCGGACAGACTAAAGCACTCGCGTCAGTCCTATTAATTAGCTTTAGGTATATGCCTATTGCTTTGATTCTTGCTACCGTTTTCTATGGGATTCTTATCTGGGAGGTAATCAGACACCTCAGAGGTAAAAAGCAGGGAGCCAACCACTTCTACTTGTACGTTTTTATACTGGCGTCAGTATCTTTCACTTTTGCAGCACTCATCATTAATGGTGTGCTGGGCTTTAATGACCATGGAACAACTCGCTACTTCCTTAACTTTTATTGGTTGCCAGTACTTTTTTCTTGGTTAGTTGTTGACATATTCTCAGTTACTCAGAATCGACTCTACAGGTACGCCAGAAATACCGTCTTCTTGATTGCTCTACTAGGGACTGGCTATCTGTCGGTCCCCAGAGATGAGTTTCAGAGTACTTATTATCCAGCAATTGCGCAGTGTGTAGATAATGCGCTAGCAAGCTATGAAGCAAAGACAGGGGTTGAAATTAGTCAAGGTATTGCTGCTTATGGACCTTCGAAGATAGTTACAGAATTCTCGAAGCGCAATGCAGAAGTTGTACAGGTTCGCCCTAATTTATCTCCATTTCTATGGGTAAACAATATCACTCGCTATCGGCCAAGTTATGACTTTGCTATTATCGAACAATTACCCCATGGCGAAGTTCCCAACACTCAAATCTTGACACGTATTAATGGCGCTCCCGAATACGAAGTTGCTTGCCAAACCAGGCCACGCGCAAAGGTGCTCATCTATGGAAAAGACAATCTTCGTTCCGAAAAGCTCTTAAATATTGGTGATAGCTACACCTGGAAGGGGTGTGAACTCTCTATTCGCAGTGGCGCCATAGCCCAAGAGGACTGTTCTGTTCAAACTCAATCTGAGTCCTTTGAAGGGACGCTCACCTTTGGTCCCTATGAGCCATTACCCAAAGGCGAGTATCAGTTTGAGATTAGATATTCAAGCCCACCAATGCCGACAGAAAAGGTTGGTGAATGGGAAATTATCATCCATCTACCTGAAGGGATTGAGCAACTGCAAAAGGGCGATCTGAACGGCACGAATGGTCAGGATAGCCAGGTATCTGTCAGTTCACTAAGTATTAGCGGCAATTATGCCAATAAAGATATAGAGGTCAAAACTATAGCCAATGGTTCTGGCACTCTAAAAGTTTCTGGAATTACCTTTACTAAAATCAAATGAGAATCAATGGATACGCGATCGCTAAAACCCTTTAAATCATTGATAGCCCTTCAAATTGGCAGATGTCGTACATGTAAATGGAAGAGAAAATAGCTATGCGATTTCCGGCTAAATTAATCAGGCTCATAGCAGTATTTTTAGCTTTTTCATCATTTACAGTTGCCTTTCTGACGCAATCACTGTATATGATCCATTTCTTCACAGGTGATACTCTATATATTGTAAGTTTCTTCAAAGATGTTTTTTTAGAGAATGGAAATGTCTCTGATTGGTCTTTCCCAGGAGCGCCCTATTTTTTCCCTGATATGGCCTTGTTTTTTCCTATTCGAGCTATTACTGGAAGCACTTATTTTTCCGTCCTTATCTATGCTCTACTGCAAGTAGGCGTTACAGGTATATTGGTTTTATTATTGACAAAGTCGTTCCCCCTAACCACAAACACTCCCACAGAACACAGACGGGTTCTAACTAATCGGCAGGATATTGCACTCTTTATTTTAGTAGTTCTGGTCACTTTTCTGGTGATTCGTAGCTACAATAGCAACTCTATGTTTGGTGTAGACATACCTCACGCTCCATACTTTCGCATTTTGCATAATGCATTTCATTTTGGAAATCTTATTAACATTCTCATTGCTCTTGTAGCAATTACACCATTACTTGAAAATAAACGAAGCGATCAACTCTGGAGTTATTTCGCTCTCTTTACAATATCGGCTTTAGCCACTATTTCCGATGCATTATTTGTCGTCAGCTTCACAGCGCCTTCCATTATCTCGATGGCTGTTTATTTCATCTTTAAAGAGTCCAGTAGAAAAGCGCTTTGTAGAATCAATCTAACCTCGATACTAGGAGTAGCTGCGGGGTTTTTATTGAAGTCAATTTTACTTCCAGATAGTGTTCTCACAAATTACATACTGCGTGAAGCAAGCTTACCATTGCAGATCAGATCTTTAATAGAAGTCGTCTCATTGAGCATAGAGCATATGCCGTTACCCATGGTATATGTGTTTATTTTTTACGGAATAATTATTGGATGGATAATCAAAGAATTTAAATCCGAAAACAAAAATATTGAACATCTTTATCTATGCTGCTTTATCATAATATCAGTAATATCTACATTTTCCGCACTCATCTTAAACGGAATTCTTGTAGATGCTGTATACCCAGTTAATCGGTATTTCCTTAATTTTTACTGGTTTCCAATACTGTTCTCGTGGTTGCTTGCTGATATTTTTCACAATTTCAGGAGCTTGCTCTCTATGAGAGTTAGGAATGTTGCCTTTTGCGCTATCCTACCTATGCTTTTCTACACTTCAATACCAAGCAGCAGATTGCAGACCTCCTATTACCCTCCTATGGCTCAGTGTGTTGATGAGGCTCTACAAGAATACGAAAATTTAACCGGAGCTAAGCTTAAGAATGGTTTGTCTGCAATTGGCCCTGCAAAGATTATCAGTGAGTTTTCGAAGCGCGATTTAGAACTCTTTCAAGTTAAGCCTGATCTTTCGCAACATCTATGGCTAGACAACTCTAATAACTATCGATCGCGATACGATTTTGCAGTTACCCGCCTTCTAGGAACCCAAGAAAACCCTGATTCAGAGATCCTCAGGCAGATTAATGGTGAGCCGGCTTATCAGACCGCTTGTAATGACACCGAAAGGTTCTTCATGAGAGTGCTCGTTTACGGCAAAGATAAAATCAAAACAAAGAAATTTGCGTCTCCAGGCGATACCTACACATGGAAAGCTTGTGAGTTACCGGTCTACGAGAATGGAGTTGTAAACGAAGGATGCTCTGTGACAACTCGCCCCGAGTTATCCTCCGGTATTGTCACCTTTGGTCCGTATGAGCCGTTGCCAGAAGGGACTTATCGCTTCAGTATTCAATATTCCAGTCCGGCTGAACTTAACCGAAACGTGGGCAGTTGGGATGTTGTCCTGTCTTCGCATGAGAAAGCTGAACAGCTTCAGCAGGGCGAACTCAGCGGCACAAACAGACAAAATTTAGCAGCTTCTGGTACTTTCAGTACCGGGAATGGTCATCTCGGTGGGCGCATACAGGTCAGGACAAAGACCAACGGCTATAGTCCTTTGTCCATCTTTGCGATCACGCTCACCAAAGTTGAGTAGATATTTCATATCTTTTAAGACCTATTTTAGTATCGCTACGCGGAATTCAAAATTCAAAATTCAAAACCACGGCGGGTGGTCCTTCCCAGCATTTTGGATAGTGAGCATACTTCTGCTGTGATGTACTAGTGTTTTCAGGTCTGTCTTAGACAAGCTAAGCTTTGAGTTCTTCAAGATCATGCTGCACCATCGATTCGACCAGTCGGGTGAAGGAGTATTTGGGCTTCCACTGAAGATTGTTTTTGATTTTGTCGACAGAACCTACTAGTTGGACGGGTTCATCGGGTCGGTAGAAAGCCGGATCTACAGATACATACTTTTGCCAGTCGAGGCCAACATAATTAAACGCGCAGGCTACCAATTCCTTGACTGAATGAGTTTCGCCACTTGCGATGATGTAATCATCAGGGTTTTCCTGCTGCAGCATCAGCCACATTGCGTAGACAACATCCTCTGCGTGGCACCAGTCACGACGGGCCTCTAAGTTACCGAGCTTCAGCTCGGTCGCCAGACCCAATTTAATTCTGGCTGCACCTTGGGTGATTTTGCGAAACACAAACTCGGCTCCGCGTCGGAAGGACTCGTGAGTATAGGTGATGCCGCAGCAGGCATAAAGATCGTATTTCTGACGATAGTTAATCGTCATCCAGTGAGCGTACGCCTTGGCAATACCGTAAGGATTGCGGGGCCGAAAAGCGGTTCGTTCGGTTTGGGGTGACTCGTCCGGTTGACCAAACACCTCGCTACTAGACGCCTGGTAAAACCGAGCATCGGACTTGCCACGGCGAATAGCTTCTAGCAAACGCGAAACGCCAATGGCAGTGTACTCTGCAGTTAGGGCAGGCTGACTCCAAGAAAGAGGCACGTAGCTCTGGGAAGCCAGATTATAGATTTCGTTGGGTTGGGCCTCCGCGATCGCGTCCATCAGGGAGAACTGATCTAATAGATCCCCAGAGATAATGCGAATCTTGTCGGCAAAGTGATTAATGCGTCCAAAGCTACTGGAGCTAGAGCGGCGTACCATCCCGTAGACTATGTAGCCTTTCTCTAGAAGCAACTCTGCTAGATAGGAGCCGTCTTGGCCTGTCAGTCCCGTGATGAGTACGTTTTTGGTCACAATATGCTGCCTAAGTCGAGGTCACTGCTTAATATATCAAAGTTCCAAAGTCGGTTCGGCCTGAGTTGGCTCTGCTGTGGCTAGAACAATTTCCTGAATCGCCAAGCCTCTTTGGCGAGCATCATTAGCGGTCGGATTAATATCAGTGGAGGCCATATTTTGGGGAACTGTGATGGCCAATCGAGTGAGGCTAGCGCTATTCAGGAGCGCTGCAGGGATCGTCCCTTTGATAAAAAAGTCTCCAGATGATTTATCAATTGCTATCGGAATGGGCGTACTATTGATGCTAATTTTGCTCTGATGAAGAATATTGATATGAGTCACAAAGATAACCCGAATCACTAGCATATAGCGCCTCGGATCAAGACGAAGGAAGAGCGTTGTTTCTAGATTGGGACCGGTCCAGCGCCAGAGGCGATCGCTGCTGCCTGCCCGTGCATGCCACCCAGTTCCTGGAATCGGATGGGCCATTGTAATTGTGATGTGTGATTGATTGCGAAAATCCAAATAGGTCTTAGGAAGGGGGGGAGCCTGCATTACTCGATTAGCGGTCTCCAGGGCGCGTTCTTTAGCCCGACCATATAGAGCCAAATCGACCCTATTCTTGTCTGCAATAGTGGCTAAAGTTGCATCATCGAGGTCTTCCAAGCGTAGATAACCGCGAGCTGCATTGAGGACTTGAAGTTGTGGAGTGTAATGCCAGCCAAACTGCTCACACAGGATCCATCGAAACAGATCGAAGGCTTCTGTAGTGCCCACGTAATCAATTTTGTTGAGGTTATGAAGTGCTAAGTCTTGAAGTTTGTCTTCTTCAAAGTCACTAACAAGGCTATAAGCTAATTGACGTGCCTGGCCATTGTGGAAAAATAGCGGTATGAGGGGGTGTTCTGCCTGGAAAAATTCTTGGAAAGATAGCTGCTTAGCCAGTAAAGCCAAGCTCTTTTCAGAATCTCTTGTATGCTTTAAATGCTCTTCCGACTTACTGCGCCAGTCATTGTAGAGAGAAATCACTCGTTTAAACGGATCACGTAGTATTGTCAGAGTTATATATTCATCGATAAAGTCTTTGAAAATCTCGTATCCATAATGTCCCCTGAAAAGAGAAAACTGTTTTAGTTCATTAAGATATTCTTGGAAGTCATTTCTTTGCATACGGAGTTCATATTTATCGAAGACCTCACGTGGTGCAATTTGAGCTAGATAAAACTGCTGATCTAAGAATGCATTAAAAGTTGTTCCTGCGGTTTTGGGAATATGCACAAAAAATAAGCGAAGACTCATATATCTGTTGGGGTAAAGAAGTTAGGGTTGAACAGACTGTAACGAAATAGATTGAATCGCTAACCCCTTTTGCCGTGAATCAGTAGCAGCAGGATCGACATCAGTCGGTGCCGTGGTTTGAGGGACGATGATGGTCAGTTGGGTCGGGACGCGATCGCCCACACTGGCTTCAGAAATATGGCCCTTAATGAAAAACTCCCCACTCGCTTCATGAACGGTTGTAGAAATGAGTGTTTCGTTTAGCTTGATTTTACTTTGGTAAAGCGTGCTAACATCCATCACACTAATGACGCGAACGGATAAATCGTACGCTGTCGGGTCGAGTTGGATGAAAAGGGTAGTTTCCCGAGTGGGGCCGGTCCAACGCCAGAGGCGATCGCTGCCGACGCCTTCTAGCACATGCCATCCGGTCCCAGGAATCGGATCAGCCATAGTAATGGTAATAGAAGCTTGACCGCAACAATTGATGTAAGTTTTTTTGGGGAAAGGGCCTTGGACAATTTGGTAAGCTGTTGTCAGAGCTAATTCTTTGGCGCGATCGTACAGTGCTAAATCGACTTCATTTTTTACGGCAATGGCAGCTAAAGTAGCATCATCTAAATCTTCTAAGCAGAGCCAATGTCGGGCTGCATTCAAGGATTGAAATCGCTGCGGATAATGCCAGCCAAAGTGTTCACACAGCAGCCATAGGAAAAGATCGAAGGCTTCAGTAATGCCGACGTAGTTGATCTGCTCTAAGTGAGACATTGCTAGCGCTTGCAGGGCACTGCCTTCTAAATCACAGCTGCAATCGCGAGCTAATAGTCGGGCCTGACCGTTATGAAAAAAGGCAGGCAGCAGAGGATGTTTGGCCTGAAAGAAATCCGGCAACGGTAGTTGCTTAGCCAGAGCCGCTAGGCTTTTTTCGAGGTCAGTTGCCTTGGCTAACGATTCCTCTGATTTACTATGCCAATCGTTGTACAGGGAAACTACCCGTTGGAATGGATGGCGTAGTACCGTCAATGTGCTGTATTCCGGCGCAAAAGCACTGAAAACATCGTAGCCATAATGTCCTCGGAACAGCGAAAATTGTTTGAGTGATTCCAGTCGCCCTTCAAGGTCTTGCCTTTTAACAAACAACTCGTGTTTGCCGAAAACACCATCCTGTGCAATCTTTTCTAGGGGAAACTGCTGCCCCAAAAAAGCATTGAAGGTTGTTCCTGCGGTCTTAGGAATATGGATGAAAAATAATCGGTAGCTCATTTTTCAACCCACTGTTTCCAACCCCTCTCTTGGACAGGCCGTAGCAAGATCTCCTGAATTGCTAGTCCTTTTTGCCGAGGATCTGGAATGGTTGGATCAATATCTGTTGCGGCCATAGTTCGGGGAACAACTAGAGTCAGTTGTGTCGGAACACGATCGCCGATAACAGCTTTGGGAATGGTGCCCTTAATAAGGAAACCCTCGTTTTCATCCTTATGGATATTGGTCGCAATTGGCGTGTTATTCACCAAAATCTTACTCTCCTTTAGAATGCTATCGTCGATCACGCTAATGACACGAATTGACAACGCATATTTCTTTCGACTGAGACCAATGAAGAGGGTGGTTTCCCGATTTGGCCCCGTCCAACGCCAGAGGCGATCGCCCCCAACCCCTTCCAATACGTGCCATCCGGTTCCTGGAATGGAGTCTGCCATCGTAATAGTAATCGCCGCTTGCCCTCGAAAGTCAAGATAGCTTTTTTCAGGAAAAGGGCCTTTTGCGATTCGATTAGCCATATCCAAAGCAAGCTCTTTGGCAAGATTGTAAAGAGCGATATCAGCTTCATTTTTCTCAGCAATGATGGCTAGCGTATCATCATCAAGATCTTCTACTTGTAGCGAATGACGAGCCTTATTTAAGGACTGAAGCCGTTGTGGATAATGCCAACCAAATCGTTCACAAAGCATTAACAGAAATAAATCAAAGGCTTCGGTAATGCCGACGTAGTCAATCTTTTTGAGGTTAGCCAAGGCCAAATCCTTTAAAGCTTGCCCCTCCATCTTGCACCTGAAGTTAGTGGCTAATGGGCGAGCTTGACCGTTGTGAAAGAATCTCGCGACAAGTGGATGATCAGATTGAAAGAAGTCTCGAAAGGGGAGGTCTCTAGCAAGGGCTGCTAAAGTTTTTTCGGATTCAAAGGCACCTGCCAGACTTTCCTCAGATTTGCTACGCCAGTCATTGTATTGCGAGACTATCCGCTTAACGGGATCTCGCAATACCGTGAGCGAAACATATTCTGGCATAAAAAGCTTACAAACCTGATAGGGATAATGTCCCCGATAAAGAGAAAACTGTCTTAGGTAGCGAAGCCGTCCTTCTGGATCCCCTTTATCAAGATATTCCGAGCCTTTTTCAAACACTTCAGGAGGTGCGATATCAGCCAAGGGATATTGCTGATCCAGAAACGCATTGAAGGTCGTCCCAGCAGTTTTAGGCAGATGGATAAAGAATAGTCGAGGATTCATAGATGCTTGACCATGTGGACTTAGGAATTTTCAGTTATGGGTAGAAATAAAATTTCCTGAATAGCGAGACCTTGTTGCCTTGAATCCTTATCGATTGGTATATCTAAGTTTTTGTATAAACGGCGCTTTTTGAGATAGTAAATATAGGGCTTTAGCTGCGATCGATACAGCTTTTTTAGCTTTCCCTTAAGTGTGGAGTTGACGTTTGTGGTGTTCGGCAGAATTAGCGTGAGTTGACTAGGTCTGTGAGGATCAATCAGTTCCTCTGGAAGGACTCCTTCGATCACAAAATCGCCAGCGTGTTTGCGAAGTTTGGTGGGAATGAGGGTGGCATTTATCTGAAGTTTACTCTGCTCAAGGATATCTCGATCCAGCGTTGCGACAACCCGCACAGATAGATGATAGGTCTGTGGTTTGAGACTGACGAAAAGGGTCGTTTCGCGAGTAGGACCCGTCCAGCGGCAGAGGCGATCGCCCTTGAGAACCTCCCGCACATGCCATCCAGTTCCAGGGGCTGAATCCAGCATTGTGACAATCGCAGCGGATTGGTTACGGTAATCGAGGAACTGCTTTTCTGGAGAGGCATACTTCACTGCTCGGCTAGCGGTGAGCAAAGCCAATTCTTTAGCACGTTTGTACAGAGCTAAATCAACTTCATTCTTAGCCATAATGGCGTTCAACGTGGCTTGATCGAGATCTTCAACCTGCAGCGAGTGACGAGCCGTGTTTAAAGGTTGCAGCTGCTGCGGATGATGCCAGCCGAATCGCTCACATAATACGCGTAAAAACAGGTCAAAGGCTGCGGTAACACCTACGTAATCGATTTTTTCGAGATGAGACAGAGCTAGCTCCTGCAGTGCCTGACCTTCTAGATCACAGCCAAAGTCCGTAGCGAGCGGACGAGCCTGTCCGTTATGAAACAGCCGTGTAATGAGTGGGTGCTCGGTTTGGAAGAAGTCTCGCAAGGGTAGTTGTCTTGCCAAAGCTGCCATGCTTCTTGCATCGTGAGTTGAATTTTCCAGCAATACCTCCGGTTCAGTCCGCCAGAAGTTGTATTGCGAAACGACCCGCTCTACTGGATCGCGTAACACCGTTAGAGTGACATATTCAGGCATGAAAAGCTGGCAAGCATTGTAGCCATAATGTCCTCGATACAGCGAAAACTTTTTCAGATAGTTGAGGCGTCCTGCGGGGTCGCCGTTGTGAATGTACTCATCGCCCTTGGCAAAGGCCTCAGGCGGAGCAATGTCTGTGAACGCATATTGCTGGTCCAAAAATGCATTGAAGGTGCTACCTGCAGTCTTGGGAATATGAATAAAAAACAATCGGGGACTCATGAGTGTTCGGACCGTATCGCGATATCAGAAGCGGCATTCCAGCGAAACTGCTCTACCCAAGAGAATGCCTCGTATCCTGAATCAGCTCAGCACACCAGAGACTACTCTGGCTTGTAAAGATGGCTTACTTGCTTGGCCGTAGAAGGCCATGAATATTTTTCCACATAAGCCTTGGCATTATCGATCAAATCCTGCTGGAGCTGCTTGTCCTTTGTCAGATTAGTGATTTGCCAAGCCAGTTCTAAATGCGCTGAGGGTTGGAACAGTAGAAAGCACTGGCCGGATTCATTCATTTCGCGGAAGGCGGGAATCTTACTCGCTATGGTGGGCTTGCCAGACGTCAGCGCCCACGAAATAGCAGCTGAGGCCGACAAGTTGGTCAGGATATATGGCGCTAGGCAAATATCAGTTGCCGCATGAATCGTATCTAGCATGGCAAAGGGAACGAACCCAGTAATCAAGATCCGGTGTGAGATTTCGATGTCTTTTTCTTCGTCCTCCTCTAATTGCTCAATCAAGGCAAGTACGCTCTGGAGGGGAGCTTCACGCGGATCGGTTTCAGGATGCGGGCCACCGGCAATGATCAGGTAAAAGTCTTCTGGTAGCGCAGCCAATGCTCTGACAGCGATATCTGGACCTTTATAGGCAGAGATGAAGCCGAAAAGGGACAGAACTGTAGCTTCTTCTGGAATACCTAATTCACGCTTAGCCTGCAGCTGAGCCTCAGGGGAAACCTGCGTACGGCGTTTGGCGGGAAATCCCAGTGCAATCACAGAAATTCGCTCGGATGCGAATCCAGCTTCCAACATCTTGAGACGACTGCGTTTGGAATGGATGATGGCCTGGAAGCGATCGCTCCGCTTACTCTTAAAATGCCGAGCCACTTGCTGCTCCCAAATCCATCGGTAATAGGCCAGCTTAGCTCGTTCAGTGATGGCTGCCTTGAGAGGCAGTCCTTGAAGGTGACCACGCTCCAGAAAAAAGGGCTCCGTGTGGAATGTGACAATGATTCGCTTGACACGGCTCTTCTGGAGCCGATTGAGGATTTTGCCGAAAATAAAGACTGAGTTCCGGAAAGGGTGAGGTCCGCAGAAAAAGCCGTGCTCATGCTGAATATGAACGATATCGAACCCTTCTGCCTTGTCGCAAAAAGCATCAAAACGCTGATTAATTTCCTCTAGGGACATGTATTGCATATCCCGCCGGCTAATGGGAAAGATCTCGTTCTCAATTCCCAACGCATCTAGTTCCTGGATGAGATCGCTAGCGTATCCAGCTATACCGCACATCTCTTTCCATGTACTTAGATGGAGAACTCTCATAGCGTCTTTGACCTAGATAGAGGCAGCTTTGGCCCCGTGATGATACCACGGGTTTAGTCATGCAAACTGCTGTTAACAAGGCTCTCGAAAAGCCACTTTCCCAAGCACCCAAAATAATAGCTCGATAGTGCAGGACTTAGACATCATTAGATGCAGCAAATCTGAGTCTTTATGCGGCAAATCTAAGTCTTAAATTTAGAAAGGTAATACTTGCAGGCAGTTTCCGCGTCATCCACCACAGAGATTTTGCCGTTCTCTAGACAAGCAGCTCGGGTACACATTTTACGAATTTGGCCTGGACTGTGAGAGACGTAGAGAATGGTACACCCCTGCTGACGCATGTCTTCAATCCGCTTCGCGCACTTTTGCTGGAATCCCAAATCCCCAACGCTTAAAACTTCGTCGACAATCAAGATCTCTGGCTGAATCGCGGTTGCGATCGCAAATGCCAGCCGTGCACGCATACCAGAGGAATACCGTTTGACTTGCATTGTGACAGAGGCAGATAGTTCAGAAAACTCAATAATTCTGTCCCTAGAACGTTTGATCTCCCCCGGCGACAGCCCCATCAAGGTGCCACACAGCTGAATGTTTTCTAAGCCCGACAGTTCCGGCTGGAGTCCTACGCCTAAAGCTAATAATGGAGCTACCCGGCCAAACACTTGAACGCTGCCTCGATTGGGCTGTAAAATACCGGCCACAATTCTGAGCAACGTACTTTTACCCGATCCATTTACGCCTAAGAGACCAAATGTTTCTCCCCTAAAGATATCGAGGTTAATGTCTCGCAAAACTGTTTTGTAAGTAAAGTATTTTCCCTTTCTGGGCTTTAATAGAAATTCTTTCAGCGATCCGACCCCATAGCGCTGAATCAGGAAGGAAAATTCAATATCTCTTAGCTGAATCGCAAGTTCTTTCATGAACTAATACTGCCGTACAGGGCGATGTTGCGGAAACATATAGATTTAAAGTGCAGAGATAAAATTGCACTGGAGTTTCTGAAAGACGCCGATGCCTAAGGCCAGCGATACGAGAGTGATCGAGAAAATAATTGACCACTCATTGAGGCTGGGCAGGCTCGAATAGTATAGAACACTCCGAATAGCGCTGATGTAATGAAAAAGCGGGTTGAAGTTCATCAACCATTGCCATTTGTCTGGAATTAACCCAACTGGATATGCGATCGGTGTACAGTACAGCATTCCTGGAATAAGTGATGACCAGAGCATCAAGACATCCCTCATGTATACGTTGAGCGCAGCTAGCATCAGGGAGATGCCCAGCGCAAAACAAGCGTACAGGACAATGATTGGAATCAGGGCAACTAAGTTCCAGCTGGGACGCTGCCCGAAAAGTAGCATCAAGATTGAAAAAGGAATTAGGGAAAAACACAGATTAAATAGGGCCGCCAACAGAGACGAAACGGGGAAAATAATGGGGGGTACTGGAATGGATTTTAGGACACCGCCCCCACCGATGACTGAACCAATAATCTGCGAAGTGGCTGTTGAGAAAAAATTCCAGAAGACCAAACCAGACAATGCAAACAAGGGATAGTTGTCAATTTCAGAAAAAGCTTGGCTAAAGATAAATACGAAGATTCCCAAAAAGAGAAGGGGGGTAATGAGGCTCCAGAAGATCCCAAGAATTGAGCTTTTGTACCTCACTTTGATGTTGGCCCAAGAAAGCGCGAAAACAATATGTGCCCACTTTTTGAGTTGCTTTTTGCCGTGCTGTTGCCGATAGATCTTTTTCCCTTGCATGCCTTTCCTGATCTTGCTGCCTCCCAAACAGGCACGCTGGCCTTCTGACTAGACTACGGCCCCTACCCTTGCGGGGAGAATTGGCCGTGCCTGCTACACAAACCCTGAATCAGTGCTATTGGTCTGGTTGCATCGATTGAGAGTAAAGGTTTACGCCAGCCAACAATTGTAAGCCCTTACGGGCACAAAGGCTATGATGATTCATCGGCTAAAAGCTCTGAGAATTTCCGCTGTGGCAGCTCCAGTTTTAGCCCAGCTGAATTGTTTTACCCGTTCCAAACCCTGACGGCATAGCTCCTTCTGTAAAGAGGCGTCTCGGCAAATATTCTCCATCGCTTGGGTAAGTTCCGGCACCTGATATGGATTGATCAGGAGAGCAGCTTCGCCAGCAACTTCTGGCATAGAGGCGCAATTGGAGGTGATGACAGGAGTGCCACAGGCCATGGCTTCTAGGATAGGCAGACCAAATCCTTCCCACAGGCTAGGAAATACAAATGCCAGCGCCTGATTGATGAGACGGGGTAAATCAGCTTGAGGTACATACCCTAGAAAACGAACGCGATCGCCTAACCCCCATTCGGCAACGCAGGCTTCCAGCTGGGGGGTATACCGAGCGTTGCCCGATCCGGCAATCCACAACTCAGTTTCACGATGCTGGAGCTGCCCAAAAGCTTGAATCAGCCGGATCAGATTTTTGTGAGGACTGTGGAGACCCACATAGAGGAAATAATTCTGCGTCGGCAGCGCCAGGGGACGAAAAGCGGTTTTGTCGTACCCCAGATAGATAGGGGTTACCCGCTGGAGGGGAATATCGTAGGCGTCCATGATGTCAGCAGCCGTCGTTTTAGAGTCGCAGATAACGTGTTCTGCCCGCCTGAGGACATGAGGGACATAATATTTGAAATATTGATTGAGTAGTCCTGAGCCAGCTGGAAATCGCAGCGGAATGGTATCGTGAGCCGTGGTGATGTAGCGACTGTTGCGCCACAGTGGTGCTTCGGGCAGGGGCGTGAAGGTCAGTGCAGTTTTTGCTGATGGGAACGCTGCTTGCGAGCCAAACTGAAGCCAAAGCAGGCGATGGATGTGTCCACGTCGACCGCAATCTGTGCTCATCTGGGGCGAGAGAAAGTGATGTGCTTCAGCACTGTATGGCGCCACCGAGAAGGGGGTAAATAACTGTGGTGAAAGCGATCTCAGCGCTGGGACGATGTTCAGCGCATAGTTCGAGATACCCGTAGGCTGTGATGCCAAAAATGAAAGATTAACGTTTAGTGTATGCTGCATGTCCCCCATGCCTTTTCTGCAAGCTCTACCGAAAGGCGGTCAGGCCCCATGATAATCAACCACCGGTACAAATTTATCTTTTTGAAGACGATCAAGACGGCAGGCACCAGCCTGGAAATTGCCCTTTCAAAATTCTGCGGTCCTGAGGATGTGATTACCCGCATTAATGAGGCTGATGAAGCCATTCGTCGACAACTCGGATTTAGGGGACCCCAGAACTATACCTTTCAAGGCGTATATGGTGAAGAGTCTGACAATTCACTCGCAGCAGAGAACAATCCGGGTAAGACAAAGGAGTTTTATAATCATGCCCCGGCACAGTTCATCCGAGCCAACATCAGCGATCGCCTGTGGCATAACTACTTCACATTTTGTTTCGAGCGCAATCCTTTCGACAAAGCCATCAGCTTGTATTACTTCCGGAAGACCCAACATCCGGAACTTCCTGCAGATATTTCTGAGCATCTGCAAACCACCGCCGTTGATCTTTTGTCTAACTGGCGTCGCTACACGATTGATGACCAGGTAGCCGTTGACTTTGTGGGGCGCTATGAGAGGTTGTCCGAAGACCTCGAAACCGTTCGACAGCAGTTGAGATTGCCTCATCCGCTTTCGCTACCTCGGGCCAAAAGCAATTTTCGCCAAGACAAACGCCATTACAGCCAGGTTCTGCCAGCCGACAGTCGGGACTGGATTGCGACAACCTGTGCCAAAGAAATGAATTACTTCGGCTATTCTTGGGAAACTGTACAGACTAGAGTTCGCCTCATATCGTAATGGCTGGACTGCGATGAAAGTTGCGATCGCCCATGAGTGGCTCGATACCTATGCCGGATCAGAGCGCGTCGTCGAACAAATGCTCCAGCTTTATCCAGAAGCGGATCTGTTCAGCTTGGTCGATTTTTTGGCGGATGATGAGCGCGCTTTTATTCAGCAGAAACCCGTCACAACGTCTTTCCTTCAGAAACTCCCCCGAGCCCGAACGCAGTTTCGTCAGTTTCTGCCTCTGATGCCGTTTGCGATTGAGCAGTTTGATGTATCGGACTACGATTTGGTGGTCTCCAGCAATCATGCGTTTGCCAAAGGCATCGTGACACGAGCGGACCAGCTTCACATCAGCTATGTTCACACCCCCATTCGCTACGCCTGGGATCTGCAATGGCAGTATCTAGAACAAGCCGGTCTCAAGCGGGGTCTCAAGGGTGCCATCACGCGGTTGATTCTGCATTACTTACGCTTGTGGGATACCAGTACCGCCAATCGCGTCGATTGCTTCGTGGCCAATTCTCGCTTCATCGCCCGACGTATCTGGAAGACCTATCGGCGGCGAGCTGAGGTCATTTATCCCCCTGTAGCCGTCCAACGGTTTCGCGCTGATCGCCCCCGCGATGATTTTTATCTCACCGTCTCGCGCTTTGTCCCTTACAAGCGGGTCGATCTGACGATTGCGGCGTTCAATCAGTTGGGTCTGCCTCTCATCGTCATTGGTGAGGGAGCGGCTAAGGAGCAGCTGCAGCGAGAGGCGCGATCGCATATTCAGTTTTTGGGCTATCAACCAGATGCAGTGGTGGTGGATCATATGGAGCGGTGTAAGGCCCTCATCTTTCCTGCCGAGGAGGACTTTGGGATTACCCCTGTAGAAGCACAGGCGGCGGGTGCTCCAGTGATTGCTTATGGCCGGGGGGGCGTAACGGAAACTGTCATACCGGGCAAAACAGGACTGTTCTTTCCGGCTCAAACAGCAGCATCACTCGCTCAAGCTGTCCAAGCGTTTGAGACGGCAGGCGGTGCAATGGGTCTGCCAGCAGAAGCGATTCAGCACCATGCAGAACAGTTTTCGGAAGCTCGATTTCGCCAAGACTTTCAGCGTTATACAGAGCACCTTTGGCAAAAGTTTCAGCAAGGAGCACACCTGGTTTGAAGCACGACTCTGTGTTTACTTTTCCGGATCCCGAGCTATTGTGTTGTCTGAATCAAAGTAGATACCTCGGGGACTGCTCATTTGGTTATTTCCCAGAACCGACAACGAGACTCACACCGGGTTGACATCAGGGCGTTTGAGGAACCACAGCACGGGTTCCCCAAATGTGATGAGACCAGACCGCAACAGCGTCCAAATATCACCCTAATAAGGAATTGATAGGCAGCGCTATAGGATTAGGGTGCTTTTATTCCCTACAATGCCTGCGTACGGTAGTGTGGGCAACTTATCACCCATGACACCTATCTCTCAGATTCTGAGGCCTGTTCATGCACCGATCGCATTTTCGTTGCGATCAGTGCCAACGTCTGTTCTGCATATAGGAGCCGACGCGATTGGATTGATACTGGCTAGCGTCATTAGCGTCTACGTACGTTTGGTACTAAACGGGCAGTTTGAACCAGAACTCTACTGGCAACTGTGGCCTCTGCTGGGAATCATAATTTTTATCTATGGCGTAGCGAGGTTATATCCAGGCGTAGGATTAAGCCCCGTTGAAGAACTGCGCCGCCTGTGTCTTTCGACGACGATTTTTTATATGGCGCTGGGAGCGGTCATTTTTCTGACCCGTGAGGGCACGACCTATTCCCGAGGCATCTTCTTGATGGCCTGGATACTTTCCATGATTTGTGTGTGGCTTTCCCGAATCGGGATTCGGCACCTGTTTGCCCATTGTGCCTGGTGGGGCTTTCCAGTTTTAATTATGGGCGCTGGTAAAACTGGTGAGCTGGTGATCCGAGCTTTGAATCGCCAACCGGGTCTGGGCCTCAAACCAATTGCGGTGCTGGATGATGATCCTCAAAAGCATGGCACGCTAGAGGGCGTACCGGTCCTCGGCCAACTGTCTTTAGCTCCCTATGTGGCACGTGAGATGCGGGTGCGACATGCGATCGTGGCCATGCCAGGTGTTCCTAGAGCAAAGCTGCTCTCGATTCTGGAAGATCACGGTCGAACATTTCCCCATCTGATCGTGATTCCTGACCTGTTTGGCTTAGCCAGTTTATGGGTCGGAGCCAGCGATATTGGCGGAATTCTGGGGCTAGAGATTCGTCAACGTCTGCTGTTACCGGGTCCTAGGCTAACGAAAGCCGCGCTCGATTGGGTCCTGACGCTGATCGTAGGAATATTGGTGCTACCGTTATTTGTCTGTATTGTGATTGCTGTCAAGCTGGACTCACCGGGTCCAGTGTTTTACGGGCAGTATCGCTTAGGGCGAGAGGCTCGTCCCTTTGTTGCCTGGAAAATTCGCTCCATGGTAATGAATGCAGACTGGGTTCTGGAAGAACATCTGGCTCAAAACCAGATGCTGCGAGAACAGTGGGAGCAAGAACGTAAGCTAAAATGTGATCCACGCATTACTCGCGTGGGGCGATTTTTGAGGCGGACTAGCCTAGATGAACTACCACAGCTATGGAATGTTTTACGGGGTGAGATGAGTTTGGTCGGGCCACGTCCTATCGTGGATGAAGAAATTGATCACTATGCTGATAAGTTTGAGCTATACAAGCGTGTCCCACCCGGAATTACAGGGTTGTGGCAAGTGTCTGGACGTAATGATATTACCTATTCCGAACGCGTTAATTTAGATGCTTATTACGTAAGAAACTGGTCTGTTTGGCTGGATATTTACATTCTATTGAAAACGACGTGGGTAGTAATTGTAGGAGATGGCGCATATTGATGCTGAAACACAGGTGAAAGATCGGAGTGCGGCTATCTGGAGCCGAATTCTTTTGGGGTGTTTGGGACTTTTACCCTATACCTACGTCATGTTTGTGGGAGCCTTTGGCTTCCTAACTCTCTGTTTTTGGCAAGCTTACCATCGGCCCAAAGAGCTGTTCAACCTGCTCTACCAGCAAGGTTTTTTAGTTATCGGAGTGCTGCTGGTATTGAGTTCAAGCTTTGCTGTTAATAGGGGTGAAGCTTACTTGCAGCTGGCTCATTTTCTGCCGTTCTTCTGGGTTTGGGCTGCGATCGCGCTGCACTTAAAGACAGCTACAAATCCCTGGCAGCAGCTCTATCGATGGGCCATTGTATTGGTTTTTGCTACAGTTCCTATCAATCTTGTGGGTATTGTTGAATATGTGCTGAAACACCAGTTTCCGGAGCAGATATCAACAGCATTTCCAGGTCTTTACTGGCTTTATATTGGCGACATTAGTCATCCCAGAACCTTTTCTCTGTTCGACTATCCCAATACGCTAGCGAACTATTTGGTGATGATTTTAGGGCTCAATCTTGGCCTCCTGTTCCTCAAACCGAGGGCAGGTTTAGTCGATGCTTTGCCCCGTTGGTTTTGGGGGGTTTTGTATATCAATGTCCCACTAACATTGATGTGTCTCTATTGCTCGGGGTCTCGTAATGGGTATCTCGTTGCGGCGTTTTTGCTGCTGGTGAGTCTTTTTTGTGTGCGAACTCACCGCTGGGTGCGATCGCTAGGAGTAGCAGGGTTAGCGCTAATTGCGGTAACAACGGCCCAATTTGGCATTGGTGGTCGGAGCCTCTCTTGGGCCTGGGTGACCGACGACCCTAGAGTTCATGTTTGGCATTTGGCGCTACAGCTCGCCAAAGAGCGACCTATTTTAGGCTATGGATTAGGCAACTACAAACTTCTCTACGATGGCGAGGTCCCCGGCTATGACTTCATTGCTCATGCTCACAATTTATGGCTAATGCTGGGGGCAGAGGCTGGCATTCCGGTGATGATAGCGTTCACAGTCTTCGTAGGACTGATTTGCTATCGAGCCAGCAAAGCTTTGCTGCTTCTGCAAGAAAGTCCAGGCTACTATGCTGTACTGCTAGCTTTCTACTTCTGTTTTATGAGCAGTGTGCTGTTCTCACTGTTGGATGTCACCATTTTTGAGGTCCGAGTAAACTTGCTTGGCTGGTTGAGCCTGGCAGTGCTGTACTGCAGTCCAAAGCTCAACCATATATCCCAGACGGATTAGATCAGCTTGACGGCCCGCAGCCCGAAGTAGAGCACCATCGCAGCTCCGAAACCGGCTCCCAGCATGACGATATAAGCTATTGCACCACCCATACTCATAACGGAATTCTCCTAATCTCTCTATGGCTGATTACTATTCAACCATGTTCTGCTTGGTAACGTGCTCTTAGGTGATCTTTGAAACAGAAAATACCCAGAAAATTGAGTGTGGTAAGTTGGGGCTGAGCGCTAGCAAAACCTAACAGAGCGGGATATTGGCAATGTTGGAGCTTGTTCCTCAACGCCAACCTACCGTGGCACATTCATTTCTGGAAATCTCCTTACTCTTCTTCATCAAATGGGGTTTTATCGCTCCTATCCAAGACCATGCGCGAGAAAATACGGCAAGCCGCTAAGTCATCTGGACTTAAGCCGCTGTGGTTGCTGCCGTTCCCTCTAGCCTGGGGCTGTTCTGTCAATATCAGGTTGTACTCTACGTTTTCGGCGTGAATAGCAAACGTTACTTGGAAAACCTCTAAAAAGTTGATTACCCATGCACATTGGGCTCGAGGAAATTGCTCGTAATAGCGAATCAGGTCAGCGATTCGAGCTTCTAGGTAATGATGAGAATTTCTAGAAATAAGGACTAGCTTGAGAAGCAGGATAGCAAGCGAAATAGAACTATTTTGGGATAGCAGTAGGGTAAATAGCGGCGAGGGCGATCGCCGATCTTCGGTCATTAGATAGTCGATAATCCGATTGCAGGTTCTTAAATGCAGGGAAGGATCAGTAATGTGGCCGTCATACTCTGGGTAGAGAGTATTTAGCTTACTGCTCAACTGCTGCTTCAGAGCTTTCACGACTTCAGGCTGGTTGACCGAATAAGTCAGATACTCAATCAGACTTTTCTTAAAGCTGCTGTAGCTAAGTCCTTTGACTTGCTCAAGAAATAGCCTAGCTAGGTTTTTATAACTAAACGCTCCCTTGCGAGCCACGATCGCCTTGATCAATCGCAGAACACCATCGCCCAAAGCAGTCGGATTTTTGAGATGACGATGAGGCGAAGATGATTCTTGTGAATGAGCTGTGTACATCGCCAGCTCAAACTTGAACTTATCTTTGAGATGACGGGAGAGGGCTCTAGCAGCTTCCCGCTGCTCAATCGGATTCTCAGTATTCACATATTGCGACACTAAAAGGTACGACGTGTACCGCGAAGACCATTGGGATTGTCGGGCCTCTTCAGAAAACCGGGCAACGAAAAGCTGCAGTTCGCGATAATCCTGACTATCAATAAAGTGAAGCATCCACTCGCGTAGACGCCTAAGCGTAGGAGAAACCGTATATCGAAGCAGATTGGGATCTTCAAAGAGCTCGACAAGGGTGCGGATAGCCTCGTACTGCCGCGCAACTTCCCAGTTATTAACCAGAATGTAACAGGAGCGCTTGAGGGTGTTGTGGAATTCTTTTTCGTTATTGCTGAAGAGCAGGGTATAGATAGCAGTAGAAATGTCTGAACTCGCCGTCTCTACCGTTTCGAAGAACATATGCTGAAACTCATCCAGCACATCTTCAACGGGCCAATGTCGAACAATTCCTAGCAAGTAGCTGAAAATCGCTTCTTGGGCTTCCTGTAGCGTCTGCCTCGACTGACCGTAGCGTCTAGGCTTTCTTTGTTGGCTATGATCCAGCACAGAATTAGCAACCCCTGTCATGTAGACACCTTTACCCTGAACCTAAATCCAACTCGATAAGTGAACCTTCGAGAATGGGTGATCGCACCGTTGCCAAGCAACATCGCTAATTCTACAGACAACTTCCTCAGTAGATCCTCTACGAGGTGCCAGCAGATTTCACTGTCTAGAGTTATAAGAGTGTATTCAACAGCCTCGACATTATTTCCGCGTGATGGAAACATCCGTAAAATTGCGGACTATTTACAAAAACCTATAGCTACTCCAAGAGCATACCTCGAAGTGCATGGCCTAGACCAATATCACATAAATAAAGTTTTGCTCTGAGGGGGATGACCCCTCACTGCAGTCATCCACTACTCTACAGGGCAATCGAAATTGGTGCCAGGTTCATGAGGCACAATATATCAATTTAGTTGCATGGGGGCGGAGGGACTTGAACCCTCACGACCTTGCGGTCAACGGATTTTCATCCTCCCGCAGCTTTCGCTGCTGCCAAGATCATTGCGTTTGACGCGATCTGGCTTTGAGAATTGGACCCTCCCTTTACCCTCGCCGCTAGCGTTAGGGTAGCTCCCGTCGGGCCTCTGCACCTTCCCAACCAAAGAATGAAGTTAACAGAATAAGGATGAACCCATATTCTGCCTTCTGCCTTGATCTGGGCTTGGCTCAGGATTGCCATGTCCCCATCGATGAGGATTTAGGTTTCCCTGAGTTTGAGAGCATTCACTCAGCCGATTTCTCCACTGAGGCTCAGTTTTCTAAGTCCGTAGCGTCTACCATTCCGCCACGCCCCCCCAAATCACGCCTTAGACGTGACACTGGGATATACATATTACAGATGAAACCCCGCGATCGCCTATTTTTTTATCAGAATCAAGACTGGCCTTAGAATATGTTTACGAGAAGGGGCGTTGCCTGACTTTGATCCAGGATCCTAACCCGTTGTTGAAACCCATTTGGAACCCTATGCTGACAGACCTGCCTATTTCCTTTGACGTGCTTATTACATTGGCGCTGTATGGTGGCCTAGCGGTGGTTTATCTCTTGATTGTTCCAGCTGCGATTCTGTTCTACCTGAAGGCCCGCTGGGGCCAAGTGGGTTCCTGGCAGCGGTTTACGCTATATGGCCTGATGTTCTTATTTTTTCCCGGAATGCTGCTGTTAAGTCCACTTCTAAACTTCCGCCCGCAGCCGCGCTCCTTGGAGTCATAGGCGTTTATTTTTTGCCGCTCAGATTTTTTTGCTGCTTCTTAGCGATAATTCATTTTCCAACCACACTCTTCTCATGGGGCCGGACGATCTTAAGCAATGTAACGACCGGTGAAGCCAGAACTCAACTCGCGACCAACGAGTAAAGTTCTGGCTTGACGCTTACCGGGCCGTTGCTTTTGTTGTCACAGGCTGAAAGCACAGCGGAAGAAAAATGGTTGCAGTTACAAGTCTTACAACAGCTCCCGCAGCAGCGGCTTCAAGACCAGCCTCTGGTTGGACAAAATCGCCAACTTCATCCTCCCAAGGAACTGTGTATTTCGTTCGTCATGGTGAAAGCACTAGTAACGAACGAAATATTTTTGCAGGCGTTTTAGATGTTGAATTGACTGCATTTGGCAAAATGCAGGCTCGCCAAGCGGGTCACGATATTCAGCAAAAAGGCATCACCTTTGATGCCGTTTATGTTTCTCATCTGAAACGTGCACGACAGACCTGTGATATTGCACTGGCTGTCAGTGATTCGCTCCGATCGCCAGATATCCGACCTCAAATTGATCACCGATTAGGCGAAAAATCATTCGGTATCTTCGCTCAGCGCAACAAGAATCTGCTCCGGCTGGCGCTGGGCTACGAAGGCTTTGAAACCTTGCTACACTCCCATGACGAGACCCCGCCTTCGGGCGAGAGCATCGTACAGGTTTATGAGCGGGCTGCTCAGTTTTATGAAACCAAAATTGTTCCTCGTTTAGACCAGGGAGAAAATGTTTTAGTCGTTTGCCATCAATATGTTCTGGAGCCTTTGGCGCTCTATCTTAGCGGCTTGCCAGCAACCGACTATCACCATCTGAAATTGCCTAATGGTAAAGCCCTGAGTCGGGATGAACTGGTAGCTTTTCAACAGCGAGAATCGAGCGGAACGGCCTCATTTCGCAAAAAGGTGAATGACCTAGCAACCATGTGGGGAATTTGGCTGAATGCGATCGCGTTCATCATCGGCATGCTTCTCAAATGCACTGCCATCCCAGTCACACTGCCGAGTAGCCTATTCACAACGATTATTGTGGCCTGTTTAGCCGTCTCGACCTTTTATGCCTATCTGGATATCGACTTTAGTGCCAGCCGGGGCAAAATTTCCAACATGGTCACATCCATTGTGAATGGTTGGATGCTGGCGCGTTGGAGTGTGGGGATAGTGTTGCTCCTGTCAGGGTGGGTCTATCAGGGGCCCGAGGACCTCTACAAGGTTTTATGGATCTTGCTTTGGATGGTCCCCCCAGCACTCACAACCCCTGTTTTATCGATTCTGTGGGGAGGCAACTTATATCCCTCGGCGGTGCTATCGCGAACGCTTTCCATCTTTATTTCAGCAGCGCTGATTGGTTTATTGTCCATTGTGATGCTGCCAATTAGCCCCGCGAGTTTAGGATTTTTCTATGTCATCTTGATCCTGGGGCTAGCTATCCCTGGAACAGCAGCCCAAGTGTGGCGGTGGCGCGCTTCAGTCGAGTCTAATCATCACAGCAAAAACTGGAAATTCATCGGTATCGCTGCGGGTGGGCTAATGGCGTTGGCCGCAGGCTTTCAGTTCACGCCAACTCACATCGTGGCCGATATCTTTTCAGGAACACACCCCGAAAATTCTTTAGCGTGTCTACAGCAGTTAGGGATTGCCTTGCTTAGCTTGGTCTCAATGCGTGCAGTAGCTGCCTTAACTGTTATGCTGGCCAAAAACTGGGCTCATAAGGCGGAAGCTCAAGATGCCTATATTTTGTTGGTTACGCCTAATTTCTTCTTGTGGGCTTCGCTGTTTAGTGGCGCCAAGATTGCAGGCAATCAGCAGGTGTTGGAATATGCCCTATTCTGGGCTGCGCTAGGCTTTTTCTTACTGCCTCTGATTGAGCAGCTGACATTCATGAATGCGTTTACCCGCGGCATGTTGAAGGAAGCACTCCGATCTTCACGGTTTACCGCTGAAGATGCCCACAAACTGTTTCAACATCTCGACGCCGACGGCAACCAATCGCTAGACAAAACTGAATTAACAGCGCTGCTGCGGGTAATCGAAGACAACACCACGGGGCAGCGGAATGCCGAAGATATTCGCCCTTATCTAGCCGACCGCTTGTTCGACATTATTGATTCTGATCGCAGCGGTTCAATCGAGATACACGAATTTGAAGATTATCTTGCCAGACATGGGCTAGTCGTCAATTTGAATGTGGCTTGAAGCAGAGCATTCGGGGGGTGTTGAGTTTGGCGAAAGGGAATAGGCTTCGACGTGAGCCCTCGACCTGAGGCTTCGACGATGAGCTCAGCCGAATCGCTCGGGCCGAAGGTCGCTCAGCCGAACGGGAATGGGAATAGAGCTTTCTTGGTTACTCGTTACTCGTTACTCGTTACTCGTTGATAGCTAGTAATCAGTTCAAGGTAATCGGTTCAAGGCTCAAGAGTCGTCTGCCCTTTTCCCCTTTACCTTTTCCTTAGATCTTGCACCCAGCTGGCCATGCCCAGACATCCGCGCCGAGTTGAAAACTCAGCGCTCACTGAGCCAAGTCCCTAAAGGGAATATCAAAGGCTAAACCCATTGATGCATAAGGATTACACGCTCTTCAAACCCTTTAGGGGTTTGAGTCAATGAGCCCTGACACTTTCAGTGCAGGGCGGTGTTTAGCGGTTTCCCGGCCAAGTGCAGGATCTGAGTTTTCCCCTTTCCCCTTCACCCCTCACCCTTTCCCTTTTCCCCCTTCCTCAAACTGCTCAAACGGATACTCAAAGGACCTTGTGTGTATGCTCGTGCTGCCGTACGTTATCTTCTGCTGTGACGATGTTGGCTTTATTCAAAATTCGCTTCTTCGCGGTTGAGTGATTGATGTCTGTTCGAGTTTTTCCCAACGCTACGAATGCCTGGGCGGTTGGGCGCGATTTATAGGTACGGGCGGCGGCGGCAAGGCGATCGCTAAAGTTCTGGCAAAATCGAGTTTCTGGAATGCCTGAGATGGCCGCTGCGCTGCTTTCAGCAAGGGCTTGTCCGACAGTAATGCCTTTGATGCACTGATATGCGGTGGGTATGCCCTGAAAAACAGTTTCCAGATAGGCCGAGGGAATCGGCTCTAACACTTGAACAGGCTGTAGCTCTCCTTCTTCAAGTTGATAGCAGGCGGCGACTCCCACCGCAACGTAATCGTCTGTAGCTAACTCAGTCGCTTGTTCAGCGGGTGTATGTGTAGTCATTTGCGTTTACAGGGGCCAAAATTCCCTGGCTGATCAATAGTTCCTATGGAAACAACGCTATCGGTTTCAGAAAGAGGATCAGCGTTCTTGTTCGCAAAACAAAATTTTAGTTTCGTAAACTTCGCTATCTGTGGGCCTATACCAATTCCCACTGTAAACGCTACAGATCCGTCAGCCCCGCATGTCACGGGGCTACATTGATTCCTTTTTGTAGCCGTGATTTAGAGAACTGGTATTGCCATTTGCTTCACGCTTACTAGCTGCCACCATAATGCGTCAACAAAATAGGACTGATCGACTCAAATGAATTGTTTCCCTAAGTACAGCGATGAGTGCTGAGGTTCTTGCAGCGATGTGTAAAGCAATGTCGCTTATTGTTGCTAATGGCAACAATAGACTAAACAAAATATGAAGAGAATCCCAAAAGTGTTTTCACAAGATTATTTTCTTGATAAAGCTTGCTGTTCCTTCGGTAATCTCACGGTCAAATCTTGGGGAACTTAATGAGAGCCCTTGGGTAGCTGAGATTGACTCCGAGTTTTCTCGGTTGGTTTCGCTGGTGGCTGATGCAAATATGCCGAAAGTAGGGCGCTTTTTATCTTAAGGTTTCAAGTACCCCTACGTTTCTGGGATTTATCCCAGCGAGATTATCGATATACAGAGCCCAGGTGAGTACGATGTATCGCCTGATGTGTTTGGAGGTAGTGGCAAATGATCGGACGGAGTTATCCCAGTTCAGATGGTGCAGATAGTGGGGCGAAGGCCACGCAAATGCCTGCCCAGCATCAACTTACCTCCAGGTCGGCTGAGTCGCTCGATCAACTGCGTCAGCGTGTATCGCGAGCTGTGCGATATCGGGACTATTCTGATGCAATCAAAACCCTGAATCAGCTCCTCTCTACCTATCCCTGCAGCGCTGCGGATTACAGTAATCGGGGTCTGGTCTACTTGTGGAGTGGCGACTCCTATAAGGCGCTATTGGATTTCAACCGGGCGATCGCCTTGAATCCTTCACTGGCGAGTTCCTATAACAATCGAGCCAACTACTACGCTGCTCAAGGGGCTCGGGAGAGCGCAATTGAGGATTATGACCGGGCTATTGATCTGAATCCCTTTCATGTGCAAGCGCGCATCAATCGAGCGGTTACTTTGCGCGAATTACGCCGCTATGATGCGGCTTTAAATGGGTTTGAAGAAGCTCTCATCTTCCGTCAGTTTACGGGCGAAATCTACGCCGAGCGAGGTCGCACGTATCATCTGAGGGGTGATTGGAATGGAGCGATCGCGGATTATCGTCGAGCACTGAATACGTTTGCTGTTCCTGAAGCTGAAAAGACAGCAACACTACAGTCACGTCGGCAACAAATTATGAGCTGGCTGACCCAGCTGCAGCCAGTTGGATAGAGTGATTTATGCGTCAGTTGTAGCGCCCACTGGCGAGAAATGAGGGGATTTCTCGAAATGAATATACCGCCGTAGGTTGGCGTCGAGGCACGCGACCCAACACTTCCGGCACTGCTATCCTGCTGGGTTTTACTTCGTTCAACCCAGCCTACACAGTCAACTTTTCGGGTAATTTCTTTCTTAGAGATCGCCTGAGGGTTCGAGCGAGCAAAGGCAAGATCAAAGAAATCGCCCCTGCCACCTCGACGATCCCCCCCTCGGGATGAAAATCGTAGGGTGTCAGCCGCGCAGCGATGCACTTTGCCGGTTATAGCTTTAGCTGTGTTTAGGAAGCTTTCGCTTGAAACCAAGGAAGGCGACCGTAGAGCGAATCGCTAAACAGAACGCACAAAAAGACAATGCCCTGAAAGACCAGAACAGTGGCGTCAGGGAGATCGTGCGATCGCTGCAAAATGCCTCCGCTCGCCAAAATCCCCCCTAACAGCACTGCTACCAAAATCGTTGCTAAGGGATTATGGCGCGAAACAAACGCCACCAGGATACCGGCATAGCCATAGTTGGACACCAAAGATTCATTGATGCGCTTCTGAACGGCAGCAACTTCGGCCATACCAGCCAGCCCAGCACAGGAGCCGCCTAGAAAGCAGACGGCGAGGGTGAGTTTGCCGACGGGTAAACCAGCAATCTTGGCAGCTCGCACATTACCGCCTGCGGTTCTGGCAGCAAAGCCAAAGGTTGTGCGTTGAATCAGGATGTAGGCAATAACGCAGGCAATGAGCCCATACACCAAGCCATAGTGAATGCGACTGCTAGGCAGCGTTCCTAGCCACAGAGCCTGATCCAACTCAGCGGAGGAAGGTTTGGTGACAAACTCGACATCGCGCATAGGACCTTCTACAAGGTGATTCATAAAGGCGATCGCGATGTAGTTCAACAACAGACTGCTGATAGTTTCATTCACCCCGCGATAGTGGCGTAAGGCACCTGCCAACAGAATCCAGAGACCACCCGTGACGAGAGCCGCGATCGCCATCAGCAATTGGCCTATCAGTGGTGGCAGCGTAGTGCCGAGGCCAAGCCCAACCACAACGGCTGCCAAGCCTCCCATCACCAGCGCCCCTTCATTCCCAATGATGACCAGCCCGATCCGCGCCGGTAGCGCCGTACACAGCGCCGTCAACATCAGCGGGGCAGCCCGAATAAGGGTATTCTGCCAAGCACTCCAACTGCCAAAGGCAGCCCTATAAATGGATCCATACACTGCCAGAGGATTCGCCCCCGCCAGGGCACAAAACCCTCCAAACATGACCATGGCCGCCAGCAGAGCTGCGATCGGGAGTACCAGTGCTTCCAAAGCTCGGCGCCAGCGCTCCGACCAAATAGATTGAGTAGGCAAAGCGGTGGTTGTCATCGGTTCCCTTAGCCGTCGATACTGCCTTGAACCCCTTCAATGAGGTAATCCATTTTCTCTAGCTCAACATTTTGCTGCTCGTAGCCTTCGCCGCTGGGGAGAATAATACCGCCCTTGTTATCCTTCAGTTCGCCTTGGTAAATTACAAGCTCGTTGTTGAGAATCTGCTCTTTGGCTGCGTCAGCTGCGGCTGCGGCTTCTTCGGTAACCGCAGGACCATACTCAGAAAGCTTACAAAAGTTCTCTGCCAGACCGCCGCGCAAAATGTGAGGGATATCCCCTGCCATCAAGGTTTCACCCGCTATGAACTGCTCACCTAAGCGAGTGTAGATGCTAGACCAGTCCCACTCGGCACCCGTCAAGTAGCCTTCAGGAGCAAGAGGAGCCTGATTGGCGTGATATCCGCTGGCAAACACGCCTCGTTTCTCAGCGGTTTCCATCACGACTTTGGGACTATCGACATGACAGGTAATCACATCAATACCTTGGTCAACCATGCTGTTGGTAGCCTCAGCTTCTTTCACTGGCTCGGCCCAGTCGCCGGTGAAAATGACCTGGGTAGTGATCTCAGGCTTGATCGACCTGGCTCCTAGGGTAAAGCTGTTGATGTTGCGCAGTACTTGGGGAATCGGTTTGGCGGCAACAAAGCCCAGCTTGCCCGATTGCGTCATGTGACCGGCAATGACGCCAGCAACGTACTGGGCCTCATCAATGTAGCCAAAGTAGCTGCCAACATTTTCGGGGTGGGTGCCTGCTTCGTATAGACCTCCCGCATGAAAGAACTGTACTTCGGGAAACTCGGTGGCCAATTCTAAGATATAAGGATCAAAGTAGCCGAAGGATGTGGGGAAAAGAACCTTCGCCCCATCAATTTCAATCATGCTGCGCATGGTTTCCGCAACAGCACTTGTTTCGGGAACACTGGCTTCCTCAATAATCTTGATGCCAGGAACGTTTGCAGCCATGGCAGCTGCTCCTTCTGCGTGAGCTTGGTTATAGCCAAAGTCATCTTTGGGGCCTACGTAGATGAAGCCGACGATCAACTCACCCGCTTCGGCACCGGCCTCTGCTTCGCCACCTGCAGAGCTGCTCGGTTCTGAACTGCAGGCGGTGCCAAACTTAGTCACAACCCCAAAAGCGGTAGTAGCCATCAGGCCTCGGACAACCTGACGGCGGGTAAAACGAGGTCGCTTGTAGTAAGACATAGCTTGGGAACGTCTCCTCAGAATGAATTGAGCCTGCAGGTCAGTCAGCGATTCTGATGCTATTTGTGCAAGCTGGCTTTATATCTGCATGAGCCTAGCATTCAAAAAAAAGCAAAAGAGTTTTGTATCAAGCACTGCTTTTATGGCGTTTGACCGTCGGGGCGATCGCTTAATTGCTGGCAGCAAAGATCAGACTCTGCAGCTCTGGGATGTTGCAATGAATTGCTGTCACCATGTCTTCAAACAGCCAGCAGTGGTCAGCGCAGTCACCTTTAGCCCTGATGGGAAATACCTCGTTTGTGGTTGTTTCAATGAGAAAATCGCCGTTTACGATCCTAAATAATGGGAAATTGCTGCGATCGCTAACTCTTTCTCGCCTGTATGAAGGTATGCAAATTTGAGGGGCGAGCGGTCTGCTTTTAGGACAGATTGCTAATCTGCGAGCTTTAGGCGCAGTCAATTGAAGTCAAATCCGTTTAACTTCAGTCCTATCCCTGTCACAAACGCCATGCCTTAGGCACTCAAATGAGAGACCTTCGTAAATGACACATCAGTGAAAACCATTAAAGAACTTGATTTCATGATCCGTAATCACACGGAAGTTATCTCATCAAAATAGAAATTATCATCAAATCAACATGATTGAGCCACGAAAAATCACTGATACGGTGAACAGCGAAACTACGAGCAGATCTCATGAATAAGCAACGCTCTAAATTCTGTCATGCAGATTGAGACAGTTGCTCGTTTTTAACTGAGAAGCAGCCGAAGGAGTTACTATTCTTTTCTGATAAGAATAGGGTTACTGCAATGTAAAATCAGCTGTTCTGTCACAGCAGATCATCTGCTCCACATCTGGGAAAAGAGTAAACCCAGAAACTTTTTGGTACAACTAATAATCACAAAAACCATCAGAGGTGTAGTAATGGGATACCGAGAACTAATAATGATTGCTACTCATCAAAGCAAAATTCATTATTCTGAATAATTTCCATATCGCTAAAATCCAAAGTCTAGAGTTCGACCTCCAACCGTTAGCTTTCTAAAGCATTTCCACTCAAGAGAATTGGCATCAGCATCAATTTCGAGAAATTCTTTTGAGCTTCCTCGAATAGGTTTTCTTTGTCAAATCTCATCTTAGAGCTTTCTCTAAAGTGACAGATTTTGCAAACCTAATCTATAGCTTTAGCCATTTAGGCTAGGACAGCCAAATGGCTCACCGTCTTGTTCTAACAGAACTGGCAACAGCTATGTCAGAACTGGCAGGGTATAAATGCATCTTCAATGTTGATTAATAGTATAGATATCATGGTCTTATCTGGAGTGGTTGCAGCAGCTGTTGGCGGGATTATAGGTCCCGTATTTGAGAAAACTTCATATAGTATTAAAAATAGAGAATCTCTAAACAAGAGCAGAAAAAAGTTTGAGCAGGCGATGCAAGGGTACTACCAGCGATTTCTAAGAAGAAATAGCGAAATCAAAATACTTGATATGCACAGCCCTGTACCACTCAGCTCTCTATATGTAACGACGGAAGTCATCGAAAAAAATGTTCCAAAGATTATAGAGCCCAGCAGGTTACAAGAACAATTTCGAACAGGCGATCGCAGAAATCTACGAATTCCAAAGCAAAAAAAGCGTAAAGGAATCGACATTGTCAATCAAGGGGAGCACCTAATTATTCTGGGTGAACCTGGTGGTGGTAAGACAACATTTTTGCGTAGTATAGGAATAGAGGCCATTAGTGGTAAACAAGGGCTATATACTGGGGAGAAGCTGCCCATTTTCTTTGAACTTAAATTCTTTGATAAGAATATAGACACTCTATTCAGCCATCTATTAAGCCAGCTATTTCCATCACCTTTCTTTAAAGATTATCCTATCTTTGAAGAACCTTTTCTTCAAGCTTTAGAAGAAGGTAAATTTATCTTCTTATTAGATGGGCTTGATGAAGTCCCCAAAGACAATTTAAATTATGTCTTGGAAGAGATTGAACGTTTAATAGACATGTATCCTAATAACCAATTCATAGTTTCATGCCGTACTGCATCGAGAGTCTGTATGAGGCATTTCTTTGAGGTTGAAGTAACAGGATTTGGAAACTTACAGATTAGAGAGTTCATCACTAAATGGTTTTCAAAGGAAGAAATTGACATCAAGCTAAATACAGCAGAAAAATGTTGGACTCTACTGAATCAGCCAAGCTATCAGTCAGCTAAGGAGCTTGCCAAAACGCCACTTTTACTTGCCTTTCTTTGCATGAACTATGATCGAAGTCAGAGTCTTCCTAGTAATCGTGCATCATTGTACAACCAAGCACTCGATGTCATATTAGAAAAATGGGCGGCATCGAAGCGTATTGACTACAGCAGCAGCGGCATATCAGAGTCTTTTTCAGTAGAGTCACAAAAAGCTTTTCTATCTTGGCTCGCATTTTTCAGCTTTAGAGCTGACAGACTTTATTTTGACAAAAAAACCACGATAAAAGCCATCGAATCTTTTCTAGATGAAAAAATAGGAACACCCGAATCTTCAAAAGCCAAAGATGTCTTAGAAATTTTCACTGCCCAGCAGGGAGTTCTTTACGAACAAGCAAGGGATGTTTTCTCATTTTGTCATTTAACGATTCAAGAGTTTTTAGTTGCTCGATATATTTTTCAAAATTATCATAGGTTCAGAAGGTTTCTAACCAGGTTACTTGTTGAAAGAAGATGGCGCGAGGTATTCCTTTTATTTGCTGGATTACTTGATGATACTAGTACCTTTCTAGTTCAAGTTCAACAATCATCAACTGACTATATCAAGGATTCTCGAAATCTAGCCGCACTTTTGACTTGGTCTAGTGGCGAAATCACGAATACATCTTCAAACTTAGATCCTTTATTTTCACGCGCTGCAGCTATTAGCTGCGCTTTACAAGCGTTAAGGATATTCACCATAATAGAAAACCTCAAAAAAGCCATTTCAAAAGCAAGCATACTTGCAGAAAAAGATCTTATTTCTCAAGAAAAAGAAAGGTACTGGGAAGTAAGAAGAGTTGAGAAGAAAGCTTGCTTTCAACAGCTGGAAACAGTTCTTTATCTAGTTAAAGAATTGTCTTCTCAAAGCGTTAATGAAATATGTTCACCAGCCATCAGAAGAGCTGAAATGGCTATCTGGTCAGAGAAAAAAGCATTGAGAATCAATCCAAATACTAGTCCATACTACCTGTATAAAGATTTGATGGAAAACTTGCAGGTACTTAAGATGATGACGGAGAGCTTTCTGGAGCTTGAAATCTTCAATCTGAATGGCCAGACAAACTCTTTTACCCTTGAATTTGGCCGATTACTTTCTGATACTCCTAGCTATACGGAAGATATAAATTCGCAAGAAAAGTTCAGGCGGCAATTGCAGCTAATCTGCATTCATTTCTTACATTTCCAGCCTGAAATGTTTGTACTATCGCCTCAAGACTTATCCAGACTAGACGTTTATTTAAACATCAATTTGCTTTTAGTTCGATGTAAGAAGTCTACTTTGGTAAGCCGATCGATTTGGGAGAGAATCAATAAAAATATGTTAAGCCATACATGACGTTCTTGTGGTGTGCAAAAATTAAATCATCAAATCTGATGGGTGATGGATACCTTTCGCTTGATTTGAGAAGTTGTCTTGCGTCCCGAGGGGGCTAAAGGGTTTGTGCTTCTACCGAAGCGTGGGATAGTCGAATGTACCTACGGCTGTTGGCACTGGTGTCATCGGCCCAACTTGGATTATGAACACTTACCCCAGTCCTCAGAAGCCCTTCATTCACATTGCCATGATTCGATTGATGCTACGCCGATTGGCGTGACCTATTTTCACCTCTCTGTGTTTCCAAATATCCTCTAAGTGCTCATCGCAAGTGCCTTGCAGGAACTTCGCTAAGCGCCCTGGCGCTTGCGCTACCCCGTCGGGGCTCAACGTGAGGCCAAACATTTCCTGCAAAATCCAGCAAGTCTTCCGCATCGGCAGCTCCAGTTCTTTATTCAAAACCGCCACTAGATCCAAAGCCTACGGTCCTAAATGCGTTCTCGCCGCGCCAGTTGTCTGGGAGACTTGTAAGGGATGATGGGAAGATACGCTCTGCTGACACTTGCTTCACCTGAGTTGAGATTGACTGTCAGAGGATTTCTCAAAAAGGAAAATTCCAATTTCTAAATCCATAGTTGACCGTGAACCGTATGTAAGAAAAGCACGGTTCATAGAGCCTAAAGATATTTCTGTAGCCCAGTGTTCGTAAGAACTGGGTTGGATTATCTAGCCTTTTGTTCAATCTAGAGGAACGCATGAAATATTCGATTTCCCTCCAATCTTTCAATCGGTCGGTCGGTCTACTGTCAGCCTTGATCGTGCTACCCGTAGCGGTAGCTTGCCAGGAGCAACCAGCTGACACGACTTCCGAAGCCCCTGCCGAGACTGAGGTTCCTGCCGAGACTGAAGTCCCCACCGAACCCGAAGCTCCCACAGCAGCCGAACCTGAACCCGGTGCCGGTGCAACCGTTGTTGATGTCGCTGCGGCTAACGGCTCATTCGAAACGTTAGTGGCGGCTGTACAAGCGGCTGGCCTAGAAGGAACACTCAGCGCTGAAGGGCCTTACACGGTCTTTGCCCCCACAGACGAGGCTTTTGCAGCCCTGCCTGAAGGGACTGTAGACGCGCTTTTGCTGCCTGAAAATCAGGAGGTGCTGACCCAGATTCTGGCTTATCACGTCGTTTCTGGTGAGGTTCCCTCCAGCGAAGTGGCGACAGGAGCAGTGCCAACAGTGGCGGGAGAAGATCTCAATCTCGTTGCTGATGCGACTGGCGTAACCGTCAACGAGGCAACTGTCATTCAGCCCGATGTGACTGCTAGTAACGGCATTATCCACGTCATCGACTCGGTGCTCATACCGCCTTCTGTTGATCCGTCAGCGCTTTAGGCAAATATTCTCGGCACTCTGAGAAAAATGACAGGGTGGTAGTGGGGGGCGGTCGATTGACCGCCCCCCTTGTCTTACACAGGATCAGTGTCTAGACAGTGCCTACACATTGAAAATGCTGAGTATTCCTTGCCCTTATGAAGGGATACAAATTCGAGGGGCGACAGGTTTACTGCCGGGACAAATTGCCAACCTGCGAACCTCGAGCACAATCAGTTGAAGAACGGTGCAAGGAGTAAGGGGAATCCTAGCGGTATCAACTATAGTGCCAGCGATTTGCTCATCTCTATTGCCATGTCATATGACCCCGACAAACATCATCGTCGCTCCATACGTCTCAAAAACTTCGACTATGCGTCGCCGGGTGCGTATTTCATTACCATTTGCGCTTATCGGCGGCGCTGTCTTTTCGGCGAAATCATCGACGGTGAAATGCATTTGAATAAATTGGGGCATGTGGTGCGGGATTGTTGGCGGGCAATTCCCGACCATTTTTCACATGTTGAATTGGATGAATGGGTGGTTATGCCGAATCATATGCACGGCATCGTCATCATTGTTGACGATCGTGGGGGAATCGGGATATCCGGGGGGGGCATGGCAAATCCAAGCCCCCACGGACGAGAAATATGCAAACCGATCGAAGGTAGCCAAACGACCATCAATGGTTCAATAAAAAAAGCGGCGACCAAA
>JBHJHM010000055.1:0-85299 GCA_050330865.1 Leptolyngbyaceae cyanobacterium
TTCATGCCTTGAATCGCTTCGATCGCCACCTTTGCCTTAAATTGAGCGCTGTATTGTTTCCGTTTTTTTGCCATGAACGACTCCTTGATTGTCGAGTGGTTCAGAGCTTAACCCCCTGTCCAGTTTTTGGGGGCCACTATAGAAGGTCGCTCAGCCGAACGGGAATAGGGGAGTTATGAGTTCTCAGTTTTGATTTTTGAATTGAACTCAGAACTCAGAACTTAAAACTTATAACTATAACCATCAACCAGGAGCAAACAACCAATAACCATCAACTATAGCTATCACCCGCTAATCGCTTCAATCCTACGTACAGCGCGGCGATCGAGCCTGAGACTGAAATCATGCCGGATGCGATCGCCTCAGGAATCTCATCCACCGGCACTGTCACGACTTCAATATCTTCCGTCACATCCCATACCTGGCCCCCGACTAGCACGACATCCCGCGCTAGAAACACGTGGGTTTCGTAGCTGCATTTCACTGGATTGTCGTACCAGATTCCCATCAGTTCCAGATCTTGAGCCTGGTAGCCCGTCTCTTCCTGCAGTTCTCGCATGGCTGCTGTCGCTGCTGATTCCTTTTGGGGGTCAAAATTACCTGCTGGCAGTTCCAGCATTATCTGCGCGGCTGCGTGGCGATACTGCCTCACAAACACAACTTCGTTGTCTGGTGTCACGGGCATCACTGCAGCGACGTGGGGCAATTCCGCTACAAAGTAATCATCAATGACCGTGCCATTTGGTAGCGCTACCGTATCTTGCCGCACGGTGATCCAGCGATTGGATAGGACGGTGTGCGATTGTAGGCGGTGCCAGGGTTGGGGAGATGTCATGGAGTGGAAGGGTAGATGGGTGGAAGGGTAATTTCTTACCTGTACCCCCTCTACTCTTCCACTCTTCTACTCTTCTACCCAGCCTCAATCTTCTCCACTGCCGCGATCGCCTGTTCAACGACATCTGCCGGCAGGGGCACGTAGCCTAGCTGTTCGCTGAATTGTTGGCCTTCCGACAGTCCCCATTTCAGGACTGATTTGAGGGCTTCACCTTTGGCAGCATCGGTGTAGCGTTGATAGGCCAAAATCCAGCTGTAGGTGACGATGGGGTAGGCAGCGGGAGCAGCGGGATCAGTGACGAAGACTTTGAGATTAGCGGGCATATCGGCAGTTGCGAGTCCTTTGAGGCCGGTTTCGGGATTGGGTTCCACAAATTCACCCGCCTGGTTTTCTAAAGCCGCAATGGGGAGGCCAAGTTTTTGTGCATAGCTATACTCGACGTACCCGATCGCACCTTCTGCCTGTTGAATTTGAGCACTGACGCCAGTGTTGGATTTAATGCCAACACCCGCAGGCCAGTCAACGTTCAATCCAGTGCCGACTTGCGTTTCCCAATCAGGGCTGATGGCGTTGAGGTGAGCAGTCAGCGTTGCGGTAGTGCCGCTCCCATCGGAGCGATGCACGAGGATAATGGGCAGGTCGGGGAGCGCAATTTCCGGATTGGCTGCCGCGATCGCGGGGTCGTTCCAGTTTGTCAGCTTGCCGAGAAAAATATCGGCTAATGCCGCGCGCGATAGCCTGAGGCCACTTTCAACATCCGGTAGGTTGTAGGCGATCGCCACTGTCCCTGCCGTCATGGGGATGAGTACAACGCCTGGGTTGACCTGGGCCATTTCTGTCTCCGTCATTGCGATGTCACTGGCACCGAAATCGACCGTGTTGGCAATCACCTGTTGAATTCCAGCGGCGCTGCCAATTGGTTGATAATTGATTTGCAGATTGGGATCGACAGTCTGGCCATATTCGCTGAAGACCCGGTTATAGAAGAATAAAGGAAAGCTAGCCCCTGTCCCGGTGAGCATCACAGGCGCCGTCGCTGTAGGCGGATTCGTCGTCGTAGCCGAGTCGGGGGTATCAACCGACGGTGCCTGACAGGCGGTAGCCAAGGCGATCAAAGCGATCGCCACCCCCATCAGCCATCGCCATCTGACTCTTCGCCCTAACATCACAACGCCCTCCTCATTCTCTTGGCATCCTGTTTCATATTCCAGCATTTCCAGGTATTCAGGCTGAAAGCACTGGAATTGGCGTGCTCAGCAACCAAAAACCTGCGCCAAGACCGATCCTACAATCTGCTCAGCACAGGTTTTCAATTAAAGCAGCGTTTCAGTCATTGCAGCCCCTAAGCTGCAATGACTGCTTGTTCTGGTCGCTGCACCTCGGTCAGGAGCTTTTGCAGCGTTTCGCCTTCAATCACCTCCGCCTCCAGCAATTGCGTGGCTGTCTGCTCTAGTAAATCGCGATTGGCGCGGAGAATTTGCAGGGCTAGCTGATGTCCCTCTTCGACCAAGCCTTTTACCTCGCGATCAATCTCCTTAGCGGTTTCAGCGCTGACGGCCCGACGCGGATTCGGCATCATGCCATTATCCAAAAAGGTGTTCTGACTGCCGCGATCGTAAGCCAATGGCCCCAGTACCTTGCTCATGCCATAGGTGGTAACCATCTGCTCAGCCAAATCGGTCGCGCGCTGCAAGTCATTCGCAGCTCCCGTCGTAATGCTGCCAAACACTAGTTCCTCGGCTGAACGCCCCCCTAGCAGAGTGGCAATCTGTCCCTTCAGTTCCGCTTCGTCGCGCAGGAAGCGATCCTCTGTGGGCAGCTGCAGTGTGTAGCCCAATGCAGCCATGCCACGGGGCACGATCGAGATTTTCGCGACCTGATCGGTTCCGGGCATCACTGCACCCACCAGCGCGTGACCGACCTCGTGGTAAGCGACAATCTTTTTCTCCTTGTCGCTCAGCACTCGACTCTTCTTCTCTAACCCAGCCACCACGCGCTCGATCGCTTCGGCAAAGTCGGCCTGTTGCACAGCGCTGTGGTTATTACGAGCTGCCAGGAGGGCGGCCTCATTAACCAAGTTGGCCAGATCAGCGCCAGCAAAACCAGGTGTACGGGTCGCGATCGCCTTCAAATCCACTTCTGGTGAAAGCTTGACGCTTTGGGCGTGAATTTTGAGAATCGCTTCCCGTCCACTGAGGTCAGGGCGATCGACCAGTACCTGGCGGTCAAAGCGACCCGGGCGTAACAAAGCCGGATCGAGTGTTTCGGGTCGGTTCGTGGCTGCCAAGACAATCACCGTCGTATCGCCTGCACTAAACCCATCCATCTCCGTCAGCAGTTGGTTCAGGGTCTGTTCGCGTTCATCGTTGCCACCATAGAAACCACCACTGCTGCGGGATTTACCAATGGCATCGAGCTCATCGATAAAGACAATACAGGGCGCCTGTTTCTTGGCTTGCTCAAACAGATCGCGCACGCGTGAAGAGCCTACACCCACAAACAGCTCAATGAATTCGGAACCGGAGATGCTGAAGAAGGGCACACCAGCTTCGCCCGCTACAGCCTTAGCCAAAAGGGTTTTGCCAGTTCCGGGGGGGCCTACCAGCAGCACTCCTTTGGGGATCTTAGCGCCCAGCTGTGTAAAGCGACGGGGCGTTTTCAGAAAATCGACAATCTCAACGAGTTCAGCTTTGGCCTCTTCCACGCCAGCAACATCTTCAAAGGTGGTTTTGGTGGCCTCATCTTCGACATAGGCTTTGGCGCGGCTCTTGCCAATGGATAGGGCTCCTTGAGCGCCTCCCCCTCGGGCAATAAAGAAGCGCCAGACGCCGACGAAGATGAGTGGCGGGATGACCCAGCTTAGCAGGCTCGTGAACCAGCGATTTTGCGGAGGTGGGACGGCAGCAAACTCAACGCCGTTCTCCTCGAGAAGCTTGGGGAGCTGCAGATCAAAAATAGGGGTTGTGCTGTACACCTGACCCGGTTCGCCGTTTTCATCTTTCACCTGATAGCGAATGATGTCCTGGCCGACGGACACCCGTGTGACTTCATGTTCTTGGACCTGATGAAGAAACATGCTGTAGGGTTCGCGCGGAATGGACGGCCCGAACAAGCTTGGGAAAATCAGGTTGATGAGCAAAAAGCCTGTGCTGATTAAAAACAGAAGGTTGATAATTTGGCGCGATCGCGGCGGCTGTAAATTTTTCTTTACAGGCATGGGCAAACTCCTTGGGGGCGAGCGTCAGCCAACGTATCCACACAGTCTCGCTCCCGAATGCGATACTGCATCTAGGTTTAAGCTAACGTTGTTTTTACTATTTGATCTTGCCAATGGGGAAGACTCGCCCACGGGATACAAACCGCCCTTTTCCGGTCGCAAAAGCCGATCCCCGCACTCAAGACCGCAGCAACGGGGCGAGAATGCATTTTAGCTGGGGGCGATTATCGGGCATCACGGTTCTCCTGGGAGGTGTCCTCATGGGCCTGACCCCAGCTCCTTTCAACGCCTGGCCCCTAGCCTGGATTGCTTTAGTACCCCTGTGGCAAGCTGTCATAGCGCTGCCGGTGACAGCTCCTCTGAGCCGGGGCTTTTGGCTCGGCTTCCTGTGGAGCGGCGTTTATCATGGCATTGCCCTGTCCTGGATTACAGCTCTGCATCCTCTGACCTGGATGGGGGTCCCTTGGCTAGCCAGTCTGGCGATCGCGCTCTTTGCATGGGCTTTCATCACAGGCTTGGGTAGCGTCACGTTTGGCCTGTGGGCAGTGCTGCTACGCCAAATGAGCGATCGCTGCCATCTGACCGCGGCTGGACGTATTCTGCTAGGAACGGCTCTGTGGTGTGCATTAGAAACGGTCCTCAGCTGGGGACCACTGTACTGGCCGTCGTTGTCCTATACTCAAAGCCCTCATAATTTGTGGATTCTGCACTTGGGCCAGCTTGCAGGACCGATGGCAATCACGGGAGCAATCGTGGCCGTGAATGGCTGCTGGGCTGAGGCTTGGCTGCTGCGATCGCAGTCTGAAACAGCACCTTTACGACGCGATGGATCACCGATTCTGGCTGGGCTCGTGCTTCTTTTGGGGCTGCATGGCATGGGCGGCATCTTCTATAACTACCCTTTGCCTAACCGTCCTGAAGATGCGCTGGCGATCGGTCTGGTTCAAGGCAATGTCCCGACCCGCATTAAGCTCACACCAGAGGGCACCCGGCAGGCCATTGCCAGATACACCACCAGTTACCGCGATCTCGTTGAGCAAGGTGCGGCAGCTGTCCTGACACCAGAAGGGGCAATTCCAGAAGTTTGGAACCGGGCTTATCAAGCCAACAGTCCGATTCGCCAAGCGATTCTTGACAAGGGTATTCCACTCTGGCTAGGAACCTTTCGGCCAGCGATTCACAATGGGACCTTGCAGCTCACCCAGAGCCTGGTGAATCTTGATGAAAAGGGGCAGGTAACGAGCCAGTACAACAAGGTAAAACTGGTTCCTTTGGGAGAATATATTCCTTTGCAGGCTGTATTGGGACGATTCATTTCGCGCCTGTCGCCTGTAAGCAGCAGCTTACTGCCGGGTGATCCAACCCAGATATTTGAGACGCCCTTTGGTCGAGCCATTGTCGGTATCTGTTACGAGTCAGCCTACAGTGAGTTATTCCGCAAGCAGACGGTTCAGGGAGGTCAGTGGATTATGACGGCTTCTAACAATGACCCTTACCCCCCCCAAATGATGCTGCAGCATCACGCTCAGGATGTTTTGCGGGCCGTAGAAAGCGATCGCTGGGCTGTACGTGTAACCAACACGGGCATTTCTGGTGTTGTAACGCCGCATGGCCAGACCCGCTGGCTAGCTCAGCCCAATCAGTATGTGACTCACCTCACGACTATTTATCGCCGCCAGACACGGACCCTCTACACCCGCTGGGGCAATTGGCTAACGCACACCCTTGTACTGAGTGCAGCGGTGGTCAGTCTTACGAACTATTACCGTAGGGTTTGAGGCAAGGAAAAAGGGTGTTTTCATCAGGATAAGCGTAGGTTAGGTATAACGAACCGAAATCCAACAGATTCGAGAGTTTTGTTGGGTTACGCTGCCACTTTAGTAGAGCCATGCCCGGAGGGCTTTACTCACCTACAAATCTAGATTTGACAGAGCACTCGGGACTCCTGGGCGGGGACAAGAACCGATAAGGTGAAGATACTTTGACGGGTCATGTAGCTGCTGTAATTCTTTGTCCAGCTATTGGTAGTTTCCTCAAATGGGAAATTTACAGGTGTAGTGGTATCTACACAGCGTACTAATTGCCCGATGGTACCAGGCCGCCTTGTTCAGGAACACTGTGGCCTGACTCACCATCCAGGCAGTGAGGGTGACCCATATCGTTCGTTTACTGACGGATATCCCAAGACTATGACAACTGTATTTTCTTTCCGGACTGTGGCTGCGGCGATCGCGTGTGCCATTCCTACCGCTTTGGTAGGAGCGCAAGCTGCGCTGGCTGAAGCCATTCAGTTCACGCTGATTAACGAGTCCAGCCAGGAGGTTTACTATTTGTACGTCAGCCCCTCTGATTCTGAGTTTTGGGGCGATGATCTGCTCGGTGATACCGTGATTTCCAGTGGTGCTTCGGAGGAGATCCTGATTGACGATGGTCTCGATACCTGTATGTATGACTTACTAGCAGTTTCCGAGAGCGGCGACGAGGTCGAAGAATATGAACTCGATCTTTGTGAGATTTCGACCTACACAATTTCCGACTAGCGTATGATCGCCAGATCCCAGAGTTCTGCCGGATGCGCCAGTCGCGACTGGATACGGCCAGAACTCTGGGATCTTTAAGAACAAACTGTGGAATCTAGCTAATCAGGCTAGCTCAATAAGGCTTTGGCTCGGGCTAGAACGTTCTCGACGGTATAGCCAAATTCCTTCATGACGGTGCCGCCGGGAGCCGATGCACCGAAGCGCTCGACACTGATGACATCGCCTTCACCACCGACATAGCGACACCAGCCCATGCTGATACCAGCTTCAACTGCAAGACGCTTGGTCACGGCTTGAGGCAGGACCGATTCCTGGTAAGCCTTGTCCTGAGCGTCAAAGAGTTCCCACGAAGGCATGGAAACCACTCGGACTTTCTGACCTTCAGACGTCAGTTGCGCAGCGGCTTCTACGCAGAGTTGGACTTCACTACCCGTCCCAATCAGGATGATGTCGGGTGTACCGTCGCTATCAGAGAGGACGTATGCTCCCTTAGCGACACTGTCAATAGACGTACCCGTCAGTTGAGGCAGGTTCTGACGCGAGAAAGCCATCAGCGTCGGTGCCTTGCGATTGGCAATAGCGATTTTATAGGCCCCAGACGTTTCGTTGCCATCGGCGGGGCGAATTACGGTCAGGTTGGGGATAGCCCGCAAGGACGCAATGGTTTCCACCGGCTGGTGAGTAGGACCATCTTCGCCGAGACCAATAGAGTCGTGGGTCATGAAGTTGATAACACCCGCCTGCGACAGAGCCGATAGACGAATGGCCGCGCGCATGTAATCGGCGAAAACGAGGAAGGTAGCGCAGTAAGGAATCAGCCCCGAGTTGTGCAGGGCAATCCCGTTACAAATAGCCCCCATGCCATGTTCACGAACCCCAAATCGCAGGTTCCGGTTCTCGTAAGCGCCCTTCTGGAAGTCACCCGAGATTTTCATCAAGGTGTTGTTGGACTTCGCTAAGTCAGCGGACCCTCCCACGAGTTCAGGCAAAGCCGGTGCGAGAGCGTTGAGCGTCGCTTCCGATGTTTTCCGGGTCGCGATCGCCTTATCATTGGGTGAATAAGTCGGCAGTGCATCCGCCCAGTTATCCGGCAGTTTGCCAGAAATCATCCGCTCTAGCAGCGCCGCATCTTCGGGATACTGGGTCCGATAAGCTGCCAGCGTTTCTTCCCACTCAGCCTGATAGCTCCCCCCACGTTCGACAGCCTTGCGCATATGGCTGAGCGCGTCTTCAGGCACTTCAAAGTCACCACAAGTCCAGCCCAGAGACTCCCGGGTGAGCTTGATTTCGTCATTCCCTAAGGGAGCTCCGTGAACGCCAGCAGTGTCGCCCTTGTTAGGCGAGCCATAGCCGATGGTTGTGGTGACCTTAATCATGGTCGGCTTATCCGTGACTGCCTTAGCATCTTCAACAGCTTTGGCGATCGCATCCAGGTCGGTGTTGCCATTCTCAACATGCAGAACATGCCAGCCATAGGCCTCAAACCGTTTAGAAACATCCTCCGTGAAGGCAATGTCAGTGGAGCCATCAATCGAGATATGGTTGTCGTCGTACAGAGCAATAAGCTTGCCCAAGCCTAAGTGGCCGGCCAAAGAGCACGCTTCACCCGAAACCCCCTCCATATTGCAGCCATCGCCCAAGATGACATAGGTGTAATGGTCAACAACCGTGCTATCAGGCTTGTTGAAGCGGGCAGCCAGGTGGGCTTCGGCCATCGCCAGACCAACAGCATTACAAATACCCTGACCCAATGGCCCAGTCGTCACTTCAACACCCGGCGTCTCAAAGTTCTCGGGGTGTCCAGGCGTCGTCGACTGCCACTGACGAAACTGCTTGATGTCATCAAGAGAGACGCTATCGTACCCGGTCAGGTACAGCAGCGAATAGTGCAACATGCAACCGTGGCCCGCCGATAAAACAAAGCGATCGCGGTTGAACCAGTTGGGATTCTTGGGATTAAACCGCATGAATTTGTCCCACAGCACATAAGCCATAGGAGCAGCTCCCATCGGAAGCCCAGGATGACCGGAGTTTGCTTTTTCAACAGCATCAATTGCCAGAAAGCGAATCGAATTGACGCAAAGCGCCTCTAAAGATTGGGATGCGACAACCATAGACCTAAATACTCAACGACGGTACAGCAGGCACCTGACACGCGAATCTACTACTGGAGGCAACCACAGACATCAACGAAGCCTACTGGCCTCATCATCTCACCGGGCTTACCGACGGGCAACCTATTCCAGAGCTATCCAAGTCCACTGTCAAAAGACGCATGGAGTAGAGACAGAAACTCGTACCAGGCGTTCAACGTAACAACCTCTTAATAGGTCATTATACTTATCAATTTGTAACCTTAACTACGGTATTTTTGGAAAACTAGCGTGACGTTGTGCCCACCGAATCCAAAGGAATTGGACAGCGCCACCTCGACGGGAAGACTGCGATGCTGATTAGGAACATAATCTAGATCGCATTCAGGGTCAGGATTGTCCAGATTAATCGTAGGAGGAACACAGTCATGGGCGATCGCCATTGCTGAAGCGACGCCCTCAATCCCACCGGATCCTCCCAGTAAATGCCCCGTCATCGACTTGGTGGAACTCACGGCAATTTTTTGAGTGGCTTCTCCCAATGCAGTCTTAATTGCCTGTGTTTCTGTGGGATCGTTCGCTGGCGTACTGGTGCCATGGGCGTTGATGTAGCTGACCTGCTCAGGTAAGACACCCGCATCTTTCAGCGCTAGCTGGATGCACCGAGCGGCGCCTTCGCCTCCTGGCACGGGCGCTGTCATGTGATAGGCATCGCAGGTCATACCGTAGCCGATGATTTCGGCATAGATACGAGCCCCTCGGCTGAGGGCATGCTCTAAAGATTCCAGAATGAGAATGCCGCATCCCTCGCCAATGACAAAACCATCGCGATCGCGATCGAAGGGGCGACTCGCCAGTTGAGGCTCGTCATTGCGAGTAGACAAGGCTCGCGCTGAGGCGAATCCGGCTACTGACAGAGGCGTTACAGCAGCCTCAGTGCCTCCACAAATCATCGCTTGGGCATACCCTTGCTGTACGAGGCGAAAGGCATCGCCAATCGCATTCGAGCCAGCTGCACAAGCCGTTACAGGGCAGGAGTTGGGTCCCTTCGCACCCGTGTGAATAGCCGTCAGTCCGGCAGCCATGTTGGCAATCATCATGGGCACCATGAATGGGCTACAGCGACTAGGTCCCCGATTGAGGTAGACCTCCTGCTGTTCCTCCATGATTTTGAGACCGCCTACTCCCGTCCCAATCATGACGCCGATTTGCTCAGCATTCAGCGCGGTAATTTCTAAACGCGCATCGGCCAGTGCCTGCCGGCTAGTAGACACAGCGAACTGAGCAAATCGATCCATGCGCTTGGCATCTTTGCGATCCATGTAATCGTGAGGGTCAAATCCTTTGACCTCAGCCGCAATCCGAGCAGCATGTCGAGAAGCATCAAAGTGGGTGATGGTCCCAATGCCTGACCGACCGTCTAACAATCCCTGCCAGTAGCTTTCTAAGTCATTACCCAAGGGCGTAATTGCGCCCAAACCCGTGATGACAACTCGCTTTCTTTCCAACTCTGTCATGGCTCACCTACATGCAGACACTCAGCCCTATTTCCTCAGAGGTCTACGTTGACAACATTTCCCAGTTACACAGTCAGCAGGGTGCTACGCCGCCTTTTTATCCTTGATAAAATCGACAGCGGCCTGAACCGTACCGATACCTTCAGCCGCTTCGTCAGGAATCTCGATATCAAATTCTTCCTCAAGGGCCATTACAAGCTCAACAGTGTCCAAGGAATCTGCCCCCAAGTCGTTGGCAAAACTGGCTTCTGGCTTGACCTCTGCTTCGTCCACACCGAGCTGCTCAGCAACGATTTTTTGGACCTTTACAAAAATATCTTCTTGGCTCATGAGTTCAACCTTTGTTCCGAGCAATCACATTAAACAACTCTAAAACCTAAACCACGAGATTGTCCCGAAATCAAGGCAACCTCACCTGAAAATTCAAGGCGGTCAGTTCCAGGCATTTCTAAATCTTATCGGAAAGCGTGACTCTCAACCCCAACACCAGCAATACACGAACAATGGTAAGGGGGAACCGTTTAAGCCAGAAAACTCCGCCTGGACAGGGAGGCAGGAGCTAAGCAGCCAAAATTCAGTGCTCTTCTGAATTTTGGCTGCTTTTCAAACACAACGTCCCACTTGCAGACTACCGAACCCATACCTTGCAAAATTAAGACCTTAGCGAGTGACTTGCCTTTCAGAACCGCCTGAAACGGCAAAGATCAATTGATTTCATAGACTCAGTTCAGCAGAAAAATCGTCAACGTTACATTCCATAAACTTTTGTAGGGTTCCTCTGAGTCCAACAAATTTGACCCTATAGACTGTTCATCAAAGCTGGAGAATCTTCGCTATTTAATCGCTCTGGAGGGTTACTCTTGAAGTAGTCCCTTTGCAGCCAAACTATAGCTGTTTTATTTAACGTTGGGAGACCTTAGTCTGATGTCTCATTCCGTCAAAATTTACGATACCTGTATCGGGTGTACGCAGTGCGTTCGTGCATGTCCCACAGACGTTTTGGAGATGGTGCCTTGGGATGGCTGTAAAGCCGGCCAAATTGCGGCATCTCCTCGTACTGAAGACTGTGTTGGCTGTAAGCGTTGTGAAACAGCCTGTCCTACTGATTTCCTGAGTGTCCGCGTTTACTTAGGTGCAGAGACAACTCGCAGCATGGGTCTGGCTTACTAAGGCTGGAAAAGGCTGATTTGAAAATCATCTGGGAGCCCAGAGTGTGACGCGATCGCACTCTGGGCTCTTAGTTCCTAATTCTAAAACCCGGGTTTGCACTGAGAAATATTGGCTATTTAGGCGTCTAGGTGCCAAGAGCGGACTGAATTCTGACTCCTGATTTTTTTATCGACACGAGAATTTATTCCTCGTGCATGTTTGGCGTGGGCTTCCCTACCAGAAGCTTGTCCCCTTCGAGGAGGGGCGCAGAGGTAGGGATGATTCTCTCCTCAGAGAAATCGCATGATGTTATTCCATATGTCTTGCAGGTCGGCTATGCTTGCGCGCAGCCACTCCGCTAGGAGTCATGGAGCAAAGTGTAGCGTAGACGCTATGCGGATGCCCCTCTGGGCATGGCTTCGCTCAAGCGGCAGCGTAACCCGACAGAGCCGTTGCTGGCGTTGGGTTTCACTTCTTTCCACCTAGCCTACGCTTACCCTAATTCTTAGTTTTGACGGTGCACTAGTTAACCGATCTTATTTCAATTTTTTATAACCATTAATAAGTATCTATCCATAGGCTCAATCGACCCCTTTGGCGTGAATTAATCTAGTTCCACAATTAGCGCGAATTGCTTTCGATGCCATGCAGATATTCTTCCAACTTCTATATGTCATTACCCGCGCATTCATTCAGTTTATCCAGCCATTTCTAGTACCGATTTGTTTGGTAATGGCATGGGCAATTGTGGCGCTCACCCTCTGGAGTGTCTGGTTAGCTGTGCGCGATAGTGTTAAGCGAGCTCAGCGGATGCATCAGATTCCGTGTTCTCAATGCAGCTACTTTTCCGGAAACTATTTGCTGAAATGCCCAGTACGACCCGAAGATGCCTTGACGGAGGACGCGATCGGGTGTCCCGATTTTGAAGCCAGTGGTTTGAGTTGGGAGCTGGCTCAGCCGGTCAAAAAGGACGCCTAGACTATGTTGGTCAGAAACCTATCAGCCTGCGAGATGTTTATCGCAGGCGATAATACTCAACTGCGAGAACTTCTTCACCCCGATAAACAGGCTATTGAGTTGCGCTACAGTCTGGCCCATGCGGTTGTTCCCGTTGGTGAAACCTCGATTGACCATTCCCTAACCACCTCAGAGGTCTACTACATTCTCAGCGGTCAGGGGGAGATGTACATTGACGGCGAGACGCAATCAGTGAGGCCAGGCGATGCCATTTACATTCCACCCAATGCTCGCCAGTTTATTCGGAATACTGGACAAGAGCCGATTGTCTTTATCTGTATCGTTGATCCGGCATGGCAGGCTCAAAATGAAACGGTGTATTCATCGGAAAAGTCGTGAATCGTGCCCCGATCGAGCCATTAGTACGTCACGGCAGAAGTATACTCACTATTCAGAATGCTGGGAAGGCTTATCTGCCTTAGGTTTGAATTTTGAATTTTGAATTCCGCGTAGCGTACTAGTTACCGGGCATGTCTATCGTAATTGTGATGAACGTGCCGCCTTCATTGACACCTCCGACCGACACATGAACGTTGCGTTCCTCGCGCTTGCTAGCTGTGAAAAAGGCTCCCTGAGGAATACGAGTGGTATCGGTAATCTCCCAATCGTTGGCCGGGAGCTGTTCTTCGTAAAACTCAATAACGGCTTCTGGCTGGGTAGCTGTTTGCATGGCCACCATCAGGGTCTCAGCATCGACTGTAGTCCCCATGACTGTAGCGTCAGCAAAAATAGGGACATCTTCCGGTAACGCTTCCGGTAAAGAGACTCCCGAGCCGCTAAAAGCAATCTGTGCTTCGCTGCCATCAGCGCCTTCAATGGTTATTTCAGCAGCGTCGCCGTCCCGTGTCATGGTGGCCTTGTTTCCCTCTGCATCGGTAAAGGTTCGGAAGCGACAGCCTGCCAAAAGCGCGATCGCAGGGACTAGGAACACGACGGCAAAGCGTTTCATCGGTAAAATCCTCAGGGTTGTAGCGTCTTTTGCGAATAAAACCCAACGATGCTGCAGGCTTCGTTGGGCCGACATTTGTTCTATTTGACGTAAGTCGAATTCACCTTCTTAGAGCCGACACCTCGGTGGAGCCTGCTCCGATAGGTAGATGCGTCACCCTTGTAAGAAAACTACAAGAGCCTCGCAGACCTTTCCGCATAGCTACCCAACACATCTAATACCGAATCCGCTTTCCACACCCCTTAAATAATCGTCGGGTGTGCTCGGTGTAGCCAGCGCACTGCAACCGATTGAGCCATTTACCGAAACAGGGATATGCCACCAGGATTTCGTATAAAATCCCCAATTGCTGTAGATAACAGCGTGTCTGTCAATCGATAGCGTGAATGTTGCTGATTAGTTTGCTGGGATTGCTATCCGCCAAAGACTCGTAGTATCAATGGGCTGTTGAAATGAAAACTGCTGCAGGAAACCACCATGAAGCACCTTCGTCAATGGGTCGTTGGTTTGGCGATCGCGATTGCCACCATAATGAGTGTCATAGGCGTCCAAATTCATGCTCCTGCACAGGTTTCAGACAAGCTGAGCCTAGATGTGGCTGGGTTAACGGTTGAAGAAGTGACCGATGGCGTATACGCATTTCTGGCCAGCACTGACTTTCCGCCAGCCAACTTTGCCACGACTGCAATCTGCAACGCTACGGTGGTGATTGGCTCTGACGGCGCATTAGTGATTGACCCATTCCACAACGAAGACTTGACGGAACTCCTGTTTGAGGAAGTTGCAGCTTTGACCGATCAGCCGATTCGCTACGTGGTCAATACGCACTATCATTTCGACCATTCTGGTGGTAATGCCGCAGTGGCAGCAGCTGGGTACCCCTTGTTGGGGCGCGGCCCGATTCGAGAATTCATGCTGGCATATAACCTAGAGCAAGATCCCAACGCGACCCCTCCAGATGTGATTGTGAACGGTAGCGGGGAAGTTTGGCTGGGCGATCGCTCAGTGCAGTTTGCTGAGTTTGATGGCCATTCTGGTGGGACTGACTTGATTGCGTATGTCCCCGATGTGGATGTGCTGATCGCTGGCGATCTCGCATTTACCCAGCGTGTTCCTTATGTCGGCGATGGCAACATAAGGGTATGGCAGGCGACCTTGGAAAAGCTCGCAGCAGCGTATTCAACAGCGACCATTGTGCCAGGGCATGGTCGCATTAGCGATCGCGCTGACTTGGACAGGCTGAAAGGCTATCTGACGTACTTAGAAAACCTCGCTTTAGGATGGCAGGCAGACGGCGTATCGCAAGCGGAAGCCATCGCTCAAACAACGATTGCTGAAGAATACGCCGACTATCTCTTCCAGGGATTATTCACCAATGGCTTAGAAGCGGCTTATCAGCAAATTACCCTGGGCCAGGATGATGCCACTGCAATTCAGTCATATTTCGCTACTCAACCGCCTGAATTGCAAGCATTGTAGCGGCGCAAATTGTAGGGGCACAAATTGTAGCGGCACAAGATTTTGTGCTCCTACAATTTGCCTTCGAATCGTTGATACCAAATCAGATTGCCCACGACGGTGATTGCCAAAGTGACCCCACCTCCTATCCACGCCAGCATCGGGCTGTAGCCGCCCCGTGCTAGATTTTCCATCCACAGATGAGTACGCTCGTTTGGGTGCACCTGATCAAGAATCGCTGGTGAAAGATACATCAGGGCTGCGCCAACAATAAGCCAACCCACCATTGAGGTCAGCAAAAAAATAGTTTTCGCTGTAGATTGAGTTCCCATAGGTGCGATCGCGCATAAGCCTCATAAACATAAAAGAGATTAGCATCCTACGCGAAACTCACTTAACCCAGAGCCAACGCAGCCAGCGAAAGGAGCCGCTTTATTGGCATAGACTGAGCGATCGCCACAAATGCCCCGTCCTCAGTACTCAAACCAAGATGCCAGATATCCTTATTTCAGGCCCACTTTGCTGTCTTAGGGCTTCAGATGTATGACGACCTCTTCGAAAAAGTGTCGTCATAGAGCATTTGTTGCTTGCCAAGGTTCGTGGCATCGCGATCGAAGAAACAGCTACAAATTAAGGGAGCATAGCTGTGGATTGCTAATACCAGTTCTGTAAATCACAGCTACAAAAAGAAATCAATGTAGCCCCGTGACATGTCACGGGGCTGACAGATCGGTAGCGTTTACAGCAAGAATTGGGATAGGAAAGGCATTGAAGCATTTTCGAGAGCGCCGACGAGTTTGACTCAACGACTTACCACGCAGTGATGTGCTTTACGATGCAAGAACATCGTCGTACATGCATTTTTGATATCAGGTTAGATGTTGTGAAGTTGATGAAAGTATGGAGTTTCGCAGGATTAACTTTAGCCCTGATGCTGTCTGCCTGCAGTGAACAATCAACATCAGAATCGTTGTCCGCAGACGGTGTCGAAGGATACAGCAATCAACCTTCAGCTACTGAGAGTCGTTTAGCCGTGGTGCAGCAGCGGGGCAAACTCATTTGCGGAGTTGATGGTGGTATCCCTGGTTTTAGTTTCGTTGATGACGATGGTGCCTATTCTGGCCTTGATGTAGAAGTGTGTCAGGCATTAGCCGCAGCACTATTTGATGATCCTGAAGCGGTTGAATATCGCCGTCTAGAATCGTCTGAGCGTTTTGTTGCGCTTGCCCAAGGTGAAGTTGATATCTTGTCTAGGAATACAACGTGGACGGTTAAGCGAGATACCCAATTAGGAATAGAGTTCGGACCCACTATTTTTTACGATGGTCAAGGCGTGATGGTTCGTAAAGATAGTGGCATTACCGAAATAGAAGATTTTTCTGGAAAGCGCATCTGCGTGGAAACCCAGACCACAACCGAAGCCAATTTAGCGGACTCCTTACAAGAGCTAAAGATTAGTGCTGAGGTCTTATTTTATCAAGATACAGACGTTGTCTACGATTCTTACCAGCAAGGTCGTTGTGAAGGAGTAACCGCCGATAAATCGCAGTTGATTGTTAGTCGCTCCCAATTTAACAACCCTGACGACCACACTTTACTGAATGTCACGATGTCTAAAGAACCCCTCGGGCCGGTCATCGTGGACAACGATTCGGCCTGGTTTGATGTGGTCGAGTGGGTTATCTATGGACTAATGCAAGCAGAAGAGTTTGGCATTACATCGGCCAATGTCGATGACTTCAAGGATAGTCAAGATGCCTCAGTCGAGATTGCTCGTTTTTTGGGCGATGAGGACACATTTGGTTCTGATATGGGGATTTCTGATAACTTTATGTATCGCGTCATCAGCCATGTTGGTAACTATGGAGAAATTTACGATCGCAACCTCGGATCGGAATCTCAGTTTCAGCTAGATAGGGGGCTCAATAACCTGTGGATTAATGGCGGGTTGCTCTACTCCCCTCCTTTTCGGTAGCCCCGTCCTGTTTCCTCGAGCATCCTCTCCGTTGAAACTCCGTTAGAGGTCAAAGGGGAACATCGTTGTAAAAATGTGCCTTTTGATGCAAAAAAAATTCTTCATGCATTGGAATGTGAAGCAAATTGACGCATACTAAGTCCCTATAAGTTGCCTCTGGATAGAAGGGTACTTTGCAAAAGTTTGTAATTTCAAAAGTAGGTTGAGGTTTGAATTCGATGAAAAAGTGGGGTTTTCTAGGACTAGCGCTAGCAGTGTCGTTAGGTGCTTGCGCTACACCACCAGAAACTGAGTCAACGGATACTAGCGAAGGTGGCGATGCTGGGGAAACAACCGCTGCCGCTGGAGATAGTCGTCTTGATGCTGTGCAAGCACGAGGCACTCTTGTTTGTGGCGTTGAGGGCACCATCCCTGGATTTAGCTCGGTTGAGTCCGACGGTAGCTACACCGGGCTTGACGTTGATGTGTGTCGAGCCGTGGCTGTGGCTGTACTGGGTGATCCCGAAGCAGTTGAGTACCGTAACCTCGATTCAACCGAGCGATTTACGGCACTGCGGGGGGGCGAGGTCGACATGCTTTCTCGTAATACCACCTGGACGCTAAGCCGAGACGCAACGGGCGGCAATGCGATGGAGTTTGCTCCAACGACCTTCTACGATGCCCAAGGCATGATGGTGCGAACTGAGAGCGGCATCACGAGCCTGGAGGATTTTGAAGGTCGTTCCATCTGTGTAGAAACAGGAACGACCACTGAGCTCAATATGACCTCCCGAATGACCGAACTGGGTGTCAACTATCAGGATGTTAAATACCAGGACGGGAATGAAACCGCTCAAGCTTACATTGAGGAGCGGTGCGACGGATTTACTTCTGATAAGTCACAGCTCAACGCCCGCCGGACGAAATTCGAAGACCCTGATGCACATGTCATTTTGGATGTCTCCATGTCGAAAGAACCGTTGGGACCGGTCACCATGAATAACGATTCGCAGTGGTTTGACGTGGTGAAGTGGGTCACCTATGGACTAATTCAGGCAGAGGAATTTGGCATCACGCAAGACAACGTTGCGGAGATTGCTCAATCCACTGAGAATCAGGACATCAAGCTACTACTGGGAGTAGAGGGTGACTTGGGCTCTCAGCTGGGATTAGAGAACGATTTCATGGTAGGTGTGATTGAGGCCGTGGGTAACTACGGCGAAATCTACGAGCGGAACATCGGGGAAGATATTCCTCGGGGCCTCAATAGACTTTGGACTGACGGCGGTATCATGTATGCCCCGCCTTTCCGTTAGGGCGGCTTTTAGCCTTCTGAGCCTTTAAAGAATCGGCCTGCAGAGACTGTGTCGACGTAGAGGATGGGTAAGCAGCCCCATGGGCAGCCCCCATCTTCTGTCCACAAAAAGCATTATTCAATTGCCGCACCTTGGGCTTTCCTCGAATAGGTTTCGAGTGCTCCTTGTAAATCGCCTCAGTGAATTAATAAGGTGGCTTAAACTACTTTGATCACTGAGAGCTTCATCACCTCACCCTTCACCGTTATTAGACGGCCTGCCTTTTCCCTCTATATGTTATGACCAGTCAACCTCAAACCAGCGTGCCCCTTTGGCGAGACGATCGCTTCTGGAAAATTATTTTTCAGCTAGTTGTCGCCGCTATTGTGATTGGCATCATCGGCTTATTTATTCACAATTTGGGTGTCAATCTACAGCGGGCTGGTCTTGAGTTTACGTTTGGCTTTTTAACGAACTCAGCAGGCTTCAGTATCGGTGAAACGCTCATTGATTATTCGCCTAACAATACTTATATCCGCGCTCTAATAGTTGGAATTCTCAATACTCTGCGCGTTATTCTGGCAGGCTTTGTGCTGACCACCATTCTGGGGATACTGGCTGGAGTCGCTAGTTTTTCAGATAACTGGCTGCTGAAGAAACTGAGCCTGCTTTACGTTGAGGTTGTCCGCAACATCCCGCTGCTGCTGCAGCTAATCTTTTGGTATTTTGCGGTTTTCCTACAATTGCCACCCCCTAGGGAGCAGCTAGAGGTGCTGGGCTTTATGTATATGAGCAAAACAGGGATTTATCTACCCTGGCCAGCCATGGGGGTGTCCTTTGGCATTTCGTTGGGGATTGTGGTTGCTCTTGCGATTGGCGCTTGGGTTGTCTACCGAAGACGGACGAAAGCGATGGTTGAGCAGGCAGCTTCAGGCCAGCCTCAGCTTATGGCGCTGGTGGCGATGGCGATAGTGGCAGCCCTATTGGTTTTGATTGGTTTCCAGTGGGAGATTCCTCAGTCGCCTGAACCGGGTCAGGTGATAGGCGGTCTGCGAATGTCTTTGGAATACGTCACCATCCTAGTAGGACTGGTCGTTTACACGGCTGCCTTTATTGCTGAAATTGTCCGTGCCGGCATTCAGTCGGTTTCCAAAGGCCAGTGGGAAGCGGCACGCTCGTTGGGGTTGGGATCAAGTCTGGCAATGCGACTTGTGGTCTTTCCTCAAGCAATGCGGGTGATTATTCCCCCCTTGAATAGCCAATATATGAACTTAGCTAAGAACTCAAGCTTGGCGCTGGCGATCGGCTTCCCAGACATTTTTTCAGTGTCCAGCACAACTTTGAACCAGACAGGTCGCCCGGTTGAGGTATTCATTCTGCTGATGTCAGTTTATCTACTGATCAATCTGATTATCTCTGTGTGTATGAATCTTCTGAATCAGACCGTTCAGTTCAAAGAGCGCTGACGCTGTCTGTTCCGTTCCCCTGCTTGCCTGCCAATGCCGCTTGTACTTTGAAGCTATGACTGCAACCTCCCCATCCCCGTCTTTCAGCCTCGAAACTCAGCATTCCCCAGTGACCTGGATTCGCAAGAATCTCTTTAACAGCTGGATGAACAGCTTCTTGACGGTGGCGCTAGGCGGGTTGCTCATTTGGACCGCCTACGGTTTCCTGAGTTGGGCTTTTACAACGGCCCAGTGGCGGGTGCTACCGGCTAACTTGCCCCTATATTTTGCGGGGCGATATCCGGCTGAGCAATACTGGCGGCTTTGGGTTTGCTTAGGTCTGATTAGTTTCCTAGCGGGGCTGACGTGGGGGCGTTTGAGTCGCTATGTCTCGGTCCTATTTTCCCGTGGTGTCCTGATCGGCCTAGGGGTAACTGCCGGCTTGGCTGTTTTGATTCCCACCCCCCTACTCTACCGGCTGCTGATCGTTGGTCTGATTCTAATCTGTGCGCTTGGGGCCTGGGGTGGCCGTTTACTCGCGCAAACAGTATCGAATCTGGGAAGTTTGATATCCCTGGCTTGGTTCCTTTCGTTTTTTGCCATACTCTGGCTCATGTTGGGGGGGCTAGGACTGCCGACGGTTTCAACCAATGCTTGGGGAGGCTTGCTGTTGACCCTATTTATGTCGGTTGTCAGTACGGTCCTTTCTTTTCCTTTTGGGGTCCTTTTGGCACTGGGACGTCAGAGTTCGCTACCTGTGATCCGCTGGATTTCAACGATATATATTGAGTTAATTCGCGGCGTGCCGCTGATTTCGATCCTGTTTATGGGGCAGGTGATGATTCCCTTGTTTTTACCCGAAGGGATGCGACCCGATCGCGTATTGCGAGCGATCGTCGGTTTAACTCTGTTTACAGCAGCTTATTTGGCCGAGAACGTTCGCGCTGGCTTACAGGCAGTCCCTCGGGGACAAGTGGAGGCGGCTCGTTCTATGGGTTTAAATACGCCGTTGACCCTGACCTTAGTTGTGATGCCACAGGCCATTAAGATTGCTATTCCGGCGATCGTGGGCCAATTTATCAGTCTTTTCCAAGACACTACCTTGGTGTCGATTGTGGGATTACTAGAACTGTTGGGAATTAGCCGCTCAATTATTTCTAACCCAGAGTTTTTGGGTCGCCATGGCGAAGTGTATTTATTTATCGGCCTCATTTACTGGTTCTTCTGCTACATCATGTCGCTGGGCAGTCGTAAGCTCGAGGAACAGCTGGATACAGAACACTAGCCGCTTCGTGTAACAGTTAACAGCCTTCGCGACGGAGTCCGTTTATCGTGTTGCAAAATAGACAAATACTGAGCTGCTCAATAGCAGTACTGCCAAAGTATTTTTAATCCACCCTTGTTCCCTTTACAGACCTCTAGAGACACGACCCATGCAAGAGATGCAAACTGAAGCTGCTCCTATCCAAAATGGCTCGGCTGAGCCTGTCATTATCGCGAAGGATGTGGAGAAGTGGTATGACAACGGCTTTCATGTTTTGAAGGGCGTCAGTCTAACGGTTTATAAAGGCGAAGTAGTCGTTGTGATGGGGCCGTCCGGATCAGGCAAATCGACCTTCATTCGCACCTTTAATGCTCTAGAGCCTTATCAGAAAGGCAGTATTGAGGTAGATGGCATCCTGCTGTCCCACGACCTGAAGAACATTGAAGCCATTCGCCGTGAAGTAGGAATGGTGTTTCAGCAGTTCAACTTGTTTCCCCATCTGACAGTATTGCAGAACATTACCCTGGCACCCATTTGGGTCCGTCGTTGGCCCAAAGCTAAGGCTCAAGAAGTTGCCATGCAGTTGTTAGAACGTGTGGGCATTCTGGAGCAGGCACAGAAATTCCCAGGCCAACTCTCAGGAGGACAACAGCAGCGGGTCGCGATCGCGCGTTCCTTGGCCATGCAGCCTAAGGCAATGCTGTTCGACGAGCCCACCTCCGCTTTGGACCCAGAGATGGTGCGTGAAGTCCTGGACGTGATGCGGACCCTGGCTGACGAGGGTATGACGATGGTCTGTGTTACCCACGAAGTTGGATTTGCCCGAGAAGTCGCAGACCGCGTCGTCTTGATGGATAGCGGCATGCTAGTTGAGGAGAACACCCCTGAGGCCTTCTTCACGAATCCTCAGGAAGACCGCACCAAAAAGTTCCTGTCACAGATTCTTTAGCCATGGCGTTAGGGTGAGTCATTTGACTAGGCGCCGTACATCCGGAGGCTACTCGGTGTCATAGCCCCAATGGCCATAGCTCAGTAAATCAACTTGTTCTGTGGCCGGACGCACGTCAAATATGCGTTTGGCTATCGGTCAAACTGAACTACTCGAATGCGAACAGTTTCTCGGGAAGTGCTTTACAGTAGTTCTTGTTAGAAAACAATCCTTTAACCAAATATTCAATACACCTCACCCCACGGAGGGGAAGATGAGGGCATACTTAAAGACGACAACGATTTTTTGTTAGACCTACGCATCTCCCAGGGTAGCTACTAGCGTAATCATACGGTGAGGGTTTGCAATGAGCTTAGCCACAGACCACCGCTGGCATCCTTCGACTGCAATCAGGTGTGGAAGTTGACGAGCCCTTGCCTGATGCAACTGTTGTGATAACAGTCTCACTGAATTATGAGGTTCCCTTTGTGCTCACCCGGTTCAGCCACGTCGTCTAGAGGCAAAGCTAATGATTGAGATGAAAGTCGCTGGTATTGCGGTTGATGCAATTTCTCGCAATCCCGTGGTGCTTTTGCGAGATACCGAAGACCGTCGTGCCTTGCCGATTTACATCGGGCAGGACCAGGCCAGATCGATTATTAACGCGCTGGAAAATCAGCAAGCGCCGCGTCCCCTCACTCATGATCTCTTCATCAACCTGCTAGATAACTGGGATATGAAGCTAGAGCGTATTGTTATTCATTCCCTGAAAGACAATACCTTCTATGCCTTGCTGACCCTGACCTCGGGGGAAACCCGTAAAGAACTGGACGCGCGTCCCAGTGATGCGATCGCGATTGCGCTCCGCTCTAACGCCCCAATTTGGGTGATGGAGGAGGTCGTTGCCGATGCTTCGATACCAGTGGATCGAGATGCTGATGAGGCTGAGAAGCAAGCATTCCGAGAGTTCATTTCAAATTTGAGCCCCTCAGACTTCACCAAGCGTGGCGGCTCTATCAGCAACGATCCCTACGAGTCATAGCTAGTGAGGGCTTGGCACTGCCCAACCCCGACATCCTTATCCAACCATGCACTATCGTCGCTTTGGCAAAACAGACCTTTCACTGTCTGTCTTTTCGCTAGGGACGATGCGATCGCTAGCGTCAGCAAACACGTTTCAAGCAACCGTTCATGCTGCCCTTGATCAAGGCATCAACCATATCGAAACAGCACGGGGCTATGGTCAGAGTGAGCTTTTACTCGGGAACGCACTACAGCATTTAGGAACTAGAGAGCGATCACACCTCAGCCTGACCACTAAACTGCCTCCTACGCCCGATGCTGCAACCATGGCCGGACACTTAGAAGCGTCTCTTCAGCGCCTACAGGTCGATACCCTTGATTGTTTGGCAGTTCACGGCATCAATACTCCACAGCATCTGGCTTGGGTGCAGAATCCCGAAGGCTGTATGGCAGCTCTGCAGGCAGCTCAGAAAGCAGGCAAAATCCGGCATATCGGATTTTCTACCCATGGGCCGCAGGCAGTGATTTTACAGGCGATCGCAACGGGCCTGTTTGACTTCGTAAATCTGCATTACTACTACTTCTGGCCCCATCATGCGCCTGTAATTGCCCTCGCCCAGCAGCAAGACATGGGAATCTTTATCATTTCTCCGGGGGATAAAGGCGGGCAGCTTTATACGCCGCCAGCCAAACTGCGAACGCTATGCACGCCATTTGATCCGCTGCACCTTACGTATCGCTGGCTACTCAGTGATCCTCGCATAACCACTTTGAGCGTAGGGCCGGCCAACCCGGCAGAACTGTCTTTGCCGTTAGCTGTGTGCGATCGCACCGATCCCCTAACAGCTGCAGAAACTGCCGTACTACGACGTCTGCAAACGGAGGCTCAAATGGCACTGGGAACCGACCAATGTCATCAGTGCTATGCTTGCTTGCCCTGTCCAGAGGACATCAATATTCCAGAAGTGCTGCGGTTACGCAACTTGGCGATCGCCTACGATATGACTGCTTTTGGGAAATATCGCTATCGCATGTTTGAGCAGGCCGGACACTGGTTTCCAGGGCGGAAAGCTAATCGCTGCACCGACTGCGGTGATTGCCTGCCCCGCTGTCCTACCCAATTACCCATTCCCACGCTGCTCAGGGATACACATCAGCGACTAAATGGACCCGAACGTCGTCGCCTGTGGGAGTGATTATTACCGCGAGGAGCATTAAAAATGATTGGATATACGATGGTTGGAACACGGGATTTAGAGAAGTCTCTATGGGCAGTCCTATGTGAGTCTCAATCCAACCAGAAGCTCATTGAAAGAAGTATCCTTAACAAAACGACACCCTAGTAAAGGTTTCTTCTACGTTCATTATACTTTTGCCAAGATTTAATCCAAATTGGGGGCTCCTGAATTCCTCTGAGAGGGACATTGTTACCCTAAAATATGGACATCACCCTCAGTTTTTATGACAATCATCCCCGAATATAGGCAAGCCCAAGCGCCGGACGCCTCCGCAACAGAGCCCAGGGTCGCCGTGCTGCTGATGGGATATGGCGAAGTCGAAAGCTACGAAGACTTTGCAAACTACAATGAGCAGGCACTCAACTTGCTGACGGCGAAGTTTGCTCCTGTCCCGCTGTGGATGTACCCCCCGCTGGCAAAACTCTTGGCCCTGTTTGACTGGCACGAGTGGAGCCACCAGCATGATCACTTTATCTCGCCGCACAACGCTATTTTTGAGAAACAGCGAGCCGGGATTGAAGCCAACCTCAAAGCTACTTGGGGCGATCGCATCAAGGTTTTCAAGGCCTTTAACTTCTGTGCTCCCTTTTTACCCGATCAGGTGATTGACCAGATTCGCCAAGAAGGATTCGACCGCATCCTGATTTATCCGCTGCTGGTTGTTGATTCCATCTTTACCAGCGGTATCGCGGTTGAACAGGTGAATAAAGCGCTGGCTTCATTCTCTGCCAGCACAGCCAATGAGCACTGGCTCAAGGGCACTCGCTACATTCCTTCCTTCTACAATGAAGTCGCCTACATTGATCTCTTGGCCGCAATGGTGGTTGAGAAAGTGCAGTCCGACCTTGCCGTGGCTCACCTGCCCTCGCAAACTGGCATTCTGCTGATGAATCATGGCTGTCCGCATAAGGCCAAGGGCTTTACGTCCGGTATTGACGAGAGTCAGGCACTCTACGAGCGGGTCCGGGAACAGCTGATTCATCGCTTCCCCCTCATCTCTATTGGTTGGCTGAATCACGATACGCCGATGATTGAGTGGACTCAGCCTAATGTAACGCTAGCTGCGAAGAATTTGATGGATCTGGGTGCAACGTCTGTAGTGTTTATGCCTATTGGCTTTGCCACTGAAAATCATGAAACGCTGCTGGATGTCGAGCACATTATTCAAACCCTGCGCCGCAAGCGCCCCGATGTCACCTATGTGCAAATGCCCTGCGTCAATGAGGATCCTCGTTTCTTGAAGATGGCAGCGGACTGGGCCAATGTCCATATTGCGAGCCTGTTAGAGTCGGAGGCGATCGCGGTAACACCTTCGATGGCAGTTGCCCAAGCCCAGGCATTCCATAGCCATAGCCACAGCCACGATCATCATCACCCCGATCATCACCACCACGGTCACCATCACTGAACCTCTGAAATCTGAGTAGCAATAGCTTTGGCCGTGTTTACGGACATTCTATAGGGGCGAGATTCTATGGAATGTCCGTTTCGACGCTGAGTATTCATGGACAAAGTTCTTTGTAGATTGTTTCATCCCGATCGCATCTTCTGACATAATTGCCCACAACCTCAGTCAATAGAGGAGTAATTCGATCTGGGAGAGGATTATTTGTGGGTCCAACTTTAATCACAGAAAACCTTTTCATAGCGCCAGGGGTAGATCTTCAGAAAGAAGAGCCATCGCTATATGACTCCTTGTTGACGGTAGTCAACTTTAAAAAAGAAGACCTCAGAGAACGCTGGCGCTCTTCTGAAGGAAGGAGGATCCTTGCCCAATGGAAGGGAAGCGGATTTGATCGAGGTACTCTGGATAGCTTAGTAGGCCGCTATTATGGTCAAACAGACCTTCGCGGTATTCCTCTGATCAATGAAGATTTGCAAAACGCAGAATTGAACCATGTAGATTTCTACGGCTCAATCCTGACAGGTGCCAACTTGAGTGGTGCCAACCTTAGCGATAGTTGGCTATCAGAGTCAATCATCCTAAGCGCAAAATTTAATTGGGCAAATATGTCAGGAGCTCTGCTAGACAATGTAGAGTTCAATTCTTATACAGATTTCTTGGGCGTTAATCTGGAAAAGGTAAATTTTAACCTGGCGGCTTTATTGAAAGAGCAAGCGATCGCTCAACAAAGAATTGAAAATCTAAAAAAAAACATCCAACACTAGCACTCCTCTTGAAAACCACCTGCGATTATGGGCGGTCATTTACTCGTTTCTTTGTCGTTTGCAGTTTGATTGTGTTTTTATTTGGGATTCTACACTTTTTGATTCCTGACACAATCAGCAGAGACAGCTTTTGGGAATGCTTCTATTTCTCTATTGCAACGTTTACAACTTTAGGATCTGGAATATCGGTCACCTCGTTTATGGGTGAGTTGCTAACTTCAGCAGAAGTGGTTATCGGTTATCTGATGACAGGATTGCTGGTTGCAATATTGGTGAGGAATACAATCGGTAACTAAAAAACTGGAGGGATCACACATCAACACTGAACAGCGAACCATCCGGCATCACGGTATCCACCAGGCATGTATCGTTTAAATTCGCGCCCCAGAGGTTTGCCTGGGTCAAATCGGCACCGTATAAATTGGCGCCCTCCAGATTGGCCTCGGATAGATTGGCCATGCGCAGATTCGCCCAGCACAAATCGGCACCGCGCAGGTCAGCCTTATGGAGGATGGCTTCGCGCAGATCTGCATTTTCAAGATTGGCATTGATAAGTCGAGCTTTGTGCAGATTGGCACTAATCAGATTGGCACCAATCAACGTGGCACTGTCTAAGCAGGCATGACTGAGGTTAGCCATACAGAGATTTGCCAAGCTGAGGTTGGCGATCGCTAAATTAGCGCTGTGCAATGCTACCCCTATCATATTTGCCACGCTACAGATAGCAGCACTCAAATTAGCAGCGTGTAAAACAGCGTCTTGCAGGGTTGCCATCGCAAAATTGGCTTCTCGTAAATCAGCCTGATTCAACGTGGCTTGGGAAAGATTAGCGCGTCGCAGATCGGCGGTGTATAGAACTGCATTACTCAAATCAGCCCCGCACAGATCGGCTTCAGTGAAGTCAGCCATGCAGCCATCGGCTTGATTCAAACTAGCCTGTCGCAGATCGGCCTGCCGTAAAGAGGCTTCTCTTAAAACTGATTGGGTCAGGTCTGCTGTAGTGAGCGTTGCCGTATTGAAGGATGCGCCCCGTAAACAGGCCCCATGCAGGCTGACCTCGCGCAAGTCAGCCCCGCTCAAATTGGCGGCTGTTAGCTGTGCGTGGCTCAGGTTGGCTGTGTAAAACAGCGACTCGCGTAAATCGGCATGGGACAAATCGGCACGGCGCAGATCGGCCATGCAGCAGTCCACCAGCGATAAGTTGATTTTTCGCAACTCAGCTTGCCGGAGTTGAGCTTCTCGGAGATTAATGCGAGTACCTTTCAGCCAATTGGATTTAGCCGTTTTTCCAGCTTGATATCGCCATTCATTCCACGCTTCAACACCCTCTGCCAGTAAGCCCAGTGGCTTAGCTGTTGCCATTGTCTAATTAGATCCTGTTGAGACTCGGTTGATGCCCCTTTGGTAAGAATACTATTTCATCAGGACTTACTGCAGTTGCATCCGGCTTTGGCCCCCTTAGTGGCCAATTCTGGGGAAGCTGGATGCAACATCCCCCTAATTTTGGGGGATGCCAGGGTAGGAATGATTCTCTACTGAGAGAAATATTTGTTGTGTCATTCCGAAAGAAGCGGAGCGCAATGTAGACGCTACGCGGCTTCCTGCAGGGTGGAGTCTCAATTGAGTGCGAAAGACCGAGATGTCTCGACGCCGTTTCACTTCACTTGACATAACATACGTGGCTCTAATTGGAATTTTTCGAGTTTTCTCCTGTTAAAGAATCAGCCCTAGGATGCAAGGGAACCATGCGTAAGCCCTCTTCAAGTCTGAATTAGGATGTTGCCGCGATCGCCAGCTTTGTTGAGAGCTAACATTCATTTTCTGAAACTTTAGAGGGGGAGTCACTCATGGTAAAAGGTGATGAATCTTCTACCAATACCTACTGTTTTAACCGTTCTTCCTGGGACAGTTGTTGTGTAGATGCTAAAAATGCCGAAATTCTGGCGCTCTGTCGATCGCTCAATAATGAGCTTTATAGCGCTTCGTCCTACCAGATCAGCGCCACCGACGAGTGATTTGCATAAGTCACCGGTCGGGAGTTTGAATACCGAGCCAACCCAAATATCCTCTTTGAGTTCGCTACATCCCTGCTTTAGTTCTTCCGGTAGACGCTCAGATGCATAGTTGGTATAGGCTGGTTTTCCTGGATTTGTGACCATCATGGCAATGAGGCCAATAAGCAATCCACCCGCCGCAAATCGGAATGACCGTTTCTGTGTAAGGGCGTACAGTTCAGAAAAAACGTGCTTGGTTGCAAGAGCCATAGGTTTCTCAGGAGGTGTCTTGATGCGTCTGTGGCAATTTTGAATACAGCCTTCACGCGCGACATTCCGTGGCGATAAGAACCTGAATTCTTTCTGAAGGCAAAATACTGCCACCTGACTGCAATCTATAGGAGCGGCTAGTTAGTTAGCTGATGACGTTACGTATGAAGCGAGTTATGTTTGATGGCGATCGCCCAAATAGTCTCTGAGACAAAACCCAACAGCTTTACTGACTCAATCCCTGTCGATTTCCCAAAAGTTCTGTCAAGGAAAGATATTTAGCCCAAACTTCATGCGATCGCCGATTCATTCCCATTTTGATGAACTGATTCACCAAATGTTTTCCGGAATCGCTATTTAGGGCATTGTAAACACATACCAGTGCAGCAAGCACACGCGATAGTATACAGAACGCGCTACATTAAACCGCCCCCGGTGCCTCGTGCACCGGGGGTTATTAATTGCGTAAAAACACTGGACTTCTGCCAGGACCTGAATTTAGCTGAATTTTTCCCCATGGTGCCTGAGAGCAACACGGGCCATTATAAAAACATCCTGTAGACTCGCGTGTGCTCCTTGAGCACGGGTCGGGCTGGACCCTCTGAAAAGAGGACTTCAGCCCGACTTTTTGTATGGATTTTGCCAGTTCCGGCAAGGTTAGACATTGAGCCGTCGGGCTAAGCGCTAAGGCGATTTCCAGGGACGATCAATCTCAACGTTAAGTTTACGGGCTATAAAAGCACCCACTTCTTCGTGATCACCCGTTGGAGTCATTGCGGCGACAATTCCGTCCATGTGCTCAAAGCGATCGCGCCCGTTTGGATACCAGTCGAGGAATTCTTCATTGGGGGAGCGCCTGCACCATCGAATCGGTGCGAAATTCGCCCCTATTCTACTGTTACTGACTTGGCAAGATTGCGGGGTTGATCCACATCCAGACCGCGACGGGCGGCGATGTGATAAGCCAGAAGCTGTAGAGGAATGACCGTCAGAATGGGCGATAACAGCTCATCGACGGGCGGCACAGGAAGCAGTTCATCAAAAGTTTCCTCAGCTTCTGAGTCATTCATAGGAACGACGCCAATAAGCTGGGCATCCCGTGCCTTAGCTTCCTGAGCGTTGGAGAGAACTTTGTCGTAAACGCTGCCGGGCATCGCGATCGCGACCACTGGGACCTTGGCATCGAGTAAGGCAATAGGACCATGCTTCATTTCACCCGCAGGGTAGCCCTCAGCATGGATGTAGCTAATTTCCTTGAGCTTGAGTGCGCCTTCCAGGGCGATTGGGAAATTGATGCCGCGTCCGATGTAGATGAAGTCCGTGGTGTCACTGAAGCTGTGGGCTAGCTCCTCGATATAGCGCTCTTGGCTTTCCAGGACAGATTCTATCTGAGCAGGCAACTGACGCAAATCCGTCATAATTTGCTCGATACGCTCGGGCCGCAAGGTCTGATGGCGATAGGCAAGATCCAGTGCCAAGAAATAAAAGGCCATAACCTGAGCTGTGAAGGTTTTCGTCGCAGCTACGCCGATCTCGATGCCAGCATGAGTGTCAATAATATGGGGAATCAGACGGGCTAGAGAACTCTCAGAACGGTTCGTGATACCTACCATGCGGGGCGCTAACGCTGTGTCGTCGGCGGCCTGACGCCGCAGTTGTTCCATCTCCAAGGCGGCAAGCGTGTCAGCGGTTTCACCCGATTGCGTCACACCAATAGTGAGCGTATGGCGAGTCAGTGGTGAGGGGGAATAGCGAAACTCAGAGGCATACTGCACCATGCTAGGAATGCCCGCCAGTTGCTCAATCAGATGCTTACCGACTAGAGCTGCGTGCCAACTCGTGCCACAGGCCACAATCTGAACATGCTCTACTCCGTCTAAGAGTTCTGGCGGTAGTTCCAGCTGAATCGGGGGCATGTCGCTGTCTGCCGACCAAGACCCATCGAGATAAGTTTCCAGACAGGTTCGCACGACTCCAGGCTGCTCGTAGATTTCTTTGAGCATGAAGTGCTTGAACCCCTGCTTCTCAACCATGATGGGATTCCAGTTGAGGGTAAAGGGGTGCTTCTGGAGGCGATCGCCACCAAAAGTGTAGACCTCGACACCCATGGGTGAAAGGCGGGCAATTTCGCCGTTTTCCATTGGCAGAACCGCACGGGTATGAGCCACGATGGCAGGCGTATCCGAAGCGCAGAAAAACTCTCCCTGCCCAAAACCGATCACAAGCGGAGCTTGCTGACGAACCACAATCAAATCGTCGGGAAAGTCGGCGTTGATAATTGCTAAGGCAAAGGCTCCCTCTAATCGATTGACGCAGGCTCGTACAGCTTCTAAAAAGGGATTGTGAACAATCAAAGCAGCCTGCTCAGCAGACGGTGTCTTGAGGTACTCGGCGATGAGATGCGGAACAACTTCGGTATCGGTGTCAGAACGGAACTCGTGCCCTTTGGCCTTGAGTTCTTCCCGAAGTTCGCGATAGTTCTCAATAATGCCATTTTGCACAACGGCGATACGGCGATAGGTATCGGTATGGGGGTGGGCGTTGTGTTCTTCGGGTTTGCCATGGGTAGCCCAGCGTGTATGGCCAATGCCGAGCCGCGCTATGTTTTCTTCCCCAGCGACTTTCTCTGCTAAATTCTGGAGCTTGCCCTTGGCTCGAACGCAGTGTAAGTCTCCTTCTAACACGGTGGCCAGCCCAGCGGAGTCATACCCTCGATATTCCAGCTTCTGGAGCCCTTCCATCAGAATGTCGCTGGCAGGGCGAGTTCCGATATAACCGACAATTCCGCACATACAAATGGCTCCTTTGGTCACGTTTCTCTTGAGGACAAGCAGCATCCCGATAGCGAGTACAGTCCCTGACAAGACACGCTAGTCACCTCTATCTGGAGGTGGTTTTGACTGCTCCTTAGCATACAGGCTAGGGTGTTATGAACCCTCCGTACTGTAGAACCGATCAGCTAAGTATTGCGAATGAGGATAATACAAACAACGTCAGAATGGTAAAACGCTCTGCCAACACAAGTCCTGAAATCTTGGACAGCCGATGCTTAGCTGACAGCCCTTACAAACGGTGAATCGGCGTTCGGTATTTCAGATATATCCCCTATTCCTATTGAGGTGTCGCTAAGTTCATGCAAAAGCTGCTTCTAGTACCTCTATCGGCTCTGTGGATAGTTGCGATCGCGATTCTATCCGTCCAAAACGCGACGCCTATTTCGGTTCGATTTCTGATGTTTCGCTCAGTTCAGCTACCCTTCGGCGTTGTGCTGAGTTTTTGCGTCGCTGGAGGTATGTTGATTACAGCTCTATTGCTAGGGCTCCTGGGACGTCGTCGATGAATTCGGAGTTTGGCGTTCAGCAAGGGTAGATGATGGAGTCAAGAAAGTCGTCAATCAAGCCTGCTGAAGTCGGCTATTACTCTATTACACATCCACCCTGCCACGTTTCCTACTCCACCACATCCCACCACCCAAACGCAGGACCGATAAAGCGGACGGTTAACCACAGCCCAATCATGGCAATGATACCAATCCAAGCTCCTCGCGTCGTCCAAGCGACGAATTGCTCTCCCTGCCGCTTGGTAAAAGGCAACCAAGGAAAAATAGTCTCCTCTTTGCCGTAGTCTTCTCCGAGTTGTTTTTGACGACGTTTAGCTTCACCCATGTCAGTCTCCGATATGCAGTATTTGTGTCGAATCCAGCAGTTGCTGACTGGGGAACGGTTAGCCAGCAAGTCTGACATGAGCCGATCATACCGTGTTCTTTCAGAAGCGGGGTTCACTTTGAGGCAGCGAAGAAGAGGCGTCCGCCAGCCAGAGAGCATGGCGCTGGGGCAAATGCACGGCAGGGCTCAGTGCATCGAGAACTTGGCGACCGTAGCTACGGTGGTTAACACGATTATCGAGAAGCGCAACGGTTCCCTGATGATGGCGCACGGGGGCGATCGCTCGCTGTAGTTCATTCAAGGCTGCTGGCAGTAAGTAAAGACGAAACCAATCTTGACGACAGCGCTTGTAGTAAGCAATGCGACCTGCTACGAGAGGATCTTCACGGGAGGGAATCGGCAAGGTCGCGATCGCCAGCAACGTCGGTCGTGGTAGTTGGACCTGATTTTCACGCCAGAAGCGCCAGCCACTCACCAAAATCCCATTGGGGGCCAGCGTCTGAGTCTCTAACTGTACACGTGAACCAAACTGAGCCGCCAACACAGCAGCAACTTGCTTCTTTAAAGGGGTGTCACCGACCAGCACAACCGTTGGGCCAGCCCGATGCGTGTTTTGCCAGATTAGATGAGCGAGTTCCTCTAACAACTTGGGTTGAAATTCCGGTGTATTGGGAAACGGGATGCCATCTGGTAAGTACAGCTGAATTTCTTCAGCCTGCCGATCCGGACCAAACTTGAGGCAGGTCATGTCTCCCAAGCCCAACCTCTGGCGGTAGTGGGTAGCCTCGGCATCAGTATCCAGCGCTCCTCCAATCAAAACCAAAGGCTGTTGCTGCCAGCAATCGGCAATGGCAGGCGTCACATCAATAGGGGCGCTGTTCAGTGTCCATTGACCCAGATCACGATTGAGGTGCGCCCATAGAAGCACTTCCGAACGATAGGCCTGAGCCCAAAACTGCTTCCAACAGATGGGCATAGCGGACTGCTCAGAGGCCTCCGCCAAAAGCGACTGACGCAGGGTTAACAGAGCCTGTTGTTCAGAAACTTCAATCAGATGGCAGCGGTAGGGGTTGGGAGGATGTTGGAAGACACTGTGGGTCAAATAAACCCGCGTATCCCGAATCAAGGCTTGATGGTGGGGGTAAGCCTGCATCAACAGCTGCCATGCATCGGCATCCAAAGTGACTGTCAAACACTCGCGAATCCAGTCTTCTAAATCGTCCGCCCCGTCAATGACCACAGGAATTCCGGTTGGAAATCGATGCTTCCCTGCAAGACGATCGCGCAGCCAGGCCTGTGGAGTTGTTAGCAATACGCCTTGAAAGTCTTCTCCAGGCCATTCCTCTCCGATATGGACGGGTTTTTGGCTCGGCATCCATTCTTGCAAGCGGGGAATATCAACCCGCTGTACGGTCTGGCGAGCCGCTTCAGGCAAAACGAGAATGACAGGCCCTGGCCACATCAGCAGCGACATCAGATAGCTCAAGCGATAGTGCCCCTGATACCAGGCAGCGCTACCAACTTGCATCAAGGAACTACGCCCCAGCCGCAGTGCACGAGCGGCTAGCCGTGCCATCGTCAGATGGTGAGGCCACTCGGTATATCCCTGATGTCTCAGGAACGCCCGTAATTGCTCGTGAACTCTAGCTTCAAGCACGTACCTGCTCCTGACAGCATAATGAACTTAATTGTGACATACGCACGAAGACAGCACATGAGCCGTTCTTCTGCCGTAATTTTGGGACTAAATAGCATTGACCCAATCTACACTGTTCAATCAGCCGATGACGAGAAAAAGGCCAGCAGCTCATCCAGATTTGCCACCACTGCGTCATCTGGTTTTACAGGGAACATGTCATCAACTGCAGGCAAGTTGCGGATACCAAAACGGGGATTATGATACAGCTCTAGCATCTGTCCGCCGACATTTGACAGCTTGGTTTGCAGGGGTGTGGTAAAGAAAGGGCATGTGTCTAGCTGCTGCCGTAGGGTGGGAATGTCGGAATTTTCGAGTGACTGCATGGCAGCGTATAACTGCTCGTGAGCATCGTCTTGGGCTGGCGGTCGATGGGGCTGCTTCAGCCCTTGCGTGATCAGATCTGACAGCGTCGCCCCAACCGCCTGGCCATCTTGAAATGGCCACGTTGCTAAATAAGCGATCGCCAGCAGCATGGTCTCGGCCTGAGCCACAAAGGTTAAAATCGTCCGGCGATGGCTGATCGCGATCTCGGGAGGACGGTCAAACGCCGCAATCTCGCGCTCAATCTGTTCGTACGCGTTAGCCAGTAGTCTGTGGGCCTCATGGTTGAGTGCGACATCGATAATCAGCTTCACCTGAGGTGGACGATGGTTGAGGAACGTATGGAGCTCAGCCGCGGCTTTGAAGTGACGGAGCTGCGAGCGATCGCCCCCCGGACTCAGATCCACCCACTCGCAAACAGTATCTTTGGTTTGCAAATTGTAGCAGCTAGCCCCGTGCACTAGCGCACCAGTCAACGTTGCTCCCGACAGGTCGGAACCGACACAATAAAGCTTCTGTAAATTGGTCCGGCTGAGATCGGCGTGCACCAGGGTTGTATTCTCCAGAACAGCTCTGTTCAGCTGAGCGCCCATCAACGTTGCGCCACTGAGCTTGGCATCCGTGAGATCGGCGTCTTGCAAATTAGCCCCACTCAGATCAGCCCACCGTAAATTCACACCTCGTAAGTTAGCGCCACTCAAATTAGCTGATCGCAAATTTGCGTGACGCAACTCTGCTTCGACCAGCACGGCGCCGCTGAGATTCGCACTCTCAAGGGATGCTGAGTAGAGTTGTGCAGAACTTAGATCAGCCCCCAATAAACTACTGTTGCGAAGGTTGCATTGGCTCAGGTTAGCGCGGTTAAGACGAGCCCAGCGCAACCGTGCCTCACGGAGATCGGCTTCCTGTAAATTCGCCTGCGTCAAAGTAGCATTGCTGAGATCGGCTCGCAGAAGTTCGGCCCGAATTAAGGAGGCTCCTGTTAGATCAGCGCCTACTAGCACAGCTCGAATCAAATTGGACACATTGAGCTGAGCATACCGGAGGTAAGTCTGGCTCAAATTCGCGCCACTGAGCCGACTCACATTAAGAACAGCCCGTTCTAAATCGCTGTGGCTTAGATTTGCCGTACTCAGATTGACAACCTTCAGGCTGGCTCGTTTTAGAATGATATGCGGTAGCTTGGCACCTGATAGTGCACACTCATTCAACACAATGTCAGAAAAGTCGCGCTTGCCTTGAGCGTATTTCTCTAGCAAAATTTCTGCATTTTTAGCATGGGGTGATGAGTTCATAAGGGTAGTGCGGGATGATCTTCAGAACGCCCAAATCACGGGCTAACCTACTCAATAAACGATTTGAACCTGATGGTGCGAGGTATTTCCTTATCCTCACTTTGCCGTAAAGCATAAGACTCAGGCAAACGACGAGAGTGCTGAAGTCATCAAAGCGGGAAGACCCTCTATGCTGTTTTAGACGCTAGGTCTGCTCACGCGCTAGCCCCTAAAATCTTTTTCATAATTACTCAAATTTGACCACAGGATGGTATGAAGATTGGCATTGTTGGCCTTGGACTGATCGGAGGATCGCTAGGGTTTGATTTCAAAAAGTTAGGCCACACTGTCTTGGGCGTGGCTCGGCGGCAGGCAACGTGTGAGGCTGCGATCGCGATGGGAGCTGTTGATCGCGCATCTACCTCACTGGCAAGTCTGGCAACTACAGAGGTCGTATTTATTTGTACACCGATTGCTGTGATCGAATCTACCGCGATCGCCCTGAAACCCCATTTGCAGCCAGAGACAGTCATTACGGATGTGGGTTCTGTTAAAGCCGCTATTGCAGACGCTGTGACGCATCACTGGCCCCACTTTATTGGCGGGCATCCAATGGCGGGCAAAACAGAGGTGGGGATTGCTGCGGCTGAACCCAGACTGTTTGCTGAGCGTGCGTATGTCCTCACGCCTACGTCGCAAACGCCTGCATCAGCCGTGACCATCGTGACCGAGTTGGCAGAATCGCTGGACGCTAAAGTCTTTATCTGTTCCCCAGATGTGCATGATCGCGCTGTTGCTTGGATTTCGCATCTGCCTGTAATGGTCAGCAGTAGTCTGATCCAGGTTTGTATCCACGAGCCCGATTTGCAGGTCCGTGAGCTGGCTCAGCAGTTTGCCAGCTCCGGTTTCCGAGATACGAGTCGAGTCGGGGGGGGGCATCCTGAACTCGGTGTCATGATGGCCCGCTATAACCGCACTGAAGTCTTACGTTCTTTGCAAACCTATCGACAGGAGATTGACCAATTAACCCAGCTCATCGAAGCGGAACAATGGGAGGCGATCGCGGCGAAACTAGCAACAAACCACGACATCCGCCCTAAGTTCCTATAGCAATGACTCGACACACACCTGTCAAAGGTTGGGATGGTTCTATTCAACCATCACAGGTTCTTGATAAAGCAGAACCGTAAATGTAACCGTTGAGCCCAGCCCTTCACCCATGCTGATAAACTGGACAATGCCTCCCATGGCTTCGATGAGACGTTGGGAGATAGCCAGACCAAGCCCCGTACCGCCATACTGTCGAGTCCGTTCACCATCGACCTGGCTAAAGGTTTGAAAGAGGCGATCTTGCTTCTCTAGAGAGACACCAATGCCAGTATCTTTCACGCTCACCTTGACGACACCGGGCCACTCTTGTCCCTGAAAATTTGCCTTCTGAGATTTAATTTCGGCGCTGATGGTGATACTGCCTTCATGGGTGAATTTGATAGCATTGCCAACCAGATTCAGAATGACCTGAAGGAGTCGCTGGTAGTTGCCATAAACCATGATTTCGTCGCGCGTAGGCGGTAAATCCAGATCAAACGTTAAGCCTTTTTGCTCAGCTTGGGGACGGGTAAAGTTCTCGACATCTAAGAACAGCTCACGCAGTTTCACCTGCGTCATGTCAATCTGCATCTTGCCAGCTTCGATCTTGGCAATATCCAGGACATCGTTAATCAGGTTAAGCAGATGTATCGCTGATCGATGGGCTTCGTGCAGAAATTCCTGCTGTTCTTCTGGATCATCGGCCATGCCATCTAAAATCAGCTTGAGGAAACCAATCATGCCATTCAGTGGTGTTCTGAGTTCATGGGATGTATTTGCCAGAAATTCACTCTTCAAACGGGAGGCTTCCTCGGCCTGACGACGAGCGTCTTCCAGTTCACGATGTTTTTGGCGTAAGCGTTGATTGGCAGCCTGCAGCTCATCGGTTAGTCCTTGAGCATCACAGAAAAGATGCGCGTGAGCGATCGCCGTCCCTACCTGCTCAACCACCTCCTGAAAGAGTTGGCTGTCAAGGTTATCCCATCGGGTACCGGCTGCTGCCTGCAATAGAATCAGCCCATTAGGTTGTTTGTGGTGACTGGTTGCCGCCACGAGTAAATTTTCCGGTGTCACCACCTCGTCTATAGGCAATGTTGAAATAACAGGGCGCTTTGTCCGAATCGCCTCCTGAAAGTTGGGATATTCGGACAGAGTCAAGGTTTCACCACAGCGAGCCTGCCCGTGCTCGCCCACAACTTCAGCAATAACGGTCACATCGGTAGCATGGAGCGTGTAGGAACAAAAACCACACCATTCGAGATTGAAGATTGCACTCATGCCCTCGACAGTCTGCTGCCAGATAGTCTCCAAGTCGAGGGTCTGACGAATCTCCCAGGTCAGTTGCGTTAGCTGCCACCGATACCCCTGGCACCAAGGAGCTGGCCCTGTGCTGTTGCGAGCAACCTGGCAGACTTGAACAGCCCCAATGAGCTGGTAATTGGATGCCGTCGTTTTAACATGTGAGAGGCTCACCGGCCCCGTCAACCGACAGGTCTCAAATTGCAGTGTCCAGATTGCTTCTAGGGGCAGGCTGGATGGGCCTCCTGTTAGCAGGGGTTCAAGATTAAGCTCACAGGGAGCCACGATTAGCTGATGGAGCGATCGCCCAATATATTGGGCTAAATCGACGCCATAGTGTCGAGCAGAGGGCCAGTCTACACTCAACAAAATGCCTTGATGATCAAGCGAAAAAATGAGCGGTGAATCGAGATTGTCGATGGGCGACACTTGAGGGTTCTGCATACCGGACTGAATACCCTTCGCAACTGTGGAGTAAGTGTCAGTAAGAACGCGATACGTCAAATCGGTAAGAGGAGCCATTACACACCGTAAGTCGTTGGTAGCAGAAGCCAGAGCAAAGAACCTAAATCACGCCTGTCAATGACTAACCAATGACGTAAGGACTCTGTGATGACGATCTCAAGAAGAGAGGACACGCTCTGATTCACCCTTATACTGCCCTCTCTGGCTAGCGAGCCTTCAATACCTGCCATTCTAGTCGAGGGATGCACTTCTAAAATGAACAAAGTGGGCGCAAATTCCGGTAGCGACAAGAACAGGCCTATACTGGGGGACAACGGATTCCGGCGCTCTGTCGATTTAGAAGAACATAAGCACAGGTAGGCAGCTCATTCCAAAATTTAATGAGGCTAGTCATTAGACGCAGCGTTCACCGTTAAATCCCATTAAAATAGATTACGAATTCCTCAAGTATTTCATCTGATATGACCGACGTACCTGTTTCCAGGCTCCGGAATTTCTGCATTATTGCCCATATTGATCATGGGAAGTCGACGTTGGCTGATCGACTGCTGCAGAAAACAGGCACCGTGAGCGAACGTGATATGAAGGCACAGTTCCTGGACACGATGGACTTGGAAAGAGAGCGCGGTATCACGATCAAGCTGCAGGCAGCTCGGATGAACTACACCGCAAAGGACGGTGAGAACTATGTCCTGAATTTGATTGATACGCCTGGTCACGTCGACTTTGCCTATGAGGTCTCGCGATCGCTCGTTGCCTGCGAAGGTGCATTGCTAGTGGTTGATGCGTCTCAAGGGGTAGAGGCACAAACTTTGGCCAACGTCTATTTGGCGCTCGAACATGACCTTGAAATTATTCCGGTCCTAAACAAAATCGATTTGCCAGGTGCCGACCCCGATCGGATTAAGCAAGAGATTGAAGACATTATTGGCCTGGACTGCAGTAGTGCTATTCTTGCGTCTGCGAAGGAAGGCATTGGGGTTGACGAGATTCTGGAATCGATTGTTTACCTGGTTCCGCCTCCCCAAGATACTGTCGAAAAGCCGCTACGGGCGCTCATTTTTGATAGCTACTATGACTCTTATCGAGGCGTCATTGTTTACTTTCGAGTGATGGATGGAGCCTTGCAGAAAGGCGATCGCGTCCGTCTGATGGCCTCCAAACGGGAATATGACATTGATGAGCTGGGAGTCCTCTCACCGAATCAGCAGCCTGTGGATGTGCTTCATGCGGGTGAAGTGGGTTATTTCTCGGCGGCGATCAAGTCGGTGGAAGATGCCCGTGTCGGTGACACTATTACCTTGGTCAAAAGCCCTGCCGAGGAGCCCTTACCTGGGTATGTTGAGGCCAAGCCTATGGTTTTCTGCGGTCTCTTCCCCACCGATTCCGATCAGTTTGAAGATCTGCGCGATGCCTTGGAGAAACTCCGTCTCAGCGACGCCGCTCTGCAGTATGAACCTGAAACCTCCAGTGCCATGGGATTTGGCTTTCGCTGCGGCTTTTTGGGACTCCTTCACATGGAGATTGTCCAGGAACGGCTAGAACGGGAATACAACCTCGACCTAATTACAACGGCTCCTTCCGTAATTTACCGAGTGACCCTCGTCGATGGCACAGTTGTCGAGATTGATAATCCCAGTACTCTACCGTCGCCTCAAGAGCGCGAAAAAATCGAGGAGCCCTACGTGCGGGTCGAAATGATTGCGCCAGAAGAGTTTGTGGGCGCTCTGATGGAACTCTGCCAAAGCCGCCGGGGTGACTTCAAAGACATGAAATATCTGGCTCAAGGCCGGACTTCACTGGTGTATGAATTGCCGCTGGCTGAGGTCGTGACGGACTTCTTTGACCAGCTCAAGTCACGATCGCGGGGCTATGCCAGCATGGAGTATCACCTCATTGGCTACCGCGAGAACCCCCTTGTCCGTCTCGATGTCCTGATCAATGGCGATCCGGCTGATCCCTTGGCTACCATCGTGCACCGGGATAAGGCTTACTACGTCGGTAAAGCCCTCGTCGAAAAACTAAAAGAGCTGATTCCGAGACATCAGTTCAAGATTCCCCTGCAGGCATCGATTGGGAGCCGGGTCATTGCCAGCGAAAGCATTCCGGCGCTTCGCAAGGACGTTTTAGCAAAGTGCTACGGTGGTGATATTTCGCGGAAGAAAAAGCTCCTACAAAAGCAAGCCAAAGGTAAGAAGCGTCTCAAATCAATCGGTACGGTAGACGTTCCTCAAGACGCTTTCATGGCCGTCTTGAAACTAACGTAGGCTCAGCTTCGGCTACTGATGGTTCTCAGTTGCGTCGCGAATCAATGCCCCCCCAAAATCCTGCCCAACCGTAATAGAAATAGGAGCCGGCTTTATCTGATGGCATTTGCAATGCTTACATAGAATTACGGGTCTCTGCCGCATCAAACCACCGCAAATAGAACTGATTACAGCTAGCGTGTCCCGAATTACCTAACGGCTTTGGCAAAAGCTCAAATCCGAACTTCTTGTATAAGTGTATGGCCCCTTCCATCGTGTGGAACGTTTCCAAATAGCAGCCCCGATAGCCTAAAGTTTTTGACAGTTGCAGCAGCTTATCGATCAGCGCTTGCCCAAGGCCCATGCCGCGATTTGCTGGCAACAAATACATCTTCTGTAGCTCACATAACCCAGATAATTCGCAGGGAAAAGGGGCAATTCCAGCGCCCCCCACGATCGCTTCTTGCACCGTAACGACGTAGTAAACGGCATCCTGACCGGCATAGGCTTCTGACAATCTGTCGAGTTCAGGATCAGCCCAAGCAAATCCAGGACGATTAGCCCCAAACTCTGTCAGGGTTTGGCGAATGATGTCAGCTAGCCGAGCGTTATCCTGAGGCTGAATTTCGCGAATTTCAAACGTCATAGCTTACGGTTGGTTTAAGGAGATTTCCAGGAAAGAATTTACCGCTTGTAAGGCGCCGTCAGCGAAGCGTAACGCACCGCCGTATTGGTTTTTATTCCTTGGAAATCCCCTAAGAACGACGACCAGGATAGCGGCGATCGCGACGGGTGAAGAGCTTCAGAAATGGTAAGCGACTTTGCATCTCGCGAGGCCGTAGTCTGCCGCCAATCCGCTCCAGGGGTGAGGGTTCCAATTCTTCTTCCTCAGGCTCCCCACCTGGGGTATCCCACCAAGCACGGACAACGCCACCGGCATAACCGCCAATCGCTCCAAAAATAATACTGGGAGCTACTGCATAACCCAACAGCAGGAGCGCAAACAGAAATACCAACCAAAGCCGCAGGGCAATAGGAACGATTCTGTCGGTCATATTCAAACCAGTTGACCTAATCCTGCGAACCATAGTTTGAGGGAGGGAGTAGAAGGGTGGAAGAGTGGAGGGGTGAAAGAGTAGAAGGGTGGAAGAGTGGAGGGGTGGGAGAGTGGGTAAAGGGTGATCGGGAAAAGGTATAGGGTGAACGGGAAAAGGTGAAGAGTGAACGGGCAGAAGAACCTTAAACTCTGAACTATCTTGAGACTTGGATCTCGAACAAAGAAGAACCTGGAAACTTAAAACAACTACCAGTTACCGATCACCAACTGCCAGCCATCAACCATCAACGAACAACCATCAACGAACAACGAACAACGAACAACCAAGAAAAGCCACCTACGGAGCTTTAATTTTTTCTGTCCACCCTGTATCAACCGATTATAGTCACCAACTGTGGGGATAGCGGTTGAGTCGTGTCCACTGTTACAAGGTGGTCGGTTTCGGCTGTGGTAAAGGGATCGAGGGTTTGCTTTGCTAATACTGCCAGGGTGGCATCAGCGATGTCGTCTTGGCGCGCCTGTACACGTTGCTTGAGAATTTCTAACGGGGCCGTACAATGCACGATAGTCAACGGTAAAGCCTGCGATTGAGCTTGAGCGATCGCCGCCTGACGAGTCGTTTCGCGATCAAACTTGGCGTCCAAAATAACGGTATAGCCTTGGCTTGCCAGCAGGGTTCCCAGAGCAATCAGGCGATCGTAGGTTTTACGGTTCATTGTGGGAGTGTAAAGACTATCATCCCCTCGCTGCTCGACAGGAATGCCTGCGAGATGTTTGCGGACGGCGTCTGACCGTAGGTAAATGGCTCCAAGCTGACGACTGAGTTCACGAGCTACTGTGCTTTTGCCTGAACCCGAGAGGCCGGACATCAACAATATGCGACCGGTTTGGGGCTGCACATAAGACCAAGCCAAGGTGTAATAGGGAGCTGCCTTTGCAGACGCTTGCTGCTTATTGGCCTCAGAGACACTAGGGTCATTCAAAAGGAAAGAGGTCACTTTGGCCCGCACATAAGACTGACGGCTGACATATAGCGGCAGAACCTGTAATCCCTCCCAATCGCCTGTCTGCTCGACGTAATGACTGAGGAAAATTGCCGCTAGGTCTTTACGCCCTTGTACCGTCAAATCCATGACGATGTAGGCAATATCGAACATGACATCGACGAAGCGGAACGGTTCATTGAATTCAATGCAGTCAAATAACAGCAGTTGGTCTTGCCAGTAACAGATATTGTTAAGGTGCAAATCGCCGTGGCAGGCTCGGATTTTATCCTGAGCGACCCGCTGCTGCAAAAGGACCTGCTGCGTGGCAAAGAAGGTATCAGTATAGGCTTTGGTCGCGTCGAACTGCAGTTGCGTTTGGGGGCCACCCATGAAGTCAACTGTTTGATCGTAGTTTTCGTCGATAGCTTGGCGAATTTGCTCGACTGTGCCAAAGCCGCGAATATAGTCATTCGTCTCAGCCGTCTGATGGAAGCGGGCGATCGCCTCTGCTAGCTGCCGCAACAAGGCTTCGGTCAGTTCACCCTGCTCAAACATTTGGCTGAGCAGGGTTGACTGAGGAAACTGTCGCATCTTGACCGCATATTCCGCTGGGGCCTCAGCTAAGCCCAAAGTATAGGTTTCGCCTTGCTGCGTAATTGGCAGTACTTCTAGGTAAATGGGGGCGGCTGCCCGCTTATTGAGTCGCAACTCCTCCTGGCAAAAATGATGTCGTTTTTCGAGCGTGGAATAGTTAAGAAAGCCAAAATCTACGGCCTTCTTCACCTTGTAGGCGTATTCCCCTGTCAGGAATACATAGGAAACATGCGTCTGAATCAGCTGTACGGGTGTCTCTACCGGATGCGGATAAAACTCCGGTTGGAGCATTTGCTGCATTAACAGCGGCAGAGATAAGTCAGCCATAACATCCTATTGCGAGACACGACTATTGCGAGACACTAAAAAGCCAGGGAAATCTTCCCCTGGCTTACCAAAATCATAATACCGACAGCGGTTAGGCTTCAACAGGAGTTGCTTCTGCACCTGCTTCCGCATCAGCTCCATCGACAGGGGCCGTTCTAGGAGCTGCAACCATAACCAGCGTCTTATCAGCGTCGGAAACAGCTTCTACGCCAGCGGGTAGTTTCAGATCGCTGATGTGGAGATTCTCACCCACAGCAAGCGCCGAAACATCGACATCGAGATTTTCAGGGATGGCATCAGGTGCACACCGAATACCCAGCTCCGAAACCATGATATCCAACGTTCCGCCTTCATCTTTGACGCCTTTGGCAGTGCCTGTATAGTGAACTGGCACAACAACTTCGACGCTGTCTTGAGATGCTATGGAGAAAAAGCTGAGGTGGTGAAGCTTGCTCTTCCAAGGATGCGATTGGACTTCTCGCAGCAGCGCCTTGCCGCTCCAGGGCATATCAGGGACCTTGACATTGATTAAGGTATTGTTAATCGAAGCGGCTCGGACCAGCTTTTCCGCTTCGCGCTCATTCACAGTTAGCGCAACAGATTCAGTACCATTGTGACCGTACAGAACGGCGGGCAGCAGGCCCTCACGGCGCAACGCCCTTGGCTTTGAACCTTCTTTACGCTTACTACATTCAATCGATAGTTCCATGGGACTCACTACTTAATTAGACTTTGACGGGGTCGGTAAACAAACGAGAATCAAGCAACTTGTTGCGATGAGCCACCGTTTTCATACAGCAGCGCTCGCTTCGGTCCGTGGATGGGATCTTCCACAATAATGGTTTGATCGCGGCTGGCTCCCAATGACACGATCGCGATCGGAACTTCCATCAACTCAGCCAAGAACTTCAGATAGTTCAACGCCTGAGGGGGTAAATCGTCTAGCGAACGACAGTTACCCGTGGGCTGTTGCCAACCCGGAAGTGTGGTGTAAATCGGCTCGCACTGACTAAACAACCGAGCACTGCTGGGTAAGTCACGACAGGTTTCACCGTTCAACTTATAGGCTGTACAGACCTTGATTTCGTCTAACGCATCAAGGACGTCCAGCTTGGTAATGGCTACACAGTCGATACCGTTAATCCGAACGGCATACCGCCCGATGACAGCATCAAACCAACCACAGCGACGCTGACGGCCAGTGGTTGTCCCAAATTCTGCTCCCAGCTCACACAACCTATCACCCAGCCCTCCTTGGAGCTCCGTTGGGAAAGGTCCTTCACCCACACGCGTGGTATAAGCCTTTGCCACCCCAATAACGCGGTCAAGCATTGTAGGACCAACACCGGAGCCGATGCAAGCACCTCCAGCTACCGGATTAGAGGACGTAACGTAGGGGTAGGTGCCGTGATCGAGATCTAAGAGCGTCCCTTGAGCGCCTTCAAACAAAATATTTTTACGCTGGCGAATTGCCTGGTCGATCAACAGAGAGCTATCGATAATGTGGGGCCGTAGGCGATCAGCATAGGCAGTGTACTCATCGATAACAGCCTTAGAATCAAGCGGCTCTAGACCATAAAGCTTTTCCAATACAACGTTTTTATATTGAATCGTCCATTCGAGCTGATCTTTCAGGGTATCGAGCTCCATCAGGTCAACGATACGAATTCCCGTTCGCTCTGACTTGTCGGCGTAGGTTGGTCCAATACCACGACGTGTGGTGCCAATTTTTTGACTACCGCGACGCTCCTCGGATGCCTGATCAAGCATCCGATGGTACGGCATCGTCACATGAGCAGAATCCGAGATAAACAGCTTCTCAGTCGATATTCCCAGCTTTTCAAGGGTATCTAGCTCCTTAATCAGCTCCTTAGGGTCGATCACAGTTCCGTTGCCGATCACACATTCGGTATCGGGAGAGAGAATGCCCGACGGAATCAAGTGCAGCTTGAAGGTTTGATCTTGCACTACGACAGTGTGGCCTGCATTGACGCCGCCCTGGTACCGCACCACAACGTGTGCCGACCGGCTCAAGAGGTCAGTAATCTTGCCTTTGCCTTCATCGCCCCACTGGGCACCAATCACAACGACGTTAGCCAATTTCTTTAAGGGTTTATTTCACAAATGATGATTATCGCCAGTTTTTTGGGCCAATGTCAAGACCCATCGCCCATAGGCTTGGGGAATTCCCAACATACTGGCCAGCGCGATCGCGATTGCATCCACGCCACCCAAGTGTTTACTAAAGAGCCCTCTAAATGCATAGGCGCATGGACAAATAAAGTTTTTAATCATAGCTCCAATTCTGCTGTTTTTGCGGTAGAACAGTAGATAACTTTTTGATTCTATTAAGAATCTTTACAATTCAGATATCAACTTTTCTGCTAGTCAAGGGGTTTCCATGAGTCTCTATGCCGAGCTACACCGCCATCTAGGCGGTTCTGTTGTCCCTAGAATTTTATGGCGCTACTTTCAGCGCAATCGTCCTGACGTTTCTCAGCGCTTTGAGGATTACCGAGCATTTGAGCTGTTTTACACGCAGCCGCGCAATACATTAGAAGAGTATTTGGAGTTGCACACCTTAGTAGAAAGTGTGCAAACCCATGAGGCTTTACCTTATTTTGTGTATCGCCTGATTCGAGGGGCCTATATTTTTGAGAATCTGGCTTACTTAGAGCTACGGTACACGCCCTATCTCAGAACGCCTGAGCATCTTTCTCAAAGCGATCGCATTGATAAGATGGCCGAGATTATCGAGGTGGTCGGACGTGCCAGTCAGCAGACTGAATATCCTGTTGTGACCGGGCAGATTCTCTGCATGCATTCGCGTCTGCCTTATGAAGTCAATCGGGCGATCGTCGATTTGGCAACCCAGTATCCCAACTATGTCTGTGGCATTGATTTAGCGGGCGGTGATGCCCAATATGGGGAGCGACTAGACGAGTTCGTCAGCCTCTACGCCTACGCCCGCGAGCAAGGGTTGAATACGACGGGCCATGTTTTTGAAACTAAAGACGGCTGCTACCCAGAACTCTTGCCCTACCTAATGCGGATTGGCCACGGTATTCAGATTCCTCTGCAGCGGCCCGAACTCCTAAGAGAAGTGGCTGCTCGCGGACAGTGCTTAGAGGTCTGTCCGACGACTTATCTACAAACCGGCACGTTGGAAGCAATTCAACAGCTGAAGCCTGTATTCGATCGCTGCTTCGATGCGGGCGTCGATATCGCTATCTGCACAGACAACGCTGGCCTGCATAACGTTCGCCTGCCCTTTGAGTACGAAAATCTGCTGACCCACGATGTAATCAGCTTTGATGAGCTGCAAGCCTGCCAAGCTGCTGCTTTCCGCCATGCCTTTGCTTGGCCCCACGATAGCCAGCCCGGTTCACTCATCAACGCCATGCTACGTCATCGGCTGAATACATTGATGGGAAATGCGATCGACGAACCAGCAGTACATGGGTAGGTTCGAAGCGTGTTTTCTTTGAACGCTGGAAGCCACCCAGCAAAATCACATGAACTTGACGATTCTGCTGGGTGGCTAGTGTTTCTTGGGAGTTAGTGTAGATGTCTGGAGTAGTTCCAGTGCTACGTCAGCAGAGTCTGAGCAATCTCTAAGAATTCTTCAGCTATGTTCCACGGCTTTGGTGGCTTGCTCGTGACCAACGGCATTTATTTGCCCGTAATCGCCACTTGTTCTCAAGTTTTGTGCCTCAATAGGTGTCGATGAAATTTAGACGGAACCCGTCCAGAACGAGCAAATTCTCGACCAAAGGCTGAAATGACTGCACTGTGGCTAGAATAAAGACAGATCATCTCCCTCTAGGAAAGCTTCGGCAATGTAGAACATGGTGTAGTACGCTCTTGAGGCTGCGAAGTCGGTGTAGCCGTTTGCTAAAAGGAGTTGAGCTGCGGCAAGGCTTTGTTGTGCTTTGAGGATTAACGCTTCCTGGTCAGGGGTCATACCGCAATACCTTCACGCCGGATATTTCGTAAGAGAGGACCCTGGCGCGTATTGAAATGGTTCGCGTCCATAAACAAACAGTTGATAACGGTGTCATGCTCAAGGGACAAGTCGGCTAGAAGGTTGCTGACTCTAACAATTTCTTGGCCTGGATTAACCTCCCCTGTGAGAACGACCAGAACATCAATATCGGAGTCCGGTCGAGCTTCGCCACGCGCATGGGAACCGAATAGAACAAAACGATAAAGCCTTGCTCCGTATATGGCTGTGAGGCGATCGCGGAGTTCAGTCAGAAGAGTCTGAGTTGCGGCATTCAAGCTCACCATGGACAGAAAAATTGCCGAGCATTTTGATTCACCTGCATCATAGCGGTCTTGGGTAATGGGTTTAGCAACTAAGCCTTCTCAGCCAGATGCTCCATGAATGAGCGGTGCATGAACAAGTATCCGCCGCCAGCGCGTCGGAGGAACATGCGTGTGACGGCGAAGTCCAAAAAGCGGGCATAGTTCCAAGGCATACAACGGTTTCGCCAAAGAATAATGCGTAGAACAAAATGCTGAATGAGGATTTGCCCTGAGCGTTGGCCACCCAGCATGGCGGCAATAAGACCAATTGATACAGCCAACATTGCAAACTCATAAGGATTGCCATGAGCGTATCGCCATGCTGCCAACATTCCAATGGGACCAATCGTGGCGGCTAAAAGAGTAGCATTCCGCAGTGCTTTCCAAATTCCCTGGTTGGGAGCAGTGATAATTTCTACGGGAGGTTCATTGCCCAGGGCAAGACCCCCAAAGCTACCTGCAAATCCGAGCGTGAGTAGCGGTTCATACAGAAGGTTGATCCAGTCGTCCCCTTGATATTCATTCAGTAAAAATAATCGAATCGGCAGATAGATTCCGGCGTAGGCTGCAATTCCTACTCCAATGAAGCGAAATGCGCTGAGCCAAGACCAGACAACCCGATGAACCACAACAATATGATTTCGCATCAATCCCCAGAAGAGTGATATTCCTATCCAGTCCATAAAAATAGGGAATAACCTGGAAAGATAGCTATTTTCAGGCCCTTTTGTAGGTCAACCAGGATTTAGAACTAGAGGCAGTTGCTTTTGTCTCCTGATCAATTGCTTCACAGCCTGGTTTTTCTATGAGGATTGGATCAGGCAGAGGTTGCATTTGAATGTATGAAGGGTAGGTAGGCAGCTGCCTGCCCTTCAATGCTGTTGACGATAGATGTGAAAGGGACGTGAAAGCGATCACCAACCGAGTCCTTAACCCAAGTTACGTATTGGGGGTGTCATTCTAGCGGCACGATCCGGGATAATGGAACGGTTTTGGGAAATCCCTACTGTCGCGTTTAGGAAGCACACAGCAAAGCTATGCGTACCCATTATTGCGGTCACCTGCAAGCCACCCATATCGGCGCAACCGTTACCTTATTTGGCTGGGTCGATCGCCGCCGCGACCACGGGGGCGTAATTTTTGTGGACTTGCGCGATCGCACTGGCGTTGTGCAGATCGTGAGTGACCCCGAGCGGACACCCGACTCCTTTGAGGTAGCCAATGGTCTGCGCAATGAATATGTCGTGCGGATCACAGGCAAAGTCAGTCGCCGTCCCGAGGCATCGCTGAATCCCAAGCTGCCCACCGGGGAAGTTGAAATCTATGCCGACGAAATTGAACTGCTGAACGCGGTACGCAAGCAGTTACCGTTCCAAGTCTCTACCGTCGAAGCTGAATCGGTGCGCGAAGAACTCCGGCTCCGGTATCGCTATCTGGATCTGCGTCGCGAGCGGATGGCTCGCAACCTGCAGACGCGCCACGAAGTGATTAAAGCGATTCGCCGCTTCCTGGAAGACGAAGAACACTTTATGGAAATTGAGACGCCAATTTTGACCCGTTCGACACCGGAAGGGGCACGGGACTTTTTGGTGCCTTCCCGGGTCAACTCCGGTGAATGGTTTGCTCTGCCGCAGTCACCGCAATTGTTCAAGCAGATTCTGATGGTCGCGGGCGTCGATCGCTATTACCAGATTGCACGCTGCTTCCGCGACGAAGACCTGCGGGCTGATCGTCAGCCCGAATTTACTCAGCTCGATATGGAAGTGAGCTTTCTTACCGAGGAAGAAATTCTTGATCTGAACGAGCGACTGGTCTGCCATATTTTTAAAGCTGTCAAGAACATTGACCTACCCCGTCCATTTCCACGCCTGACCTATGCTGAGGCGATGAGTCGCTACGGCAGCGATAAGCCGGACACCCGCTATGGACTGGAACTGGTTGAGGTTTCGGATTTGGTAGCTGACTCTGGCTTCAAAGTCTTCTCGGGTGCGGTGAAGTCAGGTGGCTTGGTGAAGGTGTTGCCCATTCCGGGGGGGAATGACGTTATTTCCAACGTGCGGATTAAACCCGGTGGTGATCTATTTAAAGTAGCGACCGATGCGGGTGCAAAAGGGCTCGCCTATATCCGCGTCCGGGAAGGCGGGGCTATTGACACAATTGGGGCGATTAAAGACAACCTCACTGCCGAGCAGACCCAAGAACTGCTGCAGCGCACAGGTGCAGAACCTGGACACCTGCTGCTGTTTGGAGCAGGCCCAACCCCTATTGTGAATGCCACGTTGGATCGAGTACGGCAGGCGATCGCGAAAGAGATGAATCTGATTCCTGAAGAGGCCCTGAATCTGCTGTGGGTGACAGATTTCCCGATGTTTGAGTGGAATGAGGATGAACAGCGATTAGAAGCTCTCCATCACCCCTTCACAGCACCCAACCCCGAAGATATTGATGATTTAAAGACAGCGCGGGCGATCGCGTATGACCTGGTTTACAACGGCTACGAAGTTGGCGGCGGCAGCTTACGTATCTACCAGCCAGAGGTCCAGAAGCAGGTGTTTGAGACCATTGGCTTATCTGACGAAGAAGCCCGCGATAAATTTGGCTTCCTACTGGATGCCTTTGAATACGGCACACCGCCTCATGGAGGTATTGCTTATGGCTTGGATCGTTTGGTGATGCTGTTAGCTGGAGAAGAGTCAATCCGGGATGCGATCGCTTTTCCGAAAACACAGCAGGCCCGTGATTTGCTCACCAGCGCTCCCTCCAGCGTGGATACCCAGCAGTTAAAAGAACTTTACGTTGCATCCACCTATCAGCCCAAGCCAGAGGAAGCCGATTAAAGCCTCTGAATATAAGCTTTAGAGCTCCGAATCAGGATTTCTGTTGCCGTGAAACGCAGCTGTCAGCAGCGAGTAAGTTTTCATAAAGTTACAGAAATCCATACGCTTTACTACAAATACACAGATCGGCGACCAAGCACTCGCAGGTTCACGATAGGATTTCATCAATTGAATGAAATTGTGTCTTCCACTACCACTATGGTGATCGTTCTTCTCATTTTTGGTTTAAGCCTGCTGCCCGCTCTGATCTCTGCTTGGATTAGTCTCCGGGCACGCGATCGCGTACAGGCCCAATTCGGACGAGCTATGGGGGTTGCTGCCAACCGCGGTCTCAAGGCAGCGCTTCAGAGTGATCGCGACCTGAACTATGTCGAAGGATTGGGCTACATCATTGGCGATTTCACCTGTCAGATGAATGCTCGGTCCCCCTATTTGCGCTGTGCCCTCAATCCTTGCGGTCCCTGTGAAGGCTGTCAGATGTACGAACCTCCCGTCTTTCGTGAGGTCGTGATGACCGTTCCTGAAACCGCTAGTGCTTGCCCCATTCCGCCTATGCCACTGACATGCCCCCTGCCTGCGTTCTCCCCAGCGATGTCGTGCTCATCCCGTTAGTTGAGACGTTAGAAGTTGCCTGATGTTTCGATCAGGGCAATCCTCATTCGCTATGCTTGATAGTGCCAGCCTTAACTTAGGCTGGCCTTGCTTTTAGCTAAGGACGCCACGAAGACAAATGGACGTAATACAGTTTGTGCCGGCCTTTTGTTTAGGATTAGGCTTGAGTGCGGCCTGTGGGTTCCGCGTCTTTATTCCTCCTCTGGCTATGAGTTTGGCTGCTGTGAACGGGATTCTGGAATTGTCGCCTGATTGGCAATGGGTGGGCAGTCCCTTGGCAGTGGCACTTCTAAGCGTAGCTACGCTGGTGGAAATTCTGGCTTATTTCATTCCCTGGGTTAGCAATGCCCTCGATTCGGTCGAACTGATTGCGGCTCCCATTGCCGGTATGTTGGTGACGGCCTCCAGTCTGGCGATGGCAGGCGATGTAAATCCTGTCTTGCTATGGGCGATCGCAGCAATTGTCGGGGGTGGCACTGCCGAGTTGGTAGAGGGAACCTCGGTTATGAGTCGCGCAGTTGCTTCCAGTGCTACTGGAGGGCTAGGTGGACCGGTTGTTGGCATCATCGAGCTGTTGTCTTCTGCGGTTCTCGCCATCTTGGCAATCTTAGCGCCGGTTTTGGCTCTTATTTTGGTCATTGGTCTGATACTTTACTGCTGGCGTCGGGCGCGGCGTATGTTTGCAAGGCGCAGGCGATCGCAAACTATCGCTTCTGATTGACGCGCAAAGATGTTTTTGTTTCTCTCAAAACTGCTGCCGCTGCTGGTGTACCCTGTGGGACTGGTATCCCTCTGCTTGGTGCTAACACTATGGTGGATTGGGCGGGGGAAAAAGAACGCGGCCATGAGTAGCGCCACAATCGCACTCTTGGTGTTGCTTTTGAGCAGCAATGCTTGGGTTTCAACAGTGTTAGTGCAGTCGTTGGAGTGGCGCCACTTTGCCCCTACGCCTGTGCCAACTGCAGACGCGATCGTCGTCTTGGGAGGCAGTACCCGTCCAGCCGATGCTCCCCGTCCCTGGGTAGATGTGATGGAGTCGGGTGATCGGGTGTTGCATGGTGCCCAGCTTTACAAGGCTGGCAAGGCACCAAAGCTTATCTTCAGTGGCGGGCGTATTGCCTGGAAAGGAGGTGGGCCACCAGAGTCAGACGATATGACGCAAATTGCGATGGCGCTGGGTGTTCCACAGGCCGACATTATTCAGGAGCCCGACTCTTTGAACACGCATCAGAACGCGGTCAATGTGAAAGCGATTTTAGAGCAAGAAAACATGAAGCGGATTTTACTGGTGACCTCGGCTATGCATATGCCGCGATCGCTGGCAATTTTTAAGAAGCTTGGTATTGATGCGATCGCAGCCCCCACCGATTTTCAAGTCTCCGAACGGGTCGTTGCCGAAATCCGAGGTACGCGCCAAGCCATTCTCCTCAGCCTCCTCCCAGACGCCAGTAACCTCGCCGACTTCACCCGCGCCATGAAGGAATATATTGGCCTCGTCGTGTACCGGCTGCGTGGCTGGCTTTAGACAACTTGTATTGTTTACTCCCTACGGTCGTACCCTTGCTCCTCGATACCGAATCTGCCGCTTCAACGCAGCCCTTTGGGCAAAGCTCGGCATGTCGCCCTGATGACCCATCAAAATAACGGAGTCGCCTTTAGCAAGGTAAAAGTTACGGGCCGGATGCACAATCACCTCGCCGTCAGACCGACGCAGCGCCACAATGATAAAAGTGCCTTTGCCCCGCAGTTCCATATCGGCAATGGTGCCGCCTACTAGGGCATTATCTGCTGGCAGTTCGGTGAGCTGAATATCCAACTCTGACAACAGCTCATTGAGACTCGCGCGTCCGTCACTTTGCGCGAGGAAATCTACGGCGGAGGGATTGGTGATGAGATGCGCCATCCGCGCACCGCTTATGGTTGCCGGCAAAACAACATGATCGGCCCCTGCCAGCCGTAATTTCTTTTCAGTAGACGGCAGTTCACCCCGCGCCAGAATTGTCAGATCAGGGTTCATCTCGCGAGCAGTGAGGGTGATGAACACATTCGCGGCATCGTCAGGCAGCACCGTCGCTAGCGTACGAGCCTTATGGATTTGGACTGTCTGCAGGTTGGTTTCATCGGTTGCATTCCCGAGGTACATCAAGTAACCGTGCTCGCGAGCAAGTTCAATGCGATCGAGGTTATTGTCCACAATGACAAACGGCTGATGCGCTTTTCGTAGTTGGGCAGCGACCATTTGTCCAATGCGGCCAAAGCCACAGATGATGACATGATGTTCCAAACGTTCGATATCTTGATTCATACGCTTGACGTTAAGGACGCGACGGAGCTCGCCTTCAGTAACCAGCTGAACAATGCCGGAAATGATGTATGCCACCGACAGCGCTCCGGCAATGATAACCAGGATGGTAAAGACTTTCAGGTTTGTTGATGTCAGGGGCTGAACCTCGCCATAGCCAACACCGAAAATAGTGATGATGACCATGTAGATCGCGTCCAGCAAAGTCCACCCGGCAACGACGTAGCCGGTCACAGCCACAACAACGGTGAGGATGAAAATTGCGGCCCCAGTAATGATGCGCTTGAACGAGGTTTGCATAATCGCGGCGAAAGCTGCGCCTATCCTACGCGAAAGCCTTCCTTTGAGGACGCTACAGGGACTACTATTCCCGCGTTGATTTTGATGAGGGCTGCCCCGGCTTGGTGCGGAGCTATCCATTCACGTTGGTTCAAATCGTCCTCGCTTCATACACGAATCTCGATCCAGACTAAACTCGTGCTTTGGAGAATCTGTGCCCCAAGACAGAATTAGTACGACTAGAGCTGTGAGCCTTGTCGAAGGGCAAGTAGACTAGATAAACCTGACTGCAGGATTTTTTAGATTTGGCATCCTGACGGCAAAGATACTGTAGGTTACCTAAAAAGCCATGTTTAAACCTCGGCTCGGCTCGTCAAAGCAGCCCACTCGCTCCCAAGTTTCGTCTGCCTCCAACCCAACATTTTCTAGACCTCTGCTACAGGTTCTAGAGTATGACCAGTCTCCTGAGGAGTTGCGCCAGAAACCCCGACAATTGGCTCTTCAGGGGCAGACTGATGTCTATATTTCGAGAGCTGAGATTGATCTGAAGAAGGCGATTCAGTCGCTAGCCTTCGTTACTCATGGGCGAATTAATTCGTTGCCTACGCTGACAGCGCTGTCTTTGCCTGGCAACACAACAGCACTGTTTTGGACGATTCATGCGCTCCTTCAGCATCATTATCAAAAACCTGATTTGGAAAATCCGATCCATCGCCGCAACCACGATGCACGCTTACTATTTCAGCAGCTCGCCAAGCTTGATCTAGACCGCTGGTATATGCATTCAGTGGATATGGTATCCCCAGATACGATTCCAACTGAAATTCGGTTTCCCGCTGGGCCACCAATTCCGGGGCAGATGTATCGTCGGCATCCCTGTGAGGCGAAGAAACACTCTTATTATCCCGTAACAAGCTACTTCTCATTATTATTTGAGGACCGCGAGCAAGCTCTGCTAAACCTCCTCCGTGAATTAGGGGCTACCCAAGTAGCGATCGCACCGTCTAGTAAGGGCACTGCTACTCCTAGTTCGGCAATACAGCAGCCCAAAGTCTATGAGTATGCCAAGCAGGTTCGCCCGCCCATAAAATCAGTTGATCCCCAAAAACATCCCTGGCTAGCTTACGAACCTAGCTGGCAATCAGTCGTCCACAAGCGGCTTCAAATGGGCATTACATCGGTTCAGTTTGATTTAGATTTGGATGTAATGGGGTTGCTACGAGACCAGATTCAGACCATCGTTCAGCTGATGCCAGAGCTGGATTCCATGATGATTCCAGACAACTATGAAGATGTTCTCTTGGCACAGGTAGTGCAAACCCGCAGCGTCCAGGTCAAATTTGGCTCTTAGCATTTGATATTGCTCACACGGTCATCAATAAAAATAGGCTGTGTGCCAGTCTGGGCGTGCCTGAGTTTTGGCGATTCGATGGCCAAGTTTGGCGAATTTTGTGTTTGGTGGATGGTCGTTTATGTAGACAGTCCCTTCGACTAATTCAGCGTCAGGCGGACGCTAGTTCATGCCTTAGCCCGGTGAGATAAGATGTTTCAGCGGCTGCTTCCAAACGTCGTGTGATTGAGGCATTGGGGTGGACACGTGACGAAGCTGCGGAAGTTCGCCATCAACTAGCATCCTTCCAGGAAGACTGTGATGCGCCTGGAATGGAAGTCTACGATGACGATGTTGTCCTTGTTTTTTACCCTAATTCTGATTTAGCTACTTACAGCAAACGTCCGGCCCTTTGGGTTCAAGTTGAGGATTTGAAAACAGGTCTACCGCAGAAAATATCCGCGATGATCACCAGAACCCCCAGGCAAGGAGAGACGCGGGTTGCTGTCTCGCAAGACAGTAATCTGGGTAAAGCCACCGATTCTTCGAGAACTCTGGTTCTAAGCAAGATCCTTTAAGCTCTAATACGGTCCAAACATGGAATTCGCCACCGAATCGGCGGTATCGCCACAGAAGAAATCATCCACTAGCGTCAAGACTTCCTCTTGACTCAGCACCCCATCCTGATTCTCATCCAGCTGTTCAAATGCTGGCGGTGCATAGGCAGGGTGGATGTTGTACACCTGGAACAGCTCTGCCCACTCAGCCTGGCAAAGCTTGCCATCGCCATTCGTATCAAACACCTCGAAGATCAGCTTCATCAAATCGTGGACTTCCTGAGCGTACTTGGCCTCGTCTCCCAATACATCAACGTAATACGCCATCCACTCATTCAGGCAGATTTTCTGGTCCCCACTGGCATCCGCCTTGGCTAATAAAGACTGCCACACCCTCCGAAACCGCTCCTTGAGCGCCAAAACCTTGGGCGATCGCGCTCCCAAATTCTTCGCGTTGGCCAGCCGGTTCGCCACCTTTTCGAAATCCTGCTGCACTAGAAACCCGTTGCGATCGCCGTCGTACATACAGAACAACTTGAGAAGTTTGCGGCTCTGCAGTTCCGTTAGCATGGTGTCATCAGTCTCCTGGCTTGTATTTGCACATGCTGGCGTCAGGTTCAATAGGCTCCGAATTCGGAACCAGACCCTGCTCCCATTTTTCCGTAGATTATAGAAAGACTTATGAGTGCCTCCACACTTTCGCGACCGATTGCCAGTCTCAGCTTAAGAGAGTTAAGGAAATTGTTTGGTTTGGTGCGCGATCGCAAGGATCCGTTTTTCCAGCAATGGCTAGCGTCAGCCGTTCCCCTGTCTGAGTTTGAGCAGCAAGCACTGCATCGACTCAGGCAAAACTACAGCAACATCATTGAAACAAACCCATTGGAAGAGGTTGTGAAGCTTGTTGTGGTAGCCCCGTTACTTGATCTGGCAGGCTTTTATCAGCCGCCCTTCGCAATTCGTGCCGAGACACCGACAACATTAGAAGCCTCAGATGAGGGACAAACCTTCACCGGCAAAATTGATGTGCTGGTCATCCAAGATCAGTTTTGGGTGCTAGTGATTGAGTCTAAGCAAGCTCGGTTCGATGTTACTTCCGGTATTCCCCAAGCATTGAGCTATCTGCTAGGCCAGCCTACTGAAGCGCGATCGCCTGCTGAGCCAGACCGTTTCGCCATGGTTACCAATGGCCGAGAGGTGGTGTTCCTCAAACTAATGGCTTCTCCGTCGCCCATGTATTGCCAGTCGCCTATCTATCAAGTGATTGATGAGGATGAGGATTTAACCCAAATTTTGAAGGGACTGAAGTGGATTGGCCAATACGTCCAGTCGGTTGATTGAGGCGATATCTGGCCAAAGCCGGAAAACCCGGTACGGTCGATTCGGTGTAAAACTGCGACAGTTTGGGTGGGTTCTTGCGACTGTTGTTCTTAGGTTTAGAAGCGCATCATATAAATCATAGAGAGCTTAAGAAAACAGCGCTTAAGACCTTAGGAGGAACGTAAATGATTGTTCGTTACTGGCACCCTTTCCAAGAAGTTGAAACCCTACGTCGTCAGCTTGATCAGGTTTTTAACGAAGTAGGCAATGCTGTGGAGAACGCACCTACAACTTGGACACCGGCTGTTCGTTTAGTGGAAACCGAAAACGCCTATGCCTTGACAGTTCAGCTTGCCGGTATTGACCCGGATGCGATTGATATTCAGGTAACTCGTGAAGCCGTTTCGATCGCTGGCAATCGTACTCAGCCTGAAGTCGCAGACGGCGATCGCGTCTTGTATGATGGCATTCGCTATGGTGCATTCCGACGTGTGGTACCTCTACCCGAAGCCGTTCAAAATGATGCCGTCGAGGCCAATTTTGACAACGGTCTGCTGACTCTAACTCTGCCCAAAGTTGAAGAGGTTCGCAACAAAGTTGTGAAAATCAATCTGGGGCAAAACAATTTGGCTCAAGCACCTATTGCTGAAGCCACTGAATAGTTTGGCAGTTATGCAGTTGCATACGTCATGGTGATTTGGGGCAGCGATCGCTGCCCTTTTTTTATAGCGTGCTTGGGCATTACCAGACGTAAAGGATATAGCCTCGTGTCTTTATCAAGGGGAACAGGGAACAGGGAACAGGAATAGACAGTTGCCCCAGCGTCTTGACTGAAGTAGCCGCTGCCACAAAAATAAGGATCTTCAAACTTCGAACAAAACATGGGCTCAGAAAATAGGACGGATCGCTTGCCGCCAGACGCCAGGAAAATCTTGAACTTTTGGTTTGATGATCCTGCTGTAGCTGATAGCGAATATGGCCAAGAGCGGCGTATTTGGTTTCATAAAGATCCCGCTTTTGACCAGCACGTGCGAGAGCAGTTTATGGACAACTATGAGCAGGCCAGACAGGGTGTTTATGACGACTGGCTGCAGACTGCTCGGAGTGCCCTGGCCCTCATCGTGTTGCTTGATCAGTTTCCGCGCAACATGTTTCGGGGAACCCCCCGCAGCTTTGAAGCTGATTCGCAGGCATTGTCAGTAGCGCAAGCCGCGATCGCACGCGGGTATGATCGCTCCCTAATGCCAGTAGAGCGCATATTTCTATATCTCCCGTTTGAGCACAGTGAGAATCTAAAACATCAAGATCAATCGGTTGCATTTTTCAAAAGTTTGATTCACGCAGCACCTGAGCTGCAATCATCCTTGGAATATGCCCATCGGCACCATGATGTGGTCGCTCGCTTTGGTCGCTTTCCACACCGGAAAACCATTTTAGGCCGCACGAGCACCCCCGCTGAAATTGAGTTTCTCAAACAGCGGGGGGCTCGATTTTAATCTGAATCTCAATCAAGATGACGGCGCTCTAGCCATTCTCGGACCTCAAGTTCAGACCATAAGGTCGTACCTGTTCGATTCGTTGGATCGTAGACATGCCAGAGGGCTTTTCCTTCGATGTCGTAAAACTTGGAAATGCGGGGTTGGTTATAGTCGCGGGTTAAGCTGTCGACAATCGCCGAGCCTACCTGCTGAAGAAAAAGCAAAAACTTCTGACGCAAGGGTGCTGACGGCGACTTACGATAAGCCGTTTCTAGCTGTGAACGGATTTGAGCATTATCAGGGCAAACCATAATGACTCTCCTAATCAGGTAAGGGGGAAAAGCCGACGAATTCATTGATGGCCTTACCTTAGTCGGAGGCACCCTTGGGATTCAAAGCACACTATTCATTGCATCTATGAAAGTAATCGATATGAAGGCTGGAGCTACACAGTCGCTACGGGTAGTGCCGGCATCATGCTGGCCAAAATACTCATGATGTCTTCAACGCGATCGATGTAGTAATCCTTGAGGTCAATACAAGCTGTGCTATTTTGCAGACTCAAGAATTTCCACTGATTCCCCGTCGTAACAGCTCCCCAAATTTGCTCAACCGCTTTCTCTTCACGTTCATTGAAGATCTTTGCCGCTTGCATAGCCGCTAGACACTGGCCTAGCCCACCTTTGATATTCTCGTTCTTAGCCTCAAACACAATCAGAACAGGCGTGCTGAGATAGAGCTGTTGCCCTGAAAGGCTAATAATAAAGTCGCAAAATCCATTGAGACCTTGCGCCGCGTCGACGTTGAATTCGATTCCAGAGAATAGGCTGATCTGGTTTTGGAGTAAGCGCTTTAGCTCTACCAGCATGGGCGCGATAATCATCTCGGAGCGGGCTTTTTCTGTATTGATCGCAAGGGCTAGCGGCACACTATATTCCAGGTAGTTAGTCAGGGCTTCTGGCAACAGGACACGGCGAATCGGTTCAGTAAATAAGTCGCGATCGCCCTCAATAACCAGTCCAAATTGTTTTCGAGCCCGCTCTAGTGTGAAGTCCTTGTACGACACAGAAATACCATCCCCGCCTAGCCGCTTGTGCTCACATTATAAGAAACTTACTGAATCGAGCTTTAAAGAATGGCTGCTGTCACTTAATTAGAGCGTGATCTTATCGGATTGTTCTCACTCTGAAAAAGGCGTTACATCAGTCGCTAGAGTATCTTTAGTAACCGATGCCCTCATCCATCCCATGGCTAAATCAGGCTCTATCTTTATCTCCTATCGGCGTAGCGACAGTATTGCTGAGGCAGGCCGCATCTACGACAAGCTGGTAGAGGCTTTCGGTGCCGACCGTATCTTCAAAGATGTCGATAACATTCCCTACGGAGCCGATTTCGTTGAATATTTAGATCAGGCCGTGGCCCAGTGTGATGTTTTGATGCCGTTAATTGGCCAGACCTGGCTGAAGGTTACGGATGCTGAGGGAAACCGCCGTCTAGAAGATCCCCATGATTTTGTCCGCATCGAGATTGCAGCTGCTTTGAAGCGAGATATCTTAGTCTTACCAATACTCCTCGATGGAGCCGTAATGCCTGGGCCTAGCGAGTTGCCGGAAGACCTACAAGGGCTGGCTCGTCGCAATGCGGCTCGCGCTCGCCACGATCCAGATTTTCATAGCGACATGCGGCGCATTGTCGATAAACTAAGCGACTATTTTGCTGATCGGGGAATCGAGAGGGCAGCGACTCAGGTGGCGCCTGCTGCAGCTTCTCTCAACTCGTCGCCTATGTCATCCAAAACCGGTGGGAACTTAGCTATCCCTGGAGTACTCAGTGGAGTAGCGGGCTTGATTAGCCTGGTGGATTGGCTGCAGTTTTATGAGTTTCTGAGTCTGCTAGCTGCGCTGAGCCTGCTAGCCGCTGCGGGATTGGTATGGGCACGTCAGAAGTGGGGATGGGGCGTTGCGATCGCTGCCCAAATTTTTGCCATTGTTTTGTGCGGACAGGCCATTGCCGAAATCTTTGCGGATTCAGAGTACGCTCCTGGCCTTTATGAGTTCCTCATGCCGGGATCCATTTCGCTACTGGCTCTGGTCACGTTAGTCCTCCTACTGCTGCCGCCCATGCACCGTGGCTTCAAGTAAAACTCCTTGGGTCTAGCTGTCGGCAGTCATTCGGTGGCTACGCTAACCCGCTCAATCAAGGCTTGGATCCGTCCGTAATGAGCCCCTTTCCAATAGATTTGCTCACAGCTCTGGCATTGGGCAAATTCGTCATAGGTCAACCGCGTATAGTAAGGAATCTGGTCTGCAACTTGCGACAAAGGCGGTGGTTGCACATGCGAAACCGTCGTAATATCCAGGCAGGTGAACGGAGGATAAACACTAATGCGATCGCCCTTCTGGACCCAAAAGAAAAGCCCATCTGAACAAGGCACGGCTACACGTTAACAAGAATGCTGACAGAGGCTAGAGACTTTCTGGGGTCTGGCATTGGCTGCGGGTATTGCTGGTCAGCTCAATCAGTTCTTCAAACTCAAATGCTTCAACGAGCGTGAGCAAAGCCTTGGCAAGGCCCGCATGTTGGGATGGAATCTGCTGAATGAGGTTAAGAATATCGCCAGCATCAGCCCGAACCGCCGCGTGTGACAGTCGCTCAACCCAGTCTGCAGGCATGCACCGCAGCCCGTCAGGAACCAGCGCTGTCGCGAAAGCATCCCCCTCATCAGAGGAGGTGGCTACAGTTTCCTGAGTATCGGCATACACATATTGCACCCCTAAATATTGGGCCATCTTGTCAAAAATGACATGTTCCTGAAAAGGCTTGCGGACAAAGTCGTCACAGCCTGCCGCTAAAATATCGGCCCGAGCTTCTTCAAAGGCACTAGCCGTGAGCGCGATGATGACAGGGTAAGTAGGGGGTGAATGGGGGGATGGGGTGGCTCGAATCTTTTGGGTTGTCTCATATCCATCCATCACGGGCATTCTGATATCCATCCAGATTAGGTGAGGGGTCCAGGACTCCAAAAACATCAGCGCCTCTTGACCATTCTCGGCCTCCTGGAGCTCAAATCCTAGCGGCGACAGAAGTCGTCTTAAGAGCTGACGATTTTCCCAGTGGTCTTCCACAATCAGGATGCGGTAGGTGGGCTGATTGGGCGCTATGCCTACTACCTGTCGGGGTACTGGCTGGACTGACTGCTCAACCATTTCAGACAGTTGGAGGGGAATTTCAAAGCTAAATAGGCTGCCATGCCCTGGGGTGCTCGTAACGCGGATGGTTCCCCCCATCAATTGCACAAATTTCTGGCTAATGGGTAGACCGAGTCCCGTCCCTTGGTGGGAAGTCCGCCCCGTTTCAGTCTGAACAAACGGCTCAAACAGCGTTTCTAGTTCGCTAGCGGCAATGCCTAAGCCTGTGTCTTCAACAGCGAATGTCAAGTTTGGTGAGGAGGCGGTCAGCGACGACAAGGCGGACACCTCAGCATGAACATTGATATGACCCACTTCAGTAAATTTGACGGCATTGCCAATGAGATTGATGAGGACCTGACGTAGCTTACCTTCATCCGCGCGGATATGCTGGGGAACATTAGCCCCATATTCAAACTTCAACGTTAATCCTTTGGCCTGTGCTTTAAGCTGAAACATCTCCTCTAGCAATCGGAGCAGCCGATGGAGATTGAAATCGTTTTCGCTCAGACTAATTTGATCGGCCTCAATCTTAGACATTTCCAGAACATCGTTGATGAGCGTCAATAGATGTTCGCCACTGCGATTAATAATTTGGATCTGCTCTCGCTGGGTTGAAGGGACTTCAGGCTCCCGGGCGATCAGCTGCGCAAATCCTAAAATTGCGTTGAGGGGGGTCCGCAATTCGTGGCTCATATTGGCTAAAAACTGGCTCTTCGCTCGGTTGGCAGCGTTGGCCTCTTGAGCTTTTTGTTCGAGCTGATGGCTATATTGCTCCAGTTGTTCTTGGGAGAGCTGTAGCTGACGCGCCAACCAACGGATGCCGACAGCCAGCCCCATGACCGAAATCAGGACGACCAGCATGATGGTGCCTGCCAGCTGGCGAGCGGGTGCAAAGGCTTCCTCCTGACGCATTTCAACGAGCAACGCGATATCTTGATCCTGCAGCCAGCGGTAGACCCCGACAACCGAAACATCGGCATAGTTGGGATACAGTCCAAAGCCGCTCGCCCCCTGCATGGCGGCATCGATACCAGGGCTGCTAATAATACCCTCAGAAAACTCAGGCTCAATTGGAATGTCGCGTGAGATGAAAGTGAATTCATTCACCAAAGACCCGACCAAGTAGCTTTCGCCGCTGTCACCTAAACCGGTGCGATCGCGAACAATCTGGTCAATTTCATCCAGATTCAAGTGCACTAAGATAGCGCCTTGCCGATTACCAGCCTCGTCGTACAGCGGGGCCGCTAGCGTGACGGCTGGTTTCCCTGTTGCTAATGAGACATAAAAGATGGGGTCAAAGATATCACCTGACTGAACTTCTTGAAGATATAAGTAGGTTACGTTGGCATTAATCGCATACTGGCCTTCGCTGTTTTGATTCGTTGAGACAACAATTTTATTGCGCAAATCCAGGACAAAAATTTCTAGAAAGTTGGATTTGACTTGAATAATATTTTGGAGATAGTTAGATAAGGTTTCGTCAGCTGTTTGAACCGCTTGAGGAGAGGTTGAACTTAGCAGCGTTCTCAGATTTCTTTGAACATCAGGAAACTGCGTGATCAGGAAAAAATCCCGCTGCTGCTTTTCAAACCAACGGGCAATTTCAGCTTCTTTAAGGGTGGCTGATACGCTGAGGCGTTCAAATGCTGCCTGTTTAAGGGCCTCTCTAGCGCGGTAAAAGGCTACCCCGCCGACAACTCCAGTGGTAGCTAGAGACAGCAAAAGAAAAGCACTGGCGACTTTAGTTGTAATGTTGCGATTCCAAAATCTCATGGCGATCGCTTAAGATTCTTGCAGCTTAAGCCAGTGAGCATCAATCTCTAGAATGCCGTCATGAAGAGCATTTTGGTGCCTTCGATGCAGCCATTAGCCCAGGCATCGGTGCTACTGATCAATCATCAGCATACAGCCTCAGCCCTCAGCCCCTGTCAGACTCAAACGCGCGATCCTTCTATCTACAGTCTATAGGGGCACTTTGTTCACTCACCGACTGCGGGGCGATCGCCAGCGGCAAAGTCATCGAAGATTTGCGTAATCCGGGCGATCGCGTCGTCGGCAGCCTGCTCGGCAGCGATATCATCAGTGACCATGCGATTCAGAGCCTGCCCCCATACGTTTTCTTTCGTCACGATACTATAAGCCGGGTGATACACCGACGGAAACGGTCGCGTGTTGTCCGACAAAAGCAGCTCTGCCGCCTTGGCAATATGAGGATCATCGGGATTGGTCCAGTAGGGATCTTCCCAAATCGTTTTAGCAATGGGCATATTCCGGAGTCCAGCCGCCTTTAAGTAGTTGCCAACGGTTTCAGGCTGTACAAAATAAGCCAAGAACTCCTTAGCGATGTCTTGGTTTTCCGAATCGGTAAAAATCACGGCTTGCTTGATGGACAGAATGTGACGCATGGGTGCGCCGCTCGGCTTGTCGGGAAAGCCAATCGTGCTGAGCTGATTCTGGTAAACATCGGCTTCTTTGCGAACGGTCGCCGGAATCGTCAAAGACGTGTTAGGGGTCATCACGATGGCTCGGTTCAGCAAATTGCCATTGTTGTCTGGATTCAGCCAATTAACCGTATCCATCGGCAAGTATCCGTCTTGATAAAACTGGGCGTACCAGTCTAGGCTTTGAATAATCTTTTGGCGAACCACCGGATCCTCGACTTGGAGTTCCCCCTCGGGTGTCACCAACTGGGCATCATAGGCCTCTAAGATTTGTTCAAACAGCAGATAGGTGTCAGCGGCCTTATCGGAGAAGGAAAATCCCAAACCGTAAACAGGCGTATCTTGATTCTGAGGCTGCGGCAGTTGCTCTTGGACTTGTTTCCAGAAGTTCCAAAATCCATCCCAATCTTGAGGAATCGCTTTATCCTCGAAACCAGCTTGCTCAACAAAATCACTCCAATAGTTAATAAAATTCGTGGTTTGAGAAAACGGAACTGAGTAATAGCTGCGTTTTTTTTCAACATTGTTGTAGAAATAAACCGCTTCCAAAATAGAGGGCGGATATATCGTTCTAAGGGGTTCAACTATTTCGGAAACATCGACAAGTTTGCCTTCCCAAGCCTGATAGGGATACAACCCCCGCTCGGCATTGTGGCTCATCAAAATATCGGGCGGATTGCCTGCTTGAATCGCTCGCTGTGCTTTTTGCAGGAGGTCATCCGTTGTGTAGAAGGATAAATCGACCATATGATTGCTGTCTTCTTGCCAGGCATCGACCAGATTCTGCATGGCTTCGTCTTCTTCCAGATTGAAGCCCTTTTCCCACCAAACGGTTAGTACAGCCTCCTCGTCGCCAGCGGGAGCAGCCTCCTCTGTCACCAGTTGAGTTTGGTTCAACTGGGTGCAAGACACCGCGACCACTGCCGCCATCCCTGACAGCAGCAGATACCGAGGTTGTCTTAAGCGATTTCTTGAAATGAATATACCGCTGTAGGTTGGTGTCTTAATATCTTGAGGGCTGCGATGATGGCTCTGCGATAAGCTGGCAGCGAATCGGTTAATTTGCTTTAACATCTTCTTCCTCCTTTTCCTCAGCGTACCGTGGACCTTGTATCTCGCAGGCTAAATGACACTATCTAAAATCGCAGAACTTCACGCCTGAAGACTCAAGCAAAAGCTTTCTTACTCTTTAAGTCTCACAGAAGGCAGGATATTTATAGGCCTTAAGACCTCTGAAGGTCTGCTACCATCAAATCAGTGAGCGTGGTGATGCTTATGACACTAGCAATCGTAACTGAGCCAACTCCCCTAAAGCTGAACGATGATGGCGTAGTTCTTGTCGGGAACACTCGCATCACAGTGGATACTGTGGTGGCTGCCTTTTGGGAGGGTGCTACAGCCGAGGAAATTGTTGAGCAATATCCATCGCTTCAACTTGCCGATGTGTACTCAGTAATTAGCTACTACCTGCGGCGTAAAACTGAAGTTGATGCTTATCTAAAAATCCGACAAGAGCGTGCTGCGCAAGTTCGTCAGGAAAACGAGCGTCGTTTCAATCCAATTGGAATCCGTGATCGGCTGATGGCAAGACTTAACCATCAACGACAGAGTTGAAATGCTGCGCTTCTTGGCGGACGAGAACTTAAAGTTGCTGATTGCCGCCGCACCACTCTGCCGCTAGACTTTGTAAGCTTGATACCTGTGGAAAAAGACGTGGAAGTGATTGCTATTCGCCTCAAGCCTGGAGAGGATCTCAAGCAATCTTTGTTGAAATACTGTATTGACCAAAAAATAGATGCCGCTTATATGCTGAGTTGCGTCGGTAGTTTACGTCAGGCAGTGATCCGATTTGCCAATAAACCAGAAGGAACAGTTTTTGAACAAACGTTAGAAATAATTTCGCTAGAAGGCACACTCTCCCAACATGGTGTTCATTTGCACATTGCCGTATCAGATAGTGAAGGCCAGGTCATCGGTGGTCATTTAATGGATAACTCGAACATCTACACGACAGCAGAGATAGTTGTCGGGATTGTGCCTAACACCATTTTTAAGCGGGAGATTGATCCACTCACCGGATATAGAGAGCTGACAATTGCCAACTGAATTGCCATCCATCATAGAAGGTGGCCGTACCCTTGACTTTTCATAAACCATTACGAATTCACCCGCCTGTTTGTAGAGCAGCCCGATGATGATCCTGCACCCAACAATATCTTGTTTTCTATGAAGAGGCAGCTCCCACCCTGACAAGACGTAGGATGTTGGTTGTGATTGAGGAACGGATGCTGTCGGCGAAATATAAATCTACATTGCCTGATTCACAGTCTCTGCCCGTGGAATAGCCTCGGGAGGCTTGGCCTCTGATCAAACACACCCGCGAAGGCACAGACTCCAAACATGAGATTTCTCAGTTGAAAGACTGAAGTGCCTTAGCCGAGCACTTTCCTGTACTTGATCGAACGAGCGTGTTGGTTTGGGGATGCCATGGTAGGCGCGTATAACTCCCCTAGATGGGAGCTTAACTGTCAAAAGTGACGCATAAGTACCCCACTCACCCTACTTAACTGTCAAAAGTGACAGATAACACCCTGCTTTCCTGGAGTTATACGACAAATATTGTTGATGAGTTCCATGAATCAAGGTGTTATCACCCAAAAGTGACAGATAAGATCCGGAAGCATGGATCTTATCTGCCAGATCTGACACTGAATATATAGTTAGCTGGCTCCGTTCTTGGTTTGGGACGGTATAGAAAAGCGATCTGCTAGGGTTCAAAATCACGGAGTAACAACTCGCGTTTGAGCTTGTGAATCAGATTTTGGTTTCACTACAATTTCCACATCTCGCCCCAAAGCATTTAAGAAGCGAAACAGTCGCGCAGTCGAAAAGCCCGATAGCTTTCCATTCACTAATGCTGAGATTTTAGGTTGGTCAATGCCTAGAAGCTCTGCTGCTTCAGCTTGAGTCATTTGCTGTTTAGTAATAATGCTGCTGATTTTACAGGCAAGTTCTGCTTTGACAAGCAATTCGTCAGAGTTCTCCAAACCTAAGTCTGCAAACACATTGCCACTACTTGCTTTTACTCCAATTTCTTGAGTCATATTTCACTCCCCCTGCTGCTTGCTGTAATTCTCTGCGTGATGTTCTTGGGCTCGCTTAAGCCTTGTTTCAATCAGTTCAATATCTTGCCTAGGGGTAGCAATGCCTCGCTTTGATTTTTTCTGAAAAGCGTGTAAGACGTAGACCACATCAGCCAGTTTTACCGTGTAAACAGCTCGGTACGTATCTCCGTCAAAATCTTCGACAACTTCAAGCATCCCAGCCCCCTTAAATCCTTTGAGTGGCTTAGCTGAAGGGTGCTTTTCACCAGACTGAGCCAAGTACAAGGCGTACCCAATGGCTTGTCGAACGTCCTCTGGGAACGCTTTCAAATCCTCAAGAGACTTTCCAACCCATTCAACTGGCTTTAGTGATGCATTCATATCTTAAATATGCTAGTTCTGGCATATTACTGTCAATGAATCAGGTTAAATCTGGTACTGCCAGCCAGCTAACCCTACGCAGGAGCGGACGGAATGTCAAATCTGGGTTGGGGGTCAAGATTTTGGCCGCCGCTCAGCTTCACGTTATCGTCGATTGGAACGCCCGACGGTGCGAATTTGCCTTGGATAGAATGGATGATAATAGAGGAACCCTGATTAGCATTGCCTAACCCTTCATGCAGTTTGAGTGGGATGAAGCGAAAAATCTAGAGAATATCCGTAAACACGAGATCGATTTCGCAGATGTCCCTGAGATGTTTGATGGTCCGATGCTAATTGAACTAGACAATCGATTCAATTATGGCAAAGACCGTTGGTTCGGTATCGGTTTCCTTGGGAACGGCGTAGCGGTTGTAGTTTGGACAGAACGACAAAATGATGTAATTCGAATTATTTCAGCACGAAGGGCAAATCGATATGAGCAGCAAAGACTTGAGCAATACCTCTCGTACTAATTGGGCAGCATTAGAGGCAACGGATGATAAAGGAATTGACTACTCCGATATCCCACCATTGACAGAGGAGTTTTTTGAGAAGGCAACTTTAAGAATTCCTGCATCTCAAGCGCAACAGTTGGTTCAGATTGAGCCTGATGTGTTGCAGTGGTTCCAAGCTCAGGGCGGAGAATATAGAGCTTTGATCAACTCAGTTTTGCGTCAGTATATCGAGAGTCGTGGCGAGCGATCAGCAGTATGATTCGGATAACAGGGGATTTCTCTCCCCCGCCCCCACAGCACCCCACATGCGGGGCTGCACGGGCCGCTTCTTCGAAGAGGTTTAGACAATTTGGTTCAACAGAACCACTTTCCAGGGCTGGTTACGCAATTAAGCGCCGACTCGTTAGCTCACCCGTCCGGTTCGTCGCTTGGTCGGGCTTTGTGGCTCCTCCCTGCTCTCTGAGGTTTGGCCCTTTACCGTATCCCACCCATTACAGTGGGCATTTGGCTAATATGGCCTCTGCTGACTTCTGCCCAATGGCATCCAGGTTTCCACTCAATGCGCTATCTGCAGCCCCTTAAGGTTCTGTAGCTACCTAGCCCTCTCGTACTTGACTTCAGTCAGACTCCCTTAGATCAACCGACTGCCCCTTGGACAGATCTCTCCGGACAAGACCGCGAACTGTCACTGCACAACCGTATCATTTGCCGTACTCTCTGAACCATGGGTTTCGTTGTGGTGTGCCAACTTACCCAGGATTCCCGGCCTGCTATGACGTTTCTGTACCCTTCGGGAAGTCTGCGCCTACGTCGGCTCACAGCTTTGCCGCTGGCTTCCTCCAGACCCTCCCTCGCGGAAATGCCCTTGCCTTGAGCTAGTCGTTGATGTCCCTCGGCTCCTATGACTTGCGAGCATTTGGACACGGGTTCTCCGACAGGGAAATTGGCCCCCATTAGTTCACGCCTGTACCGGGCATACACAACCCTGTTGGAGCGGATTGACCGAAGTTGCTTAGGTTGGATGCAAAGATTTTGTCAACCGCTGACCAGAAACGTTAGGTCTCAAGAGGAAAATGAATCTCGGGGATAGGGTAATGATAATAGGCTGTTGTGGTAGTGGAAAAACCACCCTCGCGCACAAGATTCACGATATTACGAAGTTACCTCTAATTCATCTAGATCAGGAGTATTGGAAGCCAGACTGGACGGAACCAAACAAGGAAGAATTTCGGTCAAGAGTCATCGATCTATCGAATTCTGCTTCCTGGATTATCGATGGAAATTATGGAGGAACGATGAATGACAGGATTGAGCGTGCCACATCAATTATCTTTTTGGACCGATCAAAGTGGATTTGCTGTTACCGAGTTCTGAAGCGTACAGTATCTTCTTACGGAAGAACTCGAAATGATATGGCATCGAAATGCCCAGAACGATTCGACTACGATTTTATAGCGTTTGTTTGGCGCTTCAATAAGGTTAAGAGGCCTCAGCTTATTAAGCGACTTAACGAAGTGCAACGGTATAAAACCGTCCTTCATTTATCATCCGAATCGGAAGTGAATCAATTTTTGAGCGATTTACATAAACTGTCAGAATCACCAACGACCGAACAAGACACTCAGTCTGGCTAGGTTTAGTCGGAGTCGCTCCGCGACATACTCCTTCACCTAGCAGCTGAGTAGAACGTAGGATAGGCAAATGGCAAAGCCCGTGCCCATCAAACAAGATGGTCCTATTGATGGGCAAAACGAAGTGTACCCATCCTACAGAGCTCTCAGCGTTAGCTACCGACCTTGCAAGCAATTCTCCGCGTCGCCAGACTATGATCAAGGCACCTGCTACGTCTGGCTAACTCTATGATGCCTTCCTCAACTGAACTCGCCTCCTTAGGAGTAACCCTGCCACCGACTCAAGCCGAGCTACCCTACGACGATGGAGAACCTATGGAGAGCCAGCGCCACCAGCTGCAGATGGAGCTGCTTATGGATGGGCTCGGGTCCTGGCTGGAGGCACGGGAAGATGGTTTTGTGGGTGGCAACATGTTCGTTTACTATAGCCTGGCGCAAGTCCGTAATCGCGACTTCAAAGGCCCAGACGTTTTTGTCGCGTTAGGCGTACCCAAAGGTGAGCGTCGCAGTTGGGTGTGCTGGGAAGAAGATAAAACCCCCGACGTCGTCATCGAATTGCTCTCTGAAAGTACCGCTACGGTAGACAAAGGTGAAAAGAAGCGCATCTACCAGGACCGGATGCATGTCCCAGAATACTTCTGGTACGACCCCTTTAATCCTGATGATTGGGCTGGATTTCAACTACGGGGTGGTACTTATCAGGAAATTCCAGTTGATGAGCAAAACCGGCGCGTCAGCGAAATGCTAGGTCTATCGCTGGTGCCTGTCGCTGCAACCTACAAAGATATAACAGCCACTTGGCTGCGCTGGGCAGCCTTAGAAGGCACGCTGCTATTACCTACAGCAGCGGAACGAGCTGAGCAAGACAAAGCGGTACAGATTGCCCAAAATCTTCTGGCAATGGGGATGGACAACACCGCGATCGCTCAAGCAACAGGGTTGACCCCAACTCAAGTGGAATTGTTGCAGGAACGGTCTGACACGAATCAGTGAAGCGACCTTCTAATTGCGATCGCTATCCGCTAATTGCTCTAACTCATCCGCGATCGCAGTCTGAAAATCTTCATCGCAATGAGTATGCAGGTGAATGCTAGAAGCTGCCAATTCAGCAAGAATGTCTGCTTTCTGGTTGTCTTGCAAGTCTGGTAACTGTAGTTGATGAATCAGTTCCAGTACACGACCACATTCATCGCCTAACTCACGAACCAGTACCCGAAGCGTTTCATCTTTAATCGCAAGTGACCGTAACCCTAATTGCATGACTACCTCCCTAACCGCTTCCTTGCTTGTCGGATACCCTTCTCAAATGCCTGAATCTCTTTTTTCCAATGGCGAATCAACCCTACATCAGATCGCTCTTTCTGCTCTTCTAGCCTAATTTTCTCTAGATGCTCGTCAATGCGGTTCTGCAAACTGCGGATCGCCTTCAGATGATTGCGCTTTCCCATAGGATGTCATCGATTTCCTCGATCAGCTTGCCCCATCGGTCAATCCATATCCACAGATAGAAAACGCCGCTCTGCTAACGACCTACGGCTTCAGGCTCAGCGACCACTGGCGCGGGCTGTCGATCGCACGTACGCCGCGTCCACCAGTAGGCACCTACCCCCACGGCCAAATTAGAGACCAGCGCAGCGACAAAAATGCCTGTGGGGCCAGCAACACGACTGCCAATGTAGGCCAGCGGAATATAGAGCACAAACATACGGGCAATCGTCATGACAATTGACGGGATGGGTTTGCCCATGGCATTGAATGCCGAGTTGGCAACTTGGATAATGCCCGCTGTGCCGTAGCTGATGGGGACTATCCAAAGGTACTGAGCCGCGATCGCAATCACCTCCGGATCTTGATTGAAGAGGGCTGCAAGGGCTCGGGCGCTAAAGCCGAGGATAAGGGCGATCGCGACGCCCGAGCCGATACAAAACAGAAAACTCTGGCGCAGTGCCAATCGCACTCGTCCAAACTGATGGGCACCCCAGTTTTGTCCCACAAACGGCCCCATACTGGCAGACAATGCCATGACTGCAATCAGCGAGAAGGACTCCAACCGCGACGCCACGCCAAATCCGGCTACGGCTGCCGGACCATGGACCGCTAAGAAGCTTGTGATTACCCCGATGGAGATGGGCGTAATCATGCTGGAGGCTGCAGCCGGTAGGCCGACTGTCAAAATATCGCGCCAGCAAAATAGGGTTTCTTCCAGGTCGGGCAGATGCATTGACAGCAGGTTCTCTTTGAAGCGCAATACCAGCAGCGCGGCCACCAAGGTTAGGGCCCGCGAAATAACGGTTGCGATGGCAGCCCCTTGAAGTTCCAGCCGGGGAAACCCTAGGGCTCCTGTAATCAGCAGCGGATCAAGCACGATGTTGGTCGCCGCTGCTAGGGTCATGATGATACTGGGGGTGAGGGTGTTGCCTGCGGCCCGGATGGCACTATTGCCCACCATGGGGACGACCAAAAACACCATGCCGAAATACCAGATTTGCATGTAATCCCGCACGAAGGGCATCACCTCTGGCCCGGCGCCTAATGCTTCAAAGAGCGGATCGATGGTCAAAAGCCCCACGGCGACGAACACAATGACCGCTGTGAGCGCTAGCGTCAGACTATTGGTGGTAAACCGCTGGACGCGGCGCATGTCGCCTTCCCCGATCGCGCGTGCAATAACGGATGAGGCGCCAATTCCTAGCCCCATGGCTAAGCTACCCAGCGTCATAACAACGGGAAATGTAAAGCTCATCGCTGCGAGCTGAGCCGTCCCGAGCTGACCAACAAAGTAGGTATCAACCAGGTTGAACGCAATGATGGCGAAGACACCCCACACCATCGGCAGCGTTAGTTTGATGAGCTGCGACCCCACAGGGCCTTCGGTCAGTCTCCGGTTCATAGTGCGGCTGCCAGTGCTTCCACCCGACAGTCTAATACCAGTTCTCTAAATCACAGCTACAAAAAGGAAATCAATGTAGCCCCGTGACATGTCACGAGGCTGACCGATCGGTAGCGTTTACAGCGAGAAGGCGAAGCCTATTCCCTATTCCCTCCAACCCAAAGAGCGATATTCGCCAGTATTTACCTCACCGAAGCATCAGCAGGTGTGCGGAGGAGGTCCATGATGGTTTCGCAGTAGTGGTAGAAGTCGGGAGTGCGGCGGATTGTGTAAGCGCGATCGCTGCCCAGGTTAATCTCAATTTCGCGCTGAATGGTGCCGGGGCTAGCGGTCATGACATAGATCCGTTGGGCCAAAAAGACGGCTTCACCCACGTCATGAGTAATCATTAGAATGCTAATGCCCAAACGATTCCACAAATCGAGCAGAAACTGCTGCATGGTTTCTTTGGTTTGGACGTCGAGCGCGCCAAAGGGTTCGTCCATGAGCAGAATTTTGGGGTGATTTGCTAGGGCGCGCGCGATCGCGACCCGCTGCTTCATGCCACCCGACAGTTCCTTGGGTAACGACCGAGCAAACGGGGTTAACCCAACCACGTCGATATAGCGCGAAGCCTGCTCACGGCGCGATCGTTTGTCAATACCCTGGAGTTTGAGGCCAAATTCCACATTCTCCTGTACGGTCATCCAAGGATAGAGGGTGTAGCTTTGAAACACCATACCGCGATCGGCTCCCGGACCAATGATCGTTTGGCCATCGACTGTAATCTTGCCAGCCGTGGGTGTTTCTAAACCGGCAATCAAGCGCAGCAAGGTTGATTTGCCGGAGCCGGATGCCCCCACCGCACAGACAAATTCGCCGCTTTCCACATGGAGGTTGACGTCTTGAAGGGCAACCACGGGGCCTTGACGGGTTTCAAACTGCTTGTGGACTTTAGAAACTTCAAGGTGCATAGGAGGCGGGGTAAGGGAGTGGAAGGGTAGAAGGGCTTCGGCGTGAGCGCTCAGCCGCACGGTGGGTGGATGACGGATAGGAGAATTGAAAGGTAAAAGTGATGGGTAAGGGTAAAAGGAGAGGGGAGGCAGGGGAGCAGGGAGCGGGAGAAAGGCGAGGGGAGCTTTACTTGACGGCCCACTTGCACGTCAAGCGCATGACTGCTTGTAGAGAAAGGTCGAGGATGAAGCCGATGAGTCCTAAAACGATGAGACAGGCAAAAATGTCTTCAGTTTGAAAAAACTTTCTGGCAATGAGAATGCGCTTGCCTAAGCCTTCATCGGCAGCAACCAGTTCTGCCACAACCACTAAGTTCCAGGCAGCCGCCATGTTGATCCGCAGAGTATCAAAAATCTTAGGCACGACGTAAGGAGTGATCACCTGCATCAAGACCTGACGGCGATCGCCCCCCAGGGTGTAAGTCGTCTCGATGAGTTCTTTAGGGACAAACTTGATCGTGTCCATAATCATCAGCGTATTGAAGAAAACCGTGCCGATGAAAATTAACGCAATCTTGGGTTCTTCGCCAAAGCCTAGATAGATAATCAAAAGGGGCGTGAACGCAGGCGCAGGCATGTAGCGGACAATTGCGGTGAAAGGCTCGAAGAGCGATCGCACGCTATCGAAAGCCCCCATGGCAATACCGATGGGAATACTGACGATTGTGGCTAGCAAAAAGCCTGCAAATACTCGAAACAGGCTCATCCACGTGTCGTTCAGCAGATAACCTTCTTGCCAGAGACCCACGAGTGCTTGCCAGACCCGTCCCGGCGACGGCAAAAATTTGGGATCAATCCATCCGGTACTGGCAATGCCCCACCAAAGGCATAGGGGCACCACTACCGATATCGTCATCAATATCCATTTCAGCAATTGCGGAATCTCTTCCCCAATGCGCCAAAACACTGTCGGTTTGAGATTTCGCGCCACAGACGGCGACGTTAGCGACGGATCTGGCGATATGACAGTCACTGTGGAACCTCGGTTGGATATGTGGACGATTGGAAGGAGTGGGGGAATAGAAGGGTGGAGGAGTAGATGGGTGGGAGAGTGGATGGGTGGGGGAGTAGGGGAGTGGATGGGGGGATGGAATAAGGGAAAAAAGGAAGTGGGTGATGGGGTCAGGAGGAAAGGAAAGGAGGAGCCAGAACTTTGTAAGGGCGAGGCATTTGGTCCGCATATTGACCACTTATCGGAACTCTATGCTCCAGATGTCTCACCCCGACTCCATCAACCATCAACCATCAACTAAGAAGCCACTACCCATCTACCCTTCCACACATCCACCCTTCTACCTACGCATTCTCATCTGCATAGGCCTGGACAAACTGTTCATCCAATACTGCTTCTAAATCGGGCTTCTCAGGAATGAAGCCGACTTCTACCATAAAGTCAGCCATCACCTCGGCGGCATAAGGCATGTGAACCATGCTGTCACCGGGGGAGAAGGCTTCCAGGTTGTCTTCGAGGGTAAAGAAGCGGGTACCTTCCAGATACCGTTCAAAATCTTCGGCGCTGACGTTAGCCCGTTCAGCCATGATTTCGTAGGCTTGTTCTTGGTTCTCGTCAATGAAAGCCAGAATATCGAACCAGGTGTTGACCAGAGCTTGTACGGCTTCGGGTTGTTCGTCAATGAGTGTTTGAGTCACCACCAGGAGGTCAGGAATCGCACCGGGAAACTCGGCAGAACTGGTCAGCTCTTTGCTACCTTCACGGGTCAGAGCGGTTTCCCAAAAAGGAACCCAACCCGCAAAGCCATCGGCCTGTCCAGCGGCAAAAGCGGTCGCTGCATCTCCCGTTTCCAGGTTTTCAATGTTGACATCCTGACGCGATCTGCCAGCTTCTTCAAGTGCCAGTGTCAGAAGGAAATCACCGACAACCCCTTCCTCTAAAACCACAGTTTTGTCCGTGAGGTCGTCGATTGTCTCAATCTCCTCGGTAACAATCACTTTGTCGTTGCCAGCTGAGTTGTCGTTCACGACCACTGCGACCTCGCCGTTTACAGCATCGGCAGCGAAGGAAATCGTGTCATTGAGCGTCTGGCAGTTGGCATCTAGCTGTCCCGAGGCGAGGGCTTCCATCGATTCCAAATAGCCATCAAACCAAACGAGTTCGACATCGACGCCGTTTTGCTCGAAGAGTCCCTCTTGCTCGGCGATCGCCCAAGGCCACCACCCCGCCCAACTGCTATAACCCATCACAATAGGAGCTTCGTTCACAGCAGTTGGTGCTTCGGGGGTTGTCTCGGCAGCGGTATCGGGGGCTTCGCTCGTGCTTGTTTCAGGCTCCCCACCGCAGGCAACTGTGATGAACAGGGCACAGCAGAAGGCCAGCAGCACAGGCAAAATCTTGCGACGTTTCATAGCTTCTCCTAACAAACAGACAGTTCCTAACAAACAGACCTTGACGAACAGCAAACAGGCAATAGGCTTATGGGCTGGCAACGAGGTAGGGTTTTCTCAGCACCGATCGCACCCACTGATACCAGGCATCCAGCCCCTCGCCTGTCTTGATCGATACTGGAAGCACGGTGACATGGGGATTAACTTGACGAATATTGGCTTCAATCTGGCCCAAGTCCACATCTAAATAGGGAGCTAAATCCGTTTTTGTAATCAAAAGCATCGTTGCTTCGCGAAACATGACGGGATATTTCAGGGGTTTGTCCTCTCCTTCAGTGACGCTGAGCAAAGCAACCTTGGCATGTTCACCCACTTCAAACTCGGCAGGACAAACCAAGTTGCCGACGTTTTCGACGAGCACCAGATCCAGCGCTTCAGGATTGTGTTCATGGGCCAAAGTATGGAGTCCGCCCGCCACCATTCGTGCGTCTAGGTGGCAGGCCCGTCCAGTGTTGATCGCAATAACGGGTACGCCATATTGACGTAGGCGATCGGCATCCAGTTCAGTCGTCATGTCCCCTTCAATCACGGCAATGCGGAGTTCGGGACTCAAGGCCGCCAGCGTTTTTTCCAATAAGGCTGTCTTGCCTGCCCCCGGGCTGCTCATGATGTTGAAGCAGGTGATTCCCCAAGCGTCGAAGTGAGCGCGGTTATGATCAGCGCCGGTTTGATTGGCGTGAAGCAGATTGATGCCGAGGGTTTCGTCGATGATTTGGTGCATGGTCGTGGATGACTGGATGTGCGTTGATCAGGATGTATGTGTGCTGTCGGGGCGAGGCATTGGGATAGACATCTCTCGGACTAACCAGAATCTACTGGCCCCAAGGCCTCGCCCTTACGGATCGTTAGGGGGTCCCGACGCCTTGCCCTCACGGATCGTTGGGATAGGCCATACTCCGCCCCCGCGCGACGATCGCCGTATCGGCATATTCCACGCGATCGATTTTCAGTTCCCGCCCTGAGCGGATATCCTCCATCGGTGCCTGACAGGTCGGACAGGCATAGCGGCAGCCCATCTCAGGGCGATATTCCGCCTGACAGGCATGACAAAAGGCAATTAGCGGTGTCTCGCGAATCTTCAGTTCAGCACCCTCCAGAAAGGTCCCTCGGGTTTGCACCTCAAAGGCAAACTCAAGACTGGCAGGTTCGACGCAGGTAAACTGCCCCACCGTCAGATGAACCCGCGCCACGGGCGGTCGTTCTGGTTGCGATTCCCACCAGTCTCGTACGGTCATAATCAGCGCCTTAGTCATATCGGTCTCATGCATGATGGTCTACTCCCATGCCTGATCGACGTTCATATTGGCCTCAGCGTGAATGTAGCCAGGTTTTTGCTGTCGGGGTAGCTGCCCCGACAGCACCAAATGCGCCATCGTGTCGCAGATGACGCGGGTGGCCATCAATGCGGTCATATCGCTGATGTCGTAGGGCGGCGACACTTCCACCACTTCCAGGCCACAAACAGGTGCCGCTTGAACAATCCGCTTCAACAGATAGAGCGCTTCGCGGGGCAGCAGACCGCCAGGTTCCGGCCAGCCCGTACCCGGGACAAAGCCAGCGTCGATGCAGTCGATATCGAAGCTGATATACACGCAGTCGGTCCCATCGAGCGCCTTTTCCAGCGCAAAATCAGCCGCCGCATCCAGTCCCATCTCGGTAATGTCGGTGACGGTGAGGATATTTGTTTCCCGTTCGCGGCAGACCTTGACACCCTGACGAGGCACCTGCCAGCCACCAATCCCTAGCTGCACCAGGTTTTTAGCGGGAGCGTTGGCCATATTCGTCGCATGGAACCAAGGACAGGTGTGCATGCGCTCGTCCAAGTCCGTTTCTTGGGTATCGACGTGGCGATCGAAGTGGATGATACCGACCTTCTTATCCCCTAAGTGACGGCAAACCCCCCGAACGGTAGGAAAGCCAATAGAGTGATCGCCGCCCAAAATGATGGGAAACGCTCCAGAACTAAAGACATGGGCAATGCCTTTAGAAATCTGGTCAAAGGATTTTTCGTTGTTGGCTGGAATCGTGAAAATATCGCCCACGTCGCAGAGGGTGATTTGCTCCCGCAGATCAACCCCTAACTCAAAGTTGTAAGGGGTGTAGAGAGCGGAGATGCGGCGAATGCCTTGGGGGCCAAAGCGAGTTCCGGGTCGGTAGGTGGTGCCAGTGTCATGGGGGACACCAACGATCGCGACATCGTAGTTGCCGACCTGTCTGACGTCTTCTAGATAGGGTGCCTTCAAAAAGGTATTGATGCCTGCAAAATGAGGCAATTCACCCCGCGAGAAGGTGGAAATGCTGCGATCGCGGATACTCGCAGCCGCCTCTAGGCCATATTCCAAACCCTGGCTCACCTCTTGCTGCCATCCCGTCATGGGTAGACGAGTTTCTTTTTCCAGTGCTTGGCTCGCTTCGGTAGGGCTCTGAAATAGGGGCTCGTCGCTCATAAAATCTCCTTCGCTACCCATCTAAACCTGTGCAAAACCTGTGTAAACAGAAATAGCAAAGCCCAGGAGACGGTGAAGGCTGCCTACCTTCATCTCACCTCCCGGGCTTTTTTCCCGCCGTGTGCTGGGTCGCTGTTTGGCTAATCGCTTGCCTATAAAGACCGACCCAGTGGCTCCTCTCGGACCAGTCATCGCTCAAATCTTGAATCAAGACTCACCCGCGATCGGAACCCTAGAAGCCAATTTCTATGCGCTTAAACTAATGCTGCTAAACAGAGTATGTTGTGTTTCCTCAATTGAAGGAATACCCCATCGTTCTAGCAAGGTCGAACTCTGTAAACCGTAACTCAGACTACGAAATCACAAAATTACGTGTCTTTTGAGTGCAGGAAGGCCGTTCACAGAGTTTTACAATTAGAAGAAATCCGTATTTGTATAGGCTGATTTATGACGACTCATTTCTCTGCCCCTGATCCCGAGGCCGTCGCCTACTCCCCTCAGAGTCAACGACGCGCTGATCGAGCCGCTAAATGTTCGCCGTTCCGGCTCAAGCTATTCCAAACGTTGCGATCGCAGAGTGTTTCTCTCCAAGAGTTAACGGATAGTACTGGCATCCACAATGGTTATACGCTCACGCCTTTAGGTGAACTAGCGGTCGAAAACGAGCTGCTATGGCTATTGGCTGTGGGTCTATTGCGACGCGAAGTCGATGGTCAAGGATTGACCGATAGTTTCCGACTCACTCCCTTGGGGCGGCAACTGCTTGATCGCTGGCAAGTATCGAGGACCGCAGATTTAAAGCCGAATTTTCAAGATCACTTATATAATTCCTTGAGTCGGTGGCTACGACTGCCGGGATGGCTACAAAGCTGAGACCGATCAACCTGCTTCTTCCCGGATTTTGTTACGGCAGGCAGTAGTCATTTGAGCTAGGTGCAACTCAAAACATCCCCTTGGAGGATCCTATGAAATCCATTATGGTGGTGGGCACCACATCTCATGCGGGCAAATCCATGGTGGCAACTGCTCTCTGCCGTATTTTGAGTCGTCGGGGCTGGCGTGTTGCTCCCTTCAAAGCCCAAAATATGGCTCTCAACGCCTACGTCACCAATACAGGCGCTGAGATTGGGTATGCCCAAGCGGTCCAGGCATGGGCGGCTAAGGTGGCTCCCCAAGTGGAAATGAATCCCATCTTGTTGAAGCCACAGGGCGACATGACCTCCCAAGTGGTTTTGCGAGGTCGTCCCGTCGGACGGACGACTGCCAAAGAGTACTACGGCAAGTTTTTTGATACGGGTTGGCAGGCTATTCAGGAAAGTCTGGCACGTCTGGAACAGGACTACGATTTTCTGGTCTGCGAAGGCGCTGGCAGCCCTGCCGAAATTAACCTCAAGGAACGGGACTTGGCAAACATGCGGATTGCCAAGCGATTGAATGCGCCTACAGTCCTCGTGGCTGATATTGATCGAGGCGGCGTGTTTGCCCATGTTGTTGGTACTTTAGAGCTCCTGGAACCCGATGAGCGGGCGCTCATCAAGGGCATCGTCATTAATAAGTTTCGCGGCCAGCGTGAGCTGCTACAGTCCGGTATCGATTGGCTCCAGGAACGGACTGGTATTCCTGTGATTGGTGTCATCCCCTGGTTAGAGCAGGTTTTCCCAGCTGAAGATTCGCTATCGTTGCTCGATCGCCAAACCAACAAGTCTTCTTCGGAGCTAACCGTAGCGGTCATTCGTCTACCGCATATCTCTAACTTCACTGATTTTGATCCGCTGGAGTCTGAATCTTCGGTTCAGGTCCGCTACGTTAGTCCTAAGGATGATTTGGGCTATCCCGATGCTGTGATTTTGCCCGGTACAAAGACGACGATTTCTGATCTGCTCGTTTTGCAGCGCGCCGGTATGGCTGAGGCCATTCAGGACTACGCAGCCGCGGGGGGGACGGTCCTCGGCATTTGTGGCGGATTTCAGCTGATGGGTGAGTTCTTGGCCGACCCCGAAGGTGTCGAAGGGCAAGATGGCCGCTACAAAGGGCTGGAGCTTATTCCGATTCGTACAGTTATCACGCAGAAAAAGATCGCACGGCAGCGCAGCACCACCTCACAATATCCCCAAACCGGGCTGCCCATCTCTGGCTATGAACTGCACCAGGGCAGGACGCAGCTAGTGGCTCCCGCTGAGGAGGATACCAATGCTCCCAAATTCGACTTCTTGTTTGACGATCGCTCTCTAGGCGTTGTCGATTCCAGTCAGTCTGTTTGGGGGACTTATCTGCACGGGCTGTTCGACAACGGTCCTTGGCGACGAGCGTGGCTCAACCGCCTCCGCAAACAGCGCGGGCTAGGCTCCCTCCCGACCGGAGTCGCTAATTATCGGGAACAGCGTGAAATGATGCTGGATGTTCTGGCTGATTCGGTGGATGCTTATATCGACCTGAATCCTTTACTGCAGGATTAGCGATTGGTTCTTGACTGCTGTTTCTTGACTACTGTTTCTTGACTACTGTTTAAAAGTCCGATTCATTTAACCGCGATGAGGGATTTGTCTGCTCTACAGCTTAAGGTCAGCAAGGCCTAGATAGCGGATGGCTTGAGGGGTGACATCAAAGCGGCAAGGGAGAACTTCGACACCTTGCGCGATCGCGTTCCGCAGCAGTTTGCCATACGTTGGGTCGGCCTCATCGCCGGGGGCAAAGGCATCGCAGTCGCCGCGATTGATGAAATAGAGCATGACAGCTCGCGCGTCGGGGCGTAGCTCCGTCAGTTCCTGCAAGTGTTTTTGGCCACGCGTTGTGACCGTATCGGGAAACAGCGCCAGGGTGCCTTTGACCCAGGTTGTATTTTTGACTTCGATATAGATTGGCCTCGCGTCTTCGCCCTGCAGTAAGAAATCAATCCGACTTTTGCCGTCGCGCCCGTACTTTACTTCAGTTCTAATGTCGGTGTAAGGACCCAGCTCGGGAAGAATACCCGCTTCCAAAACTGATTTAATGACACGATTCGGTAACGCTGTGTTGACCCCCGTCCAGGTTGGCACCGTATCGTGAACTTCTGACAGCTCCCACGTGTAGGCCAGCTTACGCTTGGGACTAGGATTGTGGGAAACCATCACCTGCCCGCCGGCATGGCAAACGCCTGTCATGGGTCCAGTATTCGGGCAATGAGCCGTAATCACTTCACCGGACGCTAACTCGATATCAGCGAAAAACCGTTTGTAGCGTTTCACCAATATGCCGGGGTAGAGCTGGGGCAAAGGATATGACCAATCGGGACTAGGGGGCTGGGGCATACGATTGAGCGATTTGCTGAGGACTAAGGAGATTTCCAGGCATAACAATACCGAGCTGCGGTGCATTACGCTTCGCTAATGACACCCTACGGTTGGTAAATTCTTTCCTATCAATTCCCTAACGCTATTCATTCGCTTCGACATTGTCAGAGTCAGCTGCAGGTTCAGACTCGGCTGCGGGAGAATCGCCTGCTGCTTCGGGAGCATTTGATGGGTCCTCAGTGGGTGCTACTTCCGCTTCGGGAATTGCCTCTGCTGGCGACGTCTCCTCTGTTGATGTTTCTCCCGATGGGTCTGCAGTAGAACCATTGGGCAGTGGTCCTGGGCGGTTGCCCCGTTCGAGAGCAATGTAAAGGTCATACCGGAGCCGCTGATCGTCAATCACAGTAGCCGTTACGCCCAGTGCCTGAATCGCTCGCAATACACCCTGGTTGTCAACCGAGAGGGTCGGCAGAAAGAGGTTATCTTCATTTTGATTCAGGGCTTCTAGATTGACAAAGAAGTAGCCACTATTCACTGTCGGGGCATCGGCTGTCGTGAGTTGAAAGAGGGGCGCAGTTGTCAGCGGTCGTCGGGGTTTAGGCACGATCGCATCTTCGGTTTCGTTACCCACGGTGAACAAAGCGATATTGTTGTCGAGCCATCCCCGTGATAAAGCAACCGATTGAAAGGGCGACACCCACTTGATCAGCTCGGTGCGGCCAGCCGGCTCCTTGAGAATCGAGAAGCGATGGCGATCTTTGACAACCGTGTCGAGTTGGCTGAAAGTTTGCTCACTTTTGGTGCGATCGCTGACTTGCAAGAGAGTCACCAAGCCAGGATTAGGGAGTGAGGCCTCTTCATCGTCTTCAGGCGTGTCCTGAGAGGGCACCAGCGCAATCGCAAACTCACCCGCCATCCATGGCAGCAAATCGCTCTCCAGCGTTAACCCCGTGCGACTCTGTAGTGCCAAAGCCAGGTTATCAGGACTGAGAGCCGTTAATGCTCCCCAATTCCGCTCAGCGCTTAAATCCTCCCAAAACTGCTGAAAATTCCCCCCAGAGGCCATGATCAGAGTATCCCGTGGCAGGTATTGCGGCAGCTGCGCCGGGATATTGGTATCGACATAGGTGCGATCGCTACTGGGTCCGAGCCAACTTGTACTTTTGACCTGTATGCCTTGCGAAGTGATATTGACAGTGGCGGCAAGGCCTCGGCTTTCCTGAAAGCTGGCAACGATGGGGGCGGCAAGGGGCGGCTGCGAAGTTTGAGCCAGCATCTGGACGATCGCAGGAACACTGAAATAAAGTCGGCTAAATGCCTGCGGCGTACCAATATGCTCAAACGAGCGGCGATAGCCTGGCAGATCAGCTAGGGACTTGCCGCCCTTGAAGGCATCAATAGCTTGTTTGGCAACGGCTTCTGTTTCCGCAACTAGGACGAGTTGCGTTCCTAAGACGCCCATCCAAATCGGTTCGGCAGAGGCTTCTGCCGATGAATCGCCCGTAGCATCATAGGCTGTGAGCGCCACTCCCCGATACTCCACTTGATTTGTCGCTGCTGTCGCAACGGGGAGTGATTCAGCCGTAATCTGAGCTGCCTCCGGGTCAGCAATAGGGAGCAGCAGAATTTGACGCTGCGAGCCCAACGGCGCATCAGAACTCGGAGCAGTTGCGTCAGCGTCACCATTGGGTAGCCATGCCAGGGTGACTTCAGGCCCCACCCATGGCTCGATATCTTGGGCAAATGAAATGTCATAGGTAGCTAGCCAGCGATCGCGCCAATTAGCCAGCTGCTGATCAAAAGAAGCCTGTGTTTCGGGGGTCCCAAACTGCCTCAGACGCTGCCACTGCTCGGCATCTGTTGAGAGGCTAACTACCGCTGCTGCCGATTCTGGAACAGCCTTGACCCCAGGCGGCAAACCGCGAGCGTTTGCTGACCGCCACTGGATCGCCCAGTAGACCATTGCGCCCCCGCCGATTAACAAGAGAGCCGTACCGATTGTCACAATCAGGGGAGGTTTTTTGGCAAGCACCATGGACGTTGAGCCGGAGCGACCCACAAGATTTGCTCTGACACTTTAGCAAAAGCTTCTCCAGACGATGGCGATATTGACAAGGTTTTTACGGGGAACTTCTACTCAGGAACTTCTGCCCAGGAACTTTCATGGCGAATAGAAGTCGAACAGGTTTGAGTCCAACGCATTGAGTGGAATGAAGATGTATCAAATGATACGTCTGAAATTCTACCCAAGGGCGAGACTGTTGCCACAGTAAGCTGCTCAAGCCGACTTCTTGAAAAATTCATCTCCGTAGAGATGACATTTTGATGAACTTTATGGTCTTTGAGGGATACTACCGACTGGAGCGGTAGATATCTATTAAGCAAACTCTTCTAATTTTGGAGCTTGGCCTCAGATGGTTAGCCACGTATCACGTTCGTCCACAGCAAAACCAACGGCATTGTTCCACGCGTCTGGTAATTCTCATACTAGCCAGGAGACGGAAGCGCTTCGCAGAGGGCAGGTTTTGGTTGATACTCGGCCCTATGGCCTGTCGGGTGGAGCAGTGACCGCTAAGATGTATCTGCAGACTTCGCCGGCACAATTGTGGCCTAAGCTCACTAATTATTCTCGATGGGTTGATTATTTCCCTAACATTGTTCGCAGCGAAGTGGTCGCTTCTAGCCAAAACGTTCATCGACTTTATCAGGTTGGACGTAAAGCATTTTTAGCGATCGCAGCTCAGGTCGAGATTTATCTTAAAGTCTACGAACAGACCCATCGCAGCATTCAGTTCCGTCTCGAAAAAGGTAACTTCAGAGATTTTGGGGCTGACCTTACCCTGCAAGATTGGCAAGACGGTACGTTGCTTACCTACACCGTACAAGCGACCCCGCTGATTCCAGTACCCGGCTTTTTGATCGAGCAAGGCATGCGGCAAGACTTGCCTGGCAACATGGAAAACATGCGGCGTTTGTTGTGTTGTTAAGGAAGCCCAAACACTTCAGGTAGTCGCCCTTCAGGGGGTCGTTGTCGCAGGCGAGTCAACCACAGGTGACGGCAGATGAGCGTTGAGCAACCGCACTAGCTCGTCATTGAGAACGGCATATCCTTGTGCGTTTAGGTGTAGCTCATCTCGGCTGTACTTCGGCAATACCTGGCCCTGGCTGTTCGCCAATACGGTAAAGGTATCCAGCACGATAACCTGTTCATTAGCTAGGGTAAAGAGGTAATTATTGACCTCTACAACGGCTTCAGCAATTGCATCCGACCAAAAAGGCTGGCGCTCCAGAGGTACAGCTCCTGTCGGAAAAATTGTCGTCAGAATAACAGTCGCTCCGATCGCGGTTGAGTCCTCAACAATTTGCTGAATATGGGCTTTGCAGGCAGCAATAATGGCCTCTCGACGGCCTGGGAAAAGGCCAATCGCCTTCAAATCGTTGATGCCGACCTGAACAATCACCGCATCTGGCTGCAGCGGACGCACGTGGTGGTCGAACCGCTGAGCCACCTGGATAGCATTGGCCACAAGTTAAGGGAATAGGAGATTTGTCAAGTGAGCGCTTTTCCAGAGAGTCAAATCCTGTCAAACTCAGAGCAACCGAGTCATTGAGCCGTCCTGAGTGAGCCATGAGTCGCCCCCGAAAGCTGAATCGAG
>JBHJHM010000056.1:0-39670 GCA_050330865.1 Leptolyngbyaceae cyanobacterium
TCTTTGGCCATCCCTTTCCTGACCTCTTTGAGTCGGTGCTCAGTACCTTTACAGAGTTACCCCTACCTAGACAGTCTTCCTTGTCACAACAGCCCAATCCCTGGCACGGTCAACCTATCCCGGCTTGAGTTGATACCCTAACCGAAGACTCTGGGTAGATCGTTGCCTCCTGGAGACTGGCAGAGATATCTACGATGGCCAGGTCAGAACGAGAACAAACAACATTTTCTTGGGACATACTCCGCCTCAACAGTTATTCGCTTGCGCCTGTAACTCAGATGAAACTGACAGAAATACTCACATCTCAGCCACATGAATTAAGTACAGTAGAAGTTAATTCACAGCTTGTAATTACAAGCTGTGAACTAGACGCTAATGCCTGTGGAGTGGCAAGACTGTTTTCTGTTTAACAGTTTTTCAGTTTTTTCTGATGGAATGATGACTTTCTACGGATCTTTGACGACAGGATATAGCCTTATATACAGTTTGCAGGCTATCGGCTCCTCAGTTCATTACTGCAAATATCAACGTTTCAAAACTTGTAGTAACAACTGTATAAGTGAAAACTTTTCGGTTGAGAGTCAAGGTCTACACTCAGTTGCAAGAAGAGTCTGCTGAGTTGAGGCTGACCTGAAAGTGTTGGTTTACACTCGGTGCTGTGAATGATGCTGCAACTATCATCAGCGCGAGCAGTATCGTGTGAATGGTTATTGCGCTGGCTGTCTTGAGATTGGCTAGGAACTTGACAAGGCGGTCTTATCTGTATACAAGGTGGTCAAGTACACAAACGATTAAAACGTCAAAGTTTTAGTAGTGCCTGTCGGGCCTGCTGAATTCCTGCAAGTTTAAGATCTAGGATCCGCTTCTGTACTGAAAGCGCAGCGATGTGGCTAATGCTCGGCAACGTTGCCCTGCTTGTTGATGTATTAAGAGTTCAGTTGTTATGACCACACAAGATTCGAGTCGAGGGTCGCATGACGATCATGCATCGGAGGTGCCAGCCCATGCTCCGACTCGCCATATTCGTCGTACTCCCGGCGATCGCAACGTCGTAGCCAAAGGATTTGACTTTCACCCCGAGGTGTTTCTAGTATCCGGGGGCTTGATTGTCCTGTTTGTCCTATTCACCCTGATTTTCCAGGAACCGGCAGCAACGGTTTTTGGAGACGTTCAAGCCTTTATTGCAGGGGCCATGGGCTGGTTTCTGATCCTTTCGGTCAGTTTGTTTTTGGTGTTCACAATTTATATTGCTTTTAGCAAGCTCGGAAATGTCCGCTTAGGCGGCGAGAGCGCTCGACCTGAGTTCCCAACCTTTGCCTGGATGGCGATGCTAATTAGTGCTGGAATGGGGATTGGTCTGATGTTCTGGAGTGTAGCCGAGCCCATCTATCACTTTCAAGATCCGCCATCGCTGTTAGGAACGATTCAGGCGAATTCGGCTGATGCGGCTCAGCAAGCCATGGGCATCACGTTCTTTCACTGGGGACTGCACGCTTGGGGAATTTATGCCCTGGTGGGGCTGTCGCTAGCCTTTTTTGCCTATAACTGGGGGCTGCCGCTAACGATTCGATCCGTGTTCTATCCCTTGTTAGGAGAGCGCATTTACGGCTGGCCGGGTAATGCTATTGACATTTTGGCAGTAGCCTCCACCCTGTTTGGTCTGGCGACTTCATTGGGGATTGGTGTGCAGCAGGTCAACGCCGGATTTAATTTCCTCTTTGGTCTGCAGGTTAGTACGCCAATTCAGGTGGGGTTGATTGCAATTATTACGGGCTTTGCAACCGCATCAGTCGTTTCTGGTTTAGGGAATGGGGTGCGTCGTTTAAGCGAACTCAACATGATTCTGGCTGCTCTCCTGATGGGGTTTGTTCTCCTAGTGGGACCAACCTTATTCATCCTTAACTCCTTCGTCGAAAACTTGGGGTATTACGTCGCCTCGCTCCCCACGCTTAGTTTTTGGACTGAGACTTTTTCAGGAACTGATTGGCAGAACAGCTGGACAGTTTTCTACTGGGGTTGGTGGATTTCTTGGTCGCCTTTTGTGGGTATTTTTATTGCTCGGGTATCCAAAGGCCGCACCGTGCGTGAGTTCATCATCGGTGTACTGCTGCTGCCCTCAATACTGACCTTCCTGTGGATGTCTGTTTTTGGAGGGACGGCTCTGAATATGGAGTTGGGCAGCTTGAGTGGTGTTATCAGTGAAGCGGTTGCTGCTGATGTCGCGACGGCATTGTTTGTCATGCTCCAGCAGCTTCCTCTCACCGGCATTACCTCTTTTGTGGGTATTATTCTGGTGGTTGTATTCTTTGTCACCTCTTCGGACTCAGGTTCACTCGTAGTAGATAGTCTGACATCGGGCGGCAAACTGGATTCGCCAGTACCACAGCGCATTTTCTGGGCTGTTATGGAGGGGGTTGTAGCTGCGGCTCTATTGCTCGGAGGTGGACTCTCTGCACTACAAACAGCATCCATCACGACGGGATTACCGTTTGCCGTTGTCCTACTGGTAATGTGCTACAGCATTTACAGGGGACTCAGCTACGAGCATGGTGTTGTTATTGAAGGGCAGAAACTTCAGGAAGCTGAAGCTGAAGCAGCCGATACAGCGTTAGTTCCTTAGCTAGATTTTTCGTGTTGGGTTGCCCAGGTAGCCCAACACGGGCTGATCATACTAATTGCCCATCATTTGATTTGTGCCCCTACGAGCCTCTAACAGCAGACTCTTTTGATGCTTTTAACTTCAGGAGCTTGTTCAAATGGTGCAACACTTTGATGTCATTGTGATTGGTGCTGGCGGTGTTGGGAGTGCAGCTGCTTACTACCTAGCAAAAGCGGGCAAGAAGGTTTTACTGCTGGAACAGTTTGAACTGAATCACCAGAATGGCAGTTCCTATGGCTATTCCCGTGTAATTCGCTACACCTATGACAATCCCATCTACATTGACCTCATGCGGGCGGCTTATCCCCTCTGGTTTGCCCTACAGGCAGAAGCTGGTGAGCAGCTCTATGTAAAGACGGGTGGATTGGATTTTGGCTTTCCTGAAACGGATACGTTTCAAGCGCTGAAGAGCAGCATGGAGGCGGCGAATTTAGACTACGAGCAGCTTACAAAGGCCGAGATTCGCGATCGCTATCCCCAGTTCAGCCTCGAAGACGGCATGGAGGGGCTGTTTCAGCCTGATTCTGGCCTGCTGCGCACCTCTCGCTGCGTGTTGGCTCATGTCAAACTAGCTCAGAACCGAGGGGTGACGGTGATTGATCAGACCCCGGTTCTCAAGGTGACTCCTGTCGACAATGGGGTTGAGGTTCAGACGGCAACCGCGATGTTCAGCTGCGATCGCATTGTTCTAACGGTTGGTAGCTGGGCTAAAGAATTGCTGGCCGAACAAGGCATTGACTTGCCGCTGAAAATCATGCCCTGTCAGCTTGGGTTTTACGAACCCAGCAATCCTGTCGACTTTGAACCAGGAACGTTTCCTGTCTTCTTTGCTCATATGAATGGTGACTACGGCGAAATGCCCTATGGTATTCCCCATGAAGATCCCAGCCTTGGCGTCAAAATCACCACCTTTTACGGCTGGGACACGGTAGAAACGCCCGGTGAGGTAGACTACACCCCCAGCACAGCCTGGACCGAACGCATCCGTGCCTTTGCCCAACAGTACATCCCCGGTGTCGCTGGTCCCCTTATCTCTACCCGCCGGTGCCTCTATACTCTGACCCCCGACAAGCACTTCATCATCGACCAGCATCCCAATCATCCTCAAGTCGTCATCGGGGCTGGCTTTTCAGGACACGGCTTCAAGTTCACGACACTGAGCGGGAAGATGCTGGCCGATCTAGCGATCAACGGCAGCACGCCTCACGATACGAGTTTGTTTAAAGTAGAGCGGTTTCAGCCGGTAGCGGTTTAGTTGGTGATTGTTCGTTGATGGTGGTGGTGGGTAGTTGGTGGTGGGTAGTTGGTGGTGTTGGGGCGAGACATTTGGAACATAGAGTTTTGTTGGATGGTAAGTATACGGGCTAAATGCCTCGCCCTTACAGATTCTTTCCCTTCTCCCGTATTCCCTCCGGGAAGGCTTCGCCTACGGCTGACGCTCACGGCGAAACCTTTTCCCTATTTCTGGTTGTTCACGATGGCTAGGGCAGGTTTTGAGCACGAGCGATTGGATTAACCCACTTAGAAATCGGCTGAACCTGCCCCTACGATGTCCACCCATCCACCCATCTACTCTCTTTCTATTCCCTATTCCCTATTCCCTATTCCCTATTCCCTATTCCCTGTTCCCCTTTCACCCTCTCACCCCCTACCCTTTACCCTCTACCCTCTACCCCCCACTCTGCCATTCTTCAAATGTTTTCCGATAGGATAGCTGGAGTGTCAGGCGAGGATGACTTTATTTTTTATGGTTCCAAGTGAGCCAAGCGCTGCCAAGCAGCCACTGCATATCGTTATTTCTGAGCAGCTGAAAGCACAAATTGAGTCTGGCGAGTATGAGCCGGGAGAGCGATTACCGAGTGAGTTTGATTTGGGTGAGCGGTTTAGTGTAAGTCGAACAACCATTCGGCGAGCAATCGCTAATTTAATTCAGCAAGGGCTAGTGACGACACAACAAGGCAAGGGCATTTTTGTCAGCGATCGCCATAAGATCAGCTTCTCGATGTCGAACCCGCTGATGCATTTTGATGCAACCCTCAAACAGCAGGGATATGAAGGGCATGTTCACTCGCTCCGCTTTCAGCGCATAGAGGCTCCTGTTGAGGTCATTCGTCAACTGCAAATCCCTAAGCGAGATGCCCAGGTCTATTGGCAAGAGAAGATTATTTATGCCGATGAGTGCCCCATTGCTTTAGATGTGACTTATTTTCCTGAGGCGATCGCGCAGGCTTTGCGTGAACCGTTATTGCAAGGATTTACTTACAGCGTCTTGACCCAGAACGGCATTGCGCTCGGCGCTGCTGACGTCCGTTTAGAGAGTACGCCCGCCACCTACGAACTGAGTGAATATTTAGCCATTCCCCTAGGAATGCCGCTGCTAGTCTTCAACTATGTGGTCTACCACGAACACCATAAACCTGCGGCCTGCGGCAAAACGCTATCTCGTTCTGACTGGACCTGCTACACGGCTCAAATTGCTGTCGATTAGCTGCAAACGCGCTTACTGAAAAAACTGAAACAAAAACTGAGACATAAGTTTCGCTCAGCAAGAAATCGTCATTTAAGCTGGCTTGAGGCAGCAATCAAGCTTAAAAAGGGTTTCACGCGCTGTCGTATGCCAAATAGCGAACCTATCCGGAACCCATAATATACAGTTTGTGAATCGCTGAAACCATTCACATCCGGTAGGGTGGGCATTGCCCACCAGCCATAATTCAAAGGTATTCGGATAGGCTCCAAGGCACTACGGCTTCTGACATGTGAATAAAGTCATGCTGAAGGGGATCAAGACCAGCATTCGTGACGTGTTAGCGCTCTCATATTGTTGCGGGAACTAGCTGGCAAAATGATAGGCACTGTTCGTTGCGATCGCGGAATGCTATGAAAATCGGAAAGCGGTTCCTCATTTGGGGAGTGGTAGGACTTTTTCTATCCACCGGGTTGAATGGCTTTGGCAATTGGGTAGGAGCTGTCTGGGCAGCGGAGCCCGCTGTTTTGTCTGCCCTCGAGAGAACGGCACCCGCGATCGCCCATAATACCGAATCCGATAGGAACTCAGCCGACGACCTGCAACTGCCAGAGGATGCTCCCTCAGAAGCAACTACAGACGCTGAAAACGCCGAAGATGCTGAGGACCGCACGCTAGACCTGCCAGACTTCGAACCCAGGCTTCCTGGCGAAACGGTTCCCGAACAGTCTGGCCCTGACGCAGCCACTGAGTCCGATGAGACGACTGAATCCGGTGAGTCCTCTGAAGAGCCTAATGCCGAAGACTCAGGATGGACAGAAGGCGAGGTCGAATCTTCCGAGGAAGAACCCCCCAAAATCTCGAAGCAGCAGCAAATTCTCATCACTGCCGACGAGCACTACCTAGCGGGCGACTACGCTACCGCCGAGATGCTGTACCGTCAGGTAAAAGACAATCTCTGGCAGGTGAACCCTACCGACCTGCGCCCGGAGCCGATTTTTGATCCCGCTGAACTTCCTCCTGCTGGAGCAGTCTATTGGCGCGAGGCTCAGGCTGGTTACGAACAGGGACTGACACACCGGACAACAGTGCCTCTGGATTTGCTGGTAGAAGCCTATCCCGAATTTGTTCCCGGCCAAGTGTTTTATGCCAACTATCTTGTGGAGCAGGGGCGGGCTGAAGAAGCGGATGCCATGCTGGACCGTGCCTTATTGGTCTATCCCAGTCAGCCAGACCTTTTGAAGGCTCGAACGTACACTCAAATGGCATTGGAGCAGTGGATTGAAGCGTCGATCTCAGCACGGCAGTTTACGCTGTTGAATCCAGACCATGCCGATTTTGAGGAAATGGCAACCCTAAGTCAGGAAAATCTTGATCGGTTTCGAGGCGAGATGAATGAGGAAATCACGGGAAATTTCATCGGGAATCTAGTGACTGGGGCTGCAGGCGTCCTTTTGACAGGAGGGTTGATTGGTCCTTATACGGCGTTAAATTCGGCCATGCTGCTATTGCAAGGCGAGTCGGCAGTGGGTGCGACGACGGCAGAACAGGTAAAAGCCCAAGCGCCCATGATGAGCGATCGCCAGGTTGATGAATATCTCAATACGATGGGGCAAAAACTCGCCAGCTTGGCAGGACGCGACGAGTTCGACTACGACTTCTATGTCATTGATGATCCGGCCCTCAATGCCTTTGCCCTTCCAGGGGGCAAAATTTTCATCAATTCAGGCGCCATCCTCAAAACGAATTCAGAGGCAGAGTTGGCCGGATTGTTGTCCCACGAACTATCCCACGCTGTCCTTTCTCACGGCTTTCAAATGGCAACTAATGGCAACCTAGTCAACAGCATTGCCAGTATTTTTCCGGTTGGTCAAGTCGGTGGGATTGCGGCAGGACTTGCCTTCAGCAGCTATTCGCGGCAAATGGAGCGGCAGGCCGACGTTTTAGGAACGCAGATTCTGGCAACAGCGGGATATGCTGCCGATGGACTACACAACTTGATGGTGACCTTGGAAGAAGAAACCGGCGATCGCGGTGGCCTTCAGTGGTTTGCCTCCCACCCTGCTCCGACTGAGCGCGTTGAGTATCTCAGGCAAATTGTGGAGGCTGGCGGCTACAACCGCTATGCCTATGAGGGGGTTGCCACTCATCTCGCAATCCAACAACGTGTGGCTCGCCTGATGGATGAGCCGCCGGATGAAACTGAAGAAGACCCTACAGAGATAGAGGAGTCGGATGAGTAGCGATACGATTACAGCTCTCAAAGCAGAGATAGCCAGTTCATTTGAAGCTTTCGTAGCTATTTAAGTCGCTTAGGATATCTTCGCCCTAACCTATAGCCAGCCGAAGATATCCTTCACAGTTAGCGGTAAGGGAATGATCAAGAGCACAGCTAATCATTCCCTTGAATGGCTTGAGCGATCGCTGGATTATCTGCAACTCCTCGTATATATAGATTTGCAGCAGCCTCCGAAAATGAATCTACTGTCTTTGGAGCTACTCGTCCTAGATACATAAACAGCAGATAGATAGATGGATTCAATTCATGAAAGCGAAAGGAGTTCAGCGCGTTTGCTGCTCGCTCTCAGAATCTCAACCAAAGTGCTATGAGAACTCGCTCAATAGAACTGCATTCATCATGCCATCAAATCTTGATCAGCATCCAGGACACAAGCCGTCTGCAGTTCTGGTTACTTACATTCCCCCATCGCGGAGAAGAATCCATGCGCCGCAAATAGCTAAAAAGAGGAAAATCAGAAGTGTCCAAAGTAGAGAATAGTTTATTTTTTGTTCTGCTTCAGCAATAACAAGCCGCGCGACCTTGCAGTCACCCAAAATATAGTCATCACCAGGTTGCAGTCGGATGATCACCGTTTCATCTTTCTCGCAGTCGATTTCATCGGCAAGGGGGTCTACCTCAATGCAGGCGGCTGTTTTCCCTCGCGGAATCGTGACGCTGCGGTTAATAGGCTTGTAATCTTCGCCTTCCATCGCGCTACCACTGACAGCGTAGGTGATAACCGTATCCTGTTCCACAGGGCGATCAGCACACACCACGAATATCCCTGTATCAGCACAGATTTCACCTTTTTGAGGCTCGGTTGCCTTAGAGTCCGGGGACTGGATCACAACTACTGGCGTCGGCACTGTGTAGTCAGCAATATGAATGGTTCCGGTCAAAGGTTCATCGAGTTCGTAGCCCTCACCTGGGCGCAGCGTTAGCGTGACAGTTTCGGTCCCTTCTTTCACACTATCCATGATCGGTTTCACAGGAATGCCCACATGGTCTTTTCCTGCTTTGACCTCGGCTGTACGCAACGTTTGATAGTCGGTTCCTGGGGTTGCTGTACCGCTGACATCATAGTGAACAACGAGGTCGGTTGCAGCAGGCTTATCAAGTTGAATTCTGAACCAGCCCTTGTCTTTAGGATATTCTTTGGCTTCTCCATCTCTCACCAAAAGGGTGGCAACGGGCAAGGTCTTTAACCGTAAAGAGGTATCGATACGAAAGTGCGAGTTGCCGGTGTGTCGCTCTGCAAAAAATAGATCAAAGGCGTAATTCTTGCCTTTCTCTAGCATGAGTGTCTGGCCTGATGGCAGAACTTGAGTAAGCTGTTCTTCGCCCTCTGAAAGCTGCAGATTAATTGTTTCTGTGAGCGCTTGATGAACTCCACCAATATCAATTACGAGTTTGCCATCGATGAATACCCACAAGTCGTCATCGCCTGTAAATGTGAACTGCTCATGGCCTTGATACGTAAACTCAGAGTGAATTTCGTAGGTGAAGTGAAAGTTATGCTTGCGTCCCTCATTACCAAATAGTTCGTCATCAATCGGGAAAAAGTCAGTATTTTCATAAGTGAAGACACCATCTCCGTTAGTGTCTTCTAAAACAATCTCTAACCGCTTACTTTGATTGATATCTTTAATATCTCTGAACCACTGATCAAAGTTTTCTTGGCCAGTCGTTGTTTTGCCCTCTCCCCCCTGGTAGATAGGCTTTTGATCGTCGCCCAGTAAAGATGCGACAATATTTTTTTCGGCACCAACAGCTTGTTCAAAATCAGGATGGCTATCTTTGAAATCGCGAATTTTCCCAGAGAGTGTGATCTGCGTCATAGGGGCTCTGTCCTGCATATACGTTCTCTGTTGGCTACAGGTGTCGTAGGATACTTTCCAGATTTAAAGGGGAAACTGACAACAAAACTAATTGCCTGCAGGTTTGGGTCGAATCGCCTCTGATCGGCGAGAGAAAGTGAAAGTGACGAGGGCAGAGGAGGTGCTTAATTTGCTTGCCTGCCGCCATACAAAAGGAAACGTCTAAAAGCGATCGCAATGCAGAGAGGAAACATTTGGAATTTGGAAAAATCAGATACCCTTCCCAAGAACGTTGCCTCTTGCCTTTTATCTACGGGACTACACAGGAAGCGAAATTGACCTGAGCAACCCGTGGGGGCTTTCCAAGCCAACGAGCAGCAACGTTGGCGAACTGTTCCGGACAGCCGCTAACGAAGAACTGCGTTGGCTGACTGGGCGTATTGCTTTTGAAGTCGAGGAGTTCTAGCTCTTTGGCGGCTGCTTTAACAAGATGCTGAGCCGGATCGATGCGCTTAATTGAGTTGGGCAGAAATGTATCGAAAACAGGCTTTAGATGTGGATAGTGAGTACAGCCATACACAAGGGTATCAATGTTGACTTGTAGAAGCGGCTGCAGATAAGTCCTAGCCACTGTAAGAGTGGCGCGATCCTGGAGGCGATTTTGTTCAATCAGAGGAACGAATTGGGGGCACCCCACCTGCCAGACCTGAGTAGTCGGATCAGCCTCCAAAATGGCTCGTCTGTAGGCGTCACTGGAAACAGTTGCTGGCGTTGCAATCACACCTACCCGTCGTCCTGCTTTGGCGGCTGCTCGGGCTCCAGGCCAGATGAGACCTAAGATGGGAACTGAGAATTCTTCCTGAATTTGCTCCAGTACTAAAGCTGAGCTGGTATTGCAAGCCATCATCACCATCTTGACCCCTTGGGTCATCATCCAGGTCATGATCTCACGCACAAATTGGAGAATTTCCTCTGGGGTGCGATCGCCGTATGGTAATCGGGCGGTATCCCCCAAATACAGAATGGACTCGTTAGGCAGTTGACGCTTCATTTCCCGTAGCACCGTGAGCCCACCCACCCCGCTATCAAACATGCCAATCGGCGCGCTTGTAATTTGAGCTGAGCCAGCTCCATTCTGAAAAACCATATGAGTATCGAAATCCGTATGAATATACCTTGACCACATCCGAATCCCTGGCCTTTGCCTTAGGCAAAACTCCAGTTGTTAAATCAGATATGGTTTGTTTCTAAGAGTTTAGAAGGGTTTCTGAGTTTTTCAGCAGCGATCGTACCCAGCTGAAGGATTTTTCTCAGTAAAAGAGTTTTGGCATGAAACAACACAGAGGTGAGAGGGTAAAGGGTGCCTACATGCCACGGTTACCTTTCACCCTTCACCCCTGCTTTCTGTTCCTTATTCCCTGTTCTCTGTACCTCTGCTATGAGGCACTCGCCTGCTCCTCGGGTGGATTTGGCGAAGCCAGTGCCTTTTCTTCATCAGGAGGAACGGCATCAGAGTCCTTAAAGACAATGCGCAGTAGCGGCGGCGCTATGAAAGTAGTCAGAATCACCATCACAATGATGGCAGCCTCTAGAGATTCTGATAAAACACCGCTCGCAGAACCAACTCCAGCAAAGACCAGACCCACCTCGCCTCGCGGAATCATGCCAACACCAATTGCGAGGCGATTGATTCCGGGTTGACCGAAGACCGCGAATCCTGTGACAACCTTACCGATAATGGCAACTACAACCAGAAACGAGGCGATGATTAAGCCTTCGCGGTTGCTTGGTTCGAGGGGGTTCAGCACACTGATATCGGTTCGAGCTCCGACGGTCACAAAGAAGACCGGTACCAACATATCGGAAATTGGCGCGATTTGTTCTTCTAATTCTTTGCGTTTTGAGGTTTCCGCCAAAATGAGACCAGCAGCGAAAGCCCCCAAAATAGCTTCCAACTGAATGGTGGCAGCAATATAAGACAAGACAAAAGTGAATACCAGCGAGCTGATAATGACCTGCCCTCTTGTCTGTAGCTGATCTACAAGCCCAACAAACAAAGGACTCAGCAACCGCCCTAAGAAAATAGCGCCCACCAGGAAGATAGCAGCCCCGGCAATAAGAGAGATGACATTAACAATCTCGATTTCGCCTGTTTTGGCCAAGCTAGCGACCACTGCCAGCACAATAATGCCTAGCACATCGTCCAGAACAGCCGCACCAATGATGACTTGCCCTTCCTTAGAACTTAGTTTCTGCAGCTCAGCTAGAACCTTGGCTGTAATACCGATACTCGTTGCCGTAAGGGCAGCTCCTGCAAACACAGCGGGAACCGTTGTGATGTTGAACAGGGCAATCAAGCCTGCGGTTCCCAAGGCAAAGGGCAGAACAACGCCGATAACAGCCACTACCGCTGCCTGTGGTCCTACCCGAATCAGCTCCTTCAGGTCAGACTCCAGGCCAATCTCAAATAGCAAAATGATGACACCTAGCTCGGCCAGGATTGAAACGACTTCACTTTCGCCCCGAAAGACACTCAAAAGTGCATCTGGCCCCAAACTTGTTGTCGTTTCGATCAGGCCCATAAGCATTGAGCCTCCTTCAGCCGCACCTTCAGGAAACACAATCAAGTGAAGCGCTGAAACCCCAACAACCACTCCTCCAACTAATTCCCCCAACACCGAGGGCAGGTTGAGACGGGCACAGATTTCGCCGCCAATCTTGGCTGCTAGATACACCGTGATCAAGCTAAGCAAGACTCCTGCCAGCACCAAAGGCTCGATCTCAGCCTCAGAAGCTTCCGCTAGAACCGGCAGCCAGCCCATCGCTGTGGGAGATGCCATTGAGAAACTAGCAGGACTCGACCCGAAAAGTGCATCCAACATTCAGTTCAAAAAACGCATCCTATCTACATTACCTGAGTTCAGGATTTCGCTAATGTACATTTTGATGGGTTTACGATTAAAATTTAGGCAAATTGGACCAGGAACGATAAATTATGCCCTCTGCCCTCCGAATGCGCAAAATTGATATCCGTCGTTTCTAGAACTGGTACCGAATACCTAGCTGCAGGGAATGAACCAGGACGGTGTCAGCATCAAAATCAGCGTCGAAGGCATTGAAATTCTGCCCTGGAATGCCATAAAGGCGATATCCCAAGAAGGCACTGGCGTTGTTGGCAAAGTCGTAGCTTACACCTGCCTTGGCCTGAAAAACGAAACTCACGCCTGAATCATCCAACTCAAGCTCACCTAGGGTTCCAAGATCGGCTTCAATATCGTTGGCGGTGAGCGTCGAGATGCCAACACCAGCACCGATGTAAGGACGAATGTTACTGCCAGTGGGAATGTCGTAGTAGCCGTTGAGAAAAACTTGAATAGATTCGATGCTGCCATCCAGTGGGACGTCAGCGTCCACATCGACAGTACCAACCTCAGCATCCACGCTAATGCCATCAACTTCGTTGCGGTTATAAACGACCTCTAATTCTGCCCGGGCATCGCTCCATCGATAGCCCACAGCGCCGCTAATGCCAAAACCTGTTTCGGTATCTAACGACAGAGAAACCGGAATATCTTCTGTCACAGTAGGACCACCAGGGAACAGCTCAACCGTGATGGGAACCGGTCCGTCAGAATCAATATCCACATCAAAGTTAAAGGCAAGCGATGGGGCCAGCGAGACATACCAGCCTGAGTCATCAACCTGTCCTGGTGCCTGGGCCAGTATAGGTTCTTGCTCTAAAGAAGCACGCACAGGGGGATCGGCAGGCGCTGTCGTTACAGCGAGTACGGGAGCTTGTTCTAAAGATATAGGCTCTTCGGGCAGGGTAGACGTAACCGTTGGCTGGGGTGGCAAAGGAGTTTGTTCCGACAAGGTGTGAGTTGGTAGAGCAGCCGCATCGGTGAATTGAGCCAGTAAAGAGGCTTCCTTAGATGATATGGGTTTAGATACAGCTGTGGATCCTGTCGGCTGGCTCAGTATCGAAGAGCGCTCTAAGGAAACACGCTCAGACAGAGCGGAGGCGTCTGTGAATTGAGCGACAGGAGAAGGCTGTTCGGATAAGGCACGCTTGGGTGAAGCGGATATAATACCCGTTGCTTGACCCAGGGCTGGTTGAAGAAACAACGGCGATGTTGTCAACAAGACTCCTGCTAGAAACGCGTTTTGGTGAATTTGCATAGTAGCCCTATCCTGCTTATGGAGTGGAGTGGAGTAGTGGATACACCTTGGCCACATCCAGATCCCCGTTTTTTGCCTGGGGGAAAACTCCAAGTTTTGAATCGGATGTGGTGTTAGACAAAAATATCAGACTGCGTGAAACTGCCTAATATTCTATGTCCACTTCTTCGTAGTATCCCTCCTATTTAATTGGTATAAAGTCTGCATCACCATACAGTAATCTCAATGGGTATAGGGCAGCCCCATACACCTCAACATCTCTATCTGGCTAAGGGACTGTAGCTGATGTCCCAAAGTCTTTCCATAACGTTAGATGCAGTCTAGATGAACACCCGATGCTGAAGCGAGGGCATCTGCTGGCGAACCTGAGCCAAGCGAGTAGGCGAGATTTCGGCGATCGCCATCCCAGTCTCTACCCCGGCATCGGCCAAAACTACCCCCCACGGGTCAACAATCATCGCGTGGCCATGCGACTGACGGCGATCGTTATGAAACCCGGTTTGAGCGGGAGCGACTACATAACAAGTATTTTCTAAAGCCCGCGCTTGAAGCAGCACCTGCCAGTGGTCTTTGCCCGTGAACGCCGTAAATGCTGCCGGAATCATGAGAACTTCAGCTCCCATCTGGGAGAGATGGCGGTAGAACTCAGGGAACCGGACATCGTAACAAACTGAAATACCGATATTTCCTAAGGCTTTAGAAGGATGGACTCCTGGCAATTGTTGTCCCGATACGACAGTGCTGGATTCACGATACGTATTGCCATCGGGTAGGTTTACGTCAAACAAATGAACCTTTTCATAGCGCAATAGCTCACTCCCATCAGGCGCTACGAGCAGAGCAGTGTTGTAAAACTGGCCATCTTGATTAGGCACCGGATAGCCTCCCCCTAGCAACGTAACCTGATAGCGCTGAGCCATCTTTTTAAGAAACTGCTCACTGGCTTCACAGATCGCCTGCGCCTGTGCCTGCTTGCCTGCCTCGTCGCCTAAAAATGAAAAGTTTTCGGGCAACGTCACAAGTTCAGCCCCCCGGCGCACCGCCAAATCAATCAGGTCTTCAGCCTGAGACAGATTCCGCTCCAAATCCGGTACACTCGTCATCTGCAAAGCCGCCACCAGGTAAGACTTCATAAGCAATCGCAATCAAAGGGGTTGAGCTTTAATTTTACGTGGATCTGGAGCAGATCTAGTAGTGGATAGTGAATTCGGGAATGGGGTGAGCGCGATATACCGCGTCTTTACGCTGTAATGGCGTTCTTTTTATCTTCCACTTTCTTACTCCCTCAGGTCCTTAGCTTGCTTTCTTACTTTCCCTGTTCCTATTCCCTATCCTCCTTCTCTACCCTGCTTATCGCCGCTCCTCTTTTCCTAAACCTACATGGCCATTACGATCGCCCTCTCTGTTTCATTCATGCTGTTACTAATTTCAATCCAGCAGGGGGTGCCAATTCTCTTGCCACTATCAGGAGTTTTAGGAATTATGACGGGGGTATATCGCTGGCAAGGGGTAACCGGGCAACAACTGTGGCGATTGATGGGGCAGGGGATACGGCAATCAGCAGGAGTACTCAGCATTTTGCTGTTGATCGGATTGGTAGTAGCGGGTTGGCTGATTGCGGGGACGGTACCGGCGCTGGTGTATTACGGTCTGCAGTTGATTCAGCCACGCTGGTTTTTAGTATCAGCTTTTGTTCTAACAGCAGTGGTCTCGGCGCTGTTGGGAACGTCGTTTGGCACCGCTGGAACGATTGGCTTAGCGCTAATGATTATGGCGCGGGGGGCGGGAATGCACGAGCATTGGGCGGCAGGGGCTATTATTGCGGGGGTGTATGTGGGCGATCGCTGCTCGCCGATGTCTTCCAGTGCCCATTTAGTAGCCACGATTACGGGAACGGATATCTACTGTAATTTGCGCAACATGATGACCACGAGTTGGGCCGCACTGGCGCTGACTCTGATTATCTACACGGTGGCTTCACTACGGAATCCCCTGCCGGACGAAGGAAGCACGCTGATTATGACGATTCCAGAGCGATTTTCGGTGCATCCGGTGACGCTGCTACCTGCGGGCGTGTTGGTGGTGCTGACGCTGTTGCGGATACCGGTACGGCGTACGTTGGGGGTGAGCTTAGGGTGTGCGATCGCCTTAGCTCTCATTGCACAAACCCAACCCATCGGGGTCGTGTTGCAAACGCTGCTATTGGGACTACAGCTTCCTAGCACGGATCCCCTCAGTGAGATCTTTCAAGGCGGCGGACTGTGGGCGATGCTAAAGGTATGTGCGGTGGTTCTGGTCTCTACAGCTCTGGCGGGTCTGCTCTCAGGGATGGGCACGTTTGATCGGCTGGGTCGCTGGCTGGCACGGTGGTCGGGGCAACGGGGTCTGTTTGGCGGCACAGTGATGGCGAGTGCCTTGACCAGTGCCTTTGGCTGTACTCAAACGATTGCGATCCTACTAACGCAGCAGATAACCCAGCCTCTCTACCTATCTTCGAACACCAATCAGGAACAGTTGGCAGTAGATATCGAGAATTCGGCAGTCGTGCTTGCCCCGATGGTGCCGTGGAATATTGCCGGTTTGGTACCCGCTACAGTGCTGCTCACCGATGCTGGATTCATACCCTATGCGGTGTATCTCTATTTGCTTCCTCTGTTGAATTGGCTGTTCCGTATTCCCCTTGTCCATTTGCCAAAGTATGAACAATCGAAGCTTGCCGATGTAGAGCGATCGCAGGATACGGTCTAGATGCTTCTGATTTTTTCTATCCAGGGCTGTCTAAAGCTTCTTGAAGTAGCGGGCGATCGCCAACAATCTAAAGCCCGCCTTCTCGTAGATATAGCGTGCGGGAGCATGGCCTGGATTGCCTCCTGTTTCAACCATAGCAACGGACATTCCAGCGTCTTTCATCCAATCCAGCGCGAATCTTGTCAGGTCAGTGTTGCATCTTTAACAGCGCAGACCGCTTCAACCGCTTTTTGCTGACTCACTCGCCAATCGGGATAAAACGCCCGATAGACTTCAGGCTCCATCCCGTTTTGCATTGACTCAAAAACGGAGTCCAGGCTCGCAACGAAAGACGAACAACGGCATCTAAATAGTGGGCCTCGTACGGTTCAATTTGCATCGCCAATCAATACTTCCCCTTTACCCCTTCTACCCCACTACCCCTCACCCCCCTCTACTCTTTCCCCCCAGTTCGGGAACCCGTACACTCGAAGCTGTTGCGATCGCCTCGGTCGCGCCCTAAATTAGCACTCGGAACGCGAGAGTGCTAATGCAAGCATGAACTGTTATGTGTACAAGCATCTCAGGTCTTGCGAAGGCACGAAGCGACTTCGGCGTTAGCAATTCTGGAGAATTCAGTATGGCTGCTATTACCCTGAGCACGTCTAGCGTGACTCCCCTGGGCGATCGTGTGTTGATTAAAGTGAGCGCATCCGAGGAAACAACTGCTGGTGGTATTCTATTGCCCGACACGGCTAAGGAAAAGCCCCAAGTCGGTGAAATTACGGCAGTTGGCCCCGGCAAGCGCAACGATGACGGTAGCCGCCAAGCCCCTGAGGTCAAGGTAGGTGACAAGGTTCTGTATTCCAAGTATGCAGGTACCGAACTCAAGCTCGGCAGTGACGAGTTCGTCTTGCTATCGGAGAAAGACATCTTAGCTAGTCTGACGTAGTGGGTTACTGGTTATTTGTTGTTTGTTCAACTGCCAACAACGAATAACCAAGAATGAATACTTTTCCCTTTCCCTCCTCAAACACAAAGGATTTCGAACAATGGCTAAGCGCATTATTTACAACGAAGACGCTCGCCGTGCCCTAGAGAAAGGCATGGATATGCTGGCCGAGGCTGTCGGCGTGACGCTCGGCCCCAAAGGCCGAAACGTCGTTCTTGAGAAGAAGTTTGGAGCTCCTCAGATTATTAACGACGGCGTCACCATTGCCAAAGAGATCGACCTGGAAGATAACGTCGAGAACACGGGCGTAGCATTGATTCGCCAAGCTGCTTCTAAGACCAATGATGCAGCTGGCGACGGAACGACTACAGCTACCGTCTTGGCTCACGCGATGGTTAAAGAAGGTCTCCGCAACGTCGCTGCAGGCGCCAATGCAATCGCGCTCAAGCGTGGTATTGATAAGGCAACTGCTTATTTGGTGGACAAAATTGCTGAGCAGGCTCGTCCGGTGGAGGACTCTAGCGCTATCAGCCAGGTTGGCACCATTTCTGCCGGTAACGACGATGAAGTCGGCGGCATGATTGCTGAAGCAATGGATCAGGTCGGTCGTGAAGGCGTCATCTCTTTGGAAGAAGGCAAGTCTATGACGACTGAGCTGGAAGTCACTGAAGGGATGCGGTTTGACAAGGGCTACATCTCTCCCTATTTCGCAACGGATACTGAGCGGATGGAAGCGGTTTTAGATGAGCCCTATCTGCTGTTGACGGATAAAAAAATTACGTTGATTCAGGACTTGGTACCTATCCTTGAGCAAGTAGCTCGGGCCGGTAAGCCATTGCTCATCATCGCTGAAGATATCGAGAAAGAAGCACTGGCAACCCTGGTAGTGAACCGTCTACGGGGTGTCCTGAACGTGGCTGCAGTGAAGGCTCCTGGCTTTGGCGATCGCCGTAAAGCAATGTTGGAGGATATGGCCGTTCTCACGGGTGGTCAGGTAATCAGCGAAGATACTGGTCTTAAGCTAGAGAATGCGAAGCTTGATATGTTGGGTCAGTCGCGCCGCGTTACGCTTACCAAGGACAATACGACCCTTGTGGCCGATGGCAATGAAGCTGCGGTGAAGGCTCGTTGTGAGCAAATTCGTCGTCAAATCGACGAAACTGAGTCTTCCTACGATAAGGAAAAGCTGCAGGAGCGCTTGGCGAAGCTCTCTGGGGGTGTTGCGGTCATTAAGGTCGGTGCAGCCACTGAGACTGAAATGAAGGACCGCAAGCTGCGCCTAGAAGATGCTATCAACGCCACTAAAGCGGCTGTTGAAGAAGGTATCGTTCCTGGGGGTGGTACGACGCTGGCTCACCTGGCTCCAGGGTTGGAAAGCTGGGCAGACAGCAACCTTGTGGGTGAAGAGCTAACTGGGGCACAGATTGTTACTCGCGCTCTGACGGCTCCTCTTAAGCGGATTGCTGAAAACGCTGGCCAAAACGGTGCAGTGATTGCCGAGCGCGTCAAAGAAAAGGACTTCAACGTGGGCTACAACGCATCTAACGGTGAGTTCGTTGACATGCTTGATGCCGGGATCGTTGACCCTGCCAAGGTGACACGCTCGGCTCTGCTAAACGCAGCTTCTATCGCAGGTATGGTTCTGACCACCGAGTGTATCGTAGTCGACAAGCCCGAGCCTAAGGAAGGTGCCGGTGCTGGCGCTGGCATGGGCGGCGATTTCGACTACTAGGGCGATCGCAGGTTGGGTTGACACGAGGAAACCCAATGCTTCAGCAATTGGGTACTGTTGGGTTTCGTACCTGAACACCCACCTGAAAAGATTTAAGGCGCTAATCTCAGAAGAGGTTGGCGCTTTTCTATAGCACCCATAAACTCTCTACCTGAGCGGCTCAGAAGCAAATCGATAATATGGAGAAGTCATAATAGAGAAGTCATATTAGTTCTCTCAATCACAGCTACAAAAAGATATCGGTGTAGCCCTGTGATATGTAACGGGGTTAACGGATCGGTAGCGTTTACGGCGAGAATTGTGGTAGCCCTAGTGTTCTGAGGTTAGTCAAATGATGCGATTTACAGTAGCAGCCTTACTAACAGCAGCTTTCGTTTCAGGTTTTGCAGGGTTCGTTTCGGCAGATAGCCCAGAGACTGCAAGCGAGTCCTACCCGGTCGTGGCTCAGCTGGTTATGCGCGATCGCACAGTCACCATCACGTCTGCGCCTGAAGGGTATCTATATTCAATTGCGGATGAAGCGGGAAACCTGAGTGCTAGTCTCACCGAAAGCCAAATGGCTGAACAATATCCAGAAATCCTCGATGCGCTTCGTCCTGCTGTGGCTGGGGAAGGTTCAACTTTGATGATGCTGGCCCCGATGATGAATTAGCACTTCAGTCATGCGGGTATCAAAGGGGGAAGCTCAGCCGGAATTAGGCAGCTTTACTGTTGGCAAGCTGGAAGAATTGAGTCTGATCGCTAAGCGGGAGCGTAGATCAAAATTTATTGAATGGTCCACGACGCTTTACGTAATATGCGATGAGGCATTATCTTGCTTGCTCTCTGCCTCCTGAATCGCTCGGGCCGTTGACTCAATCGCGGCAGCATCCACTGAAATGCCGGTAATGCCTGCTTGCACGAGGGCTGTAACAAGTTCAGTGTGATATGCGGCAGCAACGCCACAGAGGGCACAGGGTATGTGAAGAGCCCGGGCTTGTTGAATGAGTTGCGCGATCGCGGTTTGCACAGCTGGATGACACTCGTCGAAGTAATTTGAGAAAAGTGCTTGATCGCGATCGACCCCCAGCAGCAGTTGGGTAAGGTCGCTCGTACCAATGGCGATTCCTCGAACACCTGCAGCCACGTATTGAGGCATCAAAAACATCACCGAGGGTACTTCAGCCATAATCCAAAGTTCAAAGCCATCAGTTTGATGAATGCCAGATGCCTGAATAAACTGCTGGCAGTATTGCACCTCATCAACTGTGCGAACAAAGGGCAAAAGCAACTGCAGGTTAGTGTAGCCTTCAGACTGAAGCTGTTGGAGCAGTGCTAGCTCTAGCTGAAAGAATTCCGGATGCTGCTTATAACTGAACGTCCCTCGCATTCCCAGCATCGGATTCGATTCAACGAGCGGCGCTCCCTGCAGTTGCGAAAACTCATTGGAGCGAAGATCCAAACTGCGGTATCGTACGGGCCGTGGAAAAAACGCTGCCAAAATAGGACGTAGCTGCGCTAGCAAGCGCTGCAGCAATTCGTTTTCATGTCCTTTTTTAATCCATAGATAAGGATGTTGATGCTCCAGAACTGGCATCATCAACCATTCTGATCGCAGCAGACCGATGCCAGCCACAGGAAGTGACGCCATCACGTCAGCTCGATCAGGTTGACTTAGATTCAGCCAAATTTCTGTCTGATAATCGAATTTGAAGCGACCCGGAACCGATGGCAAGGAAGAAACTGTGGCCTGCTCGGTTGTGATGGTTTCAACTAAGCCATGAGCGCCATCTAGCCGCAGAGTATCCCCTGTGTGAAAGTGCTGAGTTGCATTGGCAACACCAACGACAGCGGGCAAACCCAATTCTCGAGCCAAAATGGCTGCATGGCTGGTCAATCCACCGATTTCAGACACCACCGCATTAGCCGTTTTCAGCAGCGGCAACCAATGTGGAGCTACTTCTCGGGTCACAATGATTTGCTGGTGGGCTGAAGCCGGTAGAGGATCATCGGGATAAATTACAAGCGCTCGGCCAACAACCCGGCCTGGCGAAACGGGGCTCCCCGCGAGTTGGTGAGCGAGAAGTTGGGAAACGTTTGAGGTGTTTTCAGAGATTGATTCATGGGCTTGCACTAAAGGCCACCAGAGAGCTTGAGTTATTTTGAGACCATCAGAGTAAGCAGTTGGCAGGATCCACTCAACCTTTACAGGGGCTGTTGCCCAAGTCTGAAGCTGCCTAGCTGTTGTCAACAAAATGTTTTCTATCGCTGGAGAAATCGTTTCTGAAGCTGTTGTGGTGATTGGGGCTGTGCTCAAGCAATCTTGCAGTTGGTTGGTCTGTGATTCACCAGAAGAAAAGCTACCAGCTGTCGGCTGATAACGCTGCTCCTGATATCCCTGGTGCCAAGAAATGGAGGCAGTTGCTGACAAATTGCCCTCGTAGGTATCAGGATAGGCCTGAGCGATCGCCTGCGGTAATCCTTGAACCGCTTGAATCGTGACACTATCTGAGCGAATCGTAAATGTCCCTGATAGCGTTGCGGATTCAACAGCTTGAATGACAATTGCGACGTTGATCGCCCGTGAATGAGGCTGCGATCGCGCACTTCCAGTTCCAGTACCGTGGTGATTCCAATAGGCAATACTACGAGCACTTACCATCGCAGCCCAAAGCTGCTTGATGGCAGCTTCGATGGCACTTGCTTCCGCCCAACACACTTGAGTCCCTACCATCTCAGCCAAGTCAGCACTGGCATGGGTCTCGCCTAGCCACAGGGAAGGTAGCAGACGTACAACTGGGGTTTGGATGGCTTCGAGCAAAGGTTCTTTAGATAAATCTAGCGATAGCCCCAGTAGCGGTTGACGCAACCTCCGTGCTAATTGCTGTCCGGCATAGCCCTGTTGGTCAGGTGTTTGCCAAAGCAGCTGAGGCCAGTCGGCAAAAATGGGTTCGCGTGCTGTCAGTCGCTTGAGTGCTGCTTGAAAATAGTCAGCCGGAACAACCCAGCTTTCAGGAACTGCCTGGCCAACTTGCTGAAGCTCATATAGCAACCGCGCCATTTCCCCTATGTGCATAGGATGAACGTCTGCAATATTCTTCAAAGGGTAAAACACAGGCATGAGGCTGTAAAAGCTCGCAAGAGTCTAGACACACCATCAGCAAATCCTGGTTTGAATGGACCAACCCCAAGTCATGACAGACAGGCGGAATTGGCCAACCTTGCAGCAGGAAGTGTTCCAAGTCTAAGAGATGACTTCTTTAGAGAAGGGCGTACTTCTCATTATTTTCACTCTTTTCGATAAAAGCATTGTCAGCAAAGATAAAAATCTATGGTCAATATTCCCGCTGTCAGGGTTGAACACAAAAAAACAAGAGGTCTCTGAGGATGTGGCGTCCATCTTTTCAAGCAATTACCAGCCTCTTTCTACAAAGAACCTGTCCGTTGTGCCATCGCTCAGCCCCACAGGATTTCTGTCCTGCTTGCTGGCGTCAGCTCCAGAGTGAGTTCTACCGTCAATCGGCTGCCAAGACAGAAATAGCCTTATCAGTCTTGGCTTTAGGGCAGTATCAGGGCGCTTTGAAACAAGCGATCGCAGCTCTAAAATATGACGCAAATCGCCACCTTGCCCAACCTTTGGGATGCGCTTTAGGAAAGCGCTGGCAAGCCTTCCCACTGACAACACGCCAACCACCGTTGGTCATTCCCATTCCATTACACGCTAAAAAACTTCGTGAACGCGGTTTTAATCAGGCAGAACTTTTGGCGGATGCCTTTTGTCGGCAAACCGGTTTGCATCTGGTACGTCGGGGATTAGTCCGGCAGCAAGAAACCGCCCCACAATTTGGATTAGACGTCAAGGCGCGTCAAGAGAACTTAGTGGGAGCCTTTGCACTAGGGGGTGATTTGCGAGACCGCTGCCCTCAACAGCCTATTCTCCTCATCGATGATATTTATACAACGGGCACAACGGTGAAAATAGCCGCCGCTGTCCTCAGGCGGCATGGCATCTCAGTTTGTGGTGTAGGGGCGATCGCCCAAGCCACTCTCGACAGCTAGCCCTCTGGGTTCAGCACGATACCCAGAGGGTGTATTCAGCACATCAAAACATAGGGGAGACAAACCGGTGATGAGTTCAAAGTGATCGGGCGTCAAGCAGCTAGATACCCTAGACGTCTTCTGCCATCCCTGCAAACGCTCCTCAACCTGTTCTAAGAAAAGAACGCCTCTCGGAAGGGGATACCGTAGCCAGTTTTGAACCAAAACTTCTGTCACAGCCAGCTCGACAATGAACCAGGGATAGTTGTTGGTCAGGGAACTCAGCTTCGCAGCGAAGGTTTCCCCCGCTTCTCCGACCAACGAATAACTATCTACAATATGATGTAATCGCTGCTGTACAAGGCCATCCATGGACATCGAAGAAATGGCTAAAGGTCTCGCGAAGCAGAACTCGACGCGCTATCGTTAGATCCTAATACACTGCAACCTTAGCCGTCGAATGGCTTGTAATTTATCGATACAGGCAAACTTGGAAACCGGTAAAGGTGTTCCTGGAATTTTAGTCTTTCGACCCAAAGCTACAATCAAGTACTTGTGGGCGATTTGATACTAATTGCAGAATTGGCAGACAAAAATTAAGTTTTGCGATCAAATTACTTACATCTTACTTAGATGATATCTTCACGGGTCATTAACCCTGTGTTGATACCAAAAGCTGGCAAATTCTTCGCCTCAGCGCTTTGGTTCTGCAGGCGCGATCGCTCGGCTAATCTGATACTTCCGGCGTCGAGTTGCCAAGAAACACTGCATCCTTGGTTCCGACTCATGGTGATAAACTTTCGCCAAGAGCGAATATCTACTCCTGTAACAGTGGCTGTCCTGGTATTAATGACATGGTTGAATAGATATAGTTTTAGATGGAGCTGCATTGTATTCGGCGCTAGTTTCAAATGAACTAAACCGTTGATGCAATAGATAACTCTGACCCAATAGATCCAGACGAAAAGCGCCACTCCCAGTTCAAGCAAAGCCTTTAGGAATGTAGTCTGAAACAGAATACGCTGGGGGACTGTAAAAGGCACCAGATAAGTTATCTAAAAGGTTGGTGACACAAAAAAAACAGCTTCTGAAAAGGTATCCTTTTCTTCTTATTTTTGATAGCCTAGATTCTTGTTTATGGGCTTCAAGAGTTACCGGAAGTAAGGGCAGTTAGGAATGTTTATGTGCCACTGTGTTTCCGTTTTGGTGTACGAAATCTGACGGTCTGATATCGCAAGGGGATGCATACTGTTGGGGTGGATTGCATCAAAGCTAGACAGCTCTAGCTTTCCCAGCATCTACATAATGGGCTCTTAAGATTTGCCGAATGAGTTGAACGTCAATGTCCCAAGCAAGTTCTCTACTGCTACGCCAAGGTCGTCTGGTCAGCGACCCCAATGCGGCTGTTGATATCGCGATTCAAGATGGAATAATCACAGCAATTGGTCCTTCCTTAGACTTCACTGCCGATACAGTATTGGACCTCGCAGGATTGCTGGTGAGTCCGCCCTTTGTGGAATCGCACATTCATCTGGATTCTGCCCTCACAGCGGGGCAGCCACGCTGGAATCAGAGCGGCACCTTGTTTGAGGGGATCGAAATTTGGCGCGATCGCAAACGGTCCCTGACGATCGAAGATGTAAAAGAGCGGGCGATCGCAGCGCTGCAGCTACAGGCCAGTCAAGGCGTGCTGTATGTCCGCAGCCATGCCGATGTCAGCGAACCGAGCCAAATTCCCCTGAAAGCGCTTTTAGAAGTACGGGAAGCCGTCAAAGATTGGCTAACGCTACAGGTAGTAGCATTTCCGCAGGACGGTATTTATAGCCACCCTGACAATACAGTCCGATTAGAAATGGCTCTACAAATGGGCGCTGATGCGGTTGGGGGCATTCCTCACTATGAGCTAACTCGCGAAGACGGTGTTGAGTCTATTCAATACATTTTCGACTTAGCAGAAAAATATAATTGCCTTATCGATATTCACTGTGATGAAATCGATGATGATCAGTCGCGGTTTTTGGAGGTGATAGCTGCCGAAGCTATCCGGCGCGATATGGGTAGTCGTGTTACGGCAAGCCACACCACTGCTTTCGGCTCATACAATGATGCCTATGCCTTCAAGCTCATGGGTTTTCTAAAGCGATCGCGCATCAATTTTGTCTCTAATCCCCTCATCAACCTTACTCTGCAGGGCAGAACTGATACGTATCCCAAACGTCGGGGACTTACCCGCGTTAAGGAACTGTGGCAAAACGGCTTGAACGTAAGCCTAGGCCATGATTGCATTCAAGATCCTTGGTATAGCTTAGGTAGCGGCAATCTTTTAGAAGTTGCATCAATGGCTGTTCACGCTTGTCAGATGACTGGACGAGAAGAGTTAGCGGCCTGTTACGACATGATTACCACGGGTGGCGCCGCCACCCTAAAGCTGTCTGACCGCTACGGTATCGCTGTCGGCTGTCCAGCTAACCTTATTATGTTGAATGCCCAAGACAAGGCTGAGGCCATTCGTCAAAGAGCTACCGTTTGTCATGTAGTGACTCGGGGACAGCTTTTTATTAGTACCACGCCACCCCAGGTTACCTGGCATCGCTTACTATGAGTGTCGCGGGTGTTATCAGTCAATCAAAAACTTAACCGTATCAGAATTAGGCGTTTACGGACTACAGCCAAAATATGTTCAAATGCGGCAATCCTCGAAAAGGGTGAGGTTTGATAGCTACTTTGCGCAAAAATTCATAAAGACGCCTTGATGGCTAAAGCGAAATCGTCTCAGTAGTGCTACGCGGTTTCCCTGTGGCGATCGCCGGTATACATCGGCCATCTTTCAGGGTATCAGGAGGTAATCAGGTTTGTTTGCCAATGCACCAGCCCACCAATCATTTCATCAATGTGTCTTCAACCTCTTCTCCTGATGTTCAGTTTGACGGCAACAAAATTCTGGTAATTGATGGTTCTCCAGATAGTCTGCGATCCCTTTCCTCAGCTCTCACTGACCATCACTACACGGTATGGTGTGCCGAGAACGCCACAGCGGCTTTTCAAAAAATCACAGCAGCATTACCGGATTTGATTCTGCTGGATATTTGCATTGCCGATGTAGACGGCTATCAAATTTGTCGTCAATTGAAGGCAAATCCGAACACTCAGGAAATTCCGGTAATCTTTGTCAGTGCTCTCGATACCGTGTTTGACAAGGTCAAGGCATTTGCTAGTGGCGGGGCTGACTACATCACAAAACCCTTTCAAATCGAAGAAGTGCTGGCCCGAATTGAGAATCAACTAGAGCAGCAATCATTTCAAACCAAACTCGATCAGCTCAATCATGAGCTCGAACAGCGAGTCGAGCGACGTACGCAGCAGCTTCAAAGTGTAAACCAACGACTTCAAGCTAGCGAAGAACGTTTGGAAAGTATTCTCAATGCGCTAGAAGATGTTGTCTGGTCAGCCTCCCTAGAACCCTTTCAAATTCTGTACTTAAATCCTGCCGCTGAAGTTATTTACCAACGCCCGGTCAGAGACTTTTTACTCAATAGCACGCTCTGGTTTGAAGCAATTCATCCTGACGATTGCACCGAGGTGTGGGAATCGATCAAAGCAATTACCAATCGGGCCAGCCTTGATATTGAATATCGTATCTTACGGCCCAGCGGTGAAGCTCGCTGGGTGCGCAATCGCAGCCAGCTTGTCATTGCCAGCGATACGGACTTGATTCGGATCGACGGCATTGTGTCAGATATCACGGATCGTAAACGTGCTGAACAACAGCTCATACACGATGCTCTGCACGATGCCCTAACCCAGTTACCGAATCGTACCCTCTTCACTGAACGTATCGAACGAGCCTTACAGCGTCGTAAACGCAATTCAGACTATGGATTTGCAGTTCTGTTTATTGACCTGAATCGCTTCAAAGTCGTGAACGATAGCCTAGGACATGCAGCCGGTGATCGTCTATTGGTAGAAGTTGCTCATCGTCTCCTTAGCTGCATTCGCCCTGCTGATACGGTGGCTCGTCTAGGAGGCGACGAATTTACTATTTTACTGGATGAAATTACTGATACCGCCGAGGTGATCGCTTGCGTTGAGCACATCCAAGCCAATCTGGATCGACCGATTAACCTGGCTGGAAACACAGTATTTACCAGCGCCAGCATTGGCATTGTGATTGCTACAGAAACTTACACTGCGGCATCTGACTTATTGAGGGATGCTGACATTGCCATGTATCGAGCTAAAGAAAATCGAAAGCTTGGTTACGAGCTCTTTGATCAAGAAATGTATGCCCAAACGATGCGGCGACTACAGTTGGAAAGTAAGCTCCGCCTGGGTCTCGAACGTCAAGAACTGAAGCTTTACTACCAGCCTATCATCGCGCTGGGCGATAGGCGTATCTTAGGATTCGAGGCATTAGTCCGCTGGCAACATCCCCAAGAAGGAATCATTTCGCCTGCAGAATTCATTACGATCGCCGAAGAAACGAGTCTCATTATTCCCATCGGCAACTGGATTCTGGAACAGGCTTGTCGCCAGGTCAGGCAATGGCAACAGCGCTACCCAAACCATCGCCATCTCAAAATTAATATCAACGTGGCCAGTCAGCAAATCCGTGAACCATCATTCTGCAAAACGCTGGATAGAATCCTCTATGAGGTTGGTATATTGAGTAGTTCGCTCCGTCTGGAGATTACTGAAAGAACTCTCATGCAGCAAACAGAGGAGACTATCAACCTCCTCGATCAAATTCGTCAACGCCAGGTGGAAATCAGCATTGACGACTTTGGGACTGGCTATTCATCGCTCAGCTATCTCAGTCGATTTCCAATCAACAATCTCAAGATTGATCAATCCTTTGTGGGTCAAATGCACATCGAATCAGATAGTTTCGAGATTGTGCGGACCATTACGGCCCTCGCTCATACTTTGGGTATGGATGTAACGGCTGAAGGAATTGAGCAAGCCAAACAGCTAGAGCAGCTCCAAGAGCTCGGCTGTGAATTTGGTCAGGGATACCTCTTTTCAGCAGCCTTGGATGCGACTGCCGCAGAAAATCTCTTGGCAACTTGGCCCCATTAGCAGCCAAATTACCCTCCTAAGTAAACCTCCGCGATCGCTGGATCGTCTCGCAAAGCAGCAGCAGCACCCGACCGTACAATTTGACCTGTTTCCAATAAATAGGCCCGATCGGCAATGGACAAGGCTAATCCAGCCATTTGATCGACTAGCAGAATAGTCATACCTTCATCGCGCAGGTCTGCCAGGGTTGTGTAAAGCCCTGTAACCAACTGTGGCGCCAAGCCCAAAGATGGCTCATCGAGCAGCAATAGTTGAGGGCGGGCCATTAATCCACGAGCGATCGCTAGCATTTGCTGTTCGCCACCAGAAAGTAATCCTGCTGGTTGTTCTTGTCGCTCTCGCAGCCGCGGAAACCGAGTCAGCATCCGTTCAATATCGTGATCAATATCGTGGTCGCGGCGATGAAAGGCACCCAGTCGCAAGTTATCGATTACGTCTAGTTCTCGGAATACCTGCCGCCCTTCAGGGACCAGCACAATACCAGTATGAGGCATCCTGTGAGCAGGGACTCTAGATAAGGAGCGTCCTCCGAATTGGACCTGTCCTGACCACGGCGGTAAAAGGTTGATCAGGCTCTTCAGTAAGGTACTTTTGCCAGCTCCATTAGCGCCCACAACTGCAACTAATTCACCTGGATTTATCTCTAAGGAGAGACCTTTGAGAACCTGCAGGCTACCGTACCCGGCAACCAAATCCTGCACCGCTAGTAAGGGCGATTTGGCTATAGAGCGATCGCGGATTGGGTGAGAGGTGGGGGCCTCTATCCCCAGATAAGCTGCCAGAACCTTGGGATCTTGTTGGACGTAGCTAGGAGAACCTGAGCAAATGGTGGCTCCGCTCTCCATGACGAGCACTGTATCCGAAATGCCCATCACCAATTCCATGTCGTGTTCAATCAGGATGACTTTCAGTCCGCTACTGGCAATGCGGCGAATTAGGCTGGCTAGCGCTAACTTATCTTCTTTACTCAGGCCTGCCGCCGGTTCATCCAATAGCAACACTTGGGGACGCGTGACTAGCGCGCGGGCCATTTCGATCAGACGACGATCGCCAAAAGACAGCGTAGCTGCACTCTGATACACATCGCCACGATATCCGACAAAGGAAAGAACTTCCAAGAGCGATCGCTCTGGTTGATGGCCGCTTCCCCATCCCAGCAGAGCGGTTAACACCGGTCCCAACCGGGCACCTACAGCCGCTACGCGTAAATTGTCCAATACTGATAAGGAATTGAACAGGCGCGTTGCCTGAAAGGTGCGACTAATTCCCAGCGTGGCGATTTGGCGACTATTGAGCTGCGTTAGAGTTGTCTGCCCCAGCTGAATGGAACCCGACTGGGAGCGATAGAAACCGCTAATCAGATTGAGCAAAGTAGTTTTGCCAGCCCCATTCGGGCCGATAACGGCAGTCACAGTTCCTGGCTCAGCTATCAGACTTACCTGATCAACGGCCCGAATGCCACCGAAGTGAATACTGACGCTATTCACCTGCAGAGGGGTCTGGGTTTGATGCTGGATAATAAGGGCTGGTAACTCAGGGGGATTGGGTAATGGATAGACCGGAGCAGGCCGATCCAACCACCGCTGAAATAGGCTCACAACCCCTTCCGGAGCGAGTCGCAGAGTCAGCAGCAGCAGCGCCCCAAAAACGATGAGTTGATAGTCGACAAAATCGTGAAGGAATTCTGGCAGAATCACTAAAAAAATAGCGCCCACGACTGCACCTTCGGCGCGACCAAACCCTCCTAGAATCACGGCTAATAAAAACAAAATGGAGCGCTGGAAGGTAAAACTATCAGGACTCACAAAGTTGACGATGGCAGCAAAAAATACACCCGCAATGCCTGTCAGGGCTGCTGATACGCCAAAGGCCATTACCCTGACATAGAGAGAATTCAATCCCACTGCCGCCGCCGCAATTTCGTCATCGCGTACAGCCTGAAACGCTCGCCCCCAGGCGTGGCGCTTGAGTGCGGCAAAAGCAAGCACGGCCAGAAAAGCGAGTACCATCACCAACAGCACTGTGCCGCGGAGATCGGTTTGTAAGCCCAGAAGTCCTGGTTTAGGAATATCCGTGAGTCCCCCGAACCCACCTGTAAGCCCTACCCATTCGATCAGGATGCGCTCGACAATGATGCCAAAAGCAATCGTCACCATTGCTAGATATGGTCCACTCACCCGGAGTGCCGGAGCTGCTAAAGCTATACCAGTACCCGCAGCAACCACAGCTGCCATGCCCAGTGCCAGTCCAAAATGCCATTGGGCTTTCACCATCAGCAGGCTGCCCGTGTATGCTCCAACGGCAAAAAAGCCAGCGTGCCCGATCGAGATCTGTCCTGATAATCCGGCTAGAACATTCAGCCCGACCGATACCACGGTCGTTACGCCAATCATCCCCAAGATGAAGAGATAGTAGGTATTAGGGGCTATTAACGTGGCCGCGATCGCCCCGATAAAAACGGCAAATCCAATGGCGATACGAATCTTCATCCCTAAACCTTCTTCACTTGAGCACGACCAAATAAGCCGTTAGGTCGTAGTGCCAAGACAATGATTACGACTGCAAAGCCCAAGATTTCCCGGTAGCTGCCGCCAAATATTCCGGCTGCTAGGGATTCTACGATGCCGTAAACAATGCCAGCCACAACAACTCCCCAGGGATTCCCTAAGCCGCCAATAATCGCGGCAGCAAAGGCTTTGAGCCCCAGCAATGTTCCCATCGTGGCGGATACATTGGCAACCGGAGCAATTAACATGCCGCTGATGCCTGCTAGCAATGTTGAAATGGCATAAGAGAGCGCGATGACCTGCTCTACCGGAATCCCCATCGTGCGGGCAGTGTCATGATTTTCACAAACGGCCTGCATTGCTTTACCGAAAAGCGTCCGCGTCCAGACCAGACGGATGGCAAAGGCGATCGCCAACCCCGCTACTGGAATTAGCAGTTCGATGGGAAAAATGCCAAATCCCAAAATCCGTATAGGTGTTTCGGCTAGAGGGGAAGGATAGGCTCGGACCTCCTTGCCAAATGTCACCATCACTAAATTCTCGACGATAATCCCGAGCGCGATGGTAGTTAACAACCAAGAGTTCGACCCATTTTGGGCAAAAGGACGAACCGCAAAGCGCTCGACCACCAACCCAAACACACTAGAGAGGACAAGTGTCAGGAAGACGGCGATCGCCCCTGGCCATCCCCAAGTGATGTTAAACAGATAGCACAACACTGCTCCCAACATGACCGAGACGCCTTGAAAGAAGTTCATCGTGTTGGATACGGAATAGGTGATTTGGAAGCCCAAAGCAACCAGGCCGTACATGCTGCCAATAGCAATTCCAGAAAGAATCAGTTGAGGCCACATAGTCTAAAAGAGACCTCTAGGCTTTAACGGGAACAATCTCTTCCCCTTCCCACCGCACTAAAATGTAGTCATTTTCATTGAGGGCATCGTGGTTGTCAGGCGTAAAGGGTTTGTTATAGGTCTTGATTAGCCCCTCATAGGTGGGCAAGCCATAAAAAGCTTCCCGTAGCTGAGGTCCATCTGTCACACTTGCCACGTCTAGTGCCAGGGCCGTCAGGTGCAAGGCATCGTAGGCATTAGCGGTGCCCACAGGGGCCAAAATTTCGCTAGGACTACTGAGACCGTATTTTTCGTCCAAGGCGGCCAGCACTCTTTGACCAACAGGACCTTGCTCTCCATAAAAGCTGTAGGTTTGCACAAAGACTACCTTGTCCGCATCAGCACCCGCCAACTCTGAAAAACGTCCTCCCGAGATACCCCAATGAGAAACAACCGGCACATCCCAATCTAAACGGGCCAAAGACTTCATCATCTGGGCACCCGGAGCTGCATTTGCCACTAGCAACAGGGCCCCAGCGTCAGCATCTTTGAGGCGGGTCAGCTGGGCTGACAGGTCGGTATCACCATCATTGAATTTCTCGGTGCCAACAATCTCTAGGCTATATTCCGGTGCCCATTGATTGAAGCCCTTCTCGTTTGACTCACCCCAGGGGTTATTAATGAGCACCAGTCCAACATTCTTCGTATCGTAGGTTTCGCTGATATGCTTCATCAGGAAGCGATCCACAATGTTGTCGTTTGCCGATACGCGAAATGCAAAATTAGGGTCGTTATCATTGCGGGTAATCGGTGTAGCTGCTGCCCAGACACCCATATAAGGTACCTGTAGCTCATGAAAAACTGGCAACATCGCGAGTGATACAGGCGAGTCAATTCCCCCAAAGACGATCGCCACATTTTCTTGCTCAATCAGCTCTCGAGCTGCTGCGACACCTCTAGCGGGTGTTGATTCGTCATCGCGAATGACCAGTTCCAAGGGGCGACCGCCCAGAACGCCGCCATTTTTGTTGACCTCATCAATAGCAATGGTAAGTCCCCGAGTAATGGCTTCACCTGAGAGAGCCGAGCCGCCGGTAATAGCAGCCACCAAGCCAATTTTGACGGGGTCGCCAGATGTCAATTCACTAGAGGCTGATTCACTGGCTTCATCTGAGGCTGAGACAGTATCTTCAGACGCTGATTCAGGCGCTGATTCAGGCGCTGTACACCCCTTGAGGCCCGAGGCTAATATTACTGCTCCAAAACCAGCTGCGCCTCTCAATAAATCACGTCGCCGGACGCCAATCCACCGCTGTTTGCTAGATGCCATAGTAACCCTCATTCGTCTAAAACACAGTTGCTTATTAAACCCAGGCAAGACTAAACTGCTTAAGTTTGCTTGACTGCGTTATTTCGTGAACCGTAGCACCGCCTATGTCTAATCCCCTGTATTGGGCTTGACGGAAGTCAGGGGATAAGTTGAGCTAGGAATCAGTATAGGTCTTACCTCGTTGTTAGCCCTATTAGCTATTGAAAGTCAGCAGGGAGGATGAACTTGATGTCTGATAGCACTGCATTATCTTCTAGCCAAGTTGTGCAACCCATCGCCGCTGATTTGCCGATCCCCCTGGTAGACTTTGCTGAGTTTCGAACGGGAGATACGTCAGCTAGGCACGCGATCGCTCAGCAAATACGGCAGGCCTGTCAAGAGGTAGGGTTTCTCTATCTAAAGCATCACGGTGTCTCGCCAGAGCTAGTGGAGTGTCTCTTTGGAAACGCTAAAGCATTTTTCAATCTTCCCCTGGAAATCAAAAAACAAATTCCTTGGACAACGCCAGAGTGTAACTGTGGCTACATTCCGATGCAAACCCAGCACCTGGATCCAACTGGCGCTGCCGACCTAATGGAAGCCTACAATATTGGCCTCCTACAACCAGGAGCCAATGAGAAATGGTTACCGGAGCAAACTGAGCTCAATCAAGCTCTACTGGCCTTTTACCATGCGGGCAGCGAAGTATGCAGTCAAATCATGCAAGCATTTGCCTTGGCTTTCGGTTTACCCGAAGCTTATTTTGATGCCCAGCACGATCGCCACTACAGCACAGTCCGTTTACTGCATTATCCTCCGGTAGAGAAAGACACCGAATCAGGCACAATTCGAGCTGGAGCACACTCAGACTATGGGACGATTACGCTGTTGTTCCAAGATGATGTGGGTGGACTAGAAATTTGGCATAACGGTTCTTGGGTCCCGGCACCTTACATTTCTAATACTGTTGTGGTTAATACCGGTGATTTGATGGAACGCTGGACCAATAACTTGTTTCAATCAACTAAGCATCGGGTCGTGGTCCCTCCTCAGCCAGCAGCAGCTCGCTCTCGCTACTCTATGACCTTTTTCTATCGGCCCAACATTGATGCGAAAGTAGTCTGCTTGCAACCATGTCAGTCATCCCAACACCCTGCTCTCTATGCCCCCACCACCACGCGGGAACATCTAATTAGGTGCTTGCAAGAATCCTATCAGGTAAGCCACAAAGATTAACCATGCGTTTGCCATAGATGGGTAAAAAAGGTCGTCCTAAAGAGTTCCTACAAATAGAATCATGCTTGATATTAAGTAAAAATACTGGAGTAGAGGGTTGGATTGAGGTACTCTTCACATCACATGAGAATCAAAAAAATTATTACGACACCTGATTTTCTAAGCCGCCAATAAATAGTCTCTCTTAAATAACTGAAATTCAGGAGGCTCTCTCAAATAGAGAGTGACTAAACTCGATATGTGTCAATTCTACATTTATCAGTAGAAGTGCCTAATTCCCTGAAGGGTGACACTCTGTATACTCTATCTATAAAATTTGGTAAATAGCTCTTTCTAGGACCCTCTTCTGTGAATCAAAGTCACAGATTGGGTAATCTAAGTGTGACAGACTATGAGACAAATAATGAGAAGAATTTGGATTTTTCGAGTTCTGTAGACTTTTATGGGGTTGGCCTATTCTGAAAGTCACAATCGCTACTTGTAGTTCAATCTTTAGGAAGCCCTGCAGAGACTTGTTAATTCAAACAAACTTCAGAAAATTCCATGAATGTCGATAATGTATCGCCTGCTTCAATTATCTCCAACGAGTTGCGGCAATTGGTCGAACAATCGTTAGAGATGATGGCTTGTTACGGTTCTGATCGCCGCTATTGTGCCGTAAGTCCCGCTCTAATTGAAGCACTTCGGTGCCCAGAGACAAGTTTACTCGGTCATACCAATGCTGATTTAGCGGGCTTTGTCCAGCAGGTTCAGCAAGCGAAGACTTGGCGGAAATACTTATGCCAGGTCGATGATGCTGTCATGACGGTCTTGCAGCAAGGAAAATCTGAGCGACGCATTCACATTTTGCCAGCCAAGACAGGGGTAAAACTATGTGAAACCACTTACACTCCGCTTATCGACAGCCAGGGCAAGGTTTATCAAGTTTTAAGTATTAGCCGAGAAACTGCAAACCGGATTGACGAACGTTCAAAAGTAGCAGGAATGCCAGATGCTAGTCAACTCATGGCCCATCCAGATGCTCTGATTGGGGTCGAGATGCCTGGATTGGAAACCGCATCGCTGGCAAATTTGCCAAGTGCTACGCAACTGCAAACATCTACAGAGCAATCTAATACTCCACAAGTTTTTTCTATCGAGAGTGACTTCAAGGTCGATCCAATTCAGCAAACTGCAGAATTCATGCAGCTAGTGCTTGACAATATTCCACAGTATATTTTTTGGAAAGATCGCAATTCTGTGTACTTGGGATGTAATAATCGCTGGGCGGAGATGGCAGGTATTGATACGCCAAGTAAAGTAGTAGGCATCACCGATGAAGATCTCCCTTGGACGCAAGAGCAGAAAGATTGGTATCTCGAATGCGATCGCCGGGTAATGGAAACAGATACGCCTATGCTGCGTATTAAACAATCTCAACTTCAGGCTGATGGACAGCTGAGTTGGCGCGAAACTAGCAAGCTGCCCTTGCACGATATTGAAGGTAATGTCATTGGGCTGCTTGGCACTATTGAAGACATTACTGAGCGCAAAATCACAGAAGATTTACTGAAAAAGTCTGAGGAAACTTTTCGACAATTGGCACAGCAGAAAGAGTTGCTGAATTGCATTTCGACTCAAATTCGTCAATCCCTCAAGTTAGAGCATATTCAGCAAACAACTGTTGATGAAGTACGCCAACTCCTTAATGTTGATCGAATGATGATTTATCAATTTGAGGAAGACTGGCAGGGACATGTTGTTGTAGAGTCTGTGCTTGATCCTTGGCAATCAGTATTAGGAGCAATGGGTACAGATAACTGCTTTCCACAGCAATATGCTGAACTGTACTGCCAGGGGCGAGTAAGAACTATTAATGATATTGAAATTGCAGAGCTAGATGCTTGTCATAAAGATTATTTGAGAGAATTAAGGGTACGGGCTAATTTGATTGTTCCCATTCAGGTTAAAGAAAAACTTTGGGGCTTGCTAATTGCCCATCAATGTTCTAGTTCGCGTGAATGGAAAGAGACTGAAGTCGAATTGCTGCTAGCTATTGCAGGGCAAGTAGGGGTAGCTATTCAGCAGGCAAAGCTTTACGCACAGGCAAAACAAAGTGCAGCTACAGCCCAAGAAAAAGCCCAGCAGCTAGAAGAAGCTATTCATAATCTTCGGAAAACTCAGACACAGCTTATACAGACTGAAAAGATGTCAAGTTTGGGTCAAATGGTTGCAGGCGTTGCCCATGAAATTAATAATCCTGTCAACTTTATCCACGGAAATATTTCTTATCTCAAAGGTTACGTTGGTGATTTGATAGGACTGCTGAGTTTATACCAGCAGTCCTATCCTCACCCTATGCCAGCGATCGCTAAGTATATTGCTGAAATTGATCTCGACTATGTAATAGAAGATATCGAAAAGGTTGTGAAATCTTTCCAAGTCGGTAGTCAGCGGATTCAGCAAATTGTAACGTCATTGCGAACATTTTCACGCTTAGATGAAGCTGAAAGAAAAGCGGTTAATATTCACGAAGGAATTGACAGTACATTACTCATCCTACAGCATCGGCTGAAAGCAAAATCTGATCGCTCCGCTATTCAGATCTTCAAGGAATATGGTGATTTACCGAAGATTGAGTGTTATCCCAGCCAGCTCAATCAAGTCTTTATGAATTTAATCAGCAACGCTGTTGATGCACTAGAACAGCAGATGGCAAGGAATGAGAAAGCAAATAGTCGTCCGGCTATCACGATCTGTACTGAGGCTCGCGATCGTCAAGCCATTATTCGTGTTCGTGATAACGGGCCTGGCATCACTGAAGGCTCCTCTAGTAGATTATTTGATCCCTTTTTCACAACTAAACCCATCGGTAAAGGAACCGGTTTAGGGCTTGCTATTAGCCATCAGATTGTGACTGAAAAGCATGGAGGACGTCTGACCTTCACGTCTGACCTTTCACAGGGCACTGAGTTTCAAGTCATCATTCCTTTATATCAGTAAGCCACAGAGTTCTTGATGCTTAGCGAGATTGAGTGTCTGGATAAAGAATGAGGTTTCTTTATCCAGGCTTTATAGCTGTGCGGCGACAGATTCCTGATTCTTACGGAAGCTATCCGAAGTATTGGGATATTGCTTGTTGAGCGTTGAATTAAATTTCAGTGAAGGTATGGCTGATTGCGTGTGAGACCTGGACTCGCCAGACACAATGGAGTCCAACAGGAGTTACATCCAGGTTCAAGAGCTCTCTTTGACGCGCGGAACCCCTGAAAAACCTGCCCCCAATGACCCTGCAACACGTTGAGTGCAAACGTGAGGAGTTTGGCAACTCATCCCATTCCTTAGTGCAACCTAATGTCCATGCAAATTTTGGGTGGCCGGTACTATATCCTGCGACATCTTGGAGGAGGGGGTTTTGGGCAAACATTTCTGGCCCAGGACCAACACTTACCTGGTGAACCAACTTGCGTTGTTAAGCGCCTGCAGCCACGTGTGTGCGACGGGATTTCGCTAGATGCGGCTCGACGTCTGTTTCACGCGGAAGCAGAAGCTCTCTACGAACTCGGTAATCATGACCAGATTCCCCGACTGCTGGCTCACTTTGAGGAAGATGCGCAGTTTTATCTGGTTCAAGAATATATTGCCGGGTCGCTATTGTCGGAGGAAATATATCCAGAAAATAAACTGTCTGAGCGGCATGTCGTTGCAATGCTGCAAGACATTCTGCAGACCCTGTGTGCTGTTCACGATCATCAGGTTATTCATCGTGATATTAAGCCGTCTAACCTTATCCGACGCGATCGCGACGACAAAATCGTATTAATTGACTTTGGCTCAGTCAAACAAGTCAGCAGTCAACCTGTTGAGCATGAGGGACGGGTGAGTATCACGGTTGCCATTGGTTCCCTGGGCTATATGCCTAGTGAACAGTTAGCCGGCCAACCTTGCCTCAGTAGTGATATCTACGCTGTCGGTGTTCTGGCATTGCAGGCTCTTACCGGACTTGATGCCAGGCGGCTCCCCAAAGATCCTCGTACGAGTGAATTAGTGTGGCGTGACCTAGTCCACATTGACAGTACTTTGGCCGACATATTGGACACCATGGTGCGCTATGACTATCGACAGCGCTATGTTTCGGCCCAAGAAGCTTTACAGGCCCTGAATGCGGTGATCACGCCTCAGCTATACGCTACGTCTCCCCCATCCTCAAACGTCCCGATAGTTGCTCAGACGTTGATCGCCCATGCAGCGTGGTTGGAGCGCGCTGATGAACTCTTTGAGGGTAATCGATTTGAAGAAGCGGTTCGCTGCTATGAAAAGGTGACTCAGGCACAGCCTCAAGCGACCAATAGTTGGATCAAGCTCGGCCTTGCCTGGGAGAATCTGGAGCAATACGAAAACGCTATCAGCGCCTATACAATCATTACCCAACAACAGCCAGAAGACTATCTGGCTTGGCTTAAGCTCGGTAAAGCTCTAGAACAGCTTAAGCGCTACGATGAGGCTCTCACTGCCTATGATAAGGTCCTGCACCTACAGCCTGAAAACTACTGGGTGTGGGCTGATCGAGGACAATTACTAGAGCATCTTAATCAAGTCGATGAAGCCCTTGCGGCCTATGAACGTGCTGTACAGCTCAGGCCGGGATTTCAATTGGCTCAAGAAAAGCGAAAACGCCTGCTTATTGCTTTGAAACGGGTAGATGACCTCTATCGTCTGCAGCACTATGACGATGCAATCGCGGCTTGTGACCGCACGCTAGCGGAGCATCCGGACGATACTACAGCCTGGTTCTTGCGAGGGATGGCGCTGGAACATCAAAAACAGCTGGCCAAGGCAGCGATCGCGTATAACAACGTGGTGCGCCTGCAGGCCAACGACCCTACAGCCTGGTTCCGACTGGGTAGCGTTTTGGAAGATCTCAATTTTCCTGAGCGAGCAGCCAAAGCTTACAACAACGTCACACACCTACAGCCTCTGAACCATTGGGCTTGGTATCAGCGAGCCCGTATGTTAGAGAAGCTAGAGGACTATTCGGAAGCGATCGTCGCCTACCAACGTGTCACCCAAATCCAGCCTCACTTTCAGCCTGGACAAGAGGCCTATCAGCGCTTGTTAGCTCAGAATATGGAAGGAGTGGTCTCTTGAGCGTAAGGGATCAACACAAATGGACTGCGAGAGTAACGAGACAAGGGGACTCCGGGTTTAGTCTTCGTTAGGGACAAAGATCAAGACGTTATAGTCTGTAAATATTCTGTTTGTTTTCGTAATAATTGGATGGCTCCATTGAGCGTTCGCTCCTAATATTTGGGTTAAGGCAAGCCGAGTCAATGTGCTGGGGGAGCCTGTCTAGAGTTTGCAGCCCTGTTTGGGTTGAATACCAAAGCAATGGACGCTTTGAGCTAACTATATTGTTCATTTCATCTGTTTTCTTTGACTCTGCACATGCGAAGCCGCAACCCTCGTAATGTTCCGCCGATTAATGAAAACATCCGTTTCCCAGAGGTCCGCCTGATTGACAGCGATGGTTCTCAGTTAGGCATCATGCCCCCTCGGGAAGCGATGAAACTTGCCAACGAAAAGGAGTTAGATCTGGTTTTAGTGAGCGACAAGGCAAATCCACCCGTTTGTCGCATTACAGATTATGGCAAGTTTAAGTTCGAACAGGAGAAGCGGGCTCGAGAGGCGCGCAAACGGCAGCACAATGCCGAAGTAAAGGAAGTCAAGATGCGCTATAAAATTGACAGCCATGACTACAATGGTAATTGCTCAACTGGGTTGACTTGCAAAGTTTTACTGGTACGGGTGGTAAACTTTGGCCATGAAAGACCTGCCCCCACTCGACGGACTCAGTGATGAGGAAAAGGATGCCCTCATTGCTCAACTGTGGCAGGAATTA
>JBHJHM010000057.1:0-4643 GCA_050330865.1 Leptolyngbyaceae cyanobacterium
ACTTTTGAGCGGCGTCTTGAATCGTTGCTTTAATCGCTGCTTCGAGCATGATACCGAGTCACCCGATAGGACTAGTTTGCTAGCTTAACTCACCGTTTTTCAATAAGACTTCTGGTATCTTATTTTCGAGCGCTTCCCTAAGGTTTGCAGCTAACGCCTTGCCTCTATGGCTTTCAATGCGTTCACCCCGGTAGCCGCAATGATAAAGAGAGCATAGGACGATCGCACGGATGCCCAAGAAGCAAAAATTCCCTCACTTAGTGGGGTCAAAATGGACTGCCCGACAAGAGACCCTGGGATGGCGACATTTCCAGGTGGTGAACCGCAAAAATCAGGGCGAACTCGTCTTTGCGGAACTGGTAGCTGCCTGTGACCCCGAAGTCCGATTTTGGATTAACGCCAAAGGACTCAAAAATCGAACTCTTTGGACTGCTGGGTGGCGATCGCTTCATGAACAAAAGCAACCACCCTCTTCGTAAAAAATTGTTAAGCTGAAAACGTATCAGATGTAAAACCCAACCCTCAAGAATTCTATATGTATTCTCCGGAATCCCCTCGCCAACCAGATACTCCCCTGGTACAGTCCGTACTTGAGCCCCTGTTGAATGACTTTCAATATTGGTTCAGTGAGTCAAAAACCCTTTTGACTTCGCCTCAAGCCGACTGCCTGGAAGCGAAGCAACGCCAGTCTTTGATTGGACAGATTGAAGTTGCCCAGCGAGAAGTTGCCACAGCCCGAACCTTACTATTGACCACCGATGGACAGGCTGGCGTCGAAACTTCCATCGTGATGAACTGGCATCAGCTGGTTCTGCAGTGCTGGCAAGCATCTAAACAGATTCGTCAGGCAGGTCAAACTTCCTGATATCAATGAAACTGACTGTTGGGGAGACTTCAACGAGTGGCAGCGACAACCCATCTTGTCACTAAGACGCTCAACCATTGGGTTGATTTGGATACTATGTTGGTAAAAGGCAACGCCTGATAAAGAAGACGTCACTGAGAGATCGCACCAACTATTCCGTCGATTACATTAGCGCAGAGAGGATCGGGTTTCTAGAAATTATGCTGCATGCTCTTTACATCATTGCTTTTACCGCTCTGACGGTTCTTGCCGTTAGCAACTTGATTCGCAATCTCATGGTGCTGGGAGTGGATGCTCGTCGCCCTAGCCAAAAGTCGTTTGCCGATAGCAATGCATCCGGCGGCAAACGGCAGACTACACCTCATCCTGAAATGCTAGACGATACCGGGCGCATCGTTGACGAACCGCTTCTCGTTATGCGCTCCATCTCGATTGAAGATGCTCGTGAACGACTCGATGCTTTGTTTGACGGATCAGACAACGCCTCGGAAGAGGATTGAAGCACGGATGTCGAAACTGAGAATAGGTTAGTAGTCATTAGGTTTGGGGGCAGCCAAAACCTTAAGCGGTGACCACTGATGTTCTGGCACCGATGCATCCGGGCGTAAAAAAATGTAATAGAAACTCTCATCAAAACCCTCTACTGTAGCAATACGTTGGCATTCATTTATCTTCGTAGCCCGGCTGCTGAGGCGGGTATGGATATACGCATTTAGGATTTTTAGCATGAGCAGCAATTTAGCAACTAAGCTTCGTGAAGGCACCAAGAAAGCTCACACCATGGCTGAAAACGTCGGTTTTGTCCGGTGTTTTCTGCGCGGTGTCGTGGAAAAGAACTCTTACCGTAAGCTGGTAGCTAACTTCTACTTCGTCTACTCTGCAATGGAAGAAGAACTGGAGCAGCACAAGGATCATCCTGTGGTGTCCAAGGTCTACTTCCCGGAATTGAATCGCAAGCAGACGTTAGAAGCAGATCTCGCTTATTACTATGGAGCTAATTGGAAGGACGAGGTAAGCCCATCTAAGGCAGGGCAAGCCTACATTGACCGGATTCGAGAAATTTCTGAGAACCAGCCTGAACTTTTGGTCGGTCACTCTTACACTCGCTATTTGGGCGATTTATCAGGTGGGCAAGTTCTGAAGGGCATTGCTCAGCGGGCTATGAACTTGGTTGATGGCGAAGGCACTGCTTTTTACGAGTTCGATACTATCGATGATGAGAAAGCTTTTAAGGCAACCTATCGTCAGTCATTAGATGAGATTGATGTCAGCGAAGCTATGGCTGACCAAATTGTGGAAGAAGCTAACGATGCCTTTGGTATCAACATGAAGATGTTCCAGGAACTAGAGGGTAACCTGGTGAAAGCGATTGGTCAGATGCTGTTCAATACGCTGACAAGCCGTCGCCGTCGCGGTAGTACTGAGCTGGCAACTGCCGAGTAGATTGATAGCTTTAGCCATTTAGTCTGAAATACCCAGTATTATCCGGACTTACAGTCTAGCCAAGTGGCTTGTTGTCTTGTTTCGATGGAACCGGCGACGACTATAAGTCTAGTAAAGATCCAAAAAGACAGGAACCGTTAAAAGTTCCTGTCTTTTCAATGTTGGGCGATCGCCGAGCTACCTCATGACACCATTTTCTGGTATAGCGCTAAACCTCTTCTTTCCCCAGTGGCAAGGTGCCGGAAGTCTGGGATTATATGAAGGTGCAACCCTCCTTTATGAAGCCTTGGATAGGAAAATTGCGCTGACTCGAATTCCGGTTGCTTCGACCTATTCGCTGGAGATGCACCAGAATATTCTGGGCTATGACCAGATTTGTTCGCAGCTTGCTGATACCTGTCGGATTATCCAAGCTCATAACCCCGCGCAGATTCTGACCATTGGTGGCGACTGTGGTGTTGAAATCGCTCCAGTCTCTTTTCTTAATCAGAAATATGCAAAAGATTTAGCGGTTATTTGGCTGGATGCACACGGTGACTTGAATACACCGATGACCTCACCTAGCGGTCATTTTCATGGTATGCCGCTGCGTGTCTTGCTGGGGGAAGGTGATCCGCGCATGATTCGTGATGCTTTTTCAGTTATTCATCCTGACCAGGTATTTTTCATTGGTGTTAGAGATCTTGACTGTCCCGAGAAAGCTTTCATTCAACAAAAATAGCTCAGTCTGTTTACATCGGAAGCAATTAATGATGAAGCCCATAACCCACTCTTCGCATGTCTGCAGAAGGGCGGCTTTAGTAAGCTTTATATTCATCTTGATTTAGACGTCCTTGAGCCCAGTGAATTTCCGCACGTGCTCTGTCCTACACCCAATGGAATCCGCCTAGAGAAGCTTCAAAAGCTGTTGCAGGCACTAAAGACCCACTTTACTGTTATGGGCCTAAGCGTTTTAGAATTCTTACCAACTAAGCCTGAAAAATCAACTATTTCAGATGTAATTAGGCTCATAAACGTGTTCTATCCTGGAGTTGCAGCCCGACCTTAGAAATAAATTACAGGTAAGTGAATAATGCGAAGAATTGATGTGCTCGGCATTGGTCTAGGCGTCTTTTTGGTCGGAGGAGGGCTCTACGTTGGGCTTCGAATTGCAGGATTTGATGGTCTGTCAGCCGGAATATGGAGTCAAGTCTTCTTTGTGGGTGGGGTGCTGGGGTGGGTGGCAACCTACTTGACCCGAGTTTTTACCCAACAGATGACCTACAATCAGCAGCTTAAAGACTACGAAGACGCTGTTCTGCAAAAACGCCTGGAAGAAATGACGCCGGAGGAATTAGCGAAGCTGCAGGCCGAGGTCGTAGCTGAAAGAGCCGCAGAGGCGGCGGGTAGCGAAGATGGGGAGATAGGACGTTGACCAAGCACCAATCACCATTAACGATCAACGAATAACCCAAACCCAAACCATAGACGATCGCTCCATCTTGCCCTAGATTGCTGTAATGGCCATTGTGAATGGGCTGGTTTTGTTTGAGGAGATAAGGGTATGCCGTCAGTGTCTGAGCAGTTTCAGTTGCTTCGCGATCGCCAAAGCTGTGCGTTGATACCCTTTGTGACAGCAGGTGACCCCGATTTGGCCACCACAGCGGCAGCGTTGCGTCGTCTTGATCGCTGTGGGGCCGATTTGATTGAGCTAGGAGTGCCATACTCTGATCCGTTAGCCGATGGTCCCGTCATTCAGGCAGCGGCGACGCGGGCACTGCGGCAAGGAACGACATTGGATGACGTTTTGGATGTGGTAAGAGCCGTTGAACCGGATTTGGCTGCGCCGATTATTCTCTTCACTTACTACAATCCCATTTTGAACCGGGGCGTTGAGACGTTTTTTCAGGACATTGCCGCAGCGGGCGTGCGCGGTTTGGTCGTGCCTGATTTACCTTTGGAGGAAATTGGCAGCCTGACGGCGATAGCGTCAAAGCAGGGGGTAGAAGTCACATTGTTGGTTGCGCCCACAAGCCCTAAAGAACGCATTCAGGCGATCGCAGAACAGTCGCAGGGCTTTATTTATCTGGTCAGCGTGACAGGTGTGACAGGGATGCGCGCCGCGATTCAAGATCGTGTCCAAGATTTGTTAACCGAACTTAAAGCCATGACCGACAAGCCAATTGCGGTTGGTTTCGGTGTTTCGCAACCAGAACAAGCCGCTCAACTGCGATCGTGGGGGGCTGATGGAGTCGTGGTTTGGAGTGCTTTTTTAAAACGAATAGCCCGGGGAACTAAAGAGGAAGGGTTGTGCAAGATAGAAACATTAGGTTAGAAAATAAATCAGGCTTTAAAA
>JBHJHM010000058.1:0-2542 GCA_050330865.1 Leptolyngbyaceae cyanobacterium
AATGTATAGCGATAACGTTCTATTAAAAGACTCTTATTTGCTCTCTTTACGACTTACAACACACCCTAGAAATCTATAAAGAAGATAGATCGAGAAGATCACAGACTATTCACGTTATTTTTTATTTTCAAAGAAAAATATCGTTGTCTATATGTTTAAGAATTCGGAAAATATATTTAAGATTTCAGTATACATAGCCAATTCGAGTGTTAACGTTCCAAATAAGTTTGATATGGATCTTGAAAGTGTTTTAGACATTTAGGGTGGGTAAACCTTGAGAAGAATTACTGATAAGAACTCTATACCTGAGTCATTCTTCCTTTCTTTTCTTCATGTCAACCGTGGTAAAGTTGACACGAGCAGACTCGTAGTGAGGCCAAAAGATCTAAAAGATATTAACAAAAAAGAGATTTTTATCTTAAAACCTGGCTCTGATCCACAGAAATTCCGGAGCTACGAAAAATATCTAGTTGATTTAGATATTCCAGGAAAATTATTGTCAAATGAATTATCGGCAACAGAAGACCTGATTGATGACAAGCGAAGACAGCTTCTTGGGCAGAAAAAACATGCCTTCCACTTTCTCGATCAGGCGCAGGTTGCTCGTATCTTCCATAACCTTCGAAATGACTTAAAGTTTGGTGAGGACCTGTCTCAACTAACGCCTACTTCGTCTGGAATGGGTGCATCTTTAGAGGATGATGCTCACCCTAATGCTGTCCAGCGGGAAGAAAATCAAACGTATAAAATGGCTAGAAATATTCTTGGGAAAGCCGAATTAAAGGATCCAGAGGCGACGGTTCGCTTCTTGGTTTCTGCACATTTACATGATTTCTTGGGAAAGGATTCCGCTATTCTTGATCTTGAGTTTAGCCATGGAAGTTCGAAGGCGCTGATTGCTTTCGATGCCCACGTTAAAGCTATTCAGAAAGAAGGATACATCTTTGAAGATGCTCAATTAACGCCTATTCGAAGACGCCTTGGATTAAAAGATAAGGAAGAAATTCTCGGTTATTTTAGATCACTATCCGAGCGCCTTGTAATTATGTCTGCTTCATTCAGTGCAAGCTCTCATGGCAATCGATCCGGATATTACGAATTATACTTGAAACATCCAGACTCAGCTCAGGTTGGAACTGACTTAATCGTGTCTGCTTTGATTCCTAAGACAGAGGTGAAATCCAAATTTAAGCCCCTTTATGATTCTCCTAAAAATCAGCCTTTTGAGGTAACTTTTGTGGGAACTGTTATGAGTGGGCTTGATTCATTGGTTGATGGTAAGTACATGGTTTCGATGATGCCAATAGCAGTCTATTCTTAGGCTGTTATGCTGATCGCACCCGTGCCATATAAGCGGGTAAGACACCATCCATTTAGGCTATCGTCTCTGAATTTGCGTACTCGACCATCGCTAATAGAGCTTAATCATGTTGCAAGAAATCCTTCACGGCCAGTAGCGCTCCTCCTACAATCAGCGCACAGGCTAATCCAACCGACCAGGTCGCCTCTTCTAGCCCACAAGCAATTAGGAGGACGGTAGATAGAAGGGGAGCCATGTAAGAAAGCGCGCCCAATACTTTGATATTGCCATGTTTGACCCCATAGTCCCAGGTGAAGAAAGCTAACCCGACAGGACCTAATCCTAAACCTAAAATGGCGACCCACTCCCACCCTATGGGCAGCACCGTTGCTTCAAATAACAGATGACAGCACCAGGCAAGCATCGCGGTTGCACCGCAGAATCCGCCAATGGCGTTTGTGGGGATGGCACCGAAGCGACGGGAGAGCAGTGAATAGCTGGACCAAGTTAGAGCACAAACAAGCGCCGCTGCATAGCCCGTGATGTAACGGACCTCAAAGGTAAGTCCTTGCCCTTTCGTGATTAGAAGGCCAGCGCCCCCAAAACCAGCGATCGCTCCCGCTCCATGAAACCAACGCAGCCGCTCACCCGGTAACAAAGCTGAGAAAAATACAATTAGCAACGGCCACAAATAGGCAATCAGACTCGCCTCGATAGCGGGCGCATTGCGGAGGGCAATAAAGTAGAAGAAATGGTAGCCAAATAGCCCGACAATGCCTAAACCCCAAACCACTTTGGGCAGCTTGAGATGATCGAGAGGATTCCCTCCCTCAATTAGCCACACGGCTACACCAATCAAAAACGCGATCGTGAAAGACATTGCGGTTAATTGGAAAAGAGGAACGGTGCCACTCAGTTCGGTCAACAGCGCCAAGGTGGCCCACATGAGAATTGCTGTAAACCCGATAAGGGTTGGCCGCCGCTGGCCTAAAGCTGGTTGCTCCATATCTTCTCCGATACGCACACTGCTGATCGTAAGGAAGCGTGTAGAGGTCGGCTTTGCTAAATCTCAGGAATCAATTCGCCGAATTTTGGATATTTACGGCGTTGCTTAATAGCGGTATGATTTCGCCCCCCTTGCCCCCCAATATTGGGGGGGATTAAGTGCTTGAAGTCCCCCAATATTGGGGGATTGAGGGGGCTGTGCAGAGTCTAGCGCTTGAGCCGATTCATATCCAGAAT
>JBHJHM010000059.1:0-8275 GCA_050330865.1 Leptolyngbyaceae cyanobacterium
GGACGGAAACGTTGGGCCCCCAAGCTTACAACCTGTCTTTGTAACGGGTTCAGATACTCATCACCCCGAAAGGGGACGGAAACATGAACGTTTGAACAGCCAGAGGAGCCGTGCCGCCAGGTTCAGATACTCATCACCCCGAAAGGGGACGGAAACCATGAGTGTCCGTACAGTGACAGTGACCATGATGGGTTCAGATACTCATCACCCCGAAAGGGGACGGAAACCAGTCGCCAACATCACCGGCGGTAATTTCGACGCCTTGTTCAGATACTCATCACCCCGAAAGGGGACGGAAACCCTCTCAATTTCACATCTACCTCTTTGCCATTAAACTGTTCAGATACTCATCACCCCGAAAGGGGACGGAAACTTTCGTGCTGGAGATAAACTCGATAAGCAAAAGAAGTTCAGATACTCATCACCCCGAAAGGGGACGGAAACCCAATCTCGTATCGTGCGATTAGGGTATAATGCACACGTTCAGATACTCATCACCCCGAAAGGGGACGGAAACTTCGCCCTTAGAGGCTGTCGGAGACGGTGCCTCCGGTTCAGATACTCATCACCCCGAAAGGGGACGGAAACGCTAACAGCAAACTATCATCAGGCGTAGAACCGACTGTTCAGATACTCATCACCCCGAAAGGGGACGGAAACGTTCGCATAATCCATTGAAACACCAGCCATGTTGGGTTCAGATACTCATCACCCCGAAAGGGGACGGAAACAGTTCCCCTGACAGGAAACGCATGAACAATAAACAAGTTCAGATACTCATCACCCCGAAAGGGGACGGAAACACCTCAGCGTTCTCACCTAAATTTACAGCATCAACGTTCAGATACTCATCACCCCGAAAGGGGACGGAAACGCACCGCTTAGAGCACGGTTTTTTATGGTATAATCGTTCAGATACTCATCACCCCGAAAGGGGACGGAAACCGTAAGTTTCATCCCAGAAGCAATCACATTCACCAGTTCAGATACTCATCACCCCGAAAGGGGACGGAAACTCGAAAGTCTTGTCAGAATGCCATCAGTCGTCGTGGTTCAGATACTCATCACCCCGAAAGGGGACGGAAACTGGTCAATCTGGTTTGAGTAAAACCATTTGCCAGGGGTTCAGATACTCATCACCCCGAAAGGGGACGGAAACTGGTCATCCTGTGGGGTTGGTTCCTCAAGGTTCACAGTTCAGATACTCATCACCCCGAAAGGGGACGGAAACATATGATGCATTAAGAATGCCTGTGGATCACTGAGTTCAGATACTCATCACCCCGAAAGGGAACGGAAACGTCAAACGAAGGATGAAGGATGAAAGGGATGATGGGCGAAGGTTTGAGCGTTTACCCACTTTGCTAGTCAGGACGCATAGAATCGGTATTTTCGCGTTTGCACTTCTGCCTTCTGATTTCTGCCCTTCCCATGTCAATTGCCGAAACATTCCTGGACAGTCACTGTGTAATTAGGCAAGGCCAGAAGCGCAATGGACTGCTGCCCCTTGAGAATAAGTTGCCGCTGGTAGCCATCAGCACTCGGCTCGCGAAAGACGTGAAGTTGTTGCTTCGCAATATTAATGACCCAGTAGTCTGGAATGCCAGCTGTTGCATAGAGGTCCGCTTTACTGCCGATGTCACGTTCAACAGTGGTATCGGAAATCTCGATGATGAGATAAACATCGTCAGGAATCGGATGACGATCAGCGTAGAAGTTTTCGCTCGGATGAACAACGACAATGTCAGGTTCTGGCTCGGAGTAGGTATCGAGCTGGATGGGATCTTGCAACCGTACCAAAACTTGATCCCCTAGTCGGCGCTCCAGCAGTTTTTCTATACGCTTACAGAGCGCGCTATGGGCGGGACCTTTGGGCATTTTCTGAACAATCTGTCCGGCAATCAGCTCGACCTGTTCATCCGCCGCCAAAATGCCAACCGCTGCCATCTGGTGATAATCATGGATGGAGAGGAGGCGTAGTGTGCTCGGTGGGAGGGGAGTTACAGTCATGGATTTGGACACCAGCTGAAGGTTAGCGTCTGACTATAAGATATCGCTTCCGCCCTTTAGATAAGGCTAATCCCTTAGATCTGCTTGGTTACAGCAGAAGGCTGATGTTTCATTCGGTAAATACAGATATTAGTATTGAGCCTGTATTGCATAGGGATGCTTGTGCTTAAGTTCCCTGCTCAGGTTTTCCCCTCAGCATAAAATCTTCAGAGAAGGCTGCGAAGCGTTCTAGAGCATGGGTCAAAGGAGCACCAAGAGAGCATGACAATAACGCCGCCGCCGCTTCCTAAATTGCACCAACTGGGGATAGACTCGGCCCGAATTCGCTTTGTGCAGCCACACACGCGCCGCACGCGCTGCCAAGCCCTTATCAACTGGCTAACCAAATATCGGCCCCCCTCAGAAGCCAGCAACTTGGAGCAGGTCAAAGGCTACATCGAGGCATTCTATCTGCTCTGCGAAATGGGTGAATGGGAACGAGCCCTGAGCTTGATTTCGACCAAATTGAATACCCCGACCAACACCCACTTGCACTACGAGCTGAAGCTTTGGGGATATTCCCAAGAGCGGATTCGCCTCTACGAGGCCCTCGTTGACCATGTCAGACCCCAATGGAATAGCATGATCCTCCAGTTTTTGGGAGAAAGTCACCATGCCCAAGGCAATTATCCCCAGGCAATGACCTATTTGCAGCGCAGCCTGAACATCATGCAAGCGGTTGATGGCCCTGTGGCTCAAGGGATGGTTCTCAGTACCTTAGGCGAGGTGTACTATGCCCTGGGCGATTACGACCAAGCCATTCACCATCAGGAACAATGGTTATCCATTGCCAGAGAAGCCGGTATCCGCACGGGTGAAGGGATCGCCCTGGGCAGCCTCGCCAACATCTATGAGTCACAAGGCAACTATCAGCAGGCGATCGCCTATCACACCCAGCACTTAGCCATTGCCCGCGCGGAGAACGATGTCGAGCTAGAAGGCTCCGCCCTCGGTAATTTGGGGAGCTGTCATCATTCTCTGGGACAGTACCTGCAAGCCAAAGAGTATCATCAACAGCACTTGCAGCTAGCTCAAACAATCGGGCACCGTCAGGGAGAAAGCAATGCATTAGGGGGGCTTGGCAGTGCCTGCTATGCGCTGGGTGACTATCCCCGTGCCGCTACCTACTTTAAACAGCAGCGCCAAATTGCCCACAACATTCACGACGCTCTGGGGGAAGGCAATGCGCTGGGTGGGTTGGGCAATGTGTACTTCGCCATCGGGGACTACGAAAATGCCCTCACCTACCATCAACAACACCTAGCGATCGCCCAGAGCCGCACTCATCAACACAGCACTCTCCATGCTTTGGGTAATCTGGGGAATGTCCACAGTGCCCTTGGCCAATACATCCAAGCGGCTGAGTACTACCAGCAGCAGTTGGCGATCGCTCAGGCCATTGGCGATCAGCTGGGTACCAGCCTGGCCTATGGCAATTTGGGCGTAGTGGCCTATGCCCTGGGTAACTATGAAGATGCCTTCGAGGCCCTCAACCAGCAGTTGCGGATGGTTCGGCGTATCGGCGATGCTTACCGCGAAGGTCAAGCGCTTAGTAATCTGGGGAATGTTCACAGCGCCACAGGTAACCCCCCTCAGGCCATCGAGTGCTACCAGCAAGCGGTAACGATCGCGCAAGCCGTCGGCGATCGCCAGGGTGAAGCGAACACCCTCGGCTACCTGGGCAATATTTATCACTCACTCGGCCAGTTTCCAGTGGCCCTTGATTACTACCAGCAGCATCTGCACTTAGCGAAAGAACTCGGAGATTTACCGGGAGAGGGGCGTGCTCTCGGCGGCTTAGGCGGAACCTATCTCAAGCTGGGCCATTACGACCAAGCCCTCGACTGTCACTTGCAAAATCTTGAGCTGGCTAAACAGATGGGAGACATCGCGGGGGAAGCCGCGGCTCTGGGCAGTATTGGCAGCGTCTATGATGAGCGGCAAGACTATGCCCGCGCCATCACTTACCATCAGCAAGATTTAGCGCTCACCCGCCGCCTTGGAGAAAAACACGCTGAAGAAGCGGCCCTGTGCAACCTTGCTAACGCTCAAAGCGAACTAGGCCAGTATCACAAGGCCGTTGAGCATTATCGCCAAGCCTTAGCAATTGCTCAGCAGATCGGCGGCCGTTGGGGCGAAGGTCTCACCCTGGCGAACCTGGGTGAGACCCTCACCCAATTAGGCCAGTACGAAGAAGCATTAGCCATGCTGCAGACAGCCCTCAAAATCATTCAGCAGCAGGAAGCCCGTGCCCCTGAAGCCTCTACCTACAAGTATCTAGGAATGCTGCACCAGGCCATGAACGACACTGAGCAAGCCGTTGCTTACTACGACCAAGCCATTGCCCTTGCGATCGAACTCGGAATGCCCTTAGCCGCAGACTGTCAACACCGCCGAGCCACACTATTCATCTAACAGTTTCAAGCCCCCTCCCCTAGGCTCCGCTCAGAGCAAACTCCCCCACCCTTCGACTCTGCCGCTCAGGGCAAGCCCCCCATCCCCATTCCTGAACCAACGACTTCGCTGACTGAAAAGTCTCCAGCTCGGCTATAGTAAGCACAGTCAAGCGTGTGGCTCTACAGCGCACGAGAACCTTGAAAACTCAATAGTTTCCAAATCCTGTAGAGATGTCTCATGCCCTCTTGGGACAGGCATCTCAGTTTCAATGCACCCCGCAAGGGGATTGAAACCTTCGTCAAATCAGAAGGCAGAAATAAGGGAATCGGTACGACCTCGACAAGCAAAACATTGTCCCGGACTAGCAAGGCAGAAGGCAGGGAATTGGGACAGCTATGAATATTGCATCGGAAGTGCTGGTTAAGATGCTCAATTAGATTTCTTAAAATCCTCATACCCCAGGGGTTTAATTTCTAACTTCATACTCTCTTGCTGTAACCGCTCAGAAACTTCGCTGGGATCGCACGTACTGATGCGCCAAAGTTCCGCATTTTTCCCAAATACGATCGCGCCTCCGTTAAGGGAATGTTGAAGGCAACCAGACTCAATCATTGCTTGGAGCTCGCTCATGTCATTGCTTTACCTAACACAGCAGGGTGCCAAACTGCGGAAAGACCATGGCCGTTTCTTAGTAGAATCCCCCGATCGCGAAGACATCACTGTCCCTATCCGCGAAGTTGAGCATGTTTGTATTTTTGGCAATATTCACCTCAGCACCTCGGCCATTTCAACCTGTTTACATCACCAGATTCCCGTCGTGTTTCTATCCCAGACTGGTAGCTACAAGGGACATCTGTGGAATGCCGAATACAGTCGTCAGCGGATTGAGGCAGTCCAGTACGAACGGTTTGGACAGCCTGCATTTCAAATGGCGATCGCGCAAGCGATCGTTCAAGGCAAACTCTGGAACTCGCGGCAGTTTTTAATGAAGCTGAATCGACGACGGTCACTGGTCACAGTTGATGAGGCAATTGACGGAATTCAGCAAGATTTGCATAAGGTTCAGCAGCTCCGCCTCACGGTGGACAATCTGGATGCGCTCCGGGGCTATGAAGGAGCCGCAGCCGCACGCTACTTTCCAGCCCTAGGGCAGCTACTCAAACATCCCGACTTTGAGCTGACGAAGCGGACACGCCGCCCACCCACCGATCCGATCAATTCCTTATTGAGCTTTGGCTATACGCTCTTATTCAATAACGTGCTGAGTCTTCTCCGCGTCGAGGGTGTGAATCCATATTTGGGGAATCTCCATCGCTCTGATCGTCAGGAGGCACAACTAGCGTTTGATCTGATGGAAGAATTTCGCTCGCCCATTGTGGATACGCTAGTCGTGCAGCTGATCAACCAGAACGTCTTTGCCGTAGAGGACTTTACCGCACCCAATGAAGGCGGTGGAGTGTACCTCAAGGATCCCGCGCGTAAACGATTCCTGCAGGGGTTCGAGCAGCGCATCATGCGTCAGATAAAGCATCCTGACAGCAGTAAAGCGGTCCCATATCGTCAGGTGATTGTGCTACAGATTCGGCGCTACAAGGAAAGTTTGTTGACGGGTGCTGGCTATGAAACGTTTCAACGGGTGACTTGATGCTGACACTGGTTACGTATGACATTTCGGATAATCGTCGTCGCACCAAACTGTCAACCTTTTTGGAAGGCTATGGCCGACGGGTACAGGAGAGCGTGTTTGAATGTTTCTTGTCCCTGGAAGAGATGCGGCAGCTCCATCAAACCGTTATGCGGCGGATTGATCCCGATGAGGATAATGTTCGCTTTTATTGGATTCCCTCAGGGGCAATGAAGAAGTCGCTGGCGATCGGGGGTGACCCTCCAGAGGCACCACCCCAAGCATATTTCCTTTAGTAAAAGAGTACTGGGCACCTCGAAAAATAGCCAAGGTGATCTCACTATGAGATCCTAAGAGGAACTAAAGCTATTGGCTAAGGCGAATGGGACAGCAAGGGTTCTGGGATGTGCAATCGCGCCAATAAAAACTCGAGAGCAAAAAAGATTTGTTGAACCGTCTCAATCAGATGGTTCCGTGGGAAAGCTTGCGCCCGACGTTGAAGAAGATTCGTGAAAAACCGCGCAAAAGCAAAGCGGGTCGCAAATCGCTAGACGAGGTGCTGCTGTTCAAAATGCTGGTGCTGCAAAGGCTCTACAACATCAGCGATGAAGACTTGGAATATCAAGTGAATGACCGCATATCGTTCATGCAGTTTCTGAACCTAGGTCTTGAAGATCGGGTTCCCGATGCCACGACGGTGTGGTTGTTCAGGGAACAGTTGCAAAAGCAGGGATTGGTGGAAGAGCTCTTCGAGCAGTTTGAGGCCTCCTTGCAGCAGGCGGGCGATCAGGCGATAGACGGTCAAATCATGGATGCGACGCTGTTGCCGGTGCCGAAGCAGCGCAACGACAAGGAAGAAAATCAACAGATTAAGACTGGGCAAATACCTGAGGAGTGGTCACAGCAGCCTCACAAACGCGCGCAAAAGGATGTCGATGCTCGAGAACAACGTGTCGCACTTCGGCTACCAAGACCACATCAGCATTGATGGTGGCTTCGGCTTCATCCGTCGTTATGTGGTGACCGATGCCTCGGTTCATGATTCGCAAGTGCTGGGAGAGTTGCTCGATGTTGACAACCCAGATGAGCGTATCTGGGCCGACAGTGCCTATCGCTCTGAGGCTCGTTTAGAAGTGCTTGGGTGGATGGGCTTTGACCCGCTGTTCAACGAGCGGGCCTAGCGCAATTCTCCTTTGAGCGATGAGCAGAAAGCGGTGAACCGAGAGCGCTCTAAAACCCGAGCCAAAGTTGAGCCTGTCTTCGGCAGTTGGGTCAGTAACAGCGGGGGCAAGCTACTGCGCACGATTGGCATCGCGAGAGCCCAGACCCATCTAGGCTTGCAGAACCTGGTGTATAACTTCAAGCGCTTGGTCTTTCTGAAATCGCAGGCAACCAGTGCTGAAATTGCAGGATAACTGTCTCTATTGAGATGAATTCGGGGTGGCAATTGAGTCGTTTGCCCTCAAGTAAGGACTTTGGTAAGGGAGTCTTACGGTCTTGAGCAATATCGAAGATCTCAGATGAGTCTCACTGCCGATGAAAAAGCCAATAAATCGAGGTGCCCTACTGGCTATGTCTGGGATCAGTTGGTAAACTAAGCACAAGCGGCAGCTTTTCCACGCACCGCTTGTGTTCTTTGAAAACCGCATGACTTCGTTAACCTTCGTGGATGCTTTTTTCCGTATGGCTTTCAGCGTTTTTCCTAAGAAGCAAATTTGCAGTAGGGCTGCCCTATTGCGATTCCACTGTACCTTCGTGGATTTAACCGCTGAAAGCCAGGCTCCACAAGGATTTTTTAGCTAGGGCGTTTCGACTCCACTACCCCGAAAGGGGACGTAAACTCGACGGCACTGTTCGCGCGATCGTTCCTAGCCTGGTCTACCGTTTCGACTCCACTACCCCGAAAGGGGACGGAAACATCTCTTGAGGAATAAGCGTCATCATTTTGTCGATACTGTTTCGACTCCACTACCCCGAAAGGGGACGGAAACCTGATAAGGCATAGGAGCAATGATTGCATGCTCAAAAACGATTCTACTCCACTAACACGAAAGGTGACGTATACCCATTCTCTATTTCCTACTATTAATGTAACCACTCTCGATAGAGTTTCGACTCCACTACCCCGAAAGGGGACGGAAACTTGAGTCGGGTTCCAAGCGTACAGAATCCCGTTCTGGCTGTCGTGTTTCGACTCCACTACCC
>JBHJHM010000060.1:0-6597 GCA_050330865.1 Leptolyngbyaceae cyanobacterium
ATCGATTATGCATTATAAATTTGTTAGTTCTTTGTCTCTGACGAATAGTTCTAATAAGCCATCTAGTTTTGAGAGGTCTAAATCTCTGCCGAACATATCCATTAGGCTTTCCAAATTAGATATATCTAATTCGCTGCCGAATAGGTCTAATAAGCCATCTATATTTGAGAGGTCGAAATCGCTACCGAACAGGTCCAGTAGGCTGTCCAAATTCGAGAGGTCAAAGTCGTCACCGAACAGATCGCCGAGGCCATCCAGATTAAAGTCATCGAGGTCTAGGGCGCTGAAGTCTGGTAAAGCAAATACAAAATTATTGACGCCGACTAGTCTGAGTTGGCCGTCGTCACCCTGGATAAAGCTAGGACCGCCAGAATCGCCCGGTGCCAGCGTTGATTCAACTTCGTTGCCAAGGGAAGGTCCAGACCCAATCAAAGAAAAGAGATTGGTTGTCTCATCAGCACTGTCAAAGTCGAACAGATAGAATTCGTTGATTTCGTCTGACAGGAAAGTATCGAGCAGGGGTGGCAAGTTACCAAAATCTTCTACTTGATTACTGCCAACCCGCTTGACCGGAAGATACGTATCAAAGTCAGTGTCATCTTCTATGAGATAGCCATTCTCACCATCGCCAGAGTAACCATACCCAACAAAGGTAACGACGCTTTGGCTAGGCAACGGCTCACGATAGATTTCGTAAATCGGGATATCATCTGGGATTGGGGTGCTAAGAGTTAAAATCGCTAAATCATTGTCCAGCGTTTGATAGAAGCCCTCATAGCCGGGATAAACGTTAATAGCATCGACCTGACTGACGAGCGAAAAATCGCCCTCGGCGTTGAAGTTAACCTCAAGCGAGAGACCTGGATCAGCCTCACCATCAAAGTCTAGGTCGAGACAGTGAGCGGCTGTCAAAATATGGCGGGGGCTGATGGCAGTTCCCGAGCAGAGGGCACTGGTACCATCGGCAGTGAGAATATCGAGACTAACCACACCGGCATAGGGTGAATCGGGAACGTTTGGATCAATGCGCTGATCCGGCGAATCAGGGGCGATTCCAGCCAATACTGTGGGCTGAATGACAGCTCCTAAAGAAGCTTCGAACCCTTGGGTCCAATGACTGGAGGATTGGCTGGTAGACATAAGCCCTCTTTGAATTAGTCAAATCAGATACTCATTCCGCACCCACCCTACAATACCTCTCTCGCGAGGATCGCCCATGTTGGCTTAACAACTTTGTCAAAATATCCGCAGCCTGCTGGCACCGCATGCCACCTATTCGCGGGTGTAAGCCTTGAAGATAAAAACCTCGCCTTCTTCTGTGGCAAGAACAACGTTGCCACCTGCGATCGCCATCTCAGAGGGGATACCGTTAGCTTCTGTTTCGCCATCAACATAATCGTAGATCCATACCTCAGCACCGTCTGGGAAGGTCAAGACAAATCGAGTACCTCGATCAACCCCGATGATGCCGAAGTTAACGTTGCAGGTAGTCGAGGCCTGTAGGTTGCCCTCAGCATTGAAATATTCGCAGGGGGAACTGTAATCCACAGTGGTGCTAGCATTGGCAACTCGGCTACCCAAGCCAAGCCAACATGCTGAGATAAGACCAAAAGCCAGAAGATTATGCCGCATAATTAGAGAATTTTCGTTTGCTAATGTATTTATCGAGGATTCAAATTCAATCGATAAATACAGCTTTGAAGTGAAAATTTCCGAAAAACAATCGTCTCATTTATAGCTTTGGCCATCTAGGCTGGGACACGAAGCTGCATCCGATCGCGCAGCGCACAGCCAGATGGTTTTGCCAGCTTTTCCCGACAGACTTGGCAACGGCACATAGAAAATCTTCCGGAATCAAGAATTTCATCAGGAATAGTGTATTTACGGAGTTATTTATTTCAGCTCAGCATCATTTAATACCGATCTCGCTTCTCTGAATATCCGTAAAATAGATATTAACGATGTAGTCACTTAGGGATGTTATTGTGTTGGCTCCACGCCTGGGTTCGCGCGAATTTCATTCGAACATTCCCCCGACTCAGCTTGCAAATGGGCCTCACATCTTGAATCAGTCGTTTGGGAGGCACCTCTGCTCATGAAAGACGCAATTGAATACCTCACGGCATCACATATTGCGATCGCAGGTGTATCTACTCCTTTTATATGTACTTTGAAAGCAGCCAAATCCAGTGGATTTGGCTGCTTTTGATTAAGGCTCGCGCCAAGCTGCAAACAGCTTACCTTAAGGAAACGGCTTGGGTGGCAAAATTCACCGGCGGTGCTCCGTAATTTTAGTAGCGCTTATCCAGTTCCCTTGAGCGTCGTGATTACGAATGATTCGCTGACGTAAACCTGGCTTTAGCAACCAACCCATCCCCGAGAAAAAAGGTTTATTTGCTAGCACCTGCAAGGGTGTCGTTGACGAAGCACCATCGAGCAACATGAGGATTTGTACGGGTCTTGCTGCTTCATCAAATAAGAGGGTTGAGCCGACGAGCTGGCCTGTCATCGTAATTTCTGCTTTCGGGGTTTGCCAATGTTGTTTAATACGATCGCCCTGACGTTCGACAACTAAGCGTGTCTCATATCGCTCGACTGTTTTGTGATCGGCGTAGCGGGTAACTGCCTTGCCCTCCCAGGTTCCGAGTAGATTTTCTAAGGTCAGGAGCGGTCGTTCCGGAGCGTTTGATCCGGCTCTTTTTTCCCGAATCAGTGTGACTTGGGAAAGCTGCGAATCGGTTCCATATAGCTGCACCAAGCGCAAGCGGCGATCGCCTGCCATCAGACAAAACTCGGCCCCTACCTGTGAAAAGGGTGCGATGTGCAGCGCGCCTCGCGAAAAGGCACCGTCCTCAAAGTACACAATATTAGAACTGACGGATGTGAAGTCCAGCACTCGCTCCCAGTCGACTTCACCCGTTGCGGCATCAAAAAGCTTCAGCGTGAGGCGAACAGATGCATCTTGCTCGAACTTAGCTAAAACCAGATTACTGGGTGAGTCTTTTTCGATAGCTCCCTGAGGTGACATCCGCGTAAAAGAGCCCTGCCATTCACCGAGGTTCTGGAGAAAGTTGTCCCATTGGGACGAAACGGATTGGTCGGCATCCAATGTGGATGAGTTAATTGGAGCAAAGTCGTTCATAGAAGGTGCGATCGCGTCATTGCCGAATGCGGAGATAGCCGTTGCGTTCTAGCAACGCTTGTCCTTCATCCGAGAGCAGAAAACTGGCATAGGCTTCACCGGCCTGCTGCTCAGCTTCCCCATTTTGATTGATTACAACATACAGCGTATCGCGCAGCTGACGAGGATAAGCACCGCTACCGAGTGCTTCGAGGTTGACCTGATTACGTTGAGCCGGGCAGTCAGAGGAAGGCACGAGGGGTTCTTGGTAGGGAAGGATAGTTTTTCCCTGTGAGCTTACTAATGCCAAGGTCTTCACTGTACACTGTGGCACCAAGACAGCCGCTGTGTGAACGTAGATGCCTCCCGGTGTCTCCGATACGTTGCGAATTGCCTCCGAAGGGGTGGTAAACAGCTCAATGTTGTCACTCTCAAGATTGGGACGCGTATCCAGCAGCGCCTCATTCACTAAGCGATCGAACCGCTCAATCGGTAAATCCGGGCCTCCCACGTCACGCCAGTTGTTAATCTTGCCTGCCTGAATGGCATTGAATTGGTCAACAGTGAGTTCAGAAAGCGGCAAAGACCAATTGACAGCAGCAACATCGAAGCTTTCAGCAACAGGGACAAGCCTGAGTCGGAGCCCCTGTTGCTCCAACGCTTCGAGGAGTTCGTTCGAGGGGAGACGTGACGCCAGCGAAAAAGCAACCTTGCCCTCTAAAAGCATCTCCAATCCAGCCTGACTGGAAGGTGCAACCTCCGCCGGTTGAACGTATCGGAGACGGAACTCGGGGCGTGCTTTCTGAATTTCAAAATCAATCGAGCCGCGAATGGGTGCCCAAGTCGTGCTACCGCCATAGTTGAACAGGCCGACAGGCACCCCAGAAACGCGGTCAAAGTCGGGGGCGATCACCAGCTCTCTCGGTTCAGCAGCCGCTGCTTGGGCATTCTCAGCAACTCCCTGGAACTCCGTATTCGTTTCTGAAGGCGTGGCTTCCTGCGCCAAATCAGAGGCGGACTCAAATGAGCGAAAGACCTGGTAACCGGCTCCCAAGCACCCTAGCGTGATCAGGAGCGTTAATACGAGCGTCTTGACTTCTTTTTGATGAGTCATGAGACAGTCCTGATCCTCCTACCAAAATCCCGGTCTACAAGCTCTGCGAGGAATCATATTAGTCACTTTATTGTAGAAAAAGATGGAGAAGAAGGTGGCAGAGTAGAGGGCGAAGGATAAAAGGTGAAGAAGAGGTAAAGGTAACACCACCGTCTCGTAAAGACGCGACATGTCGCGTCTCACCCACTCAACAGCAAGCGATCGAGTATGACACCACCGCCATGTAAAGACGCGACATGTCGCGTCTCACCCGCTCAATCACAATACCGATCGCCCCTCAAAACAGCCACCAAAATCCCAAACAACGCCTTCAAGTCAGCAGGAACACGATAAAGGGTCAAATCTTGCTCAATCTATTGCTGCTAGCGATGTAAGATGCCAAATTGCCGCACGTCTCTAGTCACGTTTTGCCGAATCTCAATCTGTCAAATTTGTGACATCGGGCTTCAGGATAATCCGGTTAGGGTTGTTGCGAAACTAGTCACTCGCGAAATAAAAGCATGCTGAAATCGCTGATGCCCCTTGCGGTCTTGACCGTGTTGCCAGTTGCGACTTTCACGCTCAGACCCCGTGCTGCTGCGGCTGCCACATTCAGTCTCATTGAGGCGACCATTCCTGAAATTCAATCGGCGATCGAAGCTGAACTAATCACCTCAGAATACTTAGTTCAGCAGTACTTGAATCGGATAGAGATTTACGACGACCAGGGAGTGTCTCTGAACTCGATCATTGAAGTGAATCCAGAGGCTCTCGAAACGGCACAAATGCTTGATGTTGAGCGAAGTATCTCAGGTTCGCGAGGACCACTGCATGGAATTCCGATTCTGCTCAAAGACAACATCGATACAGCTGATTTACCAACTACCGCTGGAGGACTGATTCTAGAGGGTTCCATCCCCCCAGATGATGCATTTATCACTCAAGAGTTGCGAGACGCTGGAGCCATTATTTTGGGCAAGGCTAACCTCAGTGAGTTTGCTAATTTCATCGCTTTCGACCTGCCGAATGGCTTCAGTGCTGTCGGGGGACAAACGCTCAATCCCTATGGACCCGGCGAGTTTGATGTGGGCGGGTCGAGTTCGGGTTCAGCGGCTGCTGTTGCTGCCAATCTAGCCCCGATCGCGATCGGAACCGAAACATCAGGCTCGATCCTGAGTCCAGCTAGCAGTAACTCACTGGTCGGGATTAAACCCACCGTAGGGCTCATCAGTCGCGATGGCATTATCCCAATCTCGGCAACCCAGGATACCGCTGGCCCGATCGCACGCACTGTAGAAGATGCGGCAATTCTATTAGGCTCACTCACCGGCATCGATGCCAATGATCCGGCGACGGCAGCCAGTGAAGGGCAGTTTTTTGAAGACTATACGCAGTTTCTCAATCCCGACGGCTTGGAGGGAGCGCAGCTGGGTGTACTGCGAGATCCTTTTTTCACAGGGTTTCTATCGGATGAGGAACTGACTTTGGCCGAACAGGCTTTTGACAACCTGGAAGAGTTGGGCGCCGAACTGGTTGAGGTCGAGTTGCCTAACCTAGAGGAGCTATTCTCGCTAAACTTTGATGTCTTGCTCTACGAATTTAATGTTGGCATTGAGGACTATTTAACAAGTCTGGGTGAAGACGCTCCGGCTGAGACATTGGCAGATATTGTGGCCTTCAATGAAGCCAATGCTGAGGAAGCGATTCCATTTGGGCAGCAGCTTTTTGAGCTTTCCCTTGCAACCGAAGGCGACTTGAGTGACCCCGCCTATTTGGATTCATTGACGACCGGCATCCGCGTTACCGCCACGGAGGGCGTGGACGTGCTTTTGGAGGACTTTGATCTGGATGCGTTGCTGTATCCCAATAATATTGCTGCCATTTCAGGTGCGCGACCTGGCTATCCCAGCATTACAGTGCCTTCAGGCTACACGCCTGCCGGAGAGCCCTTTGGTCTCACCTTTTTGAGTAATGCGTTTAGTGAACCAGAACTGATTGAATTGGCCTATGCCTATGAGCAAGGAACGCTGCTGCGAGTACCGCCTGCCAGCACGCCCGCGATCGCGGGCGATCGTATAACTGTTCCCGAGTCGCCTGTCAGTCGGGCACTTCTGCTCATTGCTGTGGGAGCCGTAGGGTGTCGATTGCGGCGTTGGCGACCTGGTAGCCTGGGTGTATAGGGGCGCAAAGGCTGTTAGCCATTGGAATTCAGAGCTGCAGCCTGTTTTTCAGGAAAATTCCATTAGACATCTCCAAGTCTTGAAATCATTGCCATGTGGAGATTTCAAGGTTCTGCATCAAAGGCGAAACGGGCCATTCTGACGAGTTTTAGAGCGTTTGAGCCGCTCATCAACTGCAATCCAGAGAAAAAACATCTTGCGAA
>JBHJHM010000061.1:0-10059 GCA_050330865.1 Leptolyngbyaceae cyanobacterium
AACTCGCCATCGTAGACTTCGTAAGCGAAGCTATCGCCCCCATTGAAGTCAGCTGCTCGCGTATAGTCGAACGACCCGTCAGCATTGAATACCAACTCCCCGTTCCTGACGTCAGAGTTCACGCTGAAGGTGAGAGCATCCCCGTCGGGGTCGCTGTCGTTACTCGAAACATCTCCTGCCAGCGCGATATCCTCATCAGTTGTGAAGCTATCATCAACTGCAACTGGCTCGGCGTTCATCGACATTGGCACCGGCTCGGTGAAGTCTACATTCACCAACGCGAAGTCGTTATCCAGCAGCGCAAAGCTACCGAAGCTAGGACCATTTGCGCCCACCTCAAAAGACACGCTGAAGAAACTGGACGTCGCAGGAACATTGGTGGTAGCAAAGTCTAAGCCGTTAAACTGATTGCCTTCATACTGAACATTCGCGCCATCGGCATCATCGGCCAACGTCAGCGTTTCACCTGCCAGCGTAAACTCAAACAGCGTAAGGGGGATGTTAACTGTGGCTGTCGCTCCTTCTGGAGGAATCTGAGATTGATCGAAATCAAATGTTAAAGAGCCCTGCTCACCATCGAGTAGCCCTCCCTCAACGGTGAAAGTTGAGACAAAAGGAACGGGTGGTGGTGGTGGCTCTATTAGCGGACTGTAGCTTACTGTCGCTTCTTGCGGGCCGAAGACGGTTGTAGCTGTTGCCAGCGTCTGAGCAATATTGATGCTGACAAAAGGAGCAGGAATCGGTGGTTCCAGTAATGGCGAAGGACTAAAGGTTACCCCTGCCAACTCACCGCTGTTGAAGACAGCCGTTGGTGCTACGAGGGTACTGTCTTCTGTGAAGGTGGTTCCTGCAATCGTGAACTCGATCGCATTCAGAGGACCATCACCATCCGGATCAACCAGGGGGATTACCTGCTGAAAACCATCATCAGTAACGTTCTCATCATCGACGAAAAATACACCTGTCCCCGGCGCAAAGAACGGGACAGTAAACGTGCCTTGTAAAATCGCCACGAAATTTCTCCTCAAGTGAAGAATAAGTCAAAGTGAAAAATCAAAATTAAGTAGTGATACGCATCGCCTGGAAGAACGACAGCACAACACTGTCAGCGAGTACGTTTCCAGTACGAATCTCCCTGGTTCCAGAATGAATTTTCCCTAAATGCGATGTGCCTGTTTTGGCCGCAAATTCCCCTCACCCTACGGTTGTAGATGCAGGTTTAGGGTGATTGAATAAAGTACCAGCCCAGGTTCTCTGCAGCAGTAGGGTATAGGCAAACCGTTTCAAAGCCAGAACCGCGATCGCGACAAAGATAGTCGCTTACCTCGTAAGGACTACCCCAGGGAATGCCTCTTCGTTGCTTAAGTTGATCCCTTCTCAGCTCGCCAAGACTTAAAGGTTCGCCCTGCTCAAGCTTAGAGCAGAAGATAGCCGCAGGTTGCCGACCAATGGGTGATTCGACGATGTCGAGCTGTGTGTAGCTGCGATCGCAATCTAGCTCAGCAGGGCTATAGATGAAAAAGTAACCTTCTGATCTGACTGCATTTGCTGGAGCTACTTCAGTCAAGTTGTTGATGATGGCAAGCAGTAAAGCATTCAGAATAAGTAGCCAGGTATTGGCAGGCATTCGCATTGATTCATCGCAAACTAGATTTTTAAGCACCCACATGAGCAGGGTTGAAGCATACTCCTAAAGCACCCTCAACCCTGACTCTTCAATTAACCCCGAGCTAGGTTTATCAACTTAGCCCTATGTGTATCGGCTGATACTACGGTCTGGTGCAAAGCAAGAAAGTCTGGAGCGAGATGTCACCCAAATCATTAGGAACATTCACATCCTGAATCGGCACATAGCCAATAGATGCCGCAATGGACTGTACCTGAGGATTCGTAAATAGCGCCAGATAGCGGTTTCGTAGGTTAGAACCGCGCAGGCTAAACTGAGCTTCATTACCCCCATCGGCAGCCGAAGGCGAGTAGTCACCAAAGAAGAAACCGTAGCTCACACCAACGTAGGGCCAGCCTACAGATGGATTAAAGCGGTTTGCAGTTAATTGGCATGTGTTAGCAGGGTCGCCAGGAGCAGCAGTGCTGCCGATGTCATTTACTGAGTTGGGAGCGTTCAGAGCCGCCGTGCCGTTTTCGGTAGTTGGTGCAACGGGAGCGCCTCCGTTGAGGTTGGCAACCGAAGGCAGCTGGAGGGAATTACCGCGAGAGAGTGCTTCGGCAAGCTCAACGTAGCCAAAGCGGTTACCGTTACCGCCTGCACCACTGATAACTTCATCTGCAACACCATCATTACCGTCGCCGCTCAAGAAGCGATCCGGCCAGCAGGTACCATTGACGGGAGTGTTAGGGTTGTTGTCGCTACACTCAGGATCCGATTCCTTGAAAGGATCTTCGCCTGCCCCGCGATCGAAGGTACCGTTGGCGTTGGTGTATTCCCAAAGGCCAAGAGGAGCACATTGAGTCTGCAGCGCATTGGTGAAGATAAAGCTAGTACCACTACCATCGGAACGGTGAACACCGTTTTTACCAGCAAGAGGATTGCCAGCGCTAGGCGTGTCATTAAACGCTTCACAAACCTCCTGAGCGGTCAGAGTAGTGACACCACCACCGGCATCGACAGAGATAGTAACCAGGCCACCCACTACAGGTACCTGCACGGGTGCACCCAGACCCTGACGACCGGCACCGAAGCGAAGCCCGTCGCCATCAGCATCAGTGGGATCAACTTCGTAGTAATCATCAAAGTCAGCATCATTCAGAGGCGCTTCACTGAAGAAGAAGCTGCAAGGGTCAGGAACCAAGGTGCCGCCGGGAACCTGGTTGTCATCGTTACATGCACCGAAGACAAGTCCTTCGATACCTTGGCTACTACCGCGCGAACCGTAGTTGTACTGGCCAGGAAAAACAGCTGGGAAGACTGCCTCAGCAAAGGGGAAGAAGAAGCTAGCACCCAGACCATTAGAACAGACGTTGTTGGGAGCCGTTGCGGGGTCACAGTCAATGAGCGTAGGACGCTCACCGGGCACCTGAGCTTGAACAACAGGTGCCGCCAGAATAGATGCACCTACCCCTAAGGACAGGGCTGCAGTGCATGTGAGAACGTTCAGTTTGGAACCAAATACCATAGTGTGTCCTATCAGTTACCTGTATGAGCCGAGAGGTTGACGTGCCTGCCATGCAATTGCTGGATAGTTCCCCAAAAAGTGCATAAATCATGCACGCAGCTTAGGCATCAAGGAACTTATTACCAACTACAAATTAGGGGCATGCATAGCAAGCGAACTCATGTCTAACAACGAATTGCGTGCGGATTCACGTGTTAGTCGTGATTGCCCCATACCATATGAAAATAGCGAAAAAAACCTAAATGGCATGTATTTTAGAACACTAAGAAAAGTTTATACCTTCCAATCCCTATTACGATAATCCTTCTGCCTCTAGGCATTAATCTAATCTTAGAAAAAGGCCTGCTCAAAATCTTTGGCGAGACCTGAAGATGTTTAGCAACATCTTGATCATTCAGTTCAACAAACGGTTAAACCAGTTAACTATCAGCAGATCCTCTAGCCGATTGTTAATGTTCTAGAGGTCTATATCTGATTTTGTCTAAGCTACATAGAGTTGGTCTATGTTTCCATGGGAAAACCCAGCTATTTCCATTTGTAGCATGGCACAAAACCTAGCTAAAAAGAATCCCATCATCGTAGTATTTCGCGACAAGGCAGAGCACAGCAGTTGTTTGCCCATGCGTTTAGTTTAACTAAGAGGAAGGGAAAGTATAAGGGGCGGTTATGGAGAGAATTTCTCTTGAAAGATAAATAGATTATGCTTGCAAACTGCGAAGCATTGATGTCTAGCGACAAGGTAGAATAAGCGACGGTTAAGGAGAAGTTTTTTAAGGATTATCCTTATTTTAGGGATCGTTAATGTGTTGAAATTTCAGGATATTTCTGAAATACTAGTCGCAGTCAATCATGAAGAAAACCGCGGATTTCACGGATTTCATTTCGCTATTAGTGTTTTGGGTGGCCTGATTCAGGCTTTAGAGGCGTTGCCAGAGGCCTTCGATTTATTCTCTCAATGGCAAGCCAGATAGGTTTTACGAGAGATTATTGAATGCTCTTACTGCAGGTTTGCAGTCTGGTTAAGCGGATGAATAACTGTGTGGAAGTCTGATTTTTTGTTGTGCTTAAATTTCGTGCAATGTGTATCTACTAAAAGGTTTTCTGGAACACATGGCTTCTATAAAGCTTTATTAGATCGCCTTGCGTAGCCAGAATCGTATGAGGGGTAATGTTCCTTGAACTATATTAAAGTGCTTGCTTAGAGACCTTGAATCTCTGCTGGCAGGTTCATTATTGGGTATGTAAGTATCCCAAAAGAGAGCTATTTAGTAACTTCTTGAGTGATCTCGAAGACTGTATGGAGTTTACTTTCCCCTCTCGCAGAGTTTAGGAGAAGGGCCAAGAGTTATGTTTTCGAGGAGTCAGTTAAACCGGCCATTAGGGACGGGGATAGATGGCTGATGGTATCGAGCTTCACTTTGGCTGCCTTTCCCAATTGATTGCGCGCTGTGCTCGCCCAAATTTGAGTCTTGCAATTCTATTTGACCCATACTGAATACAAGGAGCTAGCTTCGTGGCAATAAGACAAGGTACTTTCGAGTTTACGTTTAATGCCTTTCCAAATGACGCAGTGACAGGCACCTTTTTTTTGGATGATGAGAATGTTACGAATGACGGGTTTCAGCAAGTTATTTCCCTGGTTGATCCAGACGGCGATGGTCCTCTTAAAGCGATTGAAATCGACTTATTGGGCGTAACCGTAACAGAGGATAATTCGCTTTCTGCGCCAACCGCTCTTTTCAACAGTGGTGAAATTGCTGGCGTAGTTTACACACCTAACTTCGTACTGCTTCCTCCTGCTGATGGTCCTATCGATGGGATTAATGGCTTTGCCATTAATCAAACCTTAGCGACTGCAACTACTGACTTTGGCCCTCAAGAGGCCACCGTAAGCTATGGTCCGCTCACGGATTTTCAGGTAGGTCCTGGCAACCAGGATCCGACTCCTGTGGACGATGCTTTCACACTAACGGCAGGCGAAACCATCACAGGGAATGTTACGGCAAACGATTCTGATCCTGATGGCGATGCCCTGACGGCGACTATCGTCAACGAAGCCGGTAATGGTACGGTCACTTTTGACAATGGCGACTTTACTTACGCTCCTAACGATGGGTTCAGTGGCACCGACAGCTTTACTTACGAGGTTAACGATGGTAACGGTGGTACGGCTCAAGCCACAGTGACCTTGACGGTAGAGGCGGCAGAACCAACATTAGAGACGCTAGATTTTGTTTTCCGAGTCCCTGCTGGGAGTCTATTCGCTGGTGAGACAGGTGATGTCTCCTTCACGTACGACCCGTCTGGAATTCCTCAAACGGGTACGGTTAACATCCCACTTCAAGCTTTCGAACTTAACCTGGGTGGCGAGACACTGACGCTAGATGATACCGATAGCGCCAACGTTCAATTCGAGAATGGCGAATTTAACGGATCTGACTTCGCTACCGTCGCCGTTCCTGCTACTCCTAACATCTTTACGTTGGCCTTTGAGGTAGGTGCTAACGGTCCTGATATTGGAAGTTTTGCGCTGCTGGACAACGACTTCAACAATGTTGATGTTGAGTTCGGCACTGAGCTTGGTAACACAGCCCCTGTGGCTGAACCTGACTCCGGAACAACCGCTGCGGGTCAGGCCGTGACGCTCAACGTACTCACCAATGACACCGATGTAGAAGGTGATACCCTGAGCATCACTGAGGTGGGTGATGCAGTTAACGGTACCGTGGTTCTCAACGGTGACGGCACCGTGACCTACACGCCTGATGCAGGCTTTGCCGATGCACTTGATACCTTTACTTACACCATCACTGACGGCGAGTTTACTGCTCAAACTACGGTAGAGATTACTGTAGAAGCGGCGGCCAACGCTGCTCCAGAGGCTGCTGCTGATAGCGCTAATACTGGTGCCGGCGAGGCGGTTACCGTTGATGTCCTCAGCAACGATACGGACGCTGATGGCGATGCCCTAACGGTCGATTCTGTTGGCGAAGCCGCTAACGGTACTGCAGTGCTGAACGATGACGGCACGGTTACGTACACCCCTAACGATGGCTTCAGCGGTGACGACAGCTTTACCTACGTCATCAGTGATGGCAACGACGGCACTAGCACGGCTACGGTAACTGTTTCTGTGGCGGCACCTCCCAACGCCGAGCCCGATGCCGTAGACGATAACGCTAGCGTTGAGTCTGGCCAGGCTGTCACGATTAATATTCTCGGCAACGACGTCGATCCCGATGGCGACACTGTCAGTGTTGACTCTGTCGGCGAAGCCGGTAACGGTACCGCAGTGCTGAACGATGACGGCACTGTTACCTACACCTCCAACGATGGCTTTGAGGGGGATGACACCTTTACTTACACCGTCAGCGACGGCAACGGTGGTACGGATACGGCAACGGTAACCGTCGCAGTTACCATCACCCCGCCGCCCAATACAGCACCTGATGCAGTGGCTGATAGTGCTACGACACCTCAGAATGAGGCCGTTACGATTGATGTGCTGGGTAACGATGCCGACGCTGAAGGCGATGACCTCAGCGTGACTGAGGTTGGTGAAGCCGTAAACGGTACGGTTGCCATTGATGCGGAGGGTACGGTTACGTACACTCCCAATGCTGACTTCGTCGGTACTGATAGCTTTACTTACACGGTCTCCGACGGCGATCTGACTGATACTGAAACTGTTTCCGTTACGGTTGAGGAAGTTGATACGCCTGATGCGCCTGTGGCGGCAGACGACAGCGCGACTACGCTAGCGAATGAAGCTGTCACGGTTGACGTTCTGGGTAACGACACCGACGCTGATGGCGATGCGCTGAGCGTTGAGTCTGTGGGTGAGGCTGCCAACGGTACGGTTGTCATCAACGATGACGGCACCGTTACGTACACTCCCAATGCTGACTTTAGTGGCGACGACAGCTTCACCTATGTTGTGACTGACGGTGGCTTGACCGACACTGCAACCGTTGCCGTCACTGTCGAGACCGTGGATGTACCCGATGCGCCTGTGGCGGCAGATGATACGGCTACCACACTGGCCAACGAAGCTGTCACGGTTGACGTTCTGGGTAACGACACCGACGCTGATGGCGATGCGCTGAGCGTTGAGTCTGTGGGTGAGGCTACCAACGGTACGGTTGTCATCAACGATGACGGCACGGTGACCTACACACCGGCAGCTGATTTCGCTGGAACTGATAGCTTCACTTACACCGTCACTGATGGTGGGCTAACGGATACGGCTACTGTCTCAGTAACCGTTGACGATGTGACGCCTGTAAACGAGCCCCCTGTTGCGGGTGATGACAGCTTCACCACTGATGCGGGTATGGCACTCAGCGGCGATGCTGCGGCTAATGACAGCGACCCCGACGGCGATGCGCTGACCTTCAGCCTCTTGACTGAAGCTGGTAATGGTGCGGTTAGCTTCAATGCTGATGGTTCCTTCAGCTACACCCCCAACGATGGCTTTGAGGGTACTGATAGCTTCACCTACGAAGTCAGCGACGGTGAGTTCAGCGACTCTGCAACTGTCAGCATCACAGTTGAACCGGTTGTTGTGATGCCTCCTGACGACGTTGTTGTGATTGGTGATGACACCGACGAGTCCTTAGAAGGCGGTGCAGGTAATGACCTGATTGCCGGTGAACTGGGCTCCGACTCCATCTCGGGCGGTGACGGTGATGACGTGCTGCGGGGTGACCTAAACCTGCGCAATCCTCAAGATGATATTGCGGGTGGTGATGACATCATCGACGGTGGCGCTGGTAATGACCGTATCGGTGGTAAGTCTGGCAACGACGAACTCCTAGGCGGCGAAGGCGACGACGAAATCTTTGGTGACGACGGTGACGACATCCTTCGGGGTGGTCTGGGCAACGACACCTTGGTCGGCGACAACTTCTCTCGCGGTGAAGGATCTGATACCTTCGTGCTAGCCATTGGTGAAGGCACCGACTCCATCCTCGACTTCGAGATTGGCATCGACTTTATTGGCTTGGCTGACGGCCTGACCTTCGATGCGCTGAGCTTCGATGGCAACAGCATCCTAGCGGGTGAAGAGACACTGGCAACGCTTGAAGGTGTGGCTACTAGCCAACTGGACAGCAGCAGCTTTGTGCTGGTCTAGGTTGATTGACCAATCGAGTGCGGGGAATGCATCCCTGCGCTCGGTCTCTGGAGTTTGTAAGGCAGTGCTTTCGATGAGGGCACTGCCTTGCGTGTTTTAGACGCTACGAGGTTTGTTGCGGCTTGAGCCCAAGGCACTGTCACCAGGGAAGGAGTTGCGTTGATGTTGGAGGGACGATGCCCTGCGGGTGTATGAAGCAGCTCTGCTTTTGATAGGGCAGTAAGGCGAAGATGTGGGTCCGATATCAGTGGTTGCCTGGGGACATTTCGCTGCCCCCAGACCCCGTCGACCAGGACATTCCGCTGTCCTGGACCTCGCGGAAGTGAGGGTTGGTGAGGTTAATGAAACGGTTGGATTCAGCTTAATTGGGGTTGAGGTATTCAAGACACAGCCGCGAGTAGTCGTAACCAGAGCCTTTTGAAGTTTTTTACGCTTCTGTGGCAGCTTGTCTCTAGTAGCGTGATAGCACTGCATGAAAACTACACTAAACTGATGAGCCTCTTTTCTATCGGTGATGCCGTTCCTTGGTTTACAGCGGCGTCTACTACAAATCCTAAATATCATTTTGATACGTTGGCTGGGCAGCCCATTGTGCTCTACTTCTTTCATAACTGGAAGACAGCAGAAGCGCTGGTAGTTTTAGAGGGCTTTCATCGTCAGCAGTTGCGACTAACTCAGCTAGGGGCTTTGTTTGTGGCGGTGGGTTTGGGGTCTGTCGACGTGGATATTAGCGATCGCTTCCCTAACGCCTCTAGCTACTTGCTGTTGTGGGATCCCGATGGCACCGTCCGCCAACAATGTGGCTACGATGCTGAGCCCAAACAACAGGCTGCAATGGCCTTACCTGTGTGGGTTTTGGATCAGCGATTACGGGTAAAGCAGATTTTTCCCGTGCGCCCAGAAGCCGTAGCGCCGACAGTGGAGGAAGCGATCGCGGCGATCGCTACACTACCAGCATTAGCGGCAGGGACTGCTGTGCGGCAAGCGCCCGTCTTATTTATTCCCGGTGCCTTCGAACCCGAATTTTGTCAGCAGCTAATTGCGCTCTTGAATGCACACGGTAGTACTGAAACCGGCGTTTTGGAAGAACAGCAGGATGGTCAGTCCTTCAACATCGCCGACCATTCTTTGAAGCGCCGTCGCGATTTGGCTCTAGAACAAGCGGGTATGGAGTGGATTCAGCAACTTACTCATCGCGTTATCCGCCGCATTAAACCCGCGATCGAAAAGGCGTTTCAGTACAGCATTTGTTCTTTTGAGCGACCCGTTGTGGCCTGCTATGACGCGGCTAATCAGGGTTTCTTTGGTCGTCACCGCGACAACATGACGGTTGAGGGCGCCCAACGGCGCTTTGCCATGACCATCAACCTCAACACAGGCGACTATGAGGGGGGCTGTCTGCAGTTTCCCGAATATGGCAACCAGCTCTTTAGTCCTGCGATCGGGGAGGCTGTCGTGTTTAGCTGTTCCCTGATGCATCAGGTGACGCCTGTGACGCAGGGTAAGCGATATGCATTTCTGCTATTTTTCAACGAGCCAGAGCGCAAACCCCAGCCACAACCAGCTTCGCCGTCTTTAGCTGGGTCGAAGAAGCGGAAACGCAAGTCTGGTGTCGGATTCAAGTAGTGTATGAATTTTAGGGAACAGAGAATACTTAGATCTTGCACCCAGCTGGCCATGCCCAGACATCCGCGCCGAGTTGAAAACTCAGCGCTCACTGAGCCAAGTCCCTAAAGGGACTATCAAAGGCTAAACCCATTGATGCATAAGGATTACACGCTCTTCAACCCC
>JBHJHM010000062.1:0-6205 GCA_050330865.1 Leptolyngbyaceae cyanobacterium
CTGTTCACCTCTAATCTCATCGATCAGTTGCCGAGCAATCACCTCTGAGACATGGTGACGGTTGCGGCCCCAATCGATCAGCAGTTGGTCAATCAAGTCCTGCATCTCCTGATGGCTCAGGTGATCGGCAGTCTTTCCTGCTATCTGCCTAGCCTGCGCCAGGGTCTGTTCCGTGCGTTGGATGATAAAGCGAATGCGATCGCGGTTGATGTCGCCGGTATCTGCAGCACTGATGTCATCAGCAACGGAGATGCGCTCTAAGCTGTCTGCTGTATCGATATCCTCTTGCGGTTCCCAATCCGCATCGATGGTGTTGATTTCGCTGTGTTCGACGGTGAAGAAGTGGGAGGCATTCGCCGCCAGAATTACGCTTCCAACGAACGATCTTTTCTGGGCCATTTTATCGATAGTGTTGACCTGATCAAAGACACGCTCGTTCGGAACTTTGCCCTGCTCCTGAGACGTAATGCGCTCATCCGTGCTGTGAAACTTGGCATTGCAGCCACCCGATCGACTGTGGCAATACCAGCCCTTGTCGCCGGTCCCCTTATCAGGGTAGTTGCTGCGCTTAATGGCAGCAGCGCCGCAATCGGGACAGGTGCGCTGAGCCGTGCGATAACGATACTTTTCCTCCCAGCTATTGCAAGAGCCAATGCATTCAGCGATAACCGCGCCACTGCGATCCCGCAGCGTGCATTTATACTCGAAACTGAAGAACGGTTCGCCAAAGTCTTTGCCGGTCCAGTCTTTGATGGCTTCTAGCCGTTCCAGCGATTCGCGCAGCCCAAATAAAGTCGCAATCTTCTCAGCACCCGGCTTAAACAAGATGGGCTTGTCACCGCATCCCTGGACCTTGCCGTAGTCTAAATTGAGGCGCAAAGACCGTCGGACGAAGTGAACGAGGGTGTTGTAGTGGTCAATGGCAGCATTGATTTGCTGAGCTTGAGTGCTAGAAAGTGGAGCGATTGCTGTTGTCATCGTTACGGCTCCTGAAATGAAACGTCGTAACGACTGGGCGACAGCCAAGACATAAATAAGGGGCGTTGCTGAATAGCGGTATGTTTCCGCAAAATTCCGAACGAGTTCGGCCTTTGTCCGTGTCGCGATCCTATGTGTTTGTTCTCAACGTTTCGCTGGATCAGGATTACTAGGTCGTTCTAGTAATTCCATATTCCACTAGAATTATTTGCTGTGATGACTTCCAAAAATAGCGATGCAAGTAGTTTTGTCGATTCTCAGTCGCGCTGGAGGGGTGGGAAAGACTACGATTGCCAGCAACATCTTCTATGAACTAGGTGCAGCGGGTATCGCAACCTGCCTGATCGACCTTGATCCAAATTTTTCGCTGGCCTCTTTCATTGGATTAGCACCTGTGGAACAGTCTGAGTCTGTCGCTCAGATGTTCGATCCTGCTTTTGACGGTGATTACCCGCTTCAGGAAGCATGGGTCACTTCAAAGTGTGCATTTATCCAGGGGCATGAATCAATGGGAGTGATCTCAGATAATCTGAAGAGCCGCCGTCGTTCCGAATATGTGATTGCTGATCGCTTTAGGAAATATCCGCTCCCTCATGAGGTGATAATCCTGGATTGTCCAGGAACGCAGTCAGCGATGACAACCGCTGCATTGGCAGCATCCACTCATATTCTGTTGCCTGTGCAATTGGAGGTGAAGATCGCGACGACCCCGTCACTCATTACATGGTGCTTTAAGACATCTGAAGAGCTGTTTTTGGAGCCGCCGCCGCAGATTTTAGGGATTGTGCCCAACAACTACGATAAATCAGGGACTGTTCACCGGCAATGCATCGAGCAGTTGCCATCGATTGCCGAGGGCTTGGGAGTGCGTCTATTTGAGGCAATTCCAACGAGCAAAGAGATCATCAATGCGGCGATGACAGGGCTACCCCTGAAGAAGCATCGTCCCGGCCATCCGGCAAACAAGCGATTTAAACAGATAGCAGATGCGGTCAAGGAGCTCGTCAATGGTTAAGGTAAATCTGTCCTCTACGTTCGCCCCTGCTACAGAAGCGGCTCAGCGCCGTGATCGCTTGGTAGATCTTCAAGAAGAAGTTCGAAAATTAAAGGCAGAAAATCAACGTCTTGCGGAAGCGAAGCAGCAAGAGCTAATTCAAGGATTGTCGGCAGAAGGGAAAGAAGAAGTTTCTATTAGCGACATCACGCCTAATTTGACTCAGGCAAGGCGTACTATTGACGATGCATTGATCCGAAAGCGAGCATCGAGTCTGCTTCAACATGGCCAACTGACGCCGATTCTTCTCGTTCGCGGACATGAAGGCGCTCACCTGCTGGAGGATGGTGAGTTGCGCTGGCGAGCTGCTCAGCTTTTAGTGCGTGAGGGGCATTCTGATTGGGCAACGCTGGACGCTGTATTCACAATTGAGCCTGAAACCGATCTAGAGATAGACGAGCGCTCACTGCTTCACAATATCCACAATGAAGCACTCAACCCTTTAGACCGGATTGAGGCGCTATTTAAGTTGATTTTGGCAAAAGTGGAGATTGTGCCTAACCCCAAGATGATGCGGGAGGCTTCATCTGAAGAAAGCGCCAAAATTGAGACATTGATGGCACTCATTCGTAATATTGACTATCGGATACGAAAACCGAGAACCAGCAATTACCGGCAGAAACTACAAGAGGCCGTTGCCCTGTTTCCAGAGGCTCAAGCGGAAATTGTCAATATTGTTGGCGATGCGGTTGAGCTTTCAGATGCCCAAAAGCGCATTCTTGCAATCTTCTTGCGCTTTCAATTGCATATTAGTACGGTTGCTGCCCAGGATTTGCGCTACGCCAATATGCTTCCTGATTTAAAGGAGGCTGTTCGAAGTGGTATTTCTTGCGCTCACGCGATAGCCCTTCAACCGCTTAACTCGAAGAAGTTGGGGATTTCTCCGAGGAAAGCCTTGAAACTGCGTCAGCAGTGGATTGAGCGTATCCGTTCAGAGAAATTGGGAGTCCGCGAAGTGCAGCGGGGTGTGAAGCAGGCTCTTGCCCAAAAGAGTCCTCCGAAGCAAGAAAGTGGACCGGTGTCGATTGAAGGTGTGAGGATGATCGAGAAGATCGAAACACACAAGTATCCTCTATCAGAGTTGCGGCAGGTCAGAGAAGTTCTTCTGACGAAGCTAAAGGAAATTGAGGCGAGGCTAGATGGAGACCAGCCTGCATCTCAAAGCCGTTAATAGATCGTTAGAAGAAAGTCCGTCACCATAGCCTACCTATCTGGATTCCCGACTATATGATTGACCTCTTCTATCGACAAGCCTAGGGTATCAGCCACTTGCTCTGGAGCCATGCCGAGCGTTAGGAGCTTGGGTACTGCTGCTTGCCGAGCTTGTTCTGCCTGTTCAGCCCGTTCTTCGGCCTGCTCGGCGCGTTCACGCTCTTGGTCGCGGGCTTCTACAGACTCAGCATAGCTGGGGAGCTTTTCACCAGTCTGGGGATCGTAGAAACGGAGCGATCGCGGCAGCTTACCTCCCACCACGCTTAATGACCGTTCATCAGGGGCTGGCAGACACAGATCCAATCCCAATACAGTACTCCTGATCAAGTAAGTCCCATTCGGCAGTTCTAGCAGAGGTAAAGGCTGATACTGACCATCAACCAAAGTAGATCCTTTGAGCTGAGGCTTTAAATAGTCTCCAGTTGGGTCGTACTGAAAATATTCTTGAACACCCAGGCTGGCATAAAGCTGAGGCTTCGTGTTTTCATCCTGCCGCTTGGTGGTGCGCGACGTGATTTCTACAACAAAAGCCGGGACTTTGTCGTCCTCTTCCCAAACCTTATAAGTCCGTCGCTTACGCTTGCTGACCCCAAATACCACAAAAACATCCGGCGAAACCACTGCCTTCGGATTACCTTCTTCGTAGTAAATGAAGAGATTTCCTGAAACGTAGACTTGCTGACGACTGCGAAAAAAGAGTTCCAAAGCTTCGACGCAGTAAAGTAAATAGTCCCGCGTTGGGTCGCTTTCGGTCATGGGTTGCCCATCAGACTCTGGATAGTGGATGAGTGTACCGGACTGAACGACCATAGAACAAATTTATTGATCTGCCTGATTTCCTCAACTCTATCATCCCCCAAAGCAGGTTGCATGTAGGAGGTTAGCGTATCGGCAATCATGTGTGCTTTATGCAAGCTACTTTCCGTTCAGTAAGACCTCAAAGTGCAAGCTGGACGCTAGGCTGAAGAGAGCCTGAGGGAGTAAGTCGATATGCGATCGCTTTCAATCCAGAGCCCAGTTGCAGCCTTTGCCAGTGTCGCGATCGCGCTTGCCGTTAACGTTGCAGGTTGCGCCTCGACTCCTCCCAAGGAAGCTCAAGCGCTGCCGGTTACGGCTGAAGTTGAGCTGGGTGACCAAACGGTTGGCCTTGAAGTCGCTCAAACGCCTGAAGAGCAGGCCATCGGGCTAATGTTTCGAGAGTCTTTGTCAGACGACCAGGGGATGTTGTTTCCCGTTGATCCACCTCGGCCTGTGCGCTTCTGGATGCAAAATGTCGAGATTCCCCTGGACCTGTTGTTTATTGCCGAAGGGGAAGTCGTGGCAATTGAGGCGAACGTGCCGCCTTGCTTAAAAGAACCATCGTGTCCGACCTATGGCCCGGAAGGCGTTCCTGTCGATGCCGTCATCGAAGTGCGGGGTGGATTGGTAGAGGAACTGGGGGTTGAGGTGGGGGATGCCGTGGATGTAGAGGCGTTGCCATAGGCGGGCGCCAGCTTTGAGATTTTGCCTGAATTCAGGGTTTTGGCGTAAATTTGTACTATGCAGCCGCGAAAAGTACAGCCACCGGTCGAATCGCTTCAGGGAGTCGTGGAACGGCTCACCTATCACGCTGAGGAATCGGGTTACACAGTGGCGCGGCTCAAAGCTCCACGTACTCGCGAGCTGATTACGATTGTGGGCAACTTCGCCAACATTCAGGCTGGACAAACGCTGCAGATGCAGGGGGTTTGGCGCGAGCATCCCAAGTACGGTCCCCAGTTTCAGGTGTCTCAGTATCAAGAGGCTAAGCCTGCCACGATTACGGGAATTGAGCGATACCTCGGTAGCGGCCTGATTAAAGGCGTTGGTCCCATCACGGCCAAGCGCATTGTGGCTTACTTTGGCTTAGAAACACTTGACATCATCGAGAACCAGATTGAGCGCCTAGTCGAAGTGCCTGGCATCGCCAAGAAGCGCGTTCAGATGATCCAGGAAACTTGGCAAGAGCAAAAAGCGATCAAAGAAGTGATGATCTTCTTGCAAGGCCATGGCGTTTCGACGACCTACGCCGTCAAGATCTTCAAGCAATACGGCAATGACGCGATCGCCCTGGTCAGCGAGAATCCCTATCGACTCGCTACAGATGTGTACGGCATTGGCTTTGTTATCGCCGATGCGATTGCCCGCAACTTGGGCGTGCATCCCAATTCCGAGTTCCGGTATCGTGCGGGCATTCGGCACGTCCTGGGCGAAGCGTCGGAGGAGGGACACTGCTTCTTACCGCAGCCCGAATTGGTTGAGCGCACCGTGGAGCGACTGGCGCTACCCGGCCACCGCATCCATCCCGAGGATATCGAATCCCTCACCATCACGATGTCCCTAGATGAGGAACTCTTTCTGCAAGGCGGTCCCGGCCACTGGCAGAGGCAGTTTCTCTGCTACGCGCCGCCGTTCTTTCACGCAGAAAAAGGAATGGCGAATCGGATTAAGCGGTTACTGGCGCATCGTGTCGCCGTCGATGCCGCTCAAGTCGAGCGCTGGATGGAACGTTTCACCGCCGATAGCGGGATAACGCTATCAACAGAGCAGAAACAGGCCGTCCGTATGGCAGCCACGCATCGGCTGCTGATTCTGACGGGCGGTCCTGGGGTGGGGAAATCCTTCACCTGCCGGACCATCGTCGCGCTCTGGAAGGCTATGGGGAAATCCGTGGCGCTGGCCTCGCCCACCGGACGGGCTGCGCAGCGACTGAGCGAACTCACCGGGGAAGAAGCTAAGACGATTCATCGACTGCTGGAGTTCGCCCCGAAAAATGGCAAGTTCAAGCGTGACCCAGAGAATCCGATTCCTGCCGATGCCATCGTCGCCGACGAATGCTCGATGCTGGATTTGTTTCTAGCGCATTCCTTGATCAAGGCGACGGCCCCGTCAACCCACCTGCTGCTCGTCGGCGACATTGACCAGCTCCCCAGCGTCGGGCCG
>JBHJHM010000063.1:0-152871 GCA_050330865.1 Leptolyngbyaceae cyanobacterium
TCCCATAACTCAACACTACTAACTCCAAATCCCATCTATCTCCACCCTCACACCCCCCCTTCCTCTCTACACCTCCCTCTCTACCTCTCTCCCACTCCCTATCTCTCTCCCTTACCCATATCAATAAAACTTCACAATCATCCTGATCCGTAATCTGTCACTGGAAGAGGTAAGCGGCATTAGGAAAAGACGACGCACACGCGATGCGCTAAATTGAGCCAACTTTTGAGAATGTGCCTGATTGTTGTCTATCGAGAAGAAAATCCAGACGACTCTGAACCTTGTCGAAATTAGCTTTCGAGTGCGATCACCCATCAGGCAAGAAGCCCACTCAATCATTTCACAGCCGAGTTGATGGCAGTTTCCGTCCACACTCGCAGTCATCTACATCGGACAGTCATCTTCTGCATCTCATGTATTTCAAAATGACAGGTCTTCTTGAGTACGGGTATCTGCTGGGAGAAAAACCTACAGGATTTGACCACGGTTAGAAGGCACTAGCACTCTGATTATCTCGCAGCAGCTATTACCGCGTTCGACGATAGCGATCGCACCGAAACAAGCTGTCTGCACATCAAGTGCCGACTCAGTTTTAGAACGTTAAACGGAGATTTATGTACACAGCTGATTTAATCGTCGCGAACGATTGGGAAACCGGATTTACCGCCAACCTCGTGATCACCAACGTCAGCAACAAACCGATAACGTGGTCGCAGCTGACATTTGAAGCCCCCTTCGAAATCACCAATCTGTGGAATGGCGAAATCCTGAGTGATGATGCTGGAGCATACGTTATCGGCAGTCCTGATTGGGGCAAAACGATTGCTCCCGGTAGCCGCGTTTCAATCGGCTTCAATGGCAGCAAAACAGTTGGCTCAATGGTTGAAGTCACAAATCTAGAACTGGATGGTGTTGACGAAACGACCTCCCCAGCCCCTCAGCCTGATCCGGAGCCATCTGTAGATCCTGTTGATCCAGCGCCGTTGCCGTCGCCCAATGATGCAATCCGGATTGAAGCTGAAGATTACACGGGCTACTTCGATAAAACGAAGGGTAATGCTGGTAGAGCTTATCGTAATGATCGTGTGGATCTGCAGGCCACCTCGGATGATGGTGGCGGCTACAACGTTGGGTGGATCGATGCCGGTGAATGGCTGACCTACGATGTTGATATTACGGAAAGCGGCACCTACACACTAGCAGCTCGGGTGGCCTCTAAAGAAGCGGGTCCCTTCTCGATGAAGGCGACCATTAATGGGCAAGATACTACCTTCACATTTGATAGCACTGGTAACTGGCAAAACTGGACAACCGTTACTGGGGAGCAAGTGACGCTGACTGCGGGCGAGCATGAGCTGCGCTTGGATATGCAGAGCGATCGCTTCAACGTCAACTACGTAGAACTAATTCCCGTTGATGGCAACCCCACACCCGACCCAGATCCTGACCCTACACCGAATCCCGACCCCAATCCCAATCCGGATCCTGCCCCGGATCCAACACCCAATCCGGATCCCAGCCCCAATCCATCCACCGGGCAATTCAACTACGCCGAGGCGCTGCAGAAATCTTTCTTGTTTTACGAAGCCCAGCGTTCTGGTCCTTTGCCTGACGACAACCGCATTGCATGGCGGGGTGACTCAGCACTGAATGATGGGTCTGATGTCGGTAGAGATCTAAGCGGTGGCTATTACGATGCAGGCGACCATGTAAAGTTTGGCTTTCCCATGGCCTCCTCTATGACCATGCTGAGCTGGGGCGTCGAAGAATATCGTGACGCTTATAGCCAAATTGGTCAGCTGGATGAAGCACTGGATGCGATCAAATGGGGCACAGACTACATCCTCAAAGCTCACGTCACCGACGCCAGTGGCACCCAGGAATTTTGGGGCCAAGCTGCTGACGGGTTTGTGGACCACAGCTATTGGGGAGCGCCCGAAGCAATGACAATGGAGCGCCCCTCCTTCAAAATTGACCGTCAGAATCCAGGGACAGATCTAGCCGCAGAGGCGGCGGCGGCTTTAGCATCGGCTTCCATCATCTTCCGACCCACGAACAAAGCCTACGCTGACAAACTCCTCGAAAATGCTGAGCAGCTCTATGAGTTTGCCGATACCTACCGAGGTAAATACTCTGACGCTATACCCAATGCACAGACGTTCTATAACTCCTGGAGTGGCTACAACGACGAACTCGCTTGGGGCGCAGCTTGGCTGTATAAGGCAACGGGCAAAAACTCATATTTGCAGAAAGCGGAGTCGGTCTACCAGAATCAGCTGGGTGGCCTTGCTCAAGGTGAGACGATAAGTTGGGATGACAAGTCTCACGGCACTGCGATTCTTCTAGCCCAAGAAACGGGTAGCCAAAGCTATCGGCAAGACGTTGAAGGCTGGCTAAATTCTTGGGTAGAAGGGCGTAATGGCGTTCAAGTGACCGATGGAGGCTTGCGCTGGCTTCGCCAGTGGGGGTCGAACCGATATGCGGCAAATACAGCGTTTGCAGCTGGAGTCTATGCCGATACGGTTAACGATCCAGGTGGTAAGTTCAGTGATTTATCGGAGTCAACGATCGATTATCTGCTGGGCGATAATCCCCGAAATGCCAGCTACGTCGTTGGCTATGGTGAGAATTCGCCGCAGCAGCCTCACCATAGAGCTGCCGGTAGCGATCTTAATAAGCCGGGTCCTAATGAGCACATTCTCTATGGAGCACTGGTCGGTGGACCTGACAAACCCAATGACTTTGCCTACGAAGATAGTCGCAACAACTACATCACGAATGAAGTTGCTCTCGACTACAACGCTGGTTTCACAGGGGCTCTGGCGCGCACGGTAGATGTCTTTGGAGGTGATCCGCTTAGTGATTCTGAATTGAATGCGCTACCCGGCATCGTTGTCCCAGACACTAACGTGTAGGTTTCTCCAGAACCCAGTTTTTTTGAAAATCCTGGGTTCTGGAATCCTCACTATATGAAGTCAAATTCGGCTTCAGGATTTGTTGGGGCGGGCGCATCCTCACTATCCGTTTCAGACTCTGAATCAAGCTCAGATTCTGGACCATCTAAATCTGTCGGTGTTTGAGCGTTGTCATCTTGAGGCTCTACTGCGTTACTGCCTTCTGTAGCAGTATCTGAACTTTCGCTCGCAGGGGCAGCAGGTAGCTCAGATGGTTGATCTAGACTATCGGCTGGAATTTCAGGAGAAGGCGTTTCGAGGGTATCAGTAGAATTCTCATCCACTGCTGATGATTGATTTTCAGGCTCTGTGTTGGGCGCGATCGCATCCCCTTCCGATGCGTCAAATTCCTCAGCGGTGTCTGGTTCCACAGGTGTCTCTAGAGCATCTTCTACATTTCCTGACGCATCGGAAGCAGGCTCTTCAGTTTCTGGTTCTTCAGCTTCTGGCTCAGTGCCGGTACTGTCGAACGGTTCTTCCGCAGTCTTGGGAAGGGTGTCCAATTCGTTGCTGTCAGGAGAAGATACATCAAGACTCGGTTCCTCGACTGCTTCCCCAGTAGGAGGTTCCGGTTCTGACAGGTTTTCTGTTGGAATTGCCTCAGTCGTCGCCTTCTCTTCAGTCGTTTCGGGCTCGTCAGTCAGCGCTGGAACTTCGGGAGCGGGTGTCGGTAAAGCTTCAGCAGGTGCTTCAGGGACTTCCTGCTCAGGAACAGTTGCTTCTGGCATAGCCTCTAAAGGCGGGGCTTCTTCAGCGGGAGCAGGCGGCACGTAGTTTGGATCAACCAGCACTTTAGCCTGAGATAAAGGAATTTCGCCGCGGACTAATTGAGATAGGCCATCATCACCACCCGGCGTGTAGTCTATGACGCGGATGCCTGTATTGAAGGCATTGTCGATGAGGCTGCCGTTTTCATCAATGACTTCTAGCTTGATCCAGTTCTTGCCAGGACGAAATCCTTTGAGATAAATGGGCTGCCAGCGATCAAAGACAAAGGATTCGCCATTGACGGTGCAGCGAAGACGCCAGTCGGCGATCGCCTCATCATTCTCCGCCACAATATGTAGTGGCGCATTTTTGAGATAGAAATCCAGCATAATCGGTTCTGCCCCGTAGCTTTCTTGAGGCTGGCCATAGGTTAGCAACGGCTGGCCATCGTCAGGATTGTTTTGGGGGGATGCGGTAAAAACGTCGAATGTGACTTGGTCGTAGGCTCCTTCATTTTTGAAACTTTCACCCCAGGGGCGAACCGCTAGCGCGCGCAAGGTGTGGGTACCGGGTGCTAAATCAGTAAAGACGAGCGATGCAGCCGTATCGTATACGGCCTCATAGGGTCGATCATCTAAAAAAACATGTACGTGAGGACCAAAACCTAAATCGGCGTCTTTATATATGGGGAAATCTCTGATCTGGAGTTCGACCGTTACAGTCGTGTCTTCCAGTAGATCATTATTATGGGGTGAGGTAATCCGGACTTGGGGCTCATACACATCCAAAAAGGGCTTGAGTTGCTGAATGCGTTCGGGCGGAGACACTTCAGCGATCGCGCCAACGAGTGGATTAGTGGTCAATGTGGCTTCGTCACCTTCAAGCAGAATAGCTGGCGCATTGCGATCGCCCCCACAACTGGCCATCCCCAAGGCGAGGACTATCATCAGTATCGTGATAGCCCGCCGCAATCTTGAAACCATGCCCCTCAGACTCCTGTATCAGTGTTTCCGTTTCAGATTCTCCCTCACCTTGGGACCGGGACAAAGCTTCTTTGTAAATGCGCCAGCCTTATCTAACACGCTCGTCAGAGATTAAGGTTTTCAATCCTGGCGATTAGAAACATTTCGGATTGCCAGCGCAAATTCTTAGAGGCGATCGGCAAATAAACAAGTAGAAGCAAACTTTAAATATCTAAGTTTAATTTTCTTAACAAAGATCGGCGTTGTTAGGGCTGAAATAAGGAATGCTTAAGGGAAAAATTGAGAATTGTTAAAAGCGTGGCCTTCAGGAAGGTTTTCTGTCTGCCTACAATGGCTGAAAGACAGGCAGGATAATTGTTTCCCGAGCTTGAAATATTGTTAACACGGCTTCAGACGCTGAAATATAGCCGTTTATAATGCTCAAGAGCAACTGTAGTCCGCATCCTAAGTAATCTAAGGTTTACATAGAGATCATTGGATGATCTTTTAAGCGATTCGGTCTACAGTACCAACTTGCAATTGCTCGTTTGTCTAGAGAGAGGAGAGTCTCCATGACAACTACCCCACGCGAGCGAGAGGCAGAAGTGAAAGTCACGGTCGATACTGACCCAGTTCCTACTTCATTTGAGAAGTGGGCTAAGCCGGGTCACTTTGATCGGACACTCGCTCGAGGCCCCAAAACCACTACTTGGATTTGGAACCTCCATGCCGACGCTCACGATTTTGATAGTCATACCAGTGACTTAGAAGATATCTCGCGCAAAATTTTTAGCGCGCATTTTGGCCACCTGGCCATCATTTTCATTTGGCTGAGCGGCATGTACTTCCATGGCGCTCGTTTTTCTAATTACGAAGCTTGGATGGCTGATCCCACTGCTATCAAGCCCAGTGCTCAGGTCGTATGGCCCATTGTGGGTCAGGAAATCCTGAACGCTGACGTCGGTGGTGGCTTCCACGGCATCCAGATCACGACTGGGTTCTTCCAGCTTTGGCGAGCTTCTGGTATCACCAATACCTACCAGCTTTATTGCACCGCGATCGGTGGCCTTGTTATGGCTGGCCTGATGCTATTTGCCGGCTGGTTCCACTATCACAAGAAGGCTCCTAAGCTTGAGTGGTTTCAGAATGTGGAATCCATGATGAACCACCACCTGGCAGGTCTGCTGGGTTTGGGGTGTTTAGGCTGGGCTGGTCACCAGATCCACGTGTCTTTGCCTATCAATGCATTGCTGGATGCTGGCGTAGCGCCGCAAGATATTCCTTTGCCTCACGAGTTCATCTTGGATAAGAGCTTGATGGCAGAGATTTATCCGAGCTTTGCCCAGGGCTTGACTCCATTCTTTACGCTCAATTGGTCTGCTTATTCTGATTTCCTGACCTTCAAAGGTGGTTTGAATCCGGTAACGGGCGGCCTCTGGTTGTCTGATACAGCGCACCACCACCTTGCCCTGGCTGTGCTCTTTATTGTGGCGGGCCATATGTACCGCACCAATTGGGGCATCGGTCACAGCATGAAGGAAATCCTGGAAGGCCATAAAGGCGACCCCCTGCTGTTTGGCGGTAAGGGTCACGACGGTCTGTATGAGAACCTGACAACGTCTTGGCATGCTCAATTGGCTGTCAACCTAGCTGTTCTCGGTTCCCTGACCATCATCGTGGCGCATCACATGTATGCGATGCCTCCTTATCCGTATATTGCGACGGATTACCCCACACAGTTGTCCCTCTTCACGCACCACATGTGGATTGGTGGCTTCATTATTGTGGGTGCAGGGGCGCACGCCGCCATCTTTATGGTGCGCGACTACGATCCTGAAGTGAACTTTGATAATGCGCTAGATCGGATGATCCGCTCTCGTGACGCGATCATCTCTCACCTGAATTGGGTCTGTATTTTCCTCGGCTTCCATAGCTTCGGTCTATACATCCACAACGATACGATGCGAGCCTTAGGACGTCCTCAGGACATGTTCTCTGACTCGGCTATTCAACTGCAGCCTATTTTTGCCCAGTGGGTACAAGGGCTCCATACGGCAGCAGTCGGCTCAACCGCTCCGAATGTGATGGCAAGTGTCAGCCCCGCTTTTGGTGGTGATGTTGTGGCGGTCGCTGGCAAAGTCGCCATGATGCCGATTCCCCTCGGTACTGCTGACTTCATGGTTCACCATATTCACGCTTTCACAATTCACGTGACCGCGTTAATCCTGCTGAAAGGTGTGCTGTACGCTCGCAGTTCTCGCTTGATTCCTGACAAAGGCGAACTAGGCTTCCGCTTCCCCTGTGATGGACCGGGTCGGGGTGGCACCTGCCAGGTTTCTGGTTGGGACCATGTCTTCCTTGGACTGTTCTGGATGTACAACTCGTTGTCCATCGTGATTTTCCACTTCAGTTGGAAGATGCAGTCTGATGTTTGGGGCACGGTTTCCGACAGTGGTGCAGTTTCGCACATCACTGCTGGTAACTTTGCTACCAGCGCACTCACCATTAATGGTTGGTTGCGTGACTTCCTGTGGGCGCAAGCCTCTCAAGTGATTGGTTCCTATGGCTCAGCATTGTCGGCTTACGGCTTGCTATTCCTTGGCGCTCACTTTGTTTGGGCATTCAGTCTCATGTTCTTGTTCAGTGGCCGTGGCTATTGGCAAGAGTTGATTGAGTCTATTGTCTGGGCTCACAATAAGCTGAAGGTTGCTCCCGCCATTCAGCCTCGTGCCTTGAGCATTACTCAGGGTCGGGCTGTTGGGGTGGCTCACTACCTCTTAGGAGGCATTGTGACTACCTGGGCATTCTTCCTGGCGCGAATTATTGCAGTTGGATAAGAGCGCGGAGGACTCATTAACACGCTATGGCGACTAAATTCCCAAAATTTAGCCAAGCGCTAGCTCAAGATCCCACGACACGTCGGATCTGGTACGGGATTGCTACAGCTCACGACTTTGAAAGCCACGATGGCATGACAGAGGAGAATCTTTATCAAAAGATCTTTGCCTCTCACTTTGGCCACCTGGCAATCATCTTTTTGTGGACTTCTGGCAGCCTGTTCCATGTTGCTTGGCAAGGTAACTTCGAACAGTGGATCAAGGATCCGCTGAATGTCCGTCCCATCGCTCACGCGATTTGGGACCCTCACTTTGGTCAACCTGCGGTAGACGCTTTCACTCAGGCTGGTGCGTCTAACCCCGTTAACATTGCCTATTCCGGTGTATATCACTGGTGGTACACCATCGGTATGAGCACGAACTCTGAGCTGTATACCGGCGCAGTGTTCCTGCTGATTTTGTCTGCTGTCTTCCTGTTCGCAGGTTGGCTGCACCTTCAGCCCAAGTTCCGTCCTAGCCTTTCTTGGTTCAAAAATGCGGAGTCCCGCCTGAACCACCATCTGGCTGGCTTGTTTGGGGTTAGCTCCCTAGCTTGGACTGGTCACTTGGTTCACGTAGCCATCCCTGAATCTCGGGGTCAGCATGTAGGTTGGGATAACTTCTTGTCTACCCCGCCTCACCCAGCGGGTCTGATGCCCTTCTTCACGGGCAACTGGGGAGTTTATGCTCAGAGCCCGGATACGGCTGATCATGTCTTTGGCACTGCTCAAGGTGCGGGGTCTGCTATTCTCACTTTCCTGGGTGGCTTTCATCCTCAGACCGAGTCTCTCTGGCTGACGGATATTGCCCATCACCATCTGGCGATCGCCGTGATCTTCATTGTGGCCGGCCACATGTACCGGACTAACTTCGGTATCGGTCACAGCATCAAGGAAATCCTGAACGCCCACAATCCGCCATCAGGAACTCCGGGTGACTTGGGTGAAGGTCATAAGGGGTTGTACGACACGCTGAATAACTCTCTGCACTTCCAGTTGGCGTTGGCTCTGGCAAGTGTGGGTGTGATCACCTCTCTGGTGGCTCAGCACATGTACGCTCTGCCTTCCTATGCCTTCATTGCTCGGGATTACACCACTCAGGCAGCGCTCTACACCCATCACCAGTACATTGCTGGTTTCATCATGGTGGGCGCGTTTGCTCACGGTGCTATCTTCTTGATCCGTGACTACGATCCTGCTGCGAACAAGAACAACGTGCTGGATCGCGTTCTGCAGCACAAGGAAGCTATCATCTCTCACCTGAGCTGGGTTTCCTTGTTCTTGGGTTTCCACACGCTGGGCTTGTACGTCCACAACGACGTGGTCGTGGCTTTTGGTACGCCTGAGAAGCAGATTTTGGTTGAGCCAGTGTTTGCTCAGTGGGTTCAGGCAGCGTCCGGCAAGATGCTCTATGGCTTCGATGCCCTGCTGTCTAATCCCGATAGCATCGCTCAAACTGGCGCAGCTTGGTTGCCCGGATGGATGGATGCCATCAACAGCAGCAGCAATTCCTTGTTCTTGACCATTGGCCCTGGCGACTTCTTGGTTCACCATGCGATCGCTCTGGGTTTGCACACCACCACCTTGATTCTTGTGAAGGGTGCGTTGGATGCTCGTGGTTCCAAGCTGATGCCCGATAAGAAGGACTTCGGCTACAGCTTCCCTTGCGACGGCCCGGGTCGTGGTGGTACCTGTGACATCTCAGCATGGGATGCCTTCTATCTAGCCATGTTCTGGATGCTGAACACCATTGGCTGGGTGACCTTCTACTGGCACTGGAAGCATTTGGGCATCTGGTCTGGTAACGTGGCTCAGTTCAACGAAAGCTCCAACTATCTGATGGGCTGGCTACGGGATTACCTGTGGCTCAATTCCTCTCAGTTGATTAACGGCTACAACCCCTACGTCATGAACAATCTGGCGGTTTGGGCTTGGATGTTCCTCTTTGGACACCTAGTCTGGGCAACTGGATTTATGTTCCTGATCTCTTGGCGGGGTTACTGGCAAGAGCTGATTGAGACTATCGTTTGGGCCCACGAGCGTACGCCTCTAGCGAATCTGGTTCGCTGGAAGGATAAGCCCGTTGCGCTGTCCATCGTTCAGGCTCGCGTAGTTGGTTTGGCTCACTTCACGGTGGGGTACATACTGACCTACGCTGCCTTCCTAATTGCCTCTACCTCAAGCCGCTTTGGCTAGTGTTTCTGGTTTAGGTTAGGTAAATACTAAAGAAAGGTTCTCGGTATGAAGTACCGAGAACCTTTCTCTTTTGCTGCTTTTCTCGATTACGTACGTAGAACTCTGTACATCTCGGTCAAATGCATCCCAATACCCCAAGGAACCATTGCCTCGGGGGAAACTGGTGCTCAGCCAAAATGAAAGCCATATTGTCAGAGAAGGCCCATTCCCATCCTCCTCTGACGAACTTTGCATACCCAGCGGCAAAAAACACTGTCGATAGGATGAGCCAAACGGCCCGTACGGGCCAACGATATTCACCGCTTGGGGCATACTGTTTGCGCCAAAGTACCCAATCTACTTTGTTAAAACTGAAGTAGATTCAGATTCACTGGAATCTCTAAAGAGGATGTTCAAAGAGCTGACTATCTAGAGTTCTAATTTGTCAGCTCATATGGCTTTGCTACGACCTACAGATCTTCGACCTGCTGCCCCGAAACAACAGGGGCCGTCTTCCGCAGCTTCAGCTTGGGATGTTCGCCTTCAACCTGATTCACATTCCACTCATTGCGGAATAGCAGTACCGGACGGTTCCAGCTATCTTTTACCGTTACCGTATTGAACAGACGCCCGACTTCGTCCAGAGCCTCCCAGCCGCCTTCTACCCAGCGGGCCACGCTGTAGGGCAAAGGGTCCAAGCGAGTCTCCACGTTGTACTCATTCTGCAGGCGGAACTGCACGACTTCGAACTGGAGTTGCCCCACAGCCGCTAGAATCGGATCCCGCTTCGACTCATCCGCCGAAAACATGATTTGCACAGCCCCCTCTTCCCGCAGTTCCGTCACGCCTTTGTGAAACTGCTTGAACTTAGAGGGATTGGGATTTCTCAGATAAGCAAACAGTTCGGGTGAAAAGCAGGGAATGCCTTCGTATTCCAGCTTTTTGCCCTGATAGATGGTATCGCCGATCGCGAATACCCCAGGATTATTCAAGCCAATCACATCGCCGGGAAACGCCTCATCCAGCGACTCCCGTCCTTGAGCAAACAGCTTCTGAGGGTGCGACAGGCGCACATTTTTGCCCAGTCGGGCGTGGTTAACTACCATGTCTTTTTCAAACTTGCCAGAGCAGACGCGAATAAAGGCCACGCGATCGCGGTGCTTCGGATCCATATTCGCCTGGAGCTTGAACACAAAACCGCTGAAGTCTTCCTTGGTGGGTTCTACCTCACCAATGGTGCTGGTACGGGGACCGGGCTTCAGAGCATAGTCCAAAAAGGCTTCTAAAAATAGCTCAACGCCAAAGTTGGTCATGGCGCTGCCAAAAAAGACCGGGGTAAGTTGCCCAGCATGGATAGCCTCTAAATCCAAACTGGGACCCAGTTCCTCAATCATTTCCAGCTCTTCTTTGAACTGGTAATAGAGCTCTTGGTCAATCAAATCCTCAATCTTCGGATCGCCCATATCCACAATGGTCACAGCCGCTTCTTTGCTGCCGTGGGCGGTGCGCTCGAATAGATGGAACTTGCGGGTGCGGCGATCGAACACACCCCGGAAAAAGTCCCCCATGCCGATGGGCCAGTTCACGGCATAGGTTTGCAGCCCTAGTTCTTGCTCAATTTCATCCAGCAGCTCTAGAGGTTCTCTGGCCGGACGATCCATCTTGTTGAAGAAGGTAAAGATGGGGATGGAGCGCATCCGGCAGACTTCAAACAGCTTACGGGTTTGAGGCTCCAATCCTTTAGCTGCATCTTCTAGCATCACGGCATTGTCTGCCGCTGCCAGGGTGCGATAGGTGTCTTCGCTGAAGTCTTGGTGTCCGGGGGTATCTAGGAGATTGATGCGGCGATCGCGATAGTCAAACTGCAGCACGGTAGAGGTAATGGAGATACCCCGCTGCTGCTCCATCTCCATCCAGTCAGAAGTTGCATGGCGCTGGGCACGACGGGCTTTCACAGCCCCTGCTTCGTGAATCGCACCTCCGTACAGCAACAGTTTCTCGGTGAGGGTTGTCTTACCCGCGTCTGGGTGAGAAATGATGGCGAAATTGCGCCGTTTCTCAACCTCAGACTGAATGGCCTCGGGTGAAAGCTCGGTTGCTGTCATGAATGCTTGTGAGGAGATAAAAATTACGTGTTTATCTATTCTAGGTCAAAGCTATCAGGCCGCAGCGGCTCTCTATTCATTACCAAGCTACGTCAGTATAACGATTCCTGGGAATCTGTTCATATTCTTTGCCATTGTCACTAACTTGCTCTCTCTAGCGCTGTTAGTCGTGCGTCATGGCTAAGGGTCTGATCTACAAAACGCTCTGTAAGCTGAGTTAATCTGGCCAGCCGCTGGTCAATTTCTGCCATACGACGATCATGGTCTGCCATGCGACGATCATGGTCTGCCATACGACGATCATGGTCTGCCATGCGACGATCATGGTCCTGACGTGTAATTGTCAGCTGTTCGGTCAGATCTGCGATCGCCTGCGTATTGATTGCTTGCTGCTGCTCGATCCAATCTAAGCGATCGCGCCAGTCTTCAAAAATTGGGTTGGTGTTGGGGCTGCTAGTCATAACTGATTACGGTTTCAGTTGACAGGAGGGAAAGTCTCATCGCTGTCCGAACAGCAGCTGAGCTGCATCAGTATACCCTGCCCCCTCCAGAAACCTGGGATCTGGACATTTGTGACGTTTGTGGAATCGTGCGCTTGCAATGTTATTGCGCTGATATATTGTGCGGTGTATGAGTACGTGCTAGGACATAGCCTGCAGCCGCAAATGACTCGTTGCCTGTGAGTTGTCCCCGGCGGTATGCAAGCACCCGAAACCCCTCAGCAAGATAGAGGCGTAGGGCGAGAAAGGAGCACCTGGCCTTAACTCTTCAGGCTTAGCTTAACGATAAAGTTGTGCCACAGTAGGAATTCTTAACTACAACGAAAATTCCTACAGCCTTTCCGTAACAGCAAGGTATTATTCCTTGTAAATTGCATGATGCTTGAATCATGACTCTAGTATTCTAATAATTTAAGAGACTGCGATTATACATAATCCAATAAGTGCCGCTGTGACTGCAAGAATAAACGTGTTATTAGAACGTTCGACAATTGCATTAAAGGTTGCAGTACTACTAAATAAATTTGGATCTTTTTCGACTTCTTTCATTTTGTATGACTGTGAATGGCAAATATAATTAAGCTCTAATCTTTGCTTTAAAGGTGTGCTAGCCAACTATTGTTTAGCTTGCTTCATTTTTCTTAACTCTGTCCAGCATTCCTTGTCAGAATGATTAGCTAGATATAGAGCTGCTCCTGTTTAAGCTGAACGAATCACCACAAGTGTTAGGCAACCTGAAGCGTTCTAGGTTCGGGAATCACTTCACCTTCTTCTTGCCACGCCTCCAGGTACATTTCAATTACTTCTTCACCATTTCGGATAGCTTCTTCACGAGTTTTCCCATGAGTACAAGGCATCACAACAAGATCGGAAAACTCTGGTATTGTGACTAAAAAAAGCTGATCTTCATCAGACCATTGAACAATCATGCTATATCGATTCATGAATTGTCATCCTTTCTCAACGCTTCCAGTTTATTAAGTAGCTTTGCTAATTGTTTTTCTAGTGTAGAGTGGCACATCATCTCCATCCTTACCTGAGATCGTCAGTGTTTTGCCAATCAAAGGATGTCGCCAACGCTCATGGCTACCCTTACCGCGTTTAGGCAAGTAAACAAATCCTGCACGTGTGATTTGAGCTTTCAATTCTCGAATCTTCCTAGGCATAGATATTATCTTGTCACACTATGTAATTTAGGCCAGGAAGCACTAGTGCTGGAATATCCAGGAGCCAAAATTCAGGAGGGAAATAGCTTCTGATTTCTGACTCCTGAATTCTAACTTCTACCCTGCAGGCTTAAAAAGGAGGTGCTGGATCTCTTTCAACAGCCCCCTTTAAGCGGTGTAAGCAATGTGGATCGCTAAAACAGCATCATCGGCAGAATTAGTCCAGCGACGATGCAACCGATGCCGAGGAGTAGGGACCAGAAGCGGTGATAGCTGTTAATAACTTTGCCGCTGCTGGTGTAACGGACCAGGTCCATGTAGGGCGCAATGCCTCGGCGGAACCAGCCTAGGGCGCTGCCATCGGTATTGATGAGTCCATCAACCTGACTTGCCCCGAACAGAAAGTTCCCAATAGGACCGAAGCGGGAGGAATAGCGCAGGAATAGCATCCCTGTCTTGTCCTGCAGTTTCAGGTCGGAACCAAACTTGTAGCCTGCATCGCCGCGTCCAATTAGCTTGCCGTCTAGCTTGACGGGCTGCCCACGTAGGGGACTGGCGTAGGGATCTGACATCAGCGTCAGCACGTCCTTTTGAGGCGCTCGGTTGAAGTCAGGGTACATAACCATTCGCTTGACCAAGATGCCGATGCCCAAACCGATGAGCGCTCCCATTAGGAAACCGCCGCTCATGGGTAATGCAAAGAAGCCGATCGCGAGACCAATCAGCAGACCCAGGATGTCTGCTTTATGGAGCAAGACGTCCAAAGCAAAATTGCTGTAGAGACGCTGCTTGTTCAGACGGTTCCCCTCACGCACGACCTCACTCATGCCAAACTCGGTGGGCAATCCCAACTGCTCGGCGTAGGTGCTGAGGGCGCGGACTCGCTTGCCAGTTAGGGGATGGGTAGAGTTCAGCTCCATCCACCAACCCCATGGATTGAACAAATCCCACAAAAAGACGCGACCGATGCGATCCGGGCTAGCCGCCACGCGGTAAGCCGTTCCTGTCGAGTTGGCCGACTTCGCATCATAAATACCCAAAGCGCGAGTTCCTTCCAACAAGCGACTAGGTTCTTGGCTACGCTGGCCCTCTTCGACAATGCCGTAGGCGATTTTTACCAGAGCACGAGACAAGCCATTGGGATTACCCGTCGTTTCAGCTGCGAAGTGGTCGGCAAAATATTCGCGTGTGCGCGATAGATAAAGCATTACATAGGTGCCGACGATGTAGAACACGTAGGCAGCCAAGGCCAAACCCTGAGCGGCGTCCTTGGCTTTGCTATTGCCACCGCCGCGCGACATCCGTCGCCCAAAGACGTAGATCAGGTACATGGTTTGTACCAGCGTTGCGGCCAAAGTCATTAGGGCAAAGTCCCAGTGGACAATGTGTCCTAACTCATGGGCATACACTGTGGCAGCTTCATCGTCGTCTAAGTAAGTAAATAATCCGCGACTGACTACCAAGCGAGCGGTGTTGGGCAGTGACCCGTAGGTGAAGGCAGTGGGATTTTGGTCATCGATGATGCCTAACCGAGGCTGCTGTAGCTTATGCTCCCGGCAGACTTGCTCAATCACGCGGGCGGCTTCGGGGCTATGACGACGCACTTCAGCAATGCCGACCCACTGGGTGCCATACAGCCAGCGCTGGGTCAGGTCCATCAAAAAGGGCGACAGAAAGAACACCACCAAGTTGAAAATCAGGGTTGCGGCGATCGCAATCATGAGACCGACGCTGGGGTTCTCGCTCTCCATGATGAAGAGCAGGCCCATGATCAGCACAAAGACCATGCCGAATAGCAGCCCCGTTGTGACGAGAGAGGCCATCGCCAGATTGCCACCGATGCCCTTCATGGCAACCTTTACACCTGTGGCGGCAGCGCGACCTGCTTTGTTAAGGTCCGAGAAATTTTCCTTTGGGTTCATAGACGACATGACAACCTCATAGTGAAGAACACCCTCAGCGCGATCGCGTGCCGAGGCGTTTGTGCAGAGGCAACGTATCCTAGATTCCAGGCGATTTCAGCTGGTGAATCGCTCTCTTACCTACAAAGCTAGGTCACAGATTTCGGAAACGTCTGCCCTCTATCCACAAAACTTAGTTGCCCTTAGTATTCCCATTCGCGAAAGTGAGAATTGTCGGCGGCGTGCGGTCGTCCTAAATCACGCCACAGGCTAAACGAGCCCCGCCGCCGCCTAGCGGTGCTGGCTCATCCGCAAAGTTATCGCCCTCTGCATGAACCATCAATGATCGTTGCACAACATCGGTTACGGTGAGGCGAGGGGCCAGTACTGGAACACTGGCAATGCCTTCCTCATCCACATACAGCGGTGGCAGATCGCCCAAATGCCCGACGGCATAAGGCCCTTCATGATTGCCTGTGGAATCTGGGTCAAAATGGCCGCCGGCAGCCAGCCCCGGAACCGTGCGTCCTTCTTTTTCACCAGGTCCACAATCGGAATTTTCATGGACATGAAATCCATGTAGTCCAGCAGAAAGTCCTGTCAAATCTGGCGTTAGCAGCAAACCGTATTCGGTATCTTCTAAGGTCACAGTCCCCACAGCGTCACCGAGGCCCGCCGCATTGGTCAAATTAACCGCAACAACAGCGGTCGATTGAGGAGTTACAGCTGTAGTGTTTGAGCAGGCAGCGATTGTGGTTGCTAAGACGAGACCCGCGATCGCTGCAATCAAAAGCTGAATAACATTACGCATAAAAACTGCTCCTCTGAATCGAGCTGGTTTGACTCTATATCAATCTATGGAAACCATCTGAGATTTCTACAGAGAACACCTGAGATTTAGATGAGTTCTCTCAGTTATAAGAAGCGTTTGAGGGGTTCCTCAGTTTGGGAAGGCTATGTTTATGGATTATCAAGAACATGTGTGAAAGTCGCTTATGTCGCGTCACAGCAAACAGCGCTCCGAACAACATCTAATTGACGAATCTGCTCAGAAGCAACTGCAGAAGCTCAAGCCATATGGATGGGTCTTGCGTGACTATCGCCCCGATTATGGTATCGACTACATCCTAGAAGCATTTCAATCAGTCAAAGATTCATCAGGAAATAAATTTGAAACGCTCGGAGAGCATTTATTCATACAATTGAAGGGCAAGAAAACAGCCAAACGGACGACTCGCAAACTGTATAACAGATACAACATTGAAAAAGCGATACTTTCTGAAGATAAATTAGATTTAGTTGGAGAAGTACAAGTTATATCATTTTCCCTAGAGGTTTCAGAGTTAGTCACAATTCAACGCATGGGGGCGGCCTTGCCCGTACTACTGCTATTAGTAGAGCTGGAGACAGAGGCATGTTACTTCATTTGCCTGAATGATTATGTTGAAAAAATTCTGATTCCCAAATTTAGAAACGGTGACTATGCTTCTGCAAGAACTAGGACGCTTCATATCCCTACCCAAAACATAATAAGAGATTCTAAAACCGCTGAAAGAATATTTGGTTGGTATGCTAAAAGAGCTAAACTGTTCGCAGCATTTCAGAAAATGGTTTATCAATATTCAGAGCTAAAGTACGTAACTGATCAGCTTGAACGGCTTAGCCTTGCACAGCACTTTGCGAAAATCCTAATGAGATATGATTTTTGGCAATACAAATCCTGGCCGATTCTCTGCGATTATGGCAATGCTATTGAGCGATTTCTTGTAGGCCATGAGACAGTATGGAGCTACTTTGAGCCTGCTGAGAAGGGGAACTTATTTAGGGCTGAGAACCTGCTTTGGAATGATGAAAAAGATGTAGAGGAAATAAGAGGTTTCGCGGAAAAAAGTTCGATTATTCGTTTATGGGAAGGCTTGTCTACTCTACCGAGTATTTATGAGGAAACATGCCGTGAATGGTTCCTTCCAACTCCGCATGGGTTTATGATGACTTACCACAGAAACGCATGATTTAGACGAAGAATCGCTCAGAAATCGCTGTCTTCTAGTGATTCCCAAGCATAGATAGTCTCTGGAACAATGTCTTGGATAAGGTTTGAGATAGCGTCAGCATAACGTCCAATTTCTTGCTGAGCCCCCTTTCCCTTACGTAAACCAACAAAATGCAGGAGCGCCTGCAGAGAAACGGTCCAAACCCAAGAAGTGTAGACGCTGGGTACCAGCACTCCTCTTGCCTGTTCTCGGCCTACTCCAAGATCGAGGAGAGTGCGATATGCTTGATAGCTGGACTGACATTGCTCTGCGTAAATTTTGAACGCTTTCTCTGCTTCTTGCTTATCTAACGCTCCTTCTGTAGCTTGCTTGTTGTTCTTAGACTGCTCTCTAAAAGCATTTGGAACGTAGAAATCGTTAGAGTCATCAATCGGAACATATCGGAAGCTTTTTTCATTCCAGCCAAGTTGCTCATCATTATGGTTACTAGCAATGACGTGCTTCCACCATTGACGACAGACAAAAAGGGGAGCTTTAACCTTGAATTTAAAGATAACTCCCCGAAAAGGACTCGTGTGTTTATGACGAAGCAAGTAGTTGATAAGCTTAACGTCTTTCTCACTAAGCTCCTCAGACGTACGTTCAAAACTGGCTCTTGCATCATTGACAACATCCAAGTCGCTGCCCATATGCGAAATCAGTTCAATACGACTTTTGCCATCTTGTAATGGATCTAAGAATCGACTCATCAAATTCTAAAACTGTGCTGACCACTTCAAATGCTTCGTTAGAGTAACTCGATCGCACAAGCAGTCGGAGTGGATTGTTGAATTCTTTAAGGTTCGACGTATTCGACACAGCGTTGTGTTTGTATCGCAGGCGATCGTGCCACCAGCGGTTGCATAGCAGGTTGCCCCGGCGATAGCTGCGGCTTTGGCTGCAGCGTCTTTAAACCTTCGATCAGGGCTACCCGCACGAGCGGTTCTGTTTCATGCGTCAGCATCACGCGGAAGCAGTCAACTAGATGCGATTTGCCAGTCACATCAGTTCCTGGCAGATAGGTCGCAGCACCTGATTCGGTAAGGCTCCAGCGCAGTAGCGAACGAACTGCCAGCAGCCGCTGGACCGGCTCCGGGGCTGCTAGATGCTGCCAATGCAGCTCAGAAAGATGTTCAGAATGCTGTTCTAACGGCTGCGAAGTAGATGTCCCGGAGCGCTTACTACGTGCCAGTAGCAGCACGTTCATGATGCCTAGCCCCGATAATGCTGCGGCTGCCCAGCTTCCGCCTAACTCTGACCATGCTGCTGTCAGGCCATAGGTGACTCCAAAGGTCAGCATTCCCGCGCCTAAAGGATTGCGGCTGATTTGTTGAATCTGGATATAGAGGCGATCGCACAGCGGCTGCAATTTCTCCCAAGGGATTTGATAGCCAGTCGTCACTAAGTGATAGGTAAGCGTGCTAAGGGCGATCGCCAACAAAAGCTTGCCATCTACCAGCGCCGCTAGCCATGCCAACAAAAACCAGCGCCCATAACGGTTCAGCCAATGAGCGTTCTGTCGATAAATCTGCACTGAGACAGCTTTTGTCTGTTCACTCAGTTGCTTTGCCGCCGAAACCATGTGTGCCTCTGAAGACGCCTGCGCCACAGTGTATCCAAAAATCTTCCCTCCGCTATGCTCACATAGCCCTGAGTTGGGGAGCAAGGTAGGAGAACAAGACTTTATGCGGAGAGGGGTTGAAGGTAGTGGCTGACAGAAGCAAGTGAAGCAGGGGAAGCAGAACGCGAAGTCAGAAGTCAGAGTCCAAAATCCAAAATCTCATCCACCCTTCTACCCATCACGCAACCCCCAGCCCCATCAAGACAAACCGCAGAACAAAGACCGCTGCAAGAATCCACACGACCCAGTTAATCTCTTGGGCTTTGCCTTGAAACGTTTTGAGTAATGGGTAGGCGATGAAACCAACTGCCAGACCTTCGGCGATGGAAAACGTCAGCGGCATCAGCAAGATAGTTAGAAAGCAGGGAATTGACTCCGCTGGGTCGGACCAGCGAATCGTCGCTACGCTGCCCATCATCAACACGCCCACCATCAACAAAGCAGGAGCTGTTGCGTAGCCTGGAATGGCTGATAGCAGCGGAATGAAAAAGATTGACAGCAAAAAGCAGCCTGCGGTGACAACCGCCGTAAAGCCTGACTTGCCACCTTCGGTAATGCCAGAGGCCGATTCAATGTAGCTGGTTACGGTGGAGGTGCCTAAAATCGCTCCGGCAGTGGTGCCGATCGCGTCGGCCATCAAGGCTTGATTTGCTCTGGGTAATTCCCCATTTTCTTTGATGTAGCCTGCCTGGACGCCAATTCCAGAGAGCGTGCCGATGGTATCAAACAGGTCTACAAACAGAAAGACAAACAAAATGATGAGGAAATTGGTGATGCCCGCAATACCAATTTGCCCGAGCCCCACAAATGCCTGTCCTAAAATATTTTCTGGCCATAGCGGGATGCCAACAATGCCTGCAGGCCAAGGCGTAATACCCAAAATCCATCCTAGGATTGCCGTTGCTAAGATGCCCCACAAAAGCGCGCCTTTGATGCGGCGGGCTACGAAAGCAGCCGTCATCAGAATACCGAGCAGGGCCATCAAGGTCTCGGGCTGTGCTAAGTTACCGAGGGTCGTTTTTGTTGCTTCTGACGCCACGATGATACCAGCCCCTTGGCCGTTCTCAATCGCGGTATCGCCCGCCAGCGCGATGTAGGCGATGAATAAGCCTATCCCTGCCGCAGTTGCTCGCTTCAGCGATTCTGGAATCGCTGTGATGATGGTCGCTCTGAGATTAGTCAGGGTCAGGGCAATGAAGATCAAGCCTTCAATGAAGACCGCTGCCAGTGCCACGCGCCAGTCAATGCCCAGCTCCAGAACCACGGAAAAAGCAAAGAAAGCATTGAGCCCCATGCCAGGAGCAAGCGCAATCGGATATTTAGCGACAAGCCCCATGATGAGGGTAGCGATCGCTGCCGAAACGCCTGTAGCAACGACGAGTTGACCAAACAGATCGCCGCTCGCCTCCAGAAAAATGGCGCTGGAGAGAATGCCAGGATTTACCACCAAGATGTAAGCCATGGTGATAAAGGTCGTTATACCCGCCACAATTTCAGTTTTTGTGTCGGTACCCAAGGCACCAAAGTCAAAGAAACGGGCGATCGCGCCTGTAGAATGCACAATCTCTGGGGACGGTTCGGACAAACGGTTACTCATATGAAAACACCCGATAGCTTACAGGGAAGAATGCTTTTGCATAGGGCGGATGTATTGTACGACACGCACTTCTTCAAGAGTGTTTGCCTGATACTGTTTGCCACTTAGATCCCAGGGTTCTTCTGGGCACGCACTGTACAGTGCCGGCATGACACACAGAATCCTGAGATCTGAAATCTGGAATTTTGAGAGGGGTACGGTAAACAGAACCCTGGGTGCTGGGGCATCACAGAAAGGCTTGATTTATAGTGAAGGGGAGGTATTTTGAGTCTGTCTAACCATGGTGTTATTTGGCTTCGGTAAAAAGCTTTCGCTCCCCAGTCCGGATGAAGCACTGCCCGGACGCAGTGAGCCGCTATCGGTTCCTGAAAAGCACTACGTCAACGGCAATCCCCTGAAGCCTCCGTTTCCAGACGGGATGGAAACTGCCGTATTTGGTCTGGGCTGTTTCTGGGGAGCAGAGCGTAAGTTTTGGCAAACCGAGGGTGTTTATACGACAGCTGTTGGCTACGCCGCAGGCTACACACCTAACCCCACCTACCGGGAAGTCTGCAGTGGTATGACCGGCCACAATGAAGTGGTGCTGGTTGTTTTTGATCCCAATACCATCAGCTACGAGGCCATTCTGAAAGTCTTTTGGGAGAGCCACGATCCAACGCAAGGTATGCGCCAGGGGAACGACACCGGCACCCAGTACCGTTCCGGCATCTATACCTACTCTGACGAACAGCGCCAGCTAGCTGAAGCCTCACGTGATGCCTACCAGAAAGAGTTATCGGCGTCTGGCTATAGCGAGATTACCACTGAGATTCTCGATGCGCCTGAGTTCTATTACGCTGAGGATTATCACCAGCAGTATCTAGCGAAGAATCCTGGTGGCTACTGCGGTCTCGGAGGTACTGGTGTAACGTGCCCGGTCGGTCTTGGGGTTTGATGGCAGCCAAGATGTTGAGCTTGAGGGGATGTATTCACATCCCCTTTATTGCAGCTTGAACCCGGTGAACAGTTGGCCTTCTCCTTGGCCCTAACCTGAGCGAGTACACGAAGTGTGTCAGGTCTTGATATGTCTGCCTCTTACCCTACAACTGAGGATGAACTTCTCACAGCTTTTCTTTCGCTTCTAGAAGGGCTGAAACAGAGCGCGAACCAAGCAAACATTGACAGGCGATCGCTGCAGCAAGACTTTTTGACCGCTCAACAGTTGTATCAGCAGCAGCTTCTACCCACCCTAATGGCATCCCCTACAGCGACAGCGCTGATGACCTATCAGACGGAAATCAACCGCGCTTTGCGACTCTTAGGGATGGATGTCAGTTTTTTGCAAACCGCTAAAAATCCCATGACGGTCCAGAAACGGCAGGCCCAAATGCAGCAGCGCTTACAGACCTTGCTGGAGTTCAGTCGCGGATTGGCAGCGCAGTTGGGGAAGGAGCCTTCTTAGGAGGTCCTTCATATCAACATTCAGGGTGTGTCCTGAACCCCATCCGACTTGGGAACGGGAGTTTTTCCTGAAACAAAGACTGGAAATCTAGATGCGGTCGCGATACAGCTTCCGCGATGGGCCGCATTTTTCCATGCAGGGTCCAGTTTCTGAAACAAGACACCAGAGACTAGTGCAGCGTCAATCCCAAAAATCAGGGTATGCGTAGGTCGGGTAGAACGAAGTGAAACCCAACAGTGACAAGGGTTTTGTTGGGTTACGCTGGCGCTTTAGTGAAGCCATGCCCGGAGGGCTTTACCCAACCTACAAATTTAAGCTTGACAGAGCACTAGGTTTCCAGAGTGAAAAGGAATGATTTAATAGAGGCGTTAATCTGTCACTCTTCTGAATTGTGCAGTGTCCTAAGGAACCGAAAGCCAGACTCACGGACGGTAGGTTGGCCCCCGACCTTGAAGCCAAATGCTGTCCCGACTGTGGGGGGGCCTGGATTCCCCCCGAGAACTATATTATGTGGCAAAAGCAGCGAGGTATTGATTGTGGGCAGGAACCACAGGTTGATGTCTTGCCTAGTGAAGCGGGCCTCTCTTTTGCAATTTCCCCTTTGGACAATAGAGCTGCGCTCTGTCCCGATTGTGGACACTATTTGGTGCGGGGACGAGTAGCCCTGAAGGACTCGATGTTTTTTGTTGAGCGCTGTCCTAACTGCAAAGGCTACTGGTGCGATCGCGGCGAATGGGAAATTCTGCAGCAGCTTAAGCTTGATACTCGCTTAGAAAACATCTTTTCCGACCTTTGGCAAAATCAGGTTAAAGAACTGGAAGCATCGGAGCGGGAGCGGCGAGCCACCATCGAGAAACTAGGCGAAGCGATTGCCAACAAAATTTTTGAACTGGCTGATCTGCTGGAAAAACATCCCAATGGCGATTTTGGCGTAGCCTATTTGATGCGACGATTTGAAGAATAATGCTGCGTTTTGAATGCAATGCCTGATAGTTTGCCTCCGCTACTGACCGTTGAAAATTTTCGCGTTGCTTACCCCCATCAGACAACTTGGGCGGTCGATGGTGTCTCTTTCCAACTAATGCCAGGGGATATTTTGGGGCTGGTGGGAGAATCAGGCTGTGGCAAGAGCACACTGGGACGGGCGGCGTTGCGACTGTTACCTCGAGGCAGCCGCATTGAAGGGACCGCTAGCTTTGAGGGGCGATCCATTCCGGCGCTATCGGCTCAAGCTTTACGGCGGTTTCGGGGTGAAGCGGTGGCGCTGGTGTTCCAAGACCCCATGACACGGCTCGACCCGCTGATGACCATTGGCGATCACTGTTTGGAGACCCTGCAGGCTCATCGACCTGAATTATCGCGCCGAGAAGCCAAGGAACAAGCGTTGGCGGCACTAGAGGCGGTCAGCATTCCCCGCGATCGCTGGGGACAGTATCCCCATGAGTTTAGCGGTGGCATGCGGCAACGGGTCGTAATTGCGCTAGCTCTAGTGCTGAATCCTAAACTCATTGTGGCGGATGAACCCACTACGAGTTTGGATGTCACCGTTTCGGCACAGATTTTGCAGGAGCTGACCCGTCTCTGTCGGGAACGCAATATGGGGCTGATTTTGATTTCCCACGATTTAGCCTTGGTGGGAGAATATTGTGACCGCGTTGCCGTAATGTATCAAGGCAAGCTGGTGGAGTTGGGGACTGCTGAGCAGGTGTTGCGATCGCCCCAGCACGAGTACACGCGATCGCTGTTGCAAGCGGCAATTGATCTGCAGCAGGCGAATATTCGCGATCCGTCCGATGCGGCTGAAACACCGCTATTGCAAGTTGAAAATTTACAGCAGCATTATACGCTAGCGGCTAATCCCATTGCACGTTTACTCGGTCAGCAAACCAATACGGTGATTCGCGCTGTCGATGGCGTCACCTTCGACCTGCATCACGGCGAAGTGTTTGGGCTGGTAGGTGAATCAGGCTGTGGCAAGAGCACCCTCTCACGAACTATTCTGCAAATTGTTCCGCCCACAGCGGGACAGGTGCGATTTTTAGGGCAAGATTTGACCCAGTTCTCGCGGGTGGAGTTGCAGCAGCAACGACGGGATATGCAGATGGTGTTCCAAGACCCCCATGCCTGTCTGAATCCGATGATGACCGTAGGGCGAGGAATCGGCGATCCGCTCCGTATCCATAAACTAGCCCGGGGTGCCGAGTTAGAGGCCCAGGTCCACGCCATGATGCAGCGCGTGGGCTTAACGCCTATTGAGGATTACATTAATCGTTTTCCAGGCGATCTTTCTGGTGGGCAGCAGCAGCGCGTGGCGATCGCCCGCGCCCTTATCACTCGACCCAAATTGGTCATCTGTGATGAACCCGTCAGCATGTTGGATGCCAGCATCCAAGCCCAGGTGCTAGCGCTCATGCTGCAGCTTAAGGAGGAGTTCGATCTCACTTACCTTTTCATTACGCATGACTTGTGGGTAGCGCGATATTTGTGCGATCGAATTGCTGTGATGAAGGCGGGGAAAATTGTTGAGATGGGGCCAACCACCGCAATTTTTGACCATCCCCAACATGATTACACCAGAACGCTGTTGGGCGCAGCCCCGTTGTTGGCGACTACATAGGTGTGCATCCGGGTTAGGCAAAGCAGTTGTTTAAGGGAAAAAGATAAAGGGTGAAAGGAGTGTATCTAAACCGGTCGTGTCCCTTTCCCCTTTCCCCTTTCCCCTTTCCCCTTTCTCCCAACCCAAAATTCAGTTTCAACCAACTACCAAACCCTACTCAGGCTTCTCCTCCGGCAGTAAGCACTTATCCGAATCGCAGCCAGCAGGACCTGCCTCAATCAAATCGCCTTTGTCATACAGAGCCAGCGCGGAGTGGAAGTTTTCTGTGCTGCGACGGGACTTCACCTCAGCCACCATAACGTCATAAGTAGCCTTATCGATAGGTTCAAAAGGCAAGCGTGGGAAGGTTTGCAGATTATCGAAGCGTGCTAAGAGCGCAGCGGAGATGTAGCCTTCATCATTCTGGATAGCTTCGTAAATGCGCTGGCTGAGGGAGTCGATTTCGGCTTCGCGCAGTTCAATCGTGGCAGATGTATTGTGAGCGGTATAGTACTTCTGCACCTGCATATAAAAGTCAAACTGTGCCAAGGCCGAGAACTGCTCGATCGCGACTTCATCGGCACCGGGTAGGTTTGCCCAAGCGACTTCTACGGGCATCTCTACGAGCCATTCAGTACAACGGGGATCAAAGGGATTGGTCAGGAGATTACCGTTCTCGTCTTTGTCGGACTGTGACGGCACAACGGTATAGCCATAGTCGATACAGGCCATCGCCACGGGATCATTTTTGCGGAAGGTAATGCGGCGGATGTAGCGCTGGGATTTAGGGGGATGCCAGCCAGGGCTGGCACCTGTGAGTAGCGATTTGGTCCCCGCCGGTTGAACCGTAGTACAGCGGTTAGGACGTTTAATGCCGTGGCGATCGCAGTATTCACCGACCACCTGATGAACTGTGGCTTTCCAACGGCTCAAATAGGCTTGCTCCTTTGCTTTGAACTGCAAGCCTTTCATCGTGTCAGGCCGACCCGCCTCCCACCAGTGCAGCCAATCGACCCCAAAGGCTTTCACGAAGAAATCAAAGAGCCCAGTGAAAGAAACACCGACAATCGGATCTTCTTCCCGCGATTTACGATAACGCGGTTCTGTAAATGAGTGATTCAGCAAACTCGCAACCGCTAAAGCCCCTGCCGCAAAAGCATCTTCTTGCTCTTGCTGATCGTGCGGATTGAGCTGATTCAGATGGATTTCGGCTAAATTGCAGTGAAAGTCCTGACCAATTATCTCACCGCAGGGATTTAGACCGTAACGACCCTCGCCGCCTGCACGTCGCTCAGCTTCACCAGCCCACTGAATGGCCCCCTCCCCAGAATAGAATTGCTTTCGCACTGCCTCGGTACATTCTTCCAATGTGGGCTTGTGATGATAGACGCGAGTATGATTCGCCATGCGCAAAGCATCCCGTGCTGGGTCAATGCGCCAGTTGCCCGTTTCGTCCTGCTGCCAGAGATTATCCTTAGCGGCAGCGGCGAGTGCGTCGTCGCTAGCAAACTGGCGCATACCGGCTGATCGCCGAATATTGCCAGCCACCACGCACGCAGCCGCCTCGTCAATTAGCAAGCAGCATTCTACTGAATTCAGCTGCCGGCCTATGGCTTTACCTAAAATACGAGCACAGCGCTCATACAAAGTGGGTAGCTTCACTGGGTTAGCCACGCCGCCAAATCCTTTTAATTTTTCGCCGACTGGCCGGACATCGCTCAGATCTACAGCTACAGTGACGTCATCTGTAAAGCGATCATCGCTGCAGAGTTCCAAGATGGTTTGGTAAGACTTCACCCAGCCCTGACGACTATCCCCCACCCGGATAGAGACGTGATTACCCTCGATTAAAACGTGGGTTTCTTCACGTCGCTGCTCTACAGGCGTTGCTCCAATAGCCCCTTCTGATCTCACCTTAAGACGATTGCGAACCGCTGGCAGCTGATTAATGTACTTTGGTTCTAGTACCGCTCCCGTGCCGCACCCCATCATGGCTAAATCCATCATCAAGCCAAAGGCCTGCCAGTCCACCACATTCGTGCTGGTGCAGTTATAGGCTCCAGAGAAGTTTTCGGGGCGCTTGCTCCAGGTCGTACCGCCAACCCATAGCCACCGACCTGAAGGCAATGCTTTAATTTCCCGCTGCATACGGCCAATCAACTGCTGCTCAGCTTCCGTTAGCCGACCCAGTTCAACTAAACCAGCCAGTGTGCGATCGCAGACCTGAGACCAAGTCTCTCGCTCTTCATCCGCTGTCTCTCCCTTGCGACTGTAGGTGCGATAGAACACCGGGTATGCAGTAGGGGCTGATTCTGGAAACGCACCCTGAAATCGAATGCGGGGAAGTTCTTGAACCATAAGATGAAGGGGCTTTACAGCAATGAACAACGATTAGCGGATCTTAATGGGAACGAGTAGACACAGAGAAGCAACTACTCACCCCCAGTGGAGACCTATCTTAAGTCACATATGGGGGAATGGCACCAAGAAAAATAAAAGAATACGCTACAACTGGCGTTATCTTCAAAACGTATCTGTAAGGCGTTTACACCATACCATAACGTTCACATCGGTACACGTGAGCTATGGTTTAAAGGCCAAAGGCTTTTGCGCCCTCGGTTCTTTTCATTTCTTTTGAGTATTGAAACTCAGTGCTAAAGATGGATGGCTTCACACGTCAAGAAACCCTGGCATTGACCCAGACCACATCCAGCCGCATAGCTTACCTGGATCGCACTAGCATCGTGGTGCCCCAGAAATATGGAAATCCTAAGAAGCCTACAGTCATTTATACCTGGGAGCAGCTTTTAGAAATTCGTACGATTGCCAATCTGCGCAGGCAAATTTCCCTTCAGATGGTACGGAAGCTCGTAAAGTTTTTAGACGAGCATGGCTTAGACACAGCACTGCATGACAAGCCACTGGTAGCAACGTCTGATGAAGTGTTCTTGGTAATGCCCGATTGGTCGGACATGCCCCAAGTTATGAAGGTGGCTGATCGCGCTGGTGAAGGTGTCGGGCAATTGGTTCTGCTCGTCTTGCCACCCCTCAATACAGTAATCGAAGAAATTTGGGATGCTGCTCGTCAGTCAAATGTTATTACCTTCGAAAGTTTTAAGCAGCGAGCCAAGACAGCCCCTGCTCAAGCAGGGTGAAGATGATTCGTGGATAAGGCATTCTTGTAAGTAGTATTCGGGACTTGCCTGGTAGAAAAGATATCAGCCAAACACGATTTCATAGGTATCCATAAAGCGATCGGAAACCTTGCAATATCTTTTAGAACAAGCCGCTTTATATTAAGTATCAGTCAATACAGCGTTTCCAAGACTATAATATATCGAGTATGAGAGATGCTTCCAAGGAGTTGTTATTTAGTTCTATCCAGCTAAAAATCGGTATAGTATAGTCTGAATCTATATAGAAGTCACCTGGATATAGAAGTCACCCTGAATTGTAGTCACTTCTATGAACTTCGTTGATTGGTCTTTCTACCATGAGGGGTTACTGCCTTCAGGTCAGCTGGATTATTCTTCCACGATCGCACGAGAGTCTCACGCATTGTTGACATAGCGCCCAGGGCTATGCTGAAGTTGAATGCCTCTGACGAGGGCAACTCTGCCTAGGTTCGTCAGAAGTCATTTTTGTTTTGCTGACCGATGCGGCAAAACAAGGTGTGTACCTGTTCCCTGTAAAATGAATCCACGAAAATCAATGGCCGTTGTGACTCAACGCCTGTCTATTTTTGTAGACGGCAATAATATGTTTTATGCCCAGCAGAAAAATGGCTGGTTTTTTGACCCTAAGCGTGTTCTAGAGTATTTCACATCTGAAGATGGTGGACTTAGTCTGGTGAATGCTTTCTGGTACACGGGACTTAAAGACCCTCAAGATCAGAGAGGATTTAGGGATGCCCTAATTAGTTTAGGTTACACAGTCCGCACGAAAATCCTGAAGGAGTACTACGACGATAATTCAGGTCGTTACTCTCAAAAAGCAAATCTTGACATCGAAATTGTTGTTGATATGTTCAACACAGTTGAGCAGTACAACCGGGTTTTGCTTTTCAGTGGTGATGGCGACTTTGAACGTGCGATCGAGCTGCTGCGCTCAAAGAATACTCATATTACGGTCGTTTCAACTGAGGGTATGATTGCCCGGGAGTTGAGGAATGCAACTGACCGATATATCGATCTAAACTCCGTCAGGCGCTACATCGAAAAAGTGGATACGTATCACTAAAAATCAAAGATGCAAGTAAGGCAAATGGATTTCTTATAACGCCACTTTCAAGGAATGATCTTACCGATATCTCGACCGTGCGCGGAAGTATGAGTTGAGACATTCGATAATCTTGTTTTTAGGTGGCTCACAGACCCACATCCGACTCTCAGGAGCATTAAACTGGCATTGTCGAAGCTGATAGCTCGACAATGCCAATAATCATGTCTTCTTGGTGGAAGCTAGACAATTTCTAAATCTGCTAGGCTACCTGAATATCCAGTAATCTCAATGATGGCATCATGGGCCGCTTGATATCCTGCAGCACCGTCATTGAGGATTAGATATGTTTGGTTGCCTCCTACGGTGAATGTTGCGGCTCCGTTAGCGCCTAAGGAATTGCCCAAAAACGCTTGAATACTTTCCTCAGTCAATCTTCCTATTAAATTAAAATTACCGGCCTGGATAACGTTTGCTGCGCTAACTGCGTTGACGCTGTCAATCCTATCAGTACCGATTTCGAGGTCGTGAATTCGATCATGACTGATGATCGAACCGTCTCGAAGGAGGGATTGAGAAAGCGCAAGATAGCGGAAAGTATCTCTCCCAGCTTCCCCAATCATGTTATCCAGGCCAAGCTCCCCGCCAAGAAGATCATCACCATCCCCGCCGATTAACCCGTCATAGCCTACGCTACCAATCAGAACTTAGCTTTGCTTTTCAAGATTTTGTAAATTCATAGCAAGCTAGGTCTGTGGAAACCAATCTTATTTAGATCTGTGAGTAAACCAAGAAAGGCGGCAGAATATTCAGCAGTGAATAGAGGCTCTTTGCAGCCCGATCGTTTGCCAATATCCGAGCCGATCAAGCATCGCATCTTTTCCGGAGACTAAAGCTGCGCACTCAATTTAAGTTCATTAAGACGTAAGATCTTAAAACAATCTTGAGAGTCATGGGTTAAATCAGATGGGTGTCTCGCCTTACCGCAGCAATGTCCTTCGATGGGTAATGGGCCATGCCCAGCAAATCCGTTCCCAAGCGGCGAAAACTTGGCGATGGGCAAAACTGAGAGCCTTTTGGGGATTGCAGGGGACGATCGCGATCGCTCATGGTGCTTGGCACTGGAGCTGGTGCCAATGGCGCCAACTAGCTGCAAGGACCCGCGATAGGCTTGGCGGGATATCGTCGGACGAAACTCCTCAGGTATTCGCGTCAGTTGCTCAGAGGCCTGTCGATACTCCCATCTGCCAAATCTTATCGACTCTAGAAGCTGCCTTGTCAGCCCCAGGTGCCTGCAAAGGAATCGCAACAGATTTAGCGACAAGGCGATTAGCGTGGGTGGCCACAGATGCCATCGTCGTAGTGAATGAAGAGACTCACGCCAGCTTGCAAAGCCAAATGACTTTGGTGCTTGCTGAGTATGACCATCAATCACAACTGGCATCGCAGCAGGCTCCGCTTGTACGACCATTAGAGCCGATGCATGGAGCCCGGATCTTGGCTTGGATCTGGCAGGCGATTGCCTATTTCTTTGGGGCTGGTTTTAGCTGCAGGCGTCATGCTTGGACAAAACCGGTCTCCCTTAAAAGTCAGTCGGAGTCGGTAAGTCTGGCCGGACGATCCACTTTTGTATTAACGCTGTTGCCAGGAATCTGGAGTTTGGGCAGCATCGTTGCTGCTTGGATAAGGCGAACCCTCGTTCGCTGGTTTACAGGAGCACAGCTGCCCCCTTCACTGCAGGAGAATGCTCTCCAAAAAGTTCCAGAGCCTGCGATCGCGTCTTCCAGAGGAACCTCCAATGGCCCTAATTTTCAAGACAAGATTGTGAGCTTGCAGGCCATTAACAGCTATGCAAGCATCGCTACTGCCACGGTGACACCATCAATAGGGACTGCTGAAACCTGGCTAGAGGTTCCAGCGACGGTAGTAGGATACGAGCGATCGCTCCTTGTGCAGCTCTTAACGTTACTCGATTGGGTCCTGGTACGGCTAGAACAGTTGTTGGCGAAGGTTTGGCAATATGTAAGGACTCTCTTAGCGCTGCGCTGAATCTTTACTGAGTTTATCCCCCGACCGCAGCTACCTTTTGCTGCGAACCCCTGCGGTCCTATCACTTATTAGGAATTGCTTACAGACTCAAGCGTTGCTATCCCCCGCTTGTAAAATAGGAAGCCTGAGGATTTTAGGAGTTTCTAGGCGTCATTCAGACAAAAACTTCCCCTGTTATTCACATTTACACTTGCCCTGACGAGCTTCTAACCCTACAGCTGCAACTTGAGAAACCCCCTCTATCTGGACCCAAGAGCCTCGTTAGACCTACTTCAATTTGACTTAAGAAATGCCTCCACGGCTCAAAATCACTCCCAAAGATTGCTCTCCGCTGGGTCGGATGATTCTCAAATACCTAGAAGGTAAAGGTATCAGCATGAATCGCTTAGCCGACCTGTCTGGTGTGCCGCAGCCTCGGCTCAGAGGGGCTTGCTTTAAGGGAACGTGCCCTACCCCCGAAACCTTGAGAAAGCTTGCCAGAGTGATGGGAAAGCATCATTTGGAGCTTTACACCCTGGCATATGAAGGGCGATTCGAGAAAAGTTCACCAGAAAGCGCACACTATTCACTGGATGCACTGGTACGGGAACTTTTCGAGGCCTCTAGAGAAATGGGGCTAAGCCCTCCCAATCGACCTCCTTCGAAGTCTCAGCTTTACAAGGCACTGATGGAACTGGGATTTACTCCGAGTCAAGAACAGGCATAGCTAAAAACCGTAACTGTGTTTGAACTCTAGAAGCATTCATCGGCAAAAGCATGAGGTTAGCGAATGACCGTATGAGTTCACGGTTGGTAATGCTTGTGACAGCAGAGTCGGTTTTGTAAGGACATGATTTGCTGGACTGCTGGCAGGTCACCAATGCCATTCTCGTTGTAAACGCTACCGATTCATCAGCCTCCGTGACAGGTCACGGGGGCTGACTACATTGATTCCTTGTTTGTAGCTGTGATTTAGAGAACTTGTATGGCGACGTGCCAGAAAGAGTAGCGCGTGCCGCAGAGGCTATCTCGGCAACTCTGGGCTCCATCAGTCATTGAGCGCCCATTATTCGGAACTGTATAATGTCTTTCTTGTCAAGCCACTTTTATCTTTGTTAATATTTCACCACGTTCAATTTAGCTATACAGCAAGCCCTTGCTTGAGGAGACAGCTATGGATCTTCCTATTGAGTTAAGTCTGGAGCAGCAGTTCCGATTGAAGATATACAGTGAGCAAGTGAAAGGGCTAACCCTGGAACAGTCTCAGGATTATCTTTTAGAGGTTATGCGGCAGCTAATGGTCAAGGAGAACGTAATTAAGCACCTCGTCAAACAGTCTTCTTGAGCTCCGTGATTCGCCAAGGCGTTAATCGCCAGAATGACCTAGGAGAGCGCGTTGCGAGTCTCTCGGGCTAATGTTAAGAATTGCTGCTTTGTTTCTCAGATTCGAGACTTAAACAGCCTCCTTTTCCTATGGTCTATAACGTCATCGCTGTGTTGAGCGTGGAGATGACGTTGTACTGAACCCTAAGGAAAAGGAGAGCAAAATGCTTGATGCATTTTCTAGAGCCGTTGTTCAGGCTGATGCCAGCACCTCCGTTGTTGCTGACATGAATGCTCTGAAGAAATTTATTTCTGACGGCAACCGTCGTCTAGATGCTGTGAACGCCATCGCTAGCAACGCTAGCTGCATCGTTTCTGATGCGGTTGCTGGCATGATCTGCGAGAATCAGGGCCTCATCCAAGCAGGCGGTAACTGCTATCCTAACCGTCGTATGGCTGCTTGCTTACGTGATGGTGAAATCGTTCTGCGTTACATTACTTACGCATTGTTGGCTGGTGATGCTTCCGTTCTGGATGATCGCTGCCTGAACGGTCTGAAGGAGACTTACGCAGCTCTGGGCGTACCCACTACTTCTACTGTTCGTGCTGTCCAGATCATGAAGGCTTCCTCCATTGCTCACATCCAGGACAATCCCAGTGAGAAGTTCGCAGGCAAGAAGCTGAAGAAGATGAATACTCCTTTGGTTGAGGATCGCTGCGCCAACTTGGTTGCTGAAGCTGGCGGCTACTTCGATCGCGTAATCTCTGCTCTGAGCTAAGTGCTTCTGAGTGCTTACGCATCAAAACTTCGACAAACTGCGAATTTAAGTCTGAATCCAACTGGGAGATTTGAAAGATGAAATCTGTTGTTACTACTGTGATCTCGGCGGCTGACGCTGCTGGTCGTTTTCCTAGCACCTCTGATCTAGAGTCCGTACAGGGTTCTATTCAGCGTGCATCTGCTCGTCTGGAAGCTGCTGAGAAGCTTTCCCAGAACCTCGATCAGGTCGCTCAGGAAGCTTACGATGCTTGCATCAAGAAGTACCCCTACCTGAACAACGACGGCGAAGCAAATTCTACCGATACCTTCAAATCTAAGTGCCTACGTGACGTCAAGCACTACATGCGTCTAATCCAGTACTGCTTGGTTGTTGGTGGTACAGGTCCTCTGGATGAGTGGGGGATTGCGGGTCAGCGTGAAGTCTATCGTGCACTCGAGCTGCCGACTGCTCCTTACGTCGAGGCTCTGAACTTTGCTCGTAACCGTGGCTGCGCGCCTCGTGATATGTCTCAGCAAGCTCTGACTGAGTACAACGCACTGCTCGACTACGCTATCAACTCTCTGTCGTAGTCTCTCTTGCTTAGTCTATAGCAGGGTTTTCCAGTAGCCTGGGAACCTGTCCTTGTAATTGCTCCGTTAGAGTAGTTGAGAGGATAGGTTTCCGGGCTTTGTTTTTGGTGTTGATGGTTAATTGTTGATGGTTGATGGTTATAGTTCTGAGTTTTAAGTGCTGAGTGCTGAGCTCAATTCAAAAATCAAAACTGAGAACTCATAATTTCCCCTTTCTCCCTCCTACCCTCCACCCCATCACGCCCCTATCCCTACCCTCCTGGAGTTACGAGATATCTGTTGTGAACAGGCGTTTTGCAAAACTTTTTGACTTGACCGAGGAGCAGGCGATCGCGGTTCTCGACACACCGCCGGACCAGGTCAGCAAAGATGATTCGCGCTATATCGCGGCATCGCATTTAGTGAATTTCCCTACCCAGCAGTCGATTCAAGCACTGATTCGGGCGGTTGAGCAAACAACTCCAGGGCTGCAAAATCAAATTGTGCGTCGCAAAGCCTTGGAGACACTGGGTCGTCTACAGGCAGAGGATGCACTATCTGTAATGCGCCCGTGCCTTGCTGAAGCTGACAAATTTATGGTAGAAAACGCAGTCTGGGCAATTGGTGAGATTGGAACGCAGGATGCCAGTCTACTAAACGAAATAACGCAGCTTCTCGCTAAACCAGATCAGACGTATCGCATCATCATCCACACTCTGGCTAAGCTGAACTATCAGCCCGCATTAGAGTCTGTTCGTGACTTTGTTAACCATCCTGATCCGCCTGTCGCTACTGCGGCGATCGCTGCAATTTGTCGCCTGACGGGCGATCAGACCCAAATGCCACAGGTCGTTGCATTTTTGCAGCATCCAAACGTGATGGCTCGCCGCTTAGCAATTCAAGACCTGATCGATACACGCTACTACAGCGCCATTTCGGCGATTGCTCAGTGTCCTGTATCGCTGGCCTTTCGGTTGCGAGGCATTCGCCTACTGGCCGAAGCGGGCATTGCCGAAGGGGCGCTGAAATTCGCTGATATTCAGCCTCACCTAGAAAAAACGCTACGCGATCACCCGATGGACTTGGCGCTAATCAACCCCTACCATCAGCCGTCCCATTTAAAGGGTCTTATTCGTGACCTCTATGACACAGACTTTGGCCGCTGCTACCTTGCTGCTGCCTTACTGCTTCAAGACCATACTGACGCTGCTCCCCAAGCTTTGCTTGACACTTACAAAACAGAAGCCTGCAACGACTATGGAGCCCATTTCCATGTAATCAAGCTGTTGGGCTGGCTCAAATACGCACCTGCCTACGATTTGTTTATTGAGGCTCTGCATAACCGGCAGCCTCAGTTCCAGAAGTCGCGCGCCGCCGCCGCTATTGCACTGGGAGAATTGGGCGATCGCCGCGCTATTGACGATCTCAAGCAATGCCTACAGGCCCGCATTTGGGATTTGAAATATGCTGCATTGATGGCACTGCAGCAGCTAGGCGATATATCCGGTGTTGAGCAGGCGACGCAAGATGAAGATTGGTCAGTAAGAACGAAGGCAGAACTAGTCTTGAGCCAAATAGCAGAAGCCTAGCGTGCTTAATAGTTCTCATCGCTGCTGCTGCGTCATAGCCATGACGAAGTTCACCGTCAGCTCGCGGATATTACCGAGAGTTGGGAGCTGTTCGGTCGCAGCATAAATGACAGGCAGCTCTTGTCCTTGCCAGACCCAGATGCGCTGTCGTTGTATATCAATCAGCCAAGCCAGCTGAGTACCGTTGATAAGGCAATGCAGGATTTTGTTTTGCAAGCTCAAGGTACTTTGCTCCGGAGAAAGGATTTCAATCATCCAATCAGGGGGGCCTTGCAGGGGACCATCTTCATCCGCGAGGCGATCGCTGCCAACCACCACAATATCGGGGACAGGCGAGAAGGGGGGGACCAGGCAGCATAGTTCTTGGATAGCTTCGTAGGCGTCTGTTTGCTGATTAATCGCATTCACTAGGTTGCGCTGGAGACGTGAATGAAACAGCGTTGGCATGGGTTTTTGCTGTGCTTCCCCGTCGATCAATTCCCAAGCGGGGGATGCCTCAATATTGGGTTGAGCGAGAAACGTCTCCAGAGTCGTGAGCGTTGCAGGCGATTGCATATTGTTTGCGATCCATGAAGGATCGAAAATCGTTGGCTTTCATTCTAAGATGCGGGCGAATTTTACGAGATAATGATTGGACGACTTAATCATTTGGATTGCGAAGGCTGAAATAAAGCTGCTAATACATATGTCGATTGATGCCTTATTGGAACAACTGAAACACCCCAATCCGCATCTGCGCGATCGCGCCATGTGGGAACTGGCTGAGACAGAAGACGCAACCGTTATTCCTCGCTTGATGAGTGCCCTCGATGAAGAGGACACAACCTATCGCAGGGCTGCCGTCAAAACTTTAGGAGTCATTGGTCATGAAACGATTCCACCCTTGCTTGAAACGCTGCAAACCAGTGAAAATGTAACGGCTCGAGGAAGCGCTGTTAAAGCATTGGCTCAAATTGCCGTTTGTTACCCAGAAGTCCCCTTTCCAGAAGCTGGAATGCAGGGACTCAAAGCCGCACTGGGTGACTCAAATCCCGTTGTTAACATTGCTGCTGTAATGACTTTGGGAGAAATTGGATCCGCCGATGCATTTGACATGCTGTTAGAAACCCTCAAAACCACGGATAATGTTGCTTTGGCGGTTTCAATCACCAATACCTTCGGCTCTATTGAAGATAGCCGTGGAGCTGCAGTACTCAAAACACTGATCGAAGATGAGTCTGTCGACAAGTACGTACAAGAGTCGGCGGTCAGCGCCCTATCCCGCCTAGAGCTGGTAATGAATAACAAACCTCCAGGACAGACGTAACAGGCACGCGCTGCTCTTTGCTATTTTGGCTAAAAACTACGGGTGACTGCTGCTGACCTAGGTGTTTTAGAAGTCTCAGAACCCCTGATATTTCATAGGTTGAGCATTGCCCACTAGCCTCGATTCAGTGCCCTTCAACTATGAGTTTTTATCTTGCTGAATGAGCTGGCCAGAAATCCCCATGGCATCAAGCTCCTTCAACACATAATGGGTATCGGCGAGCGTTTTCTTCCACCGACCGATAGGTGTTTTTAGCAAATTAGGTAACCGACGCGCTTGCTGTGCCGACTGTGCTAGCCGCTGAGCTTTCTGTACAAAATGAAAACCCCCTCCGCTTTTCTTAGCTTCCAGGACTTCTTCTAAGGCTTCACGAAAGTCATTCATGATTTTTGTGCTTAGTTGAGTGGTATGTCTCAGTTCACAAGAAGGCGTTTGCAGTAATAAGGCCGCACCCATGATATGAACTTCAGCGGTGTCTGAAAAGCGCGATGTAACAATTGTTGCCAAGTTCTTGCTAGAGCCTCACCGCAGCGTTGCTATTGACCCAGTATTCATTGATGATGTCTTCTATTCCATAACTCGTAGCCATGTCCGCATCGCCGTCAGAATCCCAAAGTATCAGTGCCGCAGTTGCCAAGCTTTACGATACCTATCCTTTTCCTCCAGAACCGTTGTTAGATGAGCCGCCACCCGGTTACAACTGGCGATGGAATTGGTTGACGGCCTACGCCTTCTGCACAGGGCACAAGCCTGCGAGCCAAGCTGTTCGCATTCTGGATGCAGGGTGTGGGACCGGCGTGGGTACAGAATATCTGGTGCATCTCAACCCAGAAGCAACTGTAATCGGGATTGACCTCAGCGCTGGTGCGTTGGATGTTGCCCGCGAGCGCTGCCAAAAATCGGGAGCGACCCGGGTAGAGTTTCAGCACCTGAGCCTATTTGATGTCGATCAGGTAGCGGGAGAGTTTGACCTGATCAACTGTGTGGGAGTCTTGCACCACACACCTGACCCAGTTGGCGGCATTCAAGCATTGGCAAGAAAGCTGGCTCCGGGGGGGCTGTTCCATATCTTTGTCTATGGCGAGTTAGGACGGTGGGAAATTAATTTGATGCAAGAGGCGATCGCGCTCCTACAAGGCGATCGCCGGGGTGACTACACAGATGGTGTAGCGGTAGGACGACAGCTTTTTGCCAACCTTCCAGAAGACAATCGACTCCGTAAGCGTGAGCAAGAGCGCTGGTCTTGGGAGAACCAGCGCGATGAATGCTTTGCGGATATGTATGTGCATCCCCAAGAGATTGATTACAACGTCAACACGGTGTTCGAGCTAATAGACGCTTCTGGATTAGAGTTTGTGGGCTTTTCTAATCCACAGACTTGGGACTTAAATCGATTGATTGGCCAAGCTCCTGACTTGCTGGAACGGACACAGCATTTGAGCGATCGCGAAAAATATCGCCTCATTGAACTACTGGACCCATCTGCCATCACCCACTACGAGTTCTTCCTCGCGCGTCCGCCCCTCTCTAGACAAGACTGGCAGGAGGATGACGGACTTTTAAGTGCCATCCCGGAACCCAGTCCTTGTTTAGAAAACTGGCGCGATAGTCCCCAGTTTTTCAATCAGGACTATCAGATCGTGAAATTAGAGCAGCCAGCGTGGGAGTTCTTAGTTGCCTGCGGTGAAGCTCAAGGGCAGAACAAAACCGTGGGCGAGCTGCTGCAGGGTTCGGAGAGTACGTTGGAGAACGTGCGATCGCTGCAGCAACAGAACCTTATTTTGCTAACGCCGCAAGCAAAGGCTTAATCTATCAGCGTCTCGTAGAATGAGAGCTAATCATTGCCCGCTCATCCTCTATATCTAAGTGGTTTAACATTACGGGTCCTTGTAACTGGTGTTTAGACTAAAAAGCTGAAGAAAGGCGATCGTGATGAGTCTTAGGATCGCCTACCTGAGAAACTGAAAAAGACACCCCTTAGTAAAAATCCTTGAAACCCTTGTGATGCGAGAACTATTATTAGGCTCAATTAGCTGGATTTCACATCAACAAAAATCTGATTACTCGAATAAATTCGGCAGATTTGTGTAGTTCTAAATCTGTACAGCGATATACCCGCACACATTTAGAAACTCAACATGACCTTTCATCAAAGCAGATTCTCATAGGCCCACAGCGCGGCTTGGGTCCGATCGCGTACTTCTAGCTGACAGAAAATATTCGTCATATGATTCTTCACCGTCCCTTCCGTCAGATGTAGGGTGGCGGCAATTTCGCGATTGCTGTGCCCCTGTCCCAGTAATCGTAGAATCTCCAATTCGCGAGAGTTAAAGACAGTTTGCCAGTCTGTTTGAGGGCTTTTGGGGGGTGGTTTAACCTGGGAGAACACTTTGGGGGCAATCGTCGGGCCGAGCTGGCTGTAGCCTTGTTGAACATTGCGGATAGCGATCGCCACCTGCTTAGCGGGCGTACTTTTGAGCAAATATCCGAGGGCTCCAACCTCCAAGGATTGAAACACATACTCATCTTCGTCAAAGGTCGTCAGCACCAGGATCTGAATCCAGGGAAAACGAGCCTGAATAGCCCGGGTAGCTTCCACGCCATTGCACACTGGCATCCGCACGTCCATCAAAATCACGTCAGGCTGCAACTGTTCGGCCAGTCTAATGGCTTCTTGCCCGTGGTTGGCTTCACCGACAATCTCTAAGTCTTCCTCCAGGGCTAACAAAGAGGCGAGCCCTTCGCGAAAGAGCGGTTGATCGTCTACCAGCAAAATCCGAATCATCGTGGAATGGTGACCTGAATAAGCGTTCCCTGGTCAGTGCTGCTATGAATCTGCATGTGCCCTTGTAAGAGCTGTACTCGCTCTCGCATACCGCGTAGTCCAAAGCCTGAGCCTGTTCCCTCCGTCTCGAAGCCCACACCATTATCCGAGAGGCCGATCGCGACGCCTTCTGGAGTCGTCTGCGCCCACAGGTTCACAGCGGATGCCTGACTGTGCTTCTGAATATTGATGAGTCCCTCTTTCACAATCAAATAGAGCTGCTGACTCACCTGCAGTGGCAATTGCGGCAAATCAATCTGAGCTTTGACACTGAAAGTATGGACTTGATTCATCTGCTCTACCAAGGCTTCCAGCGCAGCAGCGAGATTAAACTGACCTTGCCGCATAGTCGCAACAGCTCGTCGGACCTCCTGGAGTGATTGACTGGCTAACCCTTTCGCTTGATTTAAAGCGTGTAGAGCGCGATCGGGATTGGCAGTATGCAGTGTTTGAGCCAGTTCTAATTGCACGTCCAGCGTCGTCAGGGTGTGTCCCAAAGAATCGTGGATATCCCGAGCAATGCGGGTGCGCTCTAGGTCTGCCGCCAGTACCTCCACTTCTGCCGCCAGCGCTGACACTTGTTGACGACTCTTACGCTCCGATATCAGCGTCAGACACAGCAAGATAATCAGCAGGCTGAAAGGAACATAAATCACAATGCTGTTGAAGAGCGCATCAATCATCAGCAACTGCGGAACCTCCTGCACCGCTTGGATGCTTCGCTGGATCTCTTCTTGGAGCTGCTCAATAGGAGTGGATAGATTGTGAGATAGTCGCCACGCATAGCTAAAATGCCACGCAATCCCGGCGCAGACAGCTGTGAAGGCAACATCCCGACGACGCAGTAAGAAGCAGCTTTTTACCAAGTACAGGTATAGAAAGGGATCCAGGCCCCAATCGCTGAACATGCGTGTCGGCACTAAACAAGCAATCTCGATAAAAATGTAGGCTTGCCGCTGCCACAAGGGACGATCAATCGGGAACACCACGCTCAGAACTGCGAGGAACCCCAGCACCGCAAAGTTGAGATAGTCACCGACTTCCACATCGTAAGGAATGGATTTGGAAAGCATGGGAAACAGCACTCGCAGCGTCACCATGACCAAAAAGACCCACTCGACATAGCGCAAGATTTTGGGAATGGAAGCAATGGTTGTGGGAACTGGAGAAATTGCCCGGGCTGTCATCGCCTTTACCGCCGGATTTGGAGACGTAGTGACTCGATCTTAGGAGAACACTTCACTGATCCCCATGACAAAAGTCATCCATCCAGATGACGTTTCGATATGGGGCTGCGCAGCAATGCCTTGCTAGGGTTGCATCATAACAACCTTCGTGGAGTGCATATCCGTCATGAAGCGATTTCAACTTGGTGCTGGTCTCATTCTGATATCGGTCAGCGGAATCGGGTTAGGGGTCAATAGTCCTCTCGTATCGTTAGGGATGAATCGGGCGATCGCGGCTGAAACGCCTGTAGCTCAAGACACCTTGCCCCCTCTCCTCGATCGCGAGCTATTCTTTGGCGATCCTGAAATCATTGGGGCTCAACTTTCCCCGGATGGTCGATTTCTAGCGTTCCAAAAACCCTTGGATGGCGTCATGAACGTGTGGGTCAAGGGCATTGATGAACCCATGGAAGCGGCTCGTCCGGTCACAGCCGATACGGAGCGTCCCATTCACATTTATTTTTGGAGCGCCGATGGCCGCTACATTCTCTATGCTCAGGATCAAGGCGGCAATGAAAACTTTCAGCTCTATGCGGTCGAACCTGAATCGTTGAGCGAAACCCGTAACTTGACCCCTATTGATGGGATTTCAGCTCAGATTTACGGAGTCCCAAAGCAAACGCCGAACGAAATTATTATTGGCTTGAACGATCGCGATCCTCGCTTTCATGATGTGTATCGCCTAGATCTCACGACCGGCGAACGAACACTCATCATCCAGAATGATGACAATGTTGCCGGGTGGATGGCCGATTCTCAGGGTGAGGTTCGTGTGGCCTATCGACAGACCCCAGAAGGGGCTAATGAGACCTTGGTGGTTAACGATGGCGCGATGACGCCCGTTTACATCTGCGCGATTGAGGAAACCTGTTATCCCGTTCATTTTCATCCCGATGGTCAGCAGGTTTATCTCGCCACCAATCGCGACCAGGATTTGATCCAACTAGAACTACTCGATTTAACCACCGGCCAAAGTCAGCTCGTAGAAGCAGACCCTGAAAATCAGGTGGATTTCGGGGAGGCTGTATTCTCAGAAGCTACGGATGAACTGATTGCAACTGCCTACGTCGGCGATCGCGTTCGGATTTATCCTCAAGACGATGACTTTGCGGCTGACTTCGCCTTTCTTCAGCAACAGTTCCCCGATGATGAACTCTCCCTCGCATCGCTTACCCAAGACGATCAGCTCGCGCTGATTGGCGTTCAAAGTGATGTGAATCCGGGGGCTATGTACCTGTTTGATCGCAACGCTCAAACGCTAGAAAAGCTCTACGATTACCGTCCTGAAATTGCCAGTGACTCACTGGCGACAATGCAGCCCGTCCGCTATACCGCTCGTGATGGGCTCGAAATTCCGGCTTACCTCACTCTCCCCCCTGGTGTCGCGTCCGAAGACCTGCCCGTCATCATCTTCCCTCATGGGGGGCCGTGGGCTCGCGATGTCTGGGGTTACAATCCCTTTGCCCAGTTTCTGGCCAACCGTGGCTACGCTGTATTTCAGCCTAACTTTCGGGGCTCCACCGGCTACGGCAAGGACTTCCTCAATGCGGGCAATTACGAATGGGGCACGGGCGCGATGCAGCATGACATCACGGATGGCGTTCAGTATCTGATCGACGAAGGCATTGCCGATCCCGAACGTGTGGGTATCTTTGGCGCTTCCTACGGCGGCTACGCCACCCTCGCTGGCTTAGCCTTTACCCCCGAACGGTATGCGGCTGGCGCATCCTTTGTGGGTCCCTCCAACCTTATTACGCTGCTGGATTCAATTCCTGCCTACTGGGCTCCAATTCGTGCCACCTTTACGGAGCGTCTGGGCAATCCGGATAATCCCAGCGATCGCGCCCGGCTGGAAGCTCAGTCGCCGCTATTTTTTGCCGACCAAATTCAAGCCCCCCTGCTGGTGATCCAGGGCGCCAACGACCCTCGGGTCAAGCAGGCCGAGTCCGACCAAATTGTTGTGGCGCTGCGCGAACTCGATCAGCCTGTGGAATATCTGGTGGCTCCTGATGAAGGCCATGGCTTCATCAAAGAAAATAACCTCCTAGCTAGCATGGCAGCCTTAGAGCGCTTCTTTGCTGAACATTTAGGCGGACGCTACCAGGCCGAAATGTCGCCCGCAGTGGAAGCCCAGTTGCAAGCTCTGACGGTGGATATTGATACCGTTACGGCGAACCCACTGGACGAACCTGAAGTTACCGACATCGACCCCGCTGTTTACAGCCGCTACGTAGGCACTTACCAGCTCCTGCCAGAAATGCAGGTCAACATCCGAGTGGAGGATGAACAGCTCATCGCCCAAGCTACCGACCAGGAAGCGTTTGCCCTGTATCCCACTTCGGAGACCGAATTTTTCGCTCAGAGCGACGATATCGCAATTGAATTTAAGGTCTCGTCAGAAGGCACAGTCAGCGGCTTTACCCTCTATCAGCTCGGTCAGGAATTCTTTGCGCCGAAGTTAGATTGAGGCAAGAGTTCCGCATTCAAACCCCATTCCCCTTTCCCACGTCCCCCCATCCTCCCTCTCCCCATGCTCCCCACCCCTCTCCCCAAACCTATCCCGATCGCTGACATCGAAGCGATCGCAGCTCCCTTTCTAGCTCAAAAGGAATCGCTGACTTTAGTCGTCGGTATTGTTCAAGGCGATGATGATTGGACAGCAGGCTTTGGACCGATGAGCCATTGGTCGGCTATTTCCGACGGCGATATCGTGTTTGAAATTGGATCGCTAACCAAGCTATTCACCGCGACGTTGCTGTCGCTTTTGGTGGAACGTCAAGCATTGAAGCTGACAACTCCCATCAATCAGCTGGCCTCTGTATATCAGCGACTGCCAGACACCATCACATTAGGAACCCTCGTAACTCATACGTCAGGGCTGCCTCGACTGCCTGCCAATATGCGCCAAGCTATTAAAGCCGATCTGCAGAATCCCTATGCTGCTTACACGCTGGAAGATTTGCATGATTATTTGCAAAGCCATGATGGCATACCGGGTAAAACAACCGGCACCATCAGCTATTCAAATTTAGGGGTAGGCATTTTGGGAAACATCCTGGCGGATCATTTGGGACAGTCTTATGAAGCGGCTGTTATTGACTCCATCTGCCATCCTTTAGGGCTGAAAGATACGCGGATCAATTTAAGTGATGAACAAATAGCGCGCCTTGCGATCGGTCACTCGCCAGACAACAAACCTGTCAAGAACTGGGATGTGCCAACGCTAGCCGGAGCCGGAGCTTTGCGCTCCACCGCACATGACTTGCTGAAATTTCTGAGGGCCAATTTGCAAACGACATCGACGCCACTGGGGAGGGCGATCGCAGCTACCCATCCCCTGCAATGCAAAACTTTTCCTTCGCCCACAGGGATGATCAAACTGCTGAGCAAACTCGGTGCCTTCCGCCTACTGAACCTCCTGCAGAAGAAACCCCTTATCGCACGACAACCGCAAGGCATTGGCCTCGGCTGGTTTGTCGATTATCTGCCAAAGATTGACCAACCCGTTCACTGGCACAACGGCGGCACTGGCGGCTATCGGTCTTTTTGTGGGTTTATCCCCGCAACGCAGACCGGCGTGGTTGTCCTATCCAACTATGGCGATAACTTGGCGAGTCTACTGAGCAAACACTCGGTAGACGCGATCGGATTTCAGATTTTAGAAGCTCTCAATCTCCAGCAATCAGCCGAGGTACTACGCTATCAGTCCCAATCACCTGATGCGCTCATGACCTAAGGGGATTTCTCGAAATGAATATACCGCCGTAGGTTAGCGTCGAGGCACAGACCCAACACTTCCAGCATTGCTAATCGGTGAGTCAAGAGGATTAGACAGACTCCTGGCTGCGATGGCCGCAGACCCTGATATTCAAGCTGAGATAACTTGTATTGACGACAAGTTCAAGGGGACTGAAACTGATGGCTTAGAGACTTTATGAGCACTCGGAGAGGACCGATCTATTTGTCAATCTGAATCTGAAGCAATACCCAATAACTCCAAAAACTGCGCTTCAGTGAGTTGGGGAATGTTGTATTTCTCAGCTTTCTTGAGTTTATTACCAGGATTGTCGCCCACAACGATATAGCCAGTCTTAGAACTGGGCATTTTAGTGACTTTGCCGCCTGCTTCCACAATCAGGTTTTCTACTTGCTGGGGCGATAGGCTAGCGAGCCGCCCAGTGAGGACAACAGTTTTGCCCGCAAAAGGCCGCGATGTAGATTTCGGGAGCGGCGTGTCTGTAGCAGGAGCAGATGCAGCCTTAGTAGCGACAGGTTCGGGTGCGGACTTGGATGGGGGCTTTTCTGCTGCAGGGGGTGTTTCGGCAGGAATCGGTTCTTGGGGGGGGGCAGTCGGTTGCTTGGGGGCCGCATCTTTGGGTGTGGTTTCCGTCTTAGGCTCAGTTGGCGTAACCGGTGTGGTTGCGGGAGCAATCTTTGCTTTGGCGTCCGCGACTGCCGGTTGAGCATCGGTTTCAGCACTCGGTTCACTCGGGGGTGAATCGGGAGTAGGCGGTGGAGCCTGAAGTTGCTCTTCTAGCTGGGCAATGGTGCGGTTGGCTTCTTGCAGATTGTCGAATAACAGCGATCGCGCCTGTGTCAATTTAGCCACCTGAATTTCCAGATTCGTGGCCCGATCCGTCGCTGTGGTCAAAGCTTCAGCCGACTCCTGTGCCTGCTGCTCAAAAGAACGGACCCGCACTTCTAAGATACTTAAGGTCGCTTGTGATGCCCTAAGAGCCTCTTCTAAATCAGCCTTCTGAGCTTCTAAATCAGCTTTCTGAGTCTCCAATGTGCTGATGGTAGTTTGCGTTTGGCGGGAAGTTGCCTCACTCGCGGTCTGCTGTGCTGTCGAGGCATCGAGTTGTTGCTGTAAGGCTTGGATCTGTCGTTTAGCCTGGGCAACCTCCGCTTGTGCTTGTTCCAGTTCGGTCACCAAGGCCATTTCTTTGTCAGTCGCTGTCGATGTCAGAGCCGCTTGTGCGGTTTGCGCGGCTTCCAGTGCTTGTTCCAGCTGCTGTCGCGTTGCCTGTAAGTCGGTCACTTGTTGCTGCAATGGGGCGATTGCTGCCTGACTCTGAGAGAGTTCTGCTGAGAGAGCCTGTTGATTGGTGGTGAGTGCTGCTGTTTCCTGCTGATGCGATTGGGCTTGCTGCTCACGGGCCTGCTCGGCCTCTTCGAGCTGTTGAGTCGCTGTCGCGAGCTGTTGTTCTAGGGTTTGGGTTGCGCTCTGGGCCTCTGCTAAGGCTGCTTCTAGGGTCTGATTCGCTGTGGTCAATTGATCGCGATCGCCGGTCAATGTAGCAATCTGGGTCTCCAGAGCGCGAGTGTCTGTCGTTGCGTCTTCTAAAGATTGGGTTGATTGCTGCAGCTGCTGCTCTAACGTGGCGATCGTTGCCTGCGCAGTCGCCAGTGTCGTCTGTGTGGTCTCTAGCTTCTTAACAAGGTCAGCATTGCGGGTTTTGAGCGAACTGGTTTCTGCTTGCGCCTGTTGGTAGGTTTCCTCAGCAGCAGATTGTTCAGTCGTCATTTCTGCTAGCCGCTCTTGAACCGCTTGCATCTCCTGCCTAGCTGCGGTAGCCTCCTCAATGGCTGCGGCGACTTCTACACGGGCCTGAGTCAAGTCAGCACTGAGAGTCTCTTTTTCCTGGCTAAGCGTCTGCATGTGTCCTTGGAGGGACTCCATTGCCTGTCTAGAGAGGTCTAAGGCCTCTCTGAGCTTTTGATTATCTTGAGAGAGCGATTGATTCGTGTTTTTGAGATCCGCCTGAGTTGCCTGGACATCTTGAAGTTGTCGCTTGCCTCGCTGTAGCCGATAACCCAACAGGGATGCCAGCAAAAAGCCCAAACCTGTAAGACCAGACAGGAGTTCGGTGGAGTAGTCCATAGCAGCTCTCCTTAGTTGCAAAGACAGACATCTCTAGTGTATGCGTGGCCAACATATCCGATAACTTTGACTTTGCGCAGTAAGAATAAACAGCGACCAGTATCTCCGTAAGCCTGTGTTAAAACCCATCTAATATTTGTGTAAAATTGCGGACCAAATATCTTTTGTCGCTATTGAGGCTGTTAGGCTTGAGAAAGTTACGTTCAACCCATCAAGATTCTGTGCTGGTAGCAAGTGTTGGATTAACCAAGATTTTTTACGGCGCGGAGTCTGCAGGAAGCGCTCTTATAAGCAATGCTTGGAGCGAGCTGCCGAGTTGAACTCTTGCAAGTTCATGCGGGACAGTGCGCTGTTTCGCTCTCACTTAAGTTGATAAGGGTGTCTATCCAGAGGAGGTCTTCGGCGTTGCCGGAGGCTTCTTCTTTTGGATGCGTTGCTTTTAATCGAGCCATATGATTGACATGTAGGCGATACTCTGGGTACTATTAGAGCTTGTGACTCTCAAGAAACATAACCGTACTATTAAGCTTTTAACGTCCAAATGCCAACGATTCAGCAGCTAGTCCGCAGCGAACGCGCCAAACTCAAAGAGAAAACAAAATCGCCTGCACTTAAAAGTTGTCCGCAGCGGCGAGGGGTTTGCACCCGTGTTTACACAACAACCCCTAAGAAGCCCAATTCCGCCTTGAGAAAGGTCGCCAGGGTCCGGTTGACATCGGGCTTCGAGGTCACGGCTTATATCCCTGGGATTGGACATAATCTGCAAGAGCACTCCGTTGTCATGATTCGCGGAGGTCGTGTCAAGGATTTGCCCGGTGTTAGATATCACATTATCCGCGGCACTTTGGATACCGCTGGCGTAAAGGACCGCAAGCAGGGGCGTTCTAAGTACGGGGCAAAGCGTCCTAAAGAATGATTGTTGAGGCAATTCCAGCACTGTAGCCTTAGCTCCGGGGCATTGCTGAGCCGCACCAAGTCAGTTTTTAGACCGTGGGCTTTAGCTAGCCGTAGCATTCTTTATCGTTGATTTTCGTGATATCTCTCAAGTCAAAGCGTAGCTGAAAGGGTCTTATGTCTCGCCGCACATCCGCACAAAAACGTCCCGTCCCCTCAGATTCGGTTTACAACAGCCGTCTTGTCAGTATGATGATTCGCCGCATCATGCAGGATGGTAAGAAGTCTGTTGCTAATCGCATTGTTTATGGTGCCTTCAAAATCATCGAAGAGCGTACGGGTGGTGATCCGCTAGAACTGTTTGAACAAGCGGTTCGTAACGTAACGCCTTTGGTTGAGGTGAAAGCTCGCCGTGTTGGGGGTGCAACGTATCAGGTTCCTATGGAAGTCCGTCAAGATCGGGGCACAGCACTGGCTCTGCGATGGATAACGCAATACTCGCGCAGCCGAGGCGGAAAATCGATGGCGGGTAAACTGGCCAACGAGCTGATGGATGCAGCAAATGAGACGGGTTCTGCTGTCCGCAAGCGGGAAGAGACCCACCGTATGGCTGAAGCGAATAAAGCGTTTGCACACTATCGCTACTAGGCTTTGGTTGATTCGGAAAGACGTTTTAAATTTCTGCACGATAGACTACTATGCATGGACTTGTCTGAGTGCGCCATGAGGAGGTCGCTGTGGCACGTACTACCCCGCTAGAACAGGTTAGGAATATTGGCATCGCTGCCCATATCGATGCGGGCAAAACCACTACGACTGAGCGGATTCTTTTCTACTCCGGTGTGGTTCACAAGATTGGCGAAGTCCATGATGGCACCGCTGTGACTGACTGGATGGATCAGGAGCGCGAACGTGGCATCACCATCACAGCAGCAGCAATCAGCACTAGCTGGCGCGATCACCAAATCAATATCATTGATACGCCGGGTCACGTCGACTTCACGATCGAAGTAGAACGCTCCATGCGAGTTTTGGATGGGGTGATTGCGGTTTTCTCAGCCGTTGAGGGTGTGCAGCCTCAGTCTGAAACAGTTTGGCGTCAGGCTAATCGCTACACTGTTCCCCGAATTGCTTTCGTAAACAAGATGGATCGCACAGGGGCCAATTTCCTGAGGGTGCACGAACAAATTCGTGACCGTTTGCGATCGCCAGCTATTCCCATTCAGTTACCTATCGGGGCTGAAGACGGCTTTCGCGGTGTCATCGACTTAGTTAGGATGCGGGCCCGCATCTATAACGATGACCTCGGCATGGATATGAACGATACTGCAATTCCAGCTGAGAACCAGGAACTCGCGCGAGAGTACCGCACCAAGCTTTTAGAGGCGATCGCCGACACGGATGATGCGCTTATGGAGAAGTATCTTGAGGGCGAAGAACTGACGGAAGCTGAGATCGTGGCTGCAATCCGTAAGGGCGTGCTGACAGGTGCTTTAGTTCCCATGCTGTGTGGTTCTGCATTTAAGAACAAGGGCGTACAGCTGCTTCTAGACGCCGTTGTTGATTATCTACCTGCACCGCTGGATGTTCCACCTATCAAAGGCCTAGAGCCCAGTGGTACTGAGGCAACTCGTCACGCAGCTGATGATGAACCGTTCGCGGCTCTGGCCTTTAAAATTATGGCCGATCCATACGGGCGTCTGACCTTCGTTAGGGTCTACTCTGGTGTGCTCAAGCAGGGTAGCTACATCTTGAACGCGACGAAGGACAAGAAGGAGCGAGTTTCCCGCCTAATCGTTCTAAAGGCTGACGAACGGATTGAGGTCGGCGAGTTGAGAGCTGGTGATTTAGGGGCAGTCCTGGGACTCAAAAATACTTTCACGGGCGATACCATCTGTGAAGTAGGTCATCCCATCGTTCTGGAGTCTTTGTATATTCCTGAGCCCGTCATCTCCGTTGCGGTTGAACCTAAGACGAAGCAGGATATGGAGAAACTATCCAAAGCGCTGCAGTCTTTGTCAGAGGAAGACCCCACTTTTCGAGTCAATATTGACCCTGAAACCAATCAGACTGTGATTGCGGGCATGGGGGAGCTGCATCTTGATATTCTGGTGGACCGCATGCTGCGCGAGTTCAAGGTGGAGGCAAATATTGGTGCTCCACAGGTTGCTTACCGTGAAACCATTCGTAATTCCACCAGTGTCGAAGGAAAGTTTGTTCGCCAGAGTGGTGGTAAGGGACAGTATGGTCACGTCGTAATCGAGGTTGAACCGGGTGAAGCTGGTAGTGGATTCGAGTTTGTCTCTAAGATTGTCGGCGGAGCGATTCCTAAGGAATTCATTTCTCCTGCTGAACAGGGCATGAAAGAGGCTTGTGAATCTGGTATCCTAGCTGGGTACCCGGTGATTGACCTTAAGGTTACACTTATAGATGGTTCCTACCACGATGTAGACTCTTCTGAAATGGCTTTCAAGATCGCTGGATCGATGGCCATGAAGGAAGGGGTCATGAAAGCTTCTCCTGTGCTGCTTGAGCCTGTGATGAAAGTTGAGGTCGAGGCTCCCGAAGATTTCTTAGGGGATGTCATGGGTGACCTGAACTCACGTCGAGGCCAGATCGAGGGCATGGGAGCAGAAGACGGCATCACCAAGGTAACTGCTAAGGTTCCCTTGGCTGAGATGTTTGGGTATGCCACTGATATCCGGTCCAAAACGCAGGGTCGTGGCATTTTTTCGATGGAATTCAGTAGCTATGAGGATGTTCCTCGCAGCGTCGCTGAAGTCATCATTGCTAGAAACAATGGGAACGCATAGGTTTAGTTAGGGACACGTAACGTAAATGGCACGAGAGAAGTTTGAAAGAACCAAACCTCACGTCAACATCGGCACCATCGGTCACGTTGACCATGGTAAGACGACGTTGACAGCTGCGATTACCATGACCCTTGCTGCTGCAGGTGGCGCCAAGGCTCGCAATTACGAGGATATTGATGCTGCGCCTGAAGAGAAGGCTCGTGGGATTACTATTAATACTGCTCACGTAGAGTATGAGACGGAGAATCGTCACTATGCTCACGTGGACTGCCCAGGGCACGCCGATTATGTGAAAAACATGATCACAGGGGCAGCTCAGATGGATGGTGCCATTTTGGTGTGTTCGGCAGCTGATGGCCCCATGCCTCAGACCAGAGAGCATATTCTCTTGGCAAGACAAGTCGGTGTACCGGCGCTAGTTGTCTTCTTGAACAAGCAAGACCAGGTTGATGACGAGGAGCTCCTAGAGCTTGTCGAGCTCGAAGTTCGTGAGCTTCTGAGCGACTATGAGTTTCCTGGCGATGATATCCCCATTACGGTTGGCTCTGCTTTGAAGGCGGTTGAAGCGCTGACTGCGAATGCCAAGATTTCTCCGGGTGATGATGAATGGGTCGATAAAATCCTGGCGCTTATGGAAACCGTGGATGAATACATCCCGACGCCTGAGCGTGATGTCGATAAGCCTTTCTTGATGGCAGTTGAAGACGTTTTCTCGATTACGGGTCGAGGGACTGTTGCCACGGGTCGTATTGAGCGTGGTGTTGTCAAGGTCGGCGAAACCATTGAAATTGTAGGTATCCGAGAAACTCGCAGCACCACTGTGACAGGTGTTGAGATGTTCCAGAAGACTCTGGACGAGGGGCAGGCTGGTGATAACGTTGGCGTGCTGCTTCGAGGAGTTCAGAAGGATGATATTGAGCGCGGTATGGTTTTAGTGAAGCCAGGCTCGATTACTCCTCACACGACTTTTGAGGGAGAGGTCTACATTCTCAAGAAAGAAGAAGGAGGCCGTCATACGCCTTTCTTTGCTGGCTATAAACCTCAGTTCTACATTCGAACAACCGATGTGACAGGTGAGATTGCCCAGTACACTGCTGACGATGGCAGCAAGGTGGAAATGGTGATGCCTGGCGACCGTATCAAGATGACGGTTAAGCTCATCAACCCTGTAGCGATTGAGAACGGAATGCGCTTTGCAATCCGCGAAGGGGGCCGCACTGTGGGTGCAGGTGTTGTATCTAAGATTGTTGAATAGATACCTTTGACACTTGTTTGGCGGGGGAAGCAATCTGACATTGCTTCCCCCTTCTAGTCTCAAACTGTGGTTCTTCACAGGGAGAGGTGATACGAACCTTGAAAACTCAACTTTGGAGACAGTTCCATGGCTACGATCCAGCAGCAAAAAATTCGTATTCGTCTCAAAGCGTTTGACCGCCGCTTGCTCGATACCTCTTGTGAAAAGATTGTTGATACGGCTAATCGGACCAATGCCACTGCGATTGGTCCGATCCCGCTTCCCACCAAGCGAAAGATTTACTGTGTTTTACGTTCGCCTCACGTCAACAAGGATTCCCGTGAGCATTTTGAAACGCGTACTCATCGCCGGATTATCGATATCTATCAGCCCTCCTCAAAGACTATTGATGCTCTGATGAAGCTTGATTTGCCTGCTGGTGTCGATATTGAAGTGAAGTTGTAATCGCGACGTTACTGATGGGATGCTGATTCAACTCCCAGCGGCGTGTTTAGAAGCCATGCGGTAGAATAAGTGAGCTGATGAGGGCTCAGATACTCGGTGTTTCTGAACCTTGTTAGTTTTGGATTAGGTACCTTGGCAAATTTGAGATAAATGGCTTTTTCTTCTTCATTGGCCGTTAGGGAACTTCCCTTGTTTCCACTGCCAGAGCTTGTACTTTTTCCAGGAGCTCACCTGCCGCTCCACATTTTTGAGTTTCGCTATCGAATCATGATGAACACAATACTTCAAGGCGATAGACGCTTTGGTGTGTTGATGTTTAATCCTACTAGTGGTCAACCTGCTCGTATTGGCTGTTGCGCTGAAGTGCTCCATTGTCAGAAACTGCCCGATGATCGCATGAAAATGCTGACGATTGGGCAGCAACGGTTTCGAGTTTTGGACTATGTTCGCGAAAAACCCTATCGTGTAGGCTTGGTTGAATGGATCGAGGATGAGCCTGCTAGCCAAGACTTATCTTCTTTAGTGCAAGAGGTTGATCAGCTCCTCCGCGATGTTGTGCATTTATCTGCCAAGCTAACAAGTCGTGAAGTTGAGCTGCCGACAAACATTCCTGAGTCACCCCTGGAGTTGTCTTACTGGATTGCGAGTAATCTCTATGACGCAGCTGACGAACAGCAGGCACTTTTAGAAATGCAAGAAACGGGAGGCCGCTTAGAACGCGAAGCTGAGATCTTGATGACAACTCGCAATCATCTAGCTGCCCGAACGGCTTTAAAAGATGTTCTGGAATGAAGACGCTAGTGCTCGACAATTTTTTCCTGCGCTATGGACCCTAAGCTAGTTCCAGGTATCGGTGAATTACAGCAACGGCCAAAATGTCGGCAGGGTTTCGGTTCTGAGAACCTCTTTCAATCGTCTCTTACGCTGTAAGCCTCACATTAATAGCTATCAAACGCGTTTCACAGCCCTCGGTCCAAGCGATCGCGCTGCTGGCGATCACGCTGTTCTTGAAAGAATTGACGATATTGACGACGATATAGCAGCTCTAGCTGACCACCCGTTTCCTGTAAAAAGGCTCGCTGCTTGCGGTAGAGACCTTGAAAGAAGTTGGCAAAAATTAGGGCGCCAATAGCAATTATCAATCCAGCTGCGGTTGAGATCAGAGCTTCACCGATTCCAGAAGTGACTTCTAATGCGCGATCGCTACCACCACTGCCAAGATTTAACGAGGTTAGGGCTCGAATTAGCCCGAGGATCGTGCCCAGTAAGCCTAACAAGGGAGCAATCCCCACAATAGTATTGAGGGCTGAGCTGAAGCGCTGAAGCAAGGGAAGTTCTCCTTGAGCGGCGCTTTCAAGGGCGATGCGAAATTCTTCCGGAGTAGCTTCAGGAAGCGTCAAAGCAGCCAAAAAAATGCGAGCAATAGGCAAGTCGGCATTTTGCTTCAGTTTTGACAAAGCCTTTTGTGGTTGCTGGCTGTAAGTATCCAAAATTAAGCTCACAAGCGACCTTTGACGCCGTGTGATTCGATTCCAGAACCAAAGGCGCTCGAATATCAAAACGGTTGCTGTCAGTGATATGGCCAGCAATGGCAAAGTCACAAAACTGCTCAACAGACCTCCCGTCGCGATCATGATGCAGCCTACCCAATAGACACGCCGTCCATCATAATCCACATGAGTTGGGGTCAAACCTTGGGGAAATGATCTACCTGGGCATAACCGCTGAATATAAGCTGCTTTCCTGAAGTTTCCAACCGGTTGAGGCGCAGCGTGATGCCGTCTAAGTTGAACCGGTCCAGATCAACCATTTTATTGAGCACTTCAATCAGCGCATCCGCCAACATCTGTGAAAGGGTCTGAAGATCTTGAGGAATTCCCTCCAAGACCACTTCAGTATCGGCAAACACCAAGCGCTTTCGTTTTTGAATTTCTAAGGTCGCTTTGAGGTGCAGGGGAATATCTGAGCGATTGGGTAAGTCAGTCTTGGCAAGCACATCCACACGTTGATCAGGATGTAGGGTTAGGCTCACTTCTCTGAAAGAAACTGGTTCTCCTCCAGATAATCTTGTCAGAGCTGGATCCGTAAGATTTTGCAATCGAGGCTTTACAAGTTCTGCCTCGAACGCTCGATTAATCGCTTCCTCCGTCAGAACGATGTGCGCGATCGCCTGCGTTGGCTGCTTCAGCTTGATATTGCCACCTAGCACAGCTCCTAAATCTACAGCCACAGCATCCGTCTCAAAGGCCATCTCGTGAGCTTCGAATTCGCGACGGATAACCAGGCTGTCACCACGCATCTTGAAGCTGTCGATGGAGCCCTGCAGCAGCTTGCTGGGGGGAGAGCACCGAATTTCAACTTGAAGGTCACCACATCTTGTGAAGAGGTGGCGAATGGACTGGGTTGCAACAGCATTTATCATCTGTTCGCCCATGTCCCCTTGCTTTTTATTGGCAAAGCCTGTTAGGCCACCTAGCATAGGTAATTTTGTAACGACTGGCTCTCTTAGTTGTAACAAAACGTGAAGCGTCTTGACAAAAGAATTTTCTATCAGGGCTCTATAGAGAGCCTATACCTTAATAGAAGATGGTTCTGGTAAAAAGTCAAGAGCTTTGAGGCAACTTGCCAAATCTACAGAGTCTTCTAGGAGACACACGTGGCCACTCTCTGGCAGTAAGTATGTGGTGGCATCAGCAAGAAACTGTTGAAGACGCCTCGCTTCTCTGTACGAAGGCAATAGGCGATCGCGCCCACTTGCCAAGAGCACTGTGGGCATCGTTAGCCGTTTAAGTTGAGCAGTGTCTATCTCGAAGCTTTGTAGCATTGACAACCGCCAGTTGACGCAGCTTTGCGAAATAGGACGCACAGTTTCAACGAACAGCTGCTGCCAACGATTCTGAATACGTTCAAAATCTGCCAGCAGGTAGAAAGTGAAGGCCCCCGATAATTTATAAACCCACTCTGGAGCGTAGGGGGCAGCTGGCAGCAGCCATCGCGACCAGAACTGTCCTCGTAAGGACGAAGCAGGATTGATCAGAACTAATTGATTCACGGTTGTGGGAGCGGCTAAAGCTATCTGCAGCCCTAAGCAACCCCCGTATGATTCACCACAAAGGTAGGTTATTCTGCCTGCCTGTTCATCTTGAATGAGGCCGATAACGGACTTCGCTAACGCTGGCCAATCTTGTCGATTGTCTTCAGGAATTGATAAACAGCGCAGATCGAAGTGTCGTGACAGACCGGATGTTTGAGGTGCAAAAAGTTGCCCGGTGCCGTCCAGTCCAGGTAAAAGAACCATCAGCGGTTTGTCGGGCTGTGGCGAAGTTGGTACAAATAGAGAGAGAGCTGATGGCTGTTTCATCTCAAGAAAACTCCGTAAAACGCCCTATCCATAAGATCAGCTCACTGTTCACTCAGGAGTTCGTGAACAGCGGTCCAGCATCTTTGAGTAAGTTGCTGAGCGTAATAGGCACCGTTACAGCCTTTGTAGCGTTGGCGCTCATCCGACGTTATCCAGATCGGGGCTCCAATTCTGACGGTTACATGGCGATATAGAACAATGGGATGTCCTCCCGACTGTTGAAACAGCGGTTCACTTGGATCAAACCATCCCAACAATTTCAATGGAATCGGTGATTCGATTCCCGGATCATCCGAGACTAACGCCACGGGCAGAATTGCTAAGGAGCTGACGGGTGCCCGGAGCGCTAGATGAGCAAATCCACGCTGAAATGAATTCATAGCTCGGGGCGGTTGCACCGTAACCATAGGCCGAGCGCCCTCTGGGAATAAGCCAATTGTTTGCTTGCAACATAAGCGCTGGCGTGCCTCACGAAAAAAGTGACGTGGCGTTGCCAGTGGGAAGGCCCCAAACTGCTCGACAACCGCTTTTAGGACCGGCACATTTACCATGTACTGGTGGCATGCAAACGCAATCGGGCGCTCCATGGCCGACATCAGTACAGGCGCATCCAGTGCACTCCGATGGTTACTGACGACGACCAACGGAGTACCGACTGGGACACGTGTTTGCCCCTCAACACGTAGCTGCGTACCTATCAGCCGCAGAATGCTGTTAGAAAGCTCCAACGGACCTGGCGAAGAGAAACACGGCAGAAAAGATGATGAAACAGCCGTCATACAGAAATAAGAGAATTTAACCGTCTATTTACATTTTGTAACATACAATAATGCTTGTGAAAAGGTAGCTGATATTGCCAGAGAAATTTACCGCGGTCTTTTTCGGATAAATGCAGACCTTGAAGATTGTGCTGTAATTTCAGTCAATTCAGTGTCGATTCTGGAAGAAATATTGAGGCATTGTATAAGACGGAAACTTTCATTAATCTTTTGTATATAAAGTCAGGGTTGGCATAGATAAATATTTAAAGATTATAAGAGTCTCTCTGTTCGAGCTTTCTCGGATTGAAGTGGGCACGACAATTCCACATAAGATTCCTGCTGTATCATGAAGGCGTTGAAAGGATATGAAATACAGCCTTTCGATTGCCTGTTTATGACTCTCACCGATACTTCCTCCGCTGTCGCAAGTCAGTCTTCTGTTATCGAGTTTTCTGATGCCGAGTTTTAGAGATTGGAGGTGTGTAGTGCGATCGCTACTAATTTCGTCGCACTATCGCATAGATTACTCGTTGATGTCGGTTCGCTGGCTGCCTCGCGTTAGGCTAGCTAGATATCGATTTTACGGCGAAGCAATGCTCTCACAAAGCTTGGGCTTTCTCAGGGGACGGCATCATCGCAAACACAAGGGGGGTGGATTTCTTATTGTCTGTAGGCTCAACTGATCACTTTGATCGCTTACCTGGCGCTTTTGATGCCGCAGTTGATTAGGTCAAAAGCGCACATCATAGGGAACTTAAAGCCTCTTGCTACCCATTGCTTCTGAGTCAACGGATATAGAAGCTGCACTGGCAGTCTTCAGATAAGGCAAGTCACTGCACGATTTTGAAACAGCTTTCAACAATTTCTTTAAATAAACCGGATGTCACAAAAATGCTGAATAACCATGACATGCTAAGCCAAGATCCCATCTTTACCCCTGAACAGGTTTTAGAAAATCGGGGGCGCGTCGCAATTTTTATTGATGGCTCGAATCTGTTTTATGCGGCGCTGCAGTTGGGGATCGAGATTGATTACACTAAGCTACTTTGCCGACTGACAGCTGGTTCCCGTCTTTTCCGGGCATTCTTTTACACAGGGGTCGATCGCACAAACGAAAAGCAGCAGGGGTTTCTCTTGTGGATGCGGCGGAATGGCTATCGAGTCATTGCTAAAGATTTAGTCCAACTGCCGGATGGTTCCAAAAAGGCCAATCTAGACGTTGAAATCGCGGTTGACATGATGGCTCTTGTTGGTTTTTACGATACTGCTATTTTGGTGAGCGGTGATGGTGATCTTGCCTATGCGGTTGATGCAGCCAGCTATCGAGGGGCTCGTGTTGAGGTCGTGAGTTTGCGATCAATGACGAGCGATAGCTTAATAAACGTGTCTGATCGCTACATTGATCTTGAAGCTATCAAAGGCGATATCAAAAAACTACCCCGTCAAAACGGCTATACCTACCGCCCTCTTTCGCTTCCTGAAGAAGAAGAAGTAAATACCCAAACTCCCTAACTGCAGCGTTTGATGCTAACAAGAGTTAAGGAAGATTTGACCCGAAGAGTCTTCTGGCAAACGGCGATACTCATAGCAGCAACGCAATGGGAGACTTATGAAACGACGCTACTGGTGGGCCCTAGGGGTTTTGATATTAGGAGGGGCGATCGTCGTGGGTGTGCGCTTGCTCCTAACTCCAGAGTTTTCAGCAGATTATATTCCTGAAGACCAGCAAGAGGAACTAGAGGCCGGTCTCACGCTCCGTGACGTTACGCTGCAGCAACAAGATGATGATGGACAACTACTGTGGCGTGTCGATGCTGACGAAGTGACTTACAGCCCTGACCAGGAGTCGGCCAATTTGGTGCGTCTGGAAGGAGAACTCTATCAGGATGGGGAACTGCTGTACCGGGTCAAAGCCGATAAAGGTCAAATCCAGGAGAATGGCCAGATTATCTTCCTTGAGCAAAATATTGTTGCCAACGGTATTCAAAATAAACTGGATCTCACCGGAGACGCTTTGGAATGGCGGTCTGAAGAAGACATTATGTTAGTGCGAGGTAACTTGACCGGGACTCATCCTCAGGTCTTTACTCGGGCTAATGAAGCTCGCATATCCAATCGTGAAAAGCGTGTGGATTTCTTGGGGGAAGTCGTCGCCAATACAGTTGTCTCTGATCCCCAGCAGGAACCTTGGACTAAGCTGCAGGCCGATATGATGCAGTGGCGGTGGGAAGCAGAAGAACTAGAAAGTAATCAACCGATTCGGATAGAACGTTTTCAGAATAACCGTGTGACTGAGGTTCTGAGCGGTCAGCAAGGACGGTTTGAATTAGCAGTGAATCGGGCCACGGTCACTGATGGAATCCAAGTACGGCTGATCCAAGTCCCCTTGATGATTCAGAGTGAACAGGCCGTATGGAATATTGAGCAAGAGAATATCCAGGTTGATCGTCCGGTCAGAATTAATAATCAGAAGGAGAAAGTAACTGTTACGGCTCAACAAGGACAGCTCGATATTGCTCAAAATGTTGTTTATCTGACCCAAGATGTTGCCCTCGTAGGGCAAGAAAATGATAGTCGGCTCAATGCAAACCGTCTGACCTGGAATCTAGAAGATCAGACCGTGCTGGCGGAGGGTGCTGTGAATTACCAACAGAGCGATCCCCCCGTTACGGTTAGGGGGCCTAGGGCTCGTGGTCGCATTGAAGAACAAACGGTTGTGATCGACGGCGGGCGAGTTGTCACCGAAATTGTGCCAAATATCGAGTAACGAAACTTAATCTCCAGCGAGCAACCGCCATCTTCTGGTGAGCAGGACACTATCATTAAGGATGTTGCGAATTCTAGCAGTAAGCTTATGACTTCAGTCATTACCCCTGAGCAATCAAAAGGTATGGACAATGCCAAGCATGGTCTACCGGTGACAATTATTACCGGCTTCCTAGGCAGTGGTAAGACGACGCTGCTGAATCATATTTTGAGTAATCAAGAGGGGCTCAAGACCGCCGTCCTAGTGAATGAGTTTGGCGAAATTGGCATCGACAATGATCTGCTGATCGCCGCCGAAAATAGTGACGACACGATGGTAGAACTCAGCAACGGTTGTATTTGCTGCACCATCAACAATGACCTTCTGGAGGCGGTCTATAAGGTGCTGGAGCGGCAAGACAAGATTGACTATCTGGTTGTCGAGACTACGGGACTCGCGGATCCTCTTCCGATCGCGCTGACATTTCTGGGTACTGAGCTGCGCGATATGACGCGCTTAGATTCGATCGTGACGGTTGTAGATGCTGAGAACTACAGCCTGGATCTCTTCAATAGCCAAGCGGCTTACAACCAGATTGCCTATGGCGACATCATCCTGCTGAATAAGGCTGACTTAGTGAATGACGCGGATCTCGACCGATTGGAAGTTAAGATCCGCGATGTTAAAGAAGGATCGCGTCTCCTCAGAACAACACAGGCTCAGGTGCCGCTGCCGTTGATTCTAAGCGTCGGCCTGTTTGAATCAGATAAGTATTTCAATACGAATGACGGTCACGATGCTCACAACCATAGCCATGAGCACCATGACCACGATCACTCCGATCACGATCACTCCGATCACGGTCACTCCGATCACGGTCACGACGGTCACGACCACGACAACTGCGATCATGAGCACGGGCATTGTGAACATGACCACGATCATGATCATGATCATGCCCATTACCACTCTGATCACTTGGCAATTGACGGGTTCACGTCTTTGTCGTTTACCAGCGATCGCCCCTTTGCCATTCGTAAGTTTCAGTATTTCCTGGATAATCAGCTATCCGAAAATGTTTTCCGCGCTAAAGGCATTCTCTGGTTTGAGGAAAGCCCCAAGCGTCATGTATTCCATCTCAGCGGTAAGCGTTTTTCCTTAGATGACGAAGAGTGGAAAGGGCAGCCCAAGAATCAGGTGGTATTGATTGGTCAAAACTTAGACCACGATTCGCTCCGCGAACAATTGAATCACTGTCTTTCTAGCCCTTCGACAGCCCGAGGCAAGGGATTTGGTAGCTAACATGACTGATCGCTCCACCCGTGAAACGGCTTCGCATCCAGACTGTCTTGCGTGTCGAGTAGTCGCTGGAGCCGTTTCTGTGCCGGGCGGTGTCATCGCTGAAAATGCTTGGTGGGTTGCTGACCATAGCTTAGGCAAACACGGGTTGGGTGCAGTTGTCGTGAAGGTGCGAGCCCATCGAACCAATCTGTGGGATCTCACCGCCAATGAAGCCGCTTCTCTAGGTCCCTTTTTGCAGCAGGTAACCTACGCCATGAAAACGGCGCTGGAGGCCGAGCGGATCTATATCAATTCCTGGGTCGATACCCCGCCTTACCACGTTCACTTCGTACTACAGCCTCGGTATCTGGGTAAGACAGAGCTGGGGCTGCAGGGATTAGAACTGCAAATCTATCGAGCGCTGCAGTCAAAGCCAGAGGAAACAGACATTGTCGCAATTGCTACCAAAATTCGTAATGCTTACGCAACAGCCTTTGCTCACAGTTCGCTGACCTCTCTTTGAAACCGTGCGTGTCATTATTCAACGGGTCACAGCTTCGCGAGTTGTGGTGAATGGTGAGGTTGTGGGTGCAATCAGCCGCGGCCTTACTCTTTTGGTGGGGATCACAGCAACCGACACGGCAGTGGAGCTCGACTGGATGGCGAAGAAGTGCTTAGGATTGCGGCTTTTCCCCGGCGAGGGGGAGCGCGATCGCTGGGATGCTTCTGTGCAGGATATCGGGGGAGACATTTTAGTCGTCAGTCAATTCACTTTGTATGGTGACTGTCGTAAAGGTCGCCGTCCATCCTTCGAGAAAGCAGCATCACCGACTACTGCCGAGCCGCTGTTTGATGAATTTGTTACCAAGTTACGCTGCAGTGGACTGAACGTCGCGACGGGGCAATTTGGAGCGCACATGGCCGTAGAAATTCAGAACGATGGCCCGGTCACGATCGTTTTAGAACGGGAATCGCCTCAGTAGAATCTAGGAAAGCAGCTTCAAAATATATAAGGTCTTGGACCGCGCTATATGAAACTTGCTAATGAGTCTCCTCATTTCAAAAATAGCCTGCTAGTTTAGAGAAAATTTGCAAAAAAATGCAATAAATCTTAAGGATTGGCCTTATGTCAAATTCTGAGGCTTTGTTTGAGTGGTCAACGGAGGCTGAAGCAGCGGGTGAAAGGGCTCTGCTGCCGGGGAGTACGCTCTTTTGTGATTTTGACGGGCCGATCGCTGATGTATCTGATCGCTACTATGCTACATATACGTCGGCACTGGCTTCGACTCAATCAGATTGCGCGGTTAACAGAACGTCTCGTGCTATTTACAGGCTGACCAAGGCTCAGTTTTGGCGTATGAAGCAGAACCGTGTTCCAGATACTGCGATTGCCGATTGTTCAGGGTTATCTAAGTCAGAAACGCGAAATTTTCTTGATCGAGTGAGTGCGTTGGTGAATCAACCGGCACTGCTTCATCAAGACCGTCTGCAGCGAGGGGCGAAATCAGCTTTGACAGCGCTGAACCAGCAGGGAATTAAGGTCGTGATTGTTACTCTACGGCAGGCATCACAAGTCCAGGATTTCCTCCAAGAACATGGTTTGACGCCGATGATTCAACGGATTCATGGTGCTCAAAATACTGACTGTGCATATCCTAATCGGGTAGAACACAAAGTTGTGCAATTGAGGGAGGCGATCGCCACGCAGCGTTGTTTGGGGCTGAGTACTGCAACCAGTTGGATGATTGGTGACACAGAGGCTGATATTTGTGCAGGACAAGCAGCTGGGTTACCGACCATCGCATTAACCTGTGGTATCCGCAGTGCAACCTATCTCAAAGGCTTCAATCCGACTTGCCTTCAGCAAACTTTAGCGTCAGCCACTGAGTTTTTGCTGACGCGTCAGCCCTCTCGGTTACAAGCGTCAAGATTATCTACTCCGGTTGCAAACCTGTAGATAGGGGATTTCCAGGAATAAAAATACCGGACTGCGGTGCACTACGCTCCGCTAATGACACCCTACAGTTGGTAAATTCTTTCCTGGAAATTCCCATATTTGCTCGCCATTCATCCGATTGGAACGAAATTGAACATCGCTGGGCGTGGCTCAAAAGTCGCGTTCGCACCAGCTCGACAGCTTCGATATGCTTCGAGAAGTCATGGAGCATGTCTTCAAGTGACGCATCATCTATAGCTTTAGCTATCTAGGCTAGGACACCGAGTAGTATCCGATTGCTCAGCACAGGGCCAGATGGCTTCGCCGTCTTGTCCTGACGGAGCTGGTGACGGCTGTACTTCGGACTTCCCGCTGATTTTGGTTTGGCCGAACGCCATTTGTGGTGATGCTTCCGACAGTGCCAGGATAGCGTCGCTGGGATCGTTCAATTTTCCAGCAAAGTTCGAGATGCCGCCCAAATTTCAGCCAATTCTCAAACTGGCTGAATAGGTTCTGGCTGTCTAGCGGTAAGTAGCCGCGACGGCATTCATCAAAATATCTAAGCCATGCTTGCAGTTATCTCATCTATAGAAGCAGTCTTCGCCCTGGTTTTAGAAGGTTGAGTCGCTGGTGAGCTTCGCTCTAGGCTCAAAAGCTTGATTGGATTTCCCCCTACTCAATGCAAAACTAGTATCAGCTTGCCCTCGTAACCCTCATGGAAAATGCATTTCGTTATTGGCAGCTCGTTCAACTCGATAGCTCAGGCCGCTGTCATGCCCAAGTTATTCCTGCAGTTCAATCTTGGCTAGCCACAACTTTTACAGACCTATTCAGCCATTCAGAATTAACGGATAAACAGCTCCAGATAGCACTGGTCGGTACTTACAAAGATCAACAGTCAGCTGCCAAATTAGCCCAGCTTAGCTTGCGCTGCTATATTAGCCATCAAATTCGATTTGTCTGTACAGACTTGGCCCAGCGTTTCGGCGAGGTCCATGGATTTACAGCCGAAGATCTATTCCCCATCGTGCTTGACGATGACGGTAACCCTTCACCCCACCATCGGCCATTTAGTTTAGATATTCTGGAGGGCTATGACCCAGGCAAAGGTCAGCTCAGTACATGGGCTACCCGACTAGTCAAGACGCATACTGAACTCGATAAGGTCCTTATCAATCGAGGACTCTATCGTGCGACCGATTGGGCCATCTTGAATGACACCAGCCTGACCAAGCTACAGCGGATTCTGACGCAATACCACTTGCTTAGTGAGGCCGAGGTGAACGCTGCTAGCCAGTTGCTGGCACAGTATCACCAAGTGTATCGACAAGACCGGATACGACAGCGGCAGCAGGGGCAACGTGGCGGTCGATGTCACCCCCCCACCCGTGAGCAACTCCAACGTATGGATCCTCAGCGTCCGGCTAAAGTCGTGCTGGCCCAGCTGCAAGGGCTGGCGCATCAACTGCGACAGTATTGCATTCATGTCCGAGGCGGCAATCCTATTCCATACGGGGGAGACACGATTGACTGGGAGCGATTTCCCAGTCCGCAAGATAGTCGTCCACAAGGAGCAGACGATGAAATCGCGTTTTTGAATGCGTATCAACAAGCGATTCCTCAATGCCTAGATGCCGTTCTATTGCATGTTATTCAGGCCAAAATGACTAAGCTCCACAACCGGACACCCCCACGACACCAAACCTATGTCAAAGGGCTGCATCTTTTTCACTGTGAAGGGATGTCGATAGGGAAACTGGCCATACAGTTAGGACTATCGAGTCAGCAAGCGCAACGTCTACTGGATTTGAAGCGGCTGAGAGCGGATACTCGTCACCAGCTCATTCTCGCAATGCAGAAGCAGGTTCAGACGGAGGCGCTCAATTATGTCACCGCTGACCACTTGAAGCAGGTTGATAGCGCCATAGAGCAATACCTGACTGAAACGGTTGACACTATCATCCGTGATGCAGCCCGCGAAGCTCAAATTCCCAAAGGTCGTACAGCGAAGAGTCTGTTTGCTCGCCACCTTTGCCAAGTCATTCATCAGCTTATGGAGCAATAATCATGTTTCCTGTTTCGCATCCCACTCTTACCGTGAACGTTATGAGTAACTCTCAAGAGTCCCAAGATTTTGAACTTGGCCCCCTGTATTCAACCATGGTTGCGTTGCCACAGGCGGCACTAGACTGGGCCGCCCAGATTATCCAATCGGAAACAAATGCGCCTGATCAGTGGCAAAGTTTTCTCAGGGCTCTGGCGCTAAAAGGATTTGAACAATGGGTTGAAGCCGGCGCGTTAGACGTAGCGGTGTATTACAACGCCGACCAAATCCCGCCAACGGATATCACCTGCCGTGTGGGAGAGTTTCGTCTCTGTCTGGTGGTTGTTAGTAGCCTTAGTGATGAAGTTGTGCAGATTCCTAGCGTCACGGTGGAGCATCCCCAACAGTTTGCCCACCTATATGTGCTGGTAGAAGTGAGAGAGGAAGAGGAACGGGTTATTGTTTTGAGCGGCCTACGCCGCGATCGCCTCCTGACTTTTTGTCAAACCACCCAGCAAGTCCTAAAAGCCAGCGACACTTACACGCTCCCAGTTCACTATTTCGACAGTTCTCCAGAAGAGCTGCTGTTGTATCTGAATTGCCTGAACCCAGAGCAGTTATCTGCGACTGCCAGCTTTGTCGCGGAACCCACTGTCCCAATTGCAGCGACAACAACCGTGACTCCACCCCTTGAAAATGAGCATATCAATGTTGGACGCTGGCTACAGGATCAAATCGGGGAGTTAGCTGACCGTTTAGCTTGGACATTACTCCCGCCGATTGCTCAGATGGAAGCTGCCGTGGCGATCCGCAGTCCTGATGAGGAGATGAATGACATTTTGACTGAGATATCGTCAGATGTAACAGTTCCCCCCAACGCTAGAGGTGCTTACGTTGATCAGCCTATGGGGTTGCCTTTACGACTCTATGCGTTCACTTGGCATGTGTTTGAAACGGAAGTGCCAGAGTGGTCTTTACTGCTGTGTTTAGGGCCGAGTAGTCGTGAGCAGCTCCCAGCAGGCACCCGTCTCCTGATTCAGGAAGGGGCGATAGCAACAACTCGTCAACCTAGCAGCTCATCAGTGCTTGTGGATCAAACTCTGGAGCCTGAGTCTGAATCTACTTATCTATATGGTCAAGTTGTTGGGACTCAAGATGAATTGTTCACAGCGACTGTCGAACTTCCTAATGGCAGAACGCTGAATTGGCCGCCGTTCATGTTTCGACCGCAGGTCTAGCAACACCCCAAATCTCGTTGCTACAGTCGAACATGCCAGACGACTAACGGCTTCACATTGCAGGAAAAGTGCGCGAGTTCAACATGGTTTACCAACTGAGTATTCATAAACTAGAGCAGAACTGTCTGTTCGAGTTGACGTCTGCAGGGGGACGACGCGTCGTAGCCAGCCTCCCCTATCCCAATTCACTCACTGCGGCTTATCAGTTCTGGCACCGAGCCTATCTGAGATACTACCGGCAAGATTTGCGAGGTCGGGTTGCTGCAGCAGGACAGTTTGCCGCTAAAAATATTGACTACCACGGCCAGCTCGTACAAGCAGAAGCACGGCTGCTGTCTGAGTTTCACAAATGGCTGCGTCACGAAGCGCTATTCGAGTTGCGCACCGAATTGGTCAAGGGATCCCAGACGCCATCGACACATCGCGACTGGCCCCATCCGGCTAGTAAAGAACTCTTTCTGACATGTTCATCACCGGACCTTGACCGTTTGCCCTGGGAAACTTGGGAGATGGGGGCTGATGTGGGTCAGCAGGGCCAAATCCATATTGTGCGTTCACCCTCCACTATCCGTTCTACCCCGGTTCATCGGCAGTCGCCTCATCGCCGCAAAACCCGGGTGCTGGCTATTTTGGGTGATGAGCGCGGTCTGAATTTTGATGGCGATCGCGCAGCTCTCACGGTGCAAAAAAAGCTATTGGATGTTCACTACGTAGGGTGGCAACCGGGTGAGAATATTGCGGAGCTCAGGGAGCGTATCAGTCAGACCATTGCCGATCCGCAGGGGTGGGATATTTTATTTTTTGCCGGACACAGTAACGAAGCGGCGTGGGTGGATGGGCAAATTGCGATCGCGCCCAATACATTCATGACTATGCGCGAACTTACGCCTTATCTAACCAAAGCCAAACAGCACGGCCTGCAGTTTGCGCTCTTCAATTCCTGTAGCGGTTTGGATATTGCTAATCGGCTGATCGATCTAGGGCTCAGTCAGGTAGCCATCATGCGCGAACCCATCCATAACAAAGTGGCTCAGGAATTTTTAGTACAGTTTTTGCAGCGCCTCGCCCAATTTGAAGATGTAGAAGCGTCACTAATGGGAGCCTGTCGCTTTCTCAAATTGGAGAAAAGTGTGACCTATCCTTCGACGTATTTGGTGCCATCTCTATTTCGCCATCCTCAATCCGTTCCCTATAGCATTCCCCGTCGGGGATGGCGTACCCTCCTCCGGAAATGGCGGCCCAATCGTCGCGAAGCAGTCGCTGTTGGAGCTTTGGCTTTAGTCAGTCTATTACTGCCTGTACAGCACTGGCTGCTGAATCAGCGTTTGGGCATTCAGGCTCGTTATCGTGATGGCACCGCACAGCTCATATCGGGCGATTGGTCAGTGCTCTTAGTACAGATCGATGATCGGACGCTCCAAGAACGCAGCATTGCAGAGCCTAACCCCATCGATCGCGCCCTGTTGGCCGATATCGTAACGACCCTAACGCACCTAGAGGCCAGCGTGATTAGCCTGGACTATCTGTTAGACAGACCCCAACCGGAGGCTGATCCAACCCTTAATCAAGCTTTCCAGCAGGCGGCAGCTCAGCAGACCTGGATTGTTTTAGCCACGAAAGGAGGCTATCAAAGTGGGCAGCTATCGGTTACTGACAGTCTGGCATCACCGAATTGGAGCCTAGGAGGCAATATTGAGTCCCCCCTTTGGTATATCCCACCTCGTAGCTGGTCAAGCACGCGACCCGTCCCTTTCAGCTATCAAACGGCGATAGCGTATCAACTAAGTCAAAGGCGTTCTCACTCATCTCACTCAGCTGTACCCAGCCCTGATGTCAACCGTTCTCAGCCTTTGCAGAAGGCTATTATTGACTACACCAATAGCCTTGCACCGCAGACGCCTCTTTTGCCACGTCGCGCTATCCTACACCCCATTACCAACCAGGCTTATCAAATTGAGCAGCACTGGCTGCAGCCCCTAATCGATTTTTCACTCCCACCAGATCGGGTTTACCATCGGGTCTCGGCTTGGGATTTATTAACGGAGCCAGAACAATTACTGGCTGACTTAAGCCTCACCTCCCTGCAAAATCTTGTTGTGATTGTGGCTCCTGGAGGCTATGACGAAGCAGGCTTCAGCCAAGGGGGTGAAGATAATTTAGATCCCCCGATCGCGATCGCCTATTGGCACCAGCAATCTGGTGATACCGATGCCCCTAAAGGGTTTACGGGAGGGGAAATCCACGCCTACTTGACACATCAATTACTGCACCATCATTTGGTGGTGCCTTTACCCGATGCGTGGATGATTATATTGGCAGCGCTGTTGGGCAAAGGACTGGCTCTGAAGCTAGCCATGGTTCAAGCTCGTCCTCTCCAACTGGGTTTGATTTGGGCCGGAGCCACCCTGGTTTATGGTGTAGTGAGTCTACAGCTGTATGTTAGCGGGCAGGTAATGCTGCCGTGGTTACTGCCGTCGCTGACATTCTGCTTCTATGGAATACAACTGATTCGGGAGCGTAATCGTGACGGGGCAAAAGCAGCGCCGAATGTCTCAGGTTAGTCGTGTCTTTGGCATTATTGTTAGCGTCATCAGCCTGGGCTGGGCTGGAACTGCGTTGGGCCAGCCTGCCGAGTCGCCTACCCTTGCCAACTATCAAAATTGGCAAGGACTCTGGAATTTTCTCCGCCAAGAGAATGACCCACCTGGAACCGGAAGACCTTTAGGGTCACGCGATCCAGGTCTCTGTTTAGTCAGTCCTGGTGACCATCAAATGCTGTGGCATCGGAATCCTGTATTTGTATGGCAAGGCGATACTTTCACTACAGGTGTACGTCCAACGCAAGCAGTAGATAATATCCTTTGGCAAGCAACCGTAGACGAAGAAGATTCTGGAGTGTATCGAGCCCGCTACCAAGGAGCACCGTTAGAGGCTGGTACCCATTATGACTGGGTGTTTTACGGTAGCATTCTTAACCCAAACGCCATCAGCGAATGGTTTTATTTTCAGCTTATGGATGTCGATCGCTACGAACACCATGCCGCTGAGCTGGCGGTGTTACAACATGAATTAGAGGCAGACGGGGCGAATGAGGAAGCGATCGCGCTAGCTCGCGCGGATTATTTCCTGACGAATGATTTGCCCAATGATGCTGTGCAAGCAATGTTTTCAGTAGACACCCCCTCGGCAGAACTACAGGCAGTGCAGTCAGACTTGGTAGAAAAAATCTGCAGTGGTTCGACGGATCTCACCGTTCCTCATTTAGCCGAATAGGTTCCGTAACACCAGTGGTAAGAGTTTGTGGGCGTAGCAAATACAACGCTGTTACACCCTTGCCAAGTTCTCCACTACAGGTGAAATCGGATGACCTTATCCAGAACTTTGCTTCGTCGCCTTCGCCGCATGGCCATTCCAGGGCTAGCAGCAACGATCTCGGCTGCCCTGGCGGTTGCAATAACGCTCTTTTCTAACAACACCATCACGCTCAACTTTTTGAACAACTGGTTCAACAATTGGTTCAACAAATCCATCAGCATCGGGGATGTAACCATCACGCTCGAAACTGCACCTGATGCGTCGGAGCCTGGTGCACAGCCAGACATTCGAGTCGAACCTGTGATTACGATCAACCTGCCTGAAATCGCCTTCAACCCAGAAATTGGGGTGAATCCTGAATTCAATCCCACGATCTCAGTGGACCCTGAATTCAATCCCGATATTTCGATCGACATAGCGGATCCGGTCAATCTTGACCTGACGGGAGAGCCTCAGCCGGATAGTCCGGCACTGCCGAGTAACGAATTTACCCCCTCATTCAATCCGACGTTTAATCCAACGTTTGACCCCACAATCAATCTAGAAAACAGGAATCAGGTTGATCTCAATCAATTCGACCTACAACCCTGGTCTTCGGCTCAGCAAGTAAAGGTTGAACTTAAGCCTGAGTTCCCTGCTGCACCAGCTGTACTCATCGAGGAGCCGTTCCGCCCCGAACTGGCTCAATCGACTGTTCCTGTTAGCAATGCTTCGGGGCCAATGAGTAAGGCTGTACCCGCGTCGAATCCCAATGCACCATCAGGGGGAAACCATGAGCACTTGAGTCAGGTCGACTCTCAGCATGAGGATATGGGCGTTGTGGTAGGCGATCGCCCCCAGCCTGAGTCAGAGTCCAGGGAGGTATTGGCTCAGTCGCCCGCCTTGCCAGGGAACCACCGCCAACACGCTGAAACGCCTGAGTCGCTAGCTCAGGCGGATGCAGGAGTTCCGTCCAAAGTTCCTTTCGAGGTGCCGATGGTAATGGTGTCCTCCCAGTCTCCTAACCAAGCTGACAGGTCGGTCAACAGCAATAAGCGACTACCGACTGACACCAGCCTTCCTAGCATTGTGCAACCAGCGACCAATGCCGATAACGTTCGCCCCTTATCTTCGGAGCCATCGATTATTGCTTTTGCTGATGCCCCATCGCAGGAGCTTCCAGAGGCGCCGTTACCGGCAGGACTGGCGATGGTTGGGTTGGCCTTCTGGCTGCCGAGGCAGCGTCGGCAAGTGAGTGAATGGTATTAATGTCAGTATGACAGGGGGCATCTATGCCATTTATTCGGTGGGCGATCGCGGGCAGTCATCATCAATTAAGGACATTATTAAGGGGTTCTGAGAAGCTGTAGAAACCAAATGCATCCGTCCATATTCATCTTGAATCCAGCCTTGAGCTTCACGGATCACGTTGGTAGGGTCTGATTGCTGGATGAGCGGGGCTGCATCTTCATCAGGGGTATCGGCACGAGATAATTCATTGGCGGTGTCCGTGGGCTCGGGCACCGTGCCTAAATCCTCCAAAAAGGTATCAGCAATGCTAGGTTGGCTGGGGTCGATGGGTAACCCGCCGCGTCCCACAACGGTAAATTCGCTGGCGGTAGGCGTTGCCTGCAGCGCACACTGACGGTCAATCAGGCTGGCGGGGTCCGTCAGATCAATAGGAATTTCGTCCAGACTGTCTTCTGGATTAACGTCAGTCAGTCGATTGAACTCGGTGATCCCGGCATTCCCTACTTCGGAGCTGGCAGTAATGTCGCTGAAGGGGGTAAGGTCATCTTGAAATTCCAGCCCGATGATGTCCAGTGCTGTAACGGTGACGGTGCCACCATTGCCCAGAAAGGCGTTGGCGGTAATATCGCTGTTTTCGGTCAACACCCCGACGACAAAGGGGGCATCAACAATAATGTTGCCGCCATCTCCCCCTGAGGTTAAAAGGCCAGCAGTGGTGGAAATTTGGCTAGCGTTGCGCAGGAGTAGAAAGTCGTTAGCCTCTACAAACAAGTTCCCCCCATCACCAAGATTACTAGTTGTCAAAATTGCACTACGGTTTAGAAAAATACGATCACCCGCAACATTAATCTCACCCGCTGCCGCTGTAGATGCATTGAGTGTTCCCTCAGGTGCAAAAGTTCCAGCTGAAATAAATGACTCATCGCGCAGTATTACATCACCTTCAGCTGTCAGGGAAATATCGCCGCTATTTGCACTGGCTAAGCTAGAACTAGCAATGCCTCCATCGTTTAACTCAATGCTATCAGCCACTTGAATTTCGATACTGCCAGCATTTGTGATTCCGAGCGTTGTTGTTGATATGCCTGCACCTTGCATAATGCTAATAGCATTAGCCTCGACTGAAATATTCCCTCCAGATCCAGATGCTTGTACCTCTGAAGTAATGCCACTGAAACCTAAGAAGCTTCCCTCACCAGGAACAGAACCCTCTAATTCGATTTGGTCTGCCACGATACTCAAATCTCCGGCAGTCCCTGCACCGATATTCGAAGTAGAAACGATTGCACCATTAGTGACAAAAATATTATCGACTTCGACCAACACATCACCCCCAGCTCCCGAGGAGTCTTCTCGAACCTCTGATCCAATGCCACTAAAGCCAACGTCTGTGTTATTGCCAGAGGCAAAACCATCTAGCTCGATCTGACTTGCACTTATAGTTAAACTGCCTGCTGTTCCTGTACCAGCATTTGATGTGGAAATGTTTGCGCCGTTAGTGATTGAGATACTGTCTGCATTCACATCAATAGCACCTCCATCGCCAGAATCTAGAATCTGTGAACCAATGCTACTAAAGCCAACAGTATTTCCCTCAACCGAAGCAAAGCCATCTAATTCAATTTGATCAGCAGTTACTGAGAGACTACCTGCAGTTCCTTGACCTGCATTTGAAGTAGAAATGCTTGCACCGCTGGTGATTGAGACAAAATCCGCATTCACGTCAACAGCCCCCCCAGGACCAGAGGCAAACACTTGCGACCCAATACCACTGGAGGCGAGAGTCGTTTCTCCGATAGATGCAAAGCCATCTAATTCAAGCCGATTTGCTGTGACCGAGAGGCTGCCTGCATCGCCGCTACCGGAATTTGAGTTAGAAATGAGGGCACCATTGGTAACCGAAACAGTATTTGCTTCTATGGCAACATCCCCTCCATCACCTGACGTACCTACCTCGGAGAATACGCCAGTGGGACTCACTGTTGTTTCTTCAATGGCGGCAAAACCATCTAACGCAATGCGGTCAGTAGTCACAGAAAGGCTACCTGCATTACCAGCGCCAGCATTCGAGTTTGAAATCGATGCGCCATTTGTAACAAGAATACTGTCGGCCTCTATAAAAACATCACCGCCGTTACCCGAAGCAGACATCGATGCCTGCGAACCCACGCTGCTAGCCCCAAATCCCGTTGCACCGTTAGAAGCAAAGCCGTTCACTTCGAGCTGTTCAGCAGTCACAGAAAGGCTACCTGCATTGCCAGTGCCATTAACTGAGTTGGAGATTACGGCACCGTTAGTAACGGAAATGTTCCTAGCATCTATTTCAACGTTACCGCCGTCGCCGGAAGCGAGCACCTGTGAGCCGACAATACTCGGCCCAAGTCCCAAAATTGTTGCTATGCCAGGAGCAGTACCATCTACCTCGATTTGATCTGCAACTATTGAGAGATTACCAGCATCCCCGCCGCCGCGACTTGGCGTGGAGAGCACTGCGCCATTAGTAATAGAGATGTCGGTAGCTCTGACAGTAACATCACCGCCGGAACCAGTCTCATTTGCTTGAGAAGAAATACCGCTGGTACCTAAGGGAAACCCTAAAACTGAGGCAATGCCATCTAACACGATTTGATCTGCTGTTACGGAGAGATTTCCTGAGTCACCTTCTCCTTGATTCGAGGTCGAAATACTTGCGCCGTTAGTGACAGAAATGGTATTCGCGTCTACTGTCACTTCGCCGCCAGAACCAGAGGCATCTGTTCTAATTTCTGAGCCAATAGTGCTAGGGTTAAAAAGTCCGAGAAAGTTTATTCTGAATCCGTCTAAGAAAACTGAGTCAGCACGAACATCAACGTTGCCGCCATTGCCTGTATCTAAAACACTTGCTCTAATCTGTGCTCCGTCTATCAGACTAAGTGGACCAGAAGTTTGCACTAAAATATCGCCAGCATCATTGACACCGGATACATCTGCCGACTCCACGATCGCATTATTATCAATAGAAATTTCATCTTCACCTAATAACGTGATACCACCACCTGATGAAGCCATGAATTCGCTAATCGCGATATTTGGGGCCTCCAACAAGATATCTCCCCCCGAGGTGATGACAGGCTGATTTACTGTAATGCTGTCTCCAGCAGTTGCGGTCAAATCAATTGAAGGGAAGAGCATCACCACGGGTGACTCAAACGAGATAGTGTCTGTTGCTTGCAACACAACATCACTATTTGCAAGAGCAATAGCTAGTGCCTCAATCTGAGTATCTTCGTCATTGTTGATATCAGGGTCGGAAAATTCGTCAACATCTTCCAGCAAAGAAGTTTCTGCAGCTAAAGATTCGACAACAATGATATTAGTCGGATCCAGTAGCAGCGTTCCGATCGCACCATTGGCTGCAGTCGTATCCACCTGCCCGTCATAGACTAACTGCTCCAGCCCAGAGACCTCCACCAAGCCACCATCGCCCGCAATAGCACCTCCCCGAGCACTGGCACTGCCATAAAACCGCGTCAGGTCATCGGACCAGACAATAATTTCACCACCGTCACCGCTCGCCATCGCATCAGCAATCAGCTCGGCATTGGGTCCCACGACAGTCTGCTGCGCTGTCGGCAGTGGCCCCTGTCCTTGAAACCCGCCCCCCAGGTTAACGCGACCACCACCTGTGGGGGAAGATACCTCAATCTGCCCAGAACCAAACACCCCCACCCGATTGCCAAGCAGCTGCACGTCTCCTCCCGGAGCCGTCAGCGTCCCAGTGTGAGTAACCGTGTCCCCCATCAACACGAGGCTGGCTTCAGGCGCGACAGCCAGATTACCATCGTTAGTGATATCTGCCTGTTGAGCAGCTCCATACTGCAAGCCCGGCGTTAGCGTCACGGCCAGTAATGGTGGTGCTTCCGGATCAACCGCGCTGAACACAAGACCATCACCCAGATTCCAACTATCGGCAGTGCTGGCAACAAAGGAGCCGCGAATATCGAGTTGAGCATTGGGGCCAAAGGCGATGCCGTTAGGATTCAGGAGGTACAGATCGGCCAAGCCATCCACCCCCAGAGTGCCATCAATGCTGGAGCCATTCCCGCCGGTCACCCGCGTCAGAATAGTGTCAATCCCTGCCGGATTGGCGAAGTAAACCCGCTGCAGAGTTTCGATATTGAAGTCGCTGAAGCTGTGAAACAGGTTGGTGTCCCGTATCGCTCCCCCCTCAATCAGCTCAGCTAAGTCTCCCTGCACGAGGGCATCGGGGGTCACGACGGAGGTCTCGTTCCCCAACGTGTTGTCAGGAGTAATTTGGGCTAGCGCAGCTGCAGGGGATGCTGCACAGAGAAATAGAACGGCCAGACAGGTGTCAGGGTAATTAGGCATCGGTGATGTGATTTATTTTGTTTGTAGTTCCAGCATTCCTGTTTCATTAGGGTGCTGGCAAGTCATAAGACTAAAATAATTTGCTGTGATGCCCTGAGGTGTTGCCGAAACTAAATACGTGCGCCCACTGTCATCTTGAATCCAGCCCTGAGCTTCGCGGATCACCGGCACAGCTTCATCCTCTTGAATTAGAGAGGCTGTTTCCTCGTCAGGGGTATTGACAAGGCCCTGGTTATGGGTAGTGTCCGTTGGCTCGGGCACTGCGCCCAAATCCTCCAAAAAGGTCTCGCCTATGCTGGGCTGGCTGGGGTCGATGGGTAAGCCGCCCCGCCACACAACTGTAAACTCACTGGCAGTAGGCGTTGCCTGCAGCGCACACTGACGGTCAATCAGGCTAGTAGGGTCTGTCAGGTCGATAGGAATCTCATCCAGACTGTCTTCTGGATTAACGTCAGTCAGTTGATCGAACTCGGTGATCCCTGCATTACCGACTTCGGAACTGGCAGTAATGTCACTGAAGGGGGTAAGTGCATCCTGAAATTCCAGCCCGATAATGTCTAGCGCTGTAACGGTGACGGTGCCACCATCGCCCAGAAAAGCGTTGGCCGTAATATCGCTGTTTTCGGTCAACACCCCGACGACAAAGGGGGCATCGACAATGATGTTGCCGCCATCGCCACCTGAAGTTAGCAGGCCAGCAGTAGTGGAAATTTGGCTATTGTTGCGCAGGAGTAGAAAGTCGCTAGCCTCTACAAACAAGTTGCCCCCATCGCCAAGGTTGCCTGTTGTCGATATCACACTGCGGTCTAGAAAGATACGCTCTGCTGTTACATCAACCTCTCCTGCTGCTGCCTCCGAGGCATTGGGAATTCCCTGAACAGCAAAGGTTCCAGCTGAAATGCTAGACCCATTACGCAGTGTTAAGGCCCCTGCATCCAGAAAGACATCTCCACTGTTCGCATTTGTGAAGTTACTAGCACTAGAAATCAAACCACCATCTAGTTCAATCTCATCCTCTACTTGGATTATTACGTCTGCAGCGTCAGTGAGGCCAGAAGTAATAGTAGAAATACGTGCACCGTTAGCAACGGAGATATTAGTGACGGGGCTATCATCAGTTCCGACTATGACGTTTCCACCAGTACCAGAGGCAAATACCTCTGAGGTGAGACTACCAAAGCTATCCAACTCAAGCTGATCAGCTGTTACCAAAAGGCTTCCTGCCGCTGCTTCATTACTAGCGTTGGAAGTAGAGACAGTTGCGCCATCAGCAACAACAAGGCTAGCGGTATCCACTTTGACATTGCCTCCAGCACCAGAGGCAAATACTTGTGAACCGAGACCACTGGAACCCAATAACACCTGCCCAATAGAGGCAAAGCCAACCACCTCAATTTTGTTCCCTGTTACGGAGAGGTCACCAGCAATTCCCGCACCAAAATTTGATGTAGAGATATTTGCACCATTGGTTATGGTGAGATCATCGGCCTCTACAATAACATCGCCACCATCACCGGAGTTCTGTACCACCGAGCTGATTGCGCTTGCGCTAAAGAATGTTTGTCCAATAGAGGCAAAGCCATTCACTTCAATTTGGTCGGCTACTACGGAAAGACTACCTGCGGTTCCTTCGCCGACGTTGGTGGTAGAGATATTTGCACCATCAATTATGGTAAGCCTACTAGCCTCTACACTGACATTACCGCCATCACCAGAGTCCTGAACTATGGAGACAATGCCACTGAAACCATTAGTCTGCCCGATAGACACAAAGCCATCTACTTCAATTTCGTTGTTTGCTGTAACTGAAAGGTCACCCGATTTCCCTTCACTAGAGTTGGAAGTAGAAATGAGTGCGCCATTAGAAATAGAAATGTCAGTAGCCTGCACTGTAACATCGCCACCAGCGCCAGAAGCAAGCACTTCTGAATTAATACCGCTCACACCGAAAACTGTATTCTCATTAGCGGCAAATCCATCTACTTCAATTTGATCTGCTACTACAAAAACATTGCCTGCAGTGCCAGTACCAGCATTGGCAGTAGAAATAGTAGCGCCATCGATAATAGAAAGGTTAGTGGTTTCTATTGTGACATCACCGCTATCACCAGACGCAAATACCTCTGAGTTGATACCGCTGCTACCAAAGGCTACGCCTTCGACGACGGCAGCACCTTCTAGCTCAATCTGATTTGCAGCCACCAAAAGACTACCAACCTCACCATCTCCTCTGTTTCTGTTGCGAATAACTGCGCCATTTGTAACAGCGATATTATCCGCATCTATTACGATATCTCCTCCACTACCGCTGTTCCCTAAGTCTGAACCAACGCTGCTGACTTCAGCAACAACCGTTCCAGATGAAGCAAAACCATCTATCTCTAACTGTTCTGCTGTCACGAAAAGGTTCCCTGATGCTCCATTACCAACATTGGCGATAGAGATGGTCGCACCATTATTGACTGAAATATCAGTCGCATCCACTATGACATCGCCTCCATCACCAGAAGCAAACACATTCGAAGCAATTCCTCTAGCTCCGGGAGTGTTACCAACAGGAACAAATCCGTCCAATTCAATTACTTGCTGCGCTGTTACCGAAAGACTCCCAGCGGCTCCGCTACTAGTACTCGAGGTCGTAATAACTGCACCATCGGTAACGAAAATATTGTCAGCTTCTACTATGACATCACCACCGGGGCCAGAGGCACGAACATCTGAAGAGATTCCACTGGGTACAACATCAACGATTTCTCCCGTCAACGCATCTTCAATAGGGAAGAAACCGTCTATCTCTATTTGGTTTGCTGAAACTGAGAGGTTGCCTGCAGCCCCATCATTGATAGTTAAGTCGTCACCATCATCGAAGGTTGAGGTACTAATAAGAGCACCATTGGTAATTATGATTTCACTAGCATCTACTGTTATGTTTGCACCGCGCCCAGAAGCGAATACATTAGAACCGATACCACTACCTAAAGCCCCAGCAAAGCCATCTAGTTCAATTTCTTCTGCTGTTACCGAGAGACTACTTCCTGTCTCATTATCACCAAACGTCGAACTAGCGATAGTCGCGCCATTAGTTACCGAAATATTGTTGGCAATCACTTCAACATCTCCCCCAGTACCAGTTGAAAACACGGGTGCTCCAATGTTTGTACCAGAGCCATCCAGATCAAGTCTCTGATTTGCTCTTACTGAGAGAAATCCAGCTACTCCCCCTCCCTGGTTTTGGGTAGAGATGGTTGCGCCATCAGCGAGAGAGATGTTGTCAGCTACTACAGTGACATCCCCTCCCGAAGTAAAAGTCCCAGGTGAGACTAATGACAAAATACCACTTGGTTCGCTAAGACCTGTTCCAGATAAGGAGATTGAACCTGCCGAAACGTCGATATTGCCTCCGCTGCCCATGAGAACAGCACCAGCTCGGATTTGTGAACCCTCTGTCAGGGTCAAGTTGCCAATTGTGTTGACTGATACTCTACCTGCATCACTAACACCTGAGAAAACATCCCCAGACTCGATTACTGCACTGTTGTTCAATAAAACACTATTTTCACCTGCGATACTGATATCGCCGCCCGCTGAAGCGATGGAGCTACTGATAGCAATATCTGGAGCCGTCAACGAAATTGCTCCGCCAGAGGTGACGATGGGCTCAGTCACCGAGATACTTTCTCCAGCAGTGGCTTCTATTCCTACTGATGGAGTCATGAGTAGTGTGAGGGTCTCAAAAGATATGGTCTCCGTTGCCTGCAGCACTACATTACTTGTTGACCCACTAATAATTGACGCGGCAATAAGTGTGTCGCCATCGTTGTCAATATTAGGATCATCAAACTCATCTACATCTGCAAAAGAAGCTGGTTCTGCGATCGCATCATCGACTACTCGAACATTGGTTGGATCCAACAGCAGTGTTCCAATCTCCCCATTGATAGCGCTTGTGTTGACCTGTCCCTCATAGACCAACTGTTGCAGCCCAGATACTTCCACGAAGCCACCATTGCCCTCCGTCGCACCACCTACAGCGCTAGCACTCCCATAAAATCGCGTCAGTCCATCCGACCAGACGATAATCTCGCCAGCATCGCCCGACACTGTGGCATCCGCAAATAGTGCTGCATCAGGCCCTACAGCCGTTTGCTGAGACCTGGGAAGTGGCCCCTGTCCTTGAAATCCGCCGCCCAGATTAATCGTGCCGCCACCATCGGAAGCAGACACGTCAATTCGTCCGGCATCAAACACGCCAACCCGGTTGCCTAGCAACTGTGCAGTTCCGCCCGGTGCGGTTAGTGTTCCGGTATGGGTAACGGTGTCTCCCAGCAGTATCAGGCGATCTCCAGGGTCAACCACTAAATTGCCTTCGTTGGTGATGTCCGCCTGCGGAGCCGTGCCGTACTGCAAACCCGGTGTCAGCGTCACGGCCAGTAGTGGCGGTGCCTCTGGATCAACCGCGCTGAACACAAGACCATCACCCAGATTCCAACTATTGGCAGTGCTGGCAACAAATGAGCCGCGAATATCGAGCTGAGCATTGGGGCCAAAGGCAATGCCGTTAGGATTCAGGAGGTACAGATCGGCCAAGCCATCCACCCCCAGAGTGCCGTCGATGCTGGAGCCATTCCCGCCGGTCACCCGTGTCAGAATAGTGTCAATCCCTGCCGGATTGGCGAAGTAAACCCGCTGCAGAGTTTCGACATTGAAATCGCTGAAGCTGTGAAACAGGTTGGTGTCCCGTATCGCTCCCCCCTCAATCAGCTCAGCTAAGTCTCCCTGCACGAGGGCATCGGGGGTCACGGTGGAGGCTTCGCTACCCAAGGTTTCGTCAGGGATAATCTGAGCAAAAACAGGGGCTGCTAAAGGAGTAGCACCTATCAGAAAAGAAAACACCATGGGTAAAGCCGGTCGCCTTAGCCCTGCCGCGAGGACTTTGCCATAAGACAGACACATTGACATAAATCACCTCCAGCCTAAAAAGATTTGTAGGGCCACATTTATGACGTGGTGTTGCAGTTACAGAACGAGTGTGAATACAAAAACGATGAATAGGATTTAAAGCCGTCCGGTGATGGAAAACAGGACACCGCTTTCTTGGAGAGAATCACCGCTATCGTCCCCATTAATGAGGGGGATGCCGTAGTCCAACCGGGCGGTGAAGCGATCGCTAATCTGCCAGAGCGCACCGATGCCGACCGACGCCAACGTTTGCGGATCAGGGTCGGCGCGATCGCCCGTGTTCCAACCATGGCCAATATCCACAAAGGGCGTTATCTGTACTAAACTCTCCCACTCTGGAATCCTGATCACGGGCACCCGTGCCTCTAGCGAAGCAAACACCCCACTATCAGCAATGACACGGTCCTCGCGATAGCCTCGGACACTTCCCAGTCCACCCAAGCGAAACTGCTCCAGCGACAGTAGCGGACGATTTGCGAGTTGTCCCTCTAGCCGGGCCAATAATAGGGTCTCTGGCGCTAACACTTGCACCCACTGGGCCTGCCCCTGCCAGCTAAAGAAATTACTATCTGGCAGATCACCTTCATTTTGGGTGGCCCCAAACCAGTCTGTACCCACACTGAAACGAGAACGGACGGCAAAAACGCTTTCAGCATTGCGCTGTGTCCACTCCTGCCCCAAGCGGATTGCCGTCACTTTGGCTTCCCCCTCAGGAGCGCCGTCAAATGGAAACCCTAAGCGGGGCGCCCCTGGTAGCTGAAACGTACTCTCAGAGCGACTATGGGACAACTCCAAGCTCAGAGCGAGCTCTTCAGTAGGGGTCTGTTTCAGCGGATGGCGCAGGGTGAACTGCAAATCCTCTGACTCTGATTCAATGGATAGAATGTCGAAATCATCATCAATGACTTCGCTACTGGTATGGCTGTAGCGGACACCAACCGTCGTGTTTGAGGAGCTGACGGGGACGGTGTAGGCAACATCAAACGTATCGCTGCCCTCGGTATTGCTGTAAGAGAACTCAAACGCATCGCCCAAGCCCAATAGGTTAAGGTCACGGAAACCCGCTTGACGACGAAAGCTACCGACCGTTGGCGATCGCCCATTATCGACCACCAGCAGCACATCGAAGCTATCCGCTTCTTCTACCGTGACGGTAACAATACTGCCGCCTACTTGGGTGCCGGTCGCGAGTTCAGCGGATAGGGTGTCAATCAGAGGGTTGAGCTGTAAGAGCTGCAGACCTTCAATCAAGCTATTCACGTTGAGGGGATCGCCAGCAGCCTTTTCAATGCGGCTGCTCAAATACCCAGGTACCAACTCGTCGCGTCCTTGAATTGCGATCGCTTCGACGTAGCCCTCGACAACCTGGATTTCAACGATGCCCTCATCAATCATCTGATCGGTCGGAATAAAGGCCCCAGTTGTGATGTAACCCGCATCCAAATAAAGCTGAGTAACCGCCGACCGGGCTTCTAGCAACTCGGAAAACGTAATGGGGCGATTGGTATAAGGTGAGGTCGCTGCAGCCAGTTCTGCGGGGGTAAAGATGGTACTGCCGACCACTCGGAATTCGCGCACAACCGTAGTACCGGGAACCGTGAATCCTGGTTGCGGCGTCACGGGGGTGGAGGGTAGCGGCTGCAATTCTTCTGGTGGTGGGAGGGGCGGTAGAGGCTCGGGCTCCGGCGGTGGTGGCTCCGGCGGCAATGTGGGCGCAGCTCCGGGAATTTCAGGACTTTGAGCAATCTTTTCAGTGACGTGTTTCGGAGTCATCTGAAAGGATGTCTGTGACGGAACCGGAGCGTCAGTAACCGTCAAGTAAGCACTCGCGAGTAAGATTGGAACCATAGATCGCTTCTCTCAATAAAAGTATCCTTGTAAAAATCATCACATCAATTGAGGGTGCTAAAGGGGTGCTTATGTACGAGCCAGTTGCCCATTACAGCCAATTACCCACCAGCACAAAGGGCGCCCAGAAATAGGGATGATGGTAGCGAGAATCATCGCTTTGCAACAGATTGAGTTGGGCTTGTCTGAGAACCTGAGCCTTTGTCTGTTTGGTTTCAGCTAGCAAACGATAGACATCGCTCATCAGTAGCGAGGTGCCCCTGTCATTGACCTGCCAAAGCGTGGCGAGCGTACTGCGGGCGCCCGAACGTACAGCAATACCGGCCAATCCCAGAGCTGCACGATCATCGCCAGAAGCGGTTTCACAGGCGCTGAGTACCAGCAGTTCGATCGTGCCATCGCGGCTGATTTCGCTGGTTTGGAGGAGGGTGCTGAGTTGGTTCGCATCGATTTGGCCATCCCAAGCCAGGATGAAGGTATCTTCTAACGTGGCTCCGAATTTGCCATGGGTTGCCAGGTGAACAACCGGAAATGCGGTTGAGGTCAATTCGCCTCGAAAGCCTTGAGTATCAAAGTCTTCGTTTAAGAGTACCTGACTAGGAACTTGGGCCTCGATCGCTTCCAGTTCAGCTTTGACAAAGGGTAGCGGTGCAAAGCCATCGCGGCTTTCGCTGACTCCGCCAGCCAGGGCCTGAACTTGTCGCGCGGCTAGGGGCTGAGGATCAACCAGTTGCAGTCCAGGCGTCAGGGCGATCGCGTATTTTTCAATCAGGTGCTGGCTGCCGTCGTACAGCACCGACATCGGGATGTTGCGGAGTTTACCATCGAGTACAAATGCCAAGGTATCAACACCGCTCGCCTCTAATTCTGCTTCGAAGGGGCGAATCAACCAGTTGTAGACCTGTTGAGCTGGTGCCTGATAGGCGTTGGCATCAGTACCGCTGCGGTAGATCCGGATGATGGTTTGCTCCGAGGGTGAACCGCTCCCCAAAGCAGGAACATTGGCGGCTGGGTTCACCACTTCCTCCAGAAGCTTCCTCAGGATCTCGTTCGCATCAGTTTGAGGAATTGTAAATGGTTGGCGCAGCAGCGATTGGTCGGGCAAGCCCACAATCACTTCGATACGGTCTTCCAGAATGATGGGGTAGATAACGGCGGCTTTGCTATCAATCTGGTCAATCTGCTGAGGCCGGGTGACCACGCAATCAGCCCGGAAGAAGTTCACCAGTTCTTCTACCTGCAGCGACTCAATCACATTGCGCGCCGTCAACAGGTTCGTTTGCGGCGTGTTTTGGGCATCGGTTTCGAGCAGTAGGCTGACCAAATCACGGTAAACCGGTTCAATGCCATCGCGGAAGGAGAACTTGGTTTCACGGTTAGCGGCAACCAGATCACTCCGGAGGCGCTGCAGTGTCGTGAGTGCCTGCTGGTAAGCCGCGATCGCGGCATCTGTTTCACCCTCTGCTTCGAGCAACCGTCCCAGCTGCCACTGCCATTGGTAGTCCGCTTCGCCAGCGTTAATGGATTGTGAAACGACAAGGGCTTCTTGGGTCATTTGAATCGCGGCTTGAATCTGACCGTTGAGTTCATAGAGCCGTCCCAGGTACCCCAGACCGTAGGTTTGCCCCTGGCCATCGCCCAATGCCCGCGCCTGTTCGACGGTCTGGGTCAAGAGCGCAGCAATGGCTTCAGCCGCTACCAGGCGTGTATTCGCGGCCAACCATTCGGGCTGCAATAGCTGATTGGCCAGATTAATTCGCACGAAGAAAGTCGAGCGGCTAGGCGGGAGCGCCTCCAGCTGCATTAAAAGGTCAGCGGCCTTTTGTTGAACGACCGCTCGCTGGCTAGGTAAGTTGTTTGCCGAGGCCTGCTCAAGCAAAATGCTGAGCGCGTTGACCTGAGCCTGCGATCGCATCAGCAATGTTGGGGCCTCAGCCGCTGCCCGCTCATAGTAGGCCAAGGCCATTTCGCCCTCGGATAGGTTGCCTAAGCTGAGCAGGGCTGCACTGATGTGGGTGGCATTCCCGGTTTGTTCAGCCACCGCTAGGCTTTCTGTCAATTTGGCTGTGGCAGCGTCAGTAGCGCCAGATTGCTGCAGAGCAATGCCCAGCTGTCTCAGCCCCACAGCTTTAAGTTCTAGTTCCGACTCATCGGTAAGGGATTCAATCGCGACTTCGATGTCCTGCAGCGATCGCGACAGCTCAACCGACCGGCCCTGAACGCGCAAGATTTGCACCTGGTTCAGCTGCGCCCGAATTTGTCCGGGCACATCTTCTAACGCCGCATATTGTTCGGTGGCTTGCTGGAGCGCTGTGAGCGCACTAACAGCATTGCCCTGAGCCATAAACAGCTGCCCTTCCGTGTTTAATACTTGGGCCAACACCCGGCGGCTGTAGTTGCTGGTGGGCTGGGTCTTCAACCAGTCTTTGGCGGCGGCGATCGCCGTCTGAGCCTCTTCATAGTGACCGAGCTGCAGATGAGCGAGCGCTTGGTTGCTCAGCGCGCTGGCAGCGCTGGCACCTTCATTTTGGTCGGCATAGGCTTGTGCTGTTTGCTGCCAGACTGTCGCAGCAGCAGTATATTCCCCGGCTGCATAGTGATCGCGTCCCTGCTGCATGAGCTGCTGCCCCGAAGCCGACTGCTGAGCCACAACACTGGCGTGAGCGAATGGTTGGATGACAGGCGTAAAACCAATGCAAAGACAGGCGCTCAGCAGCATTATCAGCACGAATCGCCAGCACTTACGGTTATGTATAGGAAGATGGAATAGAGGGGGCATAGCAGTAGTTTTAAGTTCTGAATTTTGAATTTTGAATTGATCGACGTTCTACCAGGTGCGGGGCGCGAATTGGACCTGATTACTGATTTGTACGCTGTCGCCAGCTTGGCGAATGACAAACAGCCCCTGATTCTCGGCGTAAGTATCGACACCTCCATCGATTTCAATGGCGGCCACGGCACCATGGAGACGGTAGTCCCGATATTGGGGCAGCATGGTTTTGAAGCGGTCCAGATTTTGTAAGCAGCGCTGTACGTTTTTTTGCGTGAGACGTGATTTCACTTCAACGGCCACGGCCACCTCATCGTTCACAGCCAAAATATCGATTTCCAGGCTTTCACCACCCCGCGATGCTTTGACACGCTGGAAGATAGCATGGACCTCAATACCTCGCTCCTGAAATAAGCGAACGACAGCAGGAGCTACCAGATTTTCGACAAATTGCCCCCAACGACTGGTGAGATTGCTGACAGCTTGGTTGGCTTGAGCCGCGATCGCTTCTGATTTGGCCAATCGCTTGTCGACTTCGGCAGCTCGGCGATCAAATTCAGCTTTGGACTCAGCAGCTCGGCGATCCGCTTCCGCAAAACGACGATCCGCTTCCGCTTGCGATCGTTGGAAGAGTTTGTAGATATCTTCGATGGTTACAGGGTTGGACATGGGCGTAAGAGGTGGATGGGTCGAAGGGTAGATGGGTCGAAGGGTTAGGCAATGAGGGGAGGAGGCGAGCCGCGACCTGTCCAGTCTTTAGAGGACGGCACATAGACAGTCTTACGGCTCTCTACTCATTACACCCTCTATCCTCTCACGCCCCTACGGCGGTGGCATGGTGGTCGAGCAGTCATGGGGATATTGAGGCACAGGCTGAGCCGAACTCGCTTCGGCGTAGAGATAAATGGCACCATCCTCACCGATGAACCAGTCTTGCGGTTCTTGAACGATTTCAGGCGGAGTCATCAGCGCTGTTTCTGCCTCTAAACTCGTCGTCGAGGTAGTTTCCGCATCGGTTGTGTTAGGTGCTTCCGGACCCAGATCCTCGATTAGCCCGACTTCGACCAAGGGCTGATCAGGACTGAGGGGCAACCCGCCGCGGCCTTCGATGACGAAGCGGTTGGTACGCTCCGAAGCGGCGAGTAAGGCACAGCGCTGGTCGATCAGGTCACCGGGATTCGCCAGATCGAGGGGCAGTTCGTCCAATCCCTCGTCGCCAAAGGGCACGGGTGCCGTCAAAGTGCCAGAGTCCCCCCCCGCTGAATCCGCTGAGATATCGACGCGATTGTTGCCGCGGAAAGGCGCGAAGGCTCCTGGGTTACGGCCTACCGGCACCGCCTCGCCGCTCTCAAAGAGGGCCGCCAAAAAGCCAGCAGAGTTGATAAAGATATCCCCGCCCTGCCCATCTTGGGCGTTGGCCAAAATGTCGCTGTCCTCAATAGCGGCAAAGCCCTCGGTCGTTTGGATGGAAATATTGCCGCCGCCGCCCGTACTGTCAAAGACGCTGGTACTGATCAGGCTACCGTTTTGGTGCAAAAAGCTGTTGGCTGAAATGGTGATGTCGTTACCACCAGAAGCATCCGAGCTAGCCGAAATTTCTCCGCCATCCGTTTCTAAGCTTTCGGCAACAGTCAAATTAATGTTGCCGGCAAATCCCTGGTTTTCGCTGCGGCTGATAATCCGTCCCGATTCACGAATAGTTCCTGACCCAGTGACAACCTCAATATCCCCTGCATTCCCGTCACCAAAGGCAGTCGAAGTAATCTCGCCACGGTCTTCAATGAGCAGTTCTCCCGTCGTGACCCGAACGTTGCCGCCATCACCATCACTATCAAGGCCGAATTCTTCAACGAGATCGGGGGGAAAGTTGCCATCAATAGGGAGAGCAAGGGAGGAAATCCCACTTCTCACGAATCTCTCAATCTCTTCATCAATATCGTTGCTGATGCTTTCGATAACTTCTACGGGAATGCCCCAATTTTCGCTGAGCTGCTGAAGTGTCAGCGACTCAGTTTCTCCCGATATGCGAATCGATTCTGTCGCGTTGACCGTGATGTCACTGCCCGGTGCACCGCCACCCGTTCCTGCTTCAATTCGAGCGCCGCCACGGATAGTTAATCGTTCCGTGTTGACAATGATTTCGCCGCCGGACGCTTGACCAACCGTAGATACATTGAGGCCACCAGGATTAATACTTTCGATCGCTCCAAGCTCAATGTCCTCAGCATCGACACGTAGCGTCCCAGCCTGTCCTGTGCTGTTGAATCCTACCGAGGCTGAAATCTGACCATCGCGTGTGGTGAGCTGCCGCGTCTCAATCGTTAAATCACCACTATCACCGCTGGAAGGAAAAAGCAGCGCCAAAATGGCATCAGCCGTTCCGGTGTCCGTAGTGATGCGACTACCTTGCTCGACAGTGATTGATTCTGTGGCTCGAATCTTTAAATCGCCACTATCACCACTACCGACTGAACCTGTCGTGATAATGGAATCATTCTGCAGCGTGACACTATCAGCAGTAATCGTCAGGTCGCCACCATCTGGTCGACTGTCGGCAGATAGAATCGATGCATTTGAGATCTGACCTTGGTCAGAGATTTCGATAGCTCCCGCATTGATTGTCAAGTTCCCGCCATCTTGGTTACCAAGGGTAGTTCCGGTGATTACACCGTTTTGAATGACTTGCAGGCGATCAGTCTCAATATCGATACTGCCCCCGCGCCCCTCTGCAGTCAGATCGGTATTGGCATAGATGCCACTCACGCTACCAGGCAGCTGAAGGTCTGGATCAACGTCTAGGTTAGGAATAAAACCACCAATGGGCGTATCAATGACGGTGAAGTCGATACCGATGACTTCATCAGCAGCTTGTAAAACGACATCGGTGACGTTGTTTGTGTTGACATTATTAAAAAGACGTCCTCCTGTAGCATCGACAAGATTTGAGGCTTGACCGAAACGGTCTATGCCAGAACCTGCACTCCTAGTGTTGATTGCAGCAACTACTACATCCTCTGTAACCAGTGCATTGGTGACTTCAGGCAAATCGACGGTACTGGTGATTGAGGGTGCATCGCCAACCCAGATGACAACTCTTCTAGCGCCGGTTCTCCACGCGGTATCCTGTCCTGTGCTGAAACCAAGGTCTGAAGAACCGTTGCCATCGGTTGGTCCTCCTGAAGTTGCAACCTGATGAAGTGCTAGGAAGTTAGCTTCTGGGACAGTTACGCCGAAAATGCCTCCATTATCTGCTGACCATTGGTCAATCGCACTTTGAGCAAGGTCTCGACTGCTATTGATAGGTTGCAAAAGCCGATAGGATACCTCAGGTGGGACATTGCCTTCGTTGAGATCTCCTACGTAGCGCCCAACACCGAAGGCGATATCTAGTCCAATGAAGCGAGGATCTTCTCCACCGACGCGATCTAACAGCGTCGATGCGCTCTCTTTGACTGCATTGATGATGCTTGTCATGCTGCCAGTATTGTCAGCGAGAAAGAAGACATCTACAGTTGTGTTGGCAGGATTTTCTATTTCAACGGGCACGGTTTTATCAACTGCTGGTCCGGATATCAGGATATTGTCAGACACCATCAGATTGACATCGCCTGCATCGCCTGTGCCGAGCGAGACCGTAACGATCGCACCCCCATCCGTCAAAATCAGCGATCGCGCCTGCAGGTTGATGTCTCCGGCATTGCCAACCCCACCGGGATAAACACTATTCACAATCCCGCTGTTGGAAGCGGCGTCTGCTCCATCGAGCGTGACCGTATCTGCAATATTGAGAATGACATCACCGCTGTTGCCGGTGCCTCGCACTGCGTTAAAAATGCCCGCGCCGTTTGTGATGTTGAGCGTATTAGCTGTGAGCTGAGTCGTGCCGCCATCGGCCACCGCCCCAAACTCCACCAGATTCAAAATACGAGTATTGGTTCCCGCTAAGGTGATATCTCCCGTGACGTCGATCGCGATATCCCCACCGGGCCCGGTTCCCAACGTACTGGCTTCAATCTGAGCCCGATTACCCAACGTCAGCGACGCCCCCTGCATCTGGATATCGCCGCTGCTGCCTGCCCCCTCACTGCGGGCTTGAATCAGGGTCCGGTCTCCAATCACGATATCGCCAGCTGCTGTGAAAGTGATGTCACCAGCGCCAACCACCTCAGGATTGCCAGCTGCCCCCACAGTGCCATTGGTGAGGAGCGTGCTGCCTTCGCGCACTGTGAGGTTACCGCCTGACGCGATCGCCACATTGCCGCTGACATCATCCGCTGTTGTCAGGTCAATCGAACTGATTGCGGCATTGCCCTGAGACTGTAGTGTGACGTTGCCCCCAGCCCTGAGGGAACCCATCAGGTCAAGGGTGCCGCCTGCTAAGGTCAGGTCTTGCCCAACCGTGAGATCGGCTTCGCTGATAAGCGCCTGCTGGGCAGCACTAAACTGGAGGCCCGGTGTAATATCCACCGACAGCAGCGGTGCCCCCCCTGGATTGACCGCACTGTAGAGATCACCGTTGCCAAAGACGAAAGCATCGGCAGTGCTGGCTAAAAACGAGCCCGTAATATCCAGCTGAGCATCGGGGCCAAACACAATCCCGTTGGGGTTCAGCAGATACAAATTAGCGTCCCCATCCACACCCAACTTCCCCAAAATATCGGAGACATCGGTACCGGTGACCCGACCCAGAATATTCTCAATACCAGAAGGATTGTCGAAGTAAACTTGCTCCAATTCCCCCACGTTAAATTCTCTGAAGCTGTGGAAGAGACTCTGGCCCCGCTCCGCGCCCCCCTCGATGAAGTCAACCAGCTCGCCGTTCACAAACCCCGGATTGACCTCCGAGGATTCACCCCCCAAAGTTCCATCAGGTGTTATTTGGGCTTGGGCCGTCAGACACCATCCCCCAAGACTGCCTCCCATGACGATGAAAGCAACGGCCAGCGATCGCTCAATAAATGTTGTTTGCTTCATTGTGGGTATCTCTGAGGTAAGGGAGTGGAGGCGTAGGAGAGTGTACTTGATGGGATTGCAGAGCGCCCTATGACAGGTGTTGTGGGTGTCGAATGCTATCTGGTTAGTCTGAACAAATTATTTGGGTTAGCCCGGATATTAGCACTCACTTTTATGCAAGAAAACAGGCATCTCCGTGTCTTCACGGAAGGATCAAAATATAGCTTTAGCCATCTAGGCTAGGACACCGAGTAGCGTCAAGTGCTCAGCGCATAGCCAGATGGCTTCGCCGTCTTGTCCTGACGGACTTGGCGACGGCTATAGTTCCGCCGTCAGCGTGAACAAAATGCCCTGCTCTTGCAGTGAGTCGCCTTCGGGACCCGCATCAATGAGGGGAATCCCAAAATCGACGCGGGCGTTGACGCGATCGCCAAACTGCCAGAGGGTGCCAATGCCGACCGACAGCAGCTCCTGCGAGCCACCGCCGTCATCCCAGCCCAACCCGTAGTCCACGAAGGGCGCAAGCTGCAGAGTGGTTTGCCATTCTGGTACCGTCAGCACCGGGAAACGGGCTTCAACGGAGGCAAATAGCCCATTGTCCGTGGTTATCAACTCTTGGCGATAGCCCCGCACGCTGCCCTGTCCACCCAGGCGAAACTGTTCTAGCGACAGCAGGGATTGGTCCGCCAGCTGACCGTTCAAGCGCAGCAGTAGCTGCGTGTCGTTAGGAAACACCTTGAAATATTGGGCCTGTCCTTGCCAGCTCAAGAATGTGCTATCGGGAATATCGTCTTCGTTAATTGAAGCGCCCAACCAACCCGTGCCCAGACTAAGTTGCGATCGCAGGGCAATCACCTGGCCCGCATCGCGTTGAGTCCAGGCTTGCCGGAAACGCAAGGCCGACACGCGCGTCCTGCCATCACTATCAGCTCCTTCGCTGGGTAAAATTTCGCGATCAAAGTCTTCCAGCTGGAAAGTGCTACCTGATTCCTCGTAGGTAACCGCGAGCCCTAGCGCCAGCTCCTGTCTGGGGGTCTGATAAATGGGTTGGCGGACGCCGATCTCCACCTGATCAGAGCTGGATTCAATATTGAGGGCTTCAAAGTCATCCTCAATGACGGTGCTGCGGCTGCCGCTGTAGGAAACTTCTAAAGTGCCGTTGTAGGGATTAAATGGATAGCGATAGGCCACATCCCAGCTGTTGCTGCCCTCTGTGTTGCTGTAGCCAACCGTGAAGCGATCGCCCTGTCCCGTGAGATTTGCGTGGGAAAACTCAGCGCGGCGGCGAAAGGTCCCCACTAGCGGCGATCGAGCGTTGTCCAGTACCACTAATCCGGTGACGGCATCCGCTTCGGTTACTTCCAGGTTCAACACACTACCGCCAGTGGTTGTCCCGGTAGCAAGGCTGGCTGAGAGTTGTTCAATTAGCGGATCAAGCTGAAGCAACTGCAGTGCTTCCACCAGATCGTCTACGTTCAGAGGCGGGTCGGTTCGCACCGCAATGCGATCGCGCACATAATCAGGATTCAGTCGTCCCAAGCCATAAATGTTAATGGCTTCCAAGCGGCCCTCAATGATGCGGATTTCGACCACACCATCGGCAATCCGTTGAGTAGGCAGGTAAGCCCCAGAATTGACGTAGCCTGCCTCCACATAAGCTTGGGTGACTTCAGTCCGGGCCGCAAATAAGTCATTCAGCGTAATCGGTCGGTCGACGTAGTTGGCCGCGATCGCCTGCAGCGTTGCCTCGTCCAGCACGGTATTTCCCACAAAGGTAAATGCCTCGACGACAAAGGTGTCCGGTGCTTCAACGGGCTGGGAAGGGACGGGTTCGACTGGAATCGTCGGAACCGGCAATAAGTCCTCGGGGGCAGGAATTGGGGCGGGTTCCGGCAGGGGGGGCTCGGGCTCGGGCGGCAAATCGGGCGACGTTTCAGGCAGTACTGGACTTTGGGCAAGCGATTGATCTAGAGGAACGGCAGTTGCTAAGAAGGCAGGCTGGGAAAGTGAGTCGCCTGAAGCCAGAACAATAGTTGCCATCAGGGTAGGCAGCATAAACATATAAATTCTTAGGAATAAAAGGAAGAGAGTAGAGGGGAGAGGGATGGAAGCGTGGAAGGGTAGTGAGAGTTTTGAGTTTTGGGTTTTGAGTTTTGAATTGGTTGCGTCAGGCTAAGACTTCCACCATCACGGAGAAGGCGGCTAAGTGGTTGCTACTAACCTGCTGAATGTCGGCGCTGATGGGGGTATCAGTAGATTGTCGGGAACTGCGACTCACATCGCCCAAGAGGGCATCCAGCACTTCAACGGGAGCGTCCTCACTTTCGTCAGGGCTACGCGCGCCTTCAACAAACGCCAGAGGGTCACCTGAGCGGGCACCGCGACCGCGAGCGATCGCCTGCAGGCTGCGTAGGGCGTCGCGCAACGGCTCCGTACTCACCAGAATCAGGAGTTCCAGAAAATTAGACGGTCCCTCAATCACGAAGTGAAACGATTCGGGGGCGGTCGGATCAGGGATTTGGATTATTTCGCCTTGCGCAATTCGCGTGGCATCCTCAGGCGCATCCCAAAGGACGGGGTACAGAATTCCCATGTGGCCCGTGTTAGCAATGTAGATCGCGCTAACGAAGAGATCCTGGGACTCGTCATTCTGGACCTGGACGCGGATTTCGGTATTGGTGGGAATCTGTACCGAATGGGCGATCGCAGATGCCGTTTGGGCGGCTCGGCTGCCGGTTGAAAATAACGCCGTGGGCTGATCAACGGCAAACAGGGAGACATCCGCTTTTAAGTTAGAAGTCTGACCGTTGACAACGGTGCCGAGCATCTTGCCGGCGAGCAGAATCTTCAGACGAGGTCGCAGTCGATTAATGGCTGCCTCAACGGACTCACTGGCTGAGTCAAAGGTCGCTGGTACCGGAATCAGATCGGAGGTCAACAAGCCAATGCTGTTGGGTTCAGCTGTGAATTCAGCATAGCGCTGTTGGGCTTGAGCCCGGACCTCTGGCGTAAATCGTCCTAACAGGTAATCAAACGGGGCTGCTGGGGTAACGCTAGCAGCTTCAATGCGGTCGATCGCGTTGAGCTGAGCCAGAGCGGTTGTCGAGTCATCCACCAGCGACTCGGCGATGCCCACCCGCAGGATCAAGTTGGTAGGGACACCCCGAATCTGTTCGCGCATCAGCTGCCCAGAGCGCAGACCCAGTCGCGTCGTAGCCTGCAGCGTGCCACGGCCCAGCAGTCCTATGCGCTCGGTTTGATGGACTTCCCCAATCGAATTGCCACGATCATCTACTAGATTAAAAATGGCCTGCTTAGCTGCCAAATTGTTCACAGGCTGTCCCCCCAGCCAAAAGCTCACCTGATTGCCGCGAATATTGCGAAGCACAGCCTCGGCAGGAGGACGACCTGGATCGAGCAAGTAGACCGGTTGCAGCTCCCAATTTTGACCCCGAGCTGTGTCGTAGACTGGGTCTTGGGTAATCCGAGCAGTGTTAGCCACGTCTTTGGTGCTACGGGCAATGTTGGCAAAGGTATCGGACAAGGGCTGCTGAACGGGTAACTGCCAGAGGTAGCGGGTGAGCAGATAGGTAAAGGCCCCGGCATGAAAATCCTCAAAGGGAACTTCGGCTGACTTGTAGCCCAATTGGGTTGAGCCGAGGGCAACGCCTTTAGCGATGCCCTGCTGGCGCTTTATCCTGAGAGTCTCTTCATCTAACTCCAGCTGATTCATCCATTGGCGCTGGTAGTCCAGTTCTTGGTCGCTGGGCTGAGCATTTGCATTCTCGAGTGCCCGGACAAGCGTATTGCCGCGAATGCCGCCACCAGCATGACAGCTATCCAAGACCAGTGTGACCGCGTCGGTCGGTAGAGCCAAGCTCAGCAGAAACAGCGTTTTGCCCATAATGTCATCAACGCGATCGCGCCCCTGCCCTCTGCCGTCCGAGGGTACCAGCGTGCCGTTGAATCCATTGAACTCAGTTACCCCCGCTTCATCCTGAACGTAGGAACCGTGTCCCGAGTAATGAAATACCACCACGTCGTCTGACTGTGCCTGCCCAATCAGATGGGTCTCAAAAGCATTCAGAATGTTCTGGCGTGTGGGTGGCGAGGTGATGGTTTGGTCGGGCAGCGTCAGCGTGCTATCACTGACCACCCTGATGTCCTGAGGATCGAATCCATAACGATGCACCAGCAGTTCGTACTGCATTTCAACATCGGTCAAGCATCCTTTCAGGGATGGAATCGACTCAGGGTAGTCATTAATACCCACCAGTAAGGCCAGCTTACGTCGTGCTGGTTGAGCCAAGGCGCGATCGTAGTGCTGGGCTGATTGGAATAAATTAAGCTGATTCGCTCCCACGGTGGCGAGGGTGCCACCCGCAAGCTGCAGCAAGCGGCGACGCTTTATCGGCTGTGACATAACGCGTGTTCTCCCTAAGCAAATTCGGGGGTCCTTCTCTTAGGCTGTTGTCTAACTTAAGTGATGCGGGTAAGTTTAGTTCCGTCGTCAATGAATTCTTGACACTATCTGCACACTCCACGGACTTCTCCGTAGGGGCTCTCTGCACCGAGATTTCTACGTCACATAAGGAGCTCGGTCGGTCCTTCGCAAGCAGCGCTACCAATACTCACTGCCTTCTTGCCCAAGCCAATAGCAGCTGCCATTAGTAGCGACATTCGCGCAGTCCGGATTCTCCTCCTGTGCTAGAGACTCAGCATCCGTAGTCGGAGGCTGCTTTTCTGAGTCTCCTCTAGCAGGTGATTGGCGCGTTGACTGTCGTGAAGTCAGAGTGTCATCAGGACTGGTTCCAGACTCAGATGGCGGCACTGGAGCCGATGTTTCTGGATCGCTCACAGTGATTTCCGAAGCTTGACAGTGATAGGACTGACTGAATTCGTTCAATTGGCGGTTTACGCTTTGCGAAAGCGTCACAATTTCTTCGCTAGACTCTCTGATGACTTCCAAATCAGACTCGAAAATCTCATTGGACTCAGAAACCCTAAACTGGTTAGACTCAGAATTCTCAAACTGATTAGAATTGGAAATCTCAACCTCTAGGTTTTCAACAGTCTGAACAATCGTATTAGTGTTTTCGATGATGTCATTGACAAGGTTGAAAATCAGCTGAAAATCATCAATATTGAACACATGACCATGGACAATATCTCGGCCAACCTGATTAAAGTCTCTTCCAGGCTGAATGATATCTCCACTTGGTTTATTCATATCCCTTCCTGCTGAATCTCCTATTTGATTGTCGGCGATATTTAAGAAGAAAGAAAATCCTATAGCGATAGAAAAGGATATCACTGCTGTAGCTAGAAAGCTGAGGCCAAGGCGCAGATTGCTTTGTTTGAGGAAACTCAAGAACTCAGGAATGTTTATGGTTATTAGTCCCTCTAGAAGATCCCCGAAATTAATGAGCTTTTTCGCTATCTCTAGAAACTTGGTGAGTCTATTCATGAGTTTTAGGAAGAATACAAAACACGCATTCATTCAGAAAATTAGGTCAGGACTATTGCAGCGGTTGAATGCGTGACAGCAGGTCAACCAGTAGGTCAGCATCCACGTCACAGTCGCAGCCAGCGGTAACTTCTAGAAGCTGATTGGACCCCGGCACGGTGCCCAAAAACATGACCCCGTAGCCGCTCATGGAAGGCACGATGTAGCCATTGAGACCATTACTCTGATACCGAGTCGTGGGATTTGCGTTACCTTCGCGCATTTGCTGGAGCGCTTGCTCTTGCAGACTTAGCATTGGATCAGGAGTGACTTGCTGAATCCTCTCAGAGTAATAGCCGCCAGCGCCGTACCCGCCACTGGCGATACACTGCAGCATTTCAAAATCGTTAGGATGCAGGATCTCGACGGCACCGTCTTGCCGTCGCATCGTTCGATAGTTCTCGGGAATTGAAACCGCTATGTTGAAATCGGCTAATTCAACGGTGCGCGTTGTGCCAGCAGGAGGCTCATAGTTGGTATCCCATTCACAAAGGGTTCCAGTTTGGGCGAGGGCAGGTGTCGGTGCGATCGCGCCAACGAGCAAGGCGACAATCCAAAATTTCTCAAAGTGCTTCATGGTGTTCTCCATATAGGGGGTTGATGAACTCCCCTCTAGGTATCGCCAGCGACGGAGAACCTATTCGCTAATCTCTTTTGGCGATTCGGTCGATGGTGACGATGGTGCGATTGATGGCGTCGCTTCGGGCAGCACCAAAGGGATCTTCAGCAACTTCAGCGAAGACACCTTTACCTTCAACTTTGATGCCGATGAGCTCGGTGATCTGCCCACGCATGCAGGTATTGTGTGGACCGATGTCGGTCGCAATGGAGGGGGGAGTCCACGTGATGCTGATTTGATAAACAATGTTGTGTTTGAGGCATTTGATGCGGCAGGCGATCGCATCGTCAACCTGGGACCGTTTTCAGTGGGTGATGCCGTCATCAATCGGACGACGGACGAGGATCGCTTCTTCGGGGTCATCAGTCCCGAAGGCATCGCTTCCATCCGGCTGTCAATGCCGGGACTTACCAACTGGGAAGCCGACCATCTACAATATGGCCGCATTAATAGTCTGGGAGGCTCACCAAATGTCGCCCCTGTCGCTGCAGACGATACGTTTGCCACCGATGAAGATACGGCTCTATCGGGCCATGTCACAATAAACGACACTGACGTCGACGGTGATACCCTGACCGTTGAACTGTCGTCAGATGTGGCTAACGGCATCTTGAGCTTGGCCTCAGACGGCTCGTTTACCTACACGCCAGACGCCAATTTCAGCGGTAACGACACCTTCACCTACAGCATCAGCGATGGCAACGGCGGCATTGACTCGGCGACTATCACCGTCAATGTTACAAACGACGCCCTGTATGGCGACGAAGGCAGCGATCGCCTCTGGGGTGACGACGGCGACGACATTCTGCGTGGCGGCTTGGGCAACGATATCCTCACTGGCGATGATTTCTCAGGGGGCACTGGCGATGACGTTTTTGTGCTGGCGCTCGGCGCTGGGACCGACATCATCACCGACTTCGGCAATGGTAATGACAAGATTGGCCTTGCCGAGGGGCTGACATTTGCCGATCTGGCGATTACGGGCGCTGGTGACAATATGTTGATTCAGTACTTGGAGACAATCCTCGCGTTCCTTCGACCAACTCACTCATGCTTGGGCGAGGAACATGAATAGCCCCAGCAAGCTCTTCTTGCGTCAAGTTCATCGGATGCAAAAACGCTTCAAGGAGCATTTCTCCTGGATGAGTGGGTTCGATGGGTCGGTATTCTCATCAATAAATGAGCGAATTATGAGGATTGCTTCGCTGCAACCTCCTGCAAAAATTCGTAGTACTGTTGGCCGATCGCTTTCCAGGTAAACCGGCGCTGAATCAGTTCAAGGCGAGCCGCGATCGCGGCTTCATCGCGCTGGTTGAGTGCTTGAGAAATGCCGTTCACAATCGCTTGGGTTTGAGTCGAGTCCACTAGAACCGCATTTTCTTCCACAATCCAGCGAGTCACATCGCGATCATGAGCCACAATCGGTAACCCAGTTGCCAATGCTTCCAGGTAGATATTGCCGAAGGGTTCATCCATGCTGAAGTGCATGAAAACATCGGCGACGCGATAGATATCAGGCATCTGCTCATAGGGCAGCTTCTTGTGATGGAAGCGATCGCCCATCAGTTTTTGCCCCACGTCGCAGACCGTTTCGCGTTCTGGTCCATCCCCACAGATAACTAGGTGCAAATCATCAATTTTGGCTGCCGCTTTAATTCCCTCACTGACTCGCTTGGAAGGAATCAGGGCACTCACCATCAGCGCGATCAGTACATTTTCCGGTAGATCGAACTGACCGCGATCAACTGGATTGGGATAGAACCGTTGGGGATCGACACCGTTCGTGATCAGTTCACAGTTCCACTGGTCTTTGTTCCGTTCAAAGTACTCCAGGTTAGTGCAGACTAATCCTTCGCAGGCAAAAAAGCGATATTCGCTTTGATTTGCGATCGCAGGGTGGTCACCGTTTTGAGTCACAAACACATGAGCCGGACGCTTTTGCCCGCCTTGCCACCGCAAGAACCAATTGATGAAAGGATAGCTGCAGCTGATCGTCACATCGAACTGGTCAGGATGATAGGGGCCCAATAAATTACGGACGTAGGTAAACTCTTCATAGACGTAGTCGCTGCGAAAAATCGGCAAGCGAGGCCAGCCTTTCTCGAATTTCTCCCGAGATGTGTTGTTCACATGCTCAAAGTGATAGGGAGTCCCTTCACGAGGTTGACCTGAGCCGAAGAGTGTAACCTCAACGTTGTCGTATTGGGAAAGCTCTATGGCGATCGCTTCAAACGCAATCTCTGCGCCTCGATTGACCCGATGTAATCCTGGCAACACAAATGCAACTCGCATATCCCTACCTTGTTTCAATAATCAACCCGTGTCGTTTCTGGGGTGCATTGCTGCGCGTTAGCGAGAAGTCATGCCCGGAGGGCTATATGCACCCTACGTTACGCGACAATCAACCTGTAATGGCAGAGCGAATTTTGAGCAAAAAGAGTTGAATTTCCCAAGAGCGATCGGCTGAACCTCCCCTAAGGTATCGCCCCATCGCCCACCTCCTTCCACCTACCTCAAGACGGTGGGCATTGGAGTCCGGTAAGGTATTGACAAGGATCTCCTAAACACCAATTCCCACCTGACTCCTCTTCCCCCCTTTCACTCTTCTACTCTCCCGTTTCCGACAGAAGTACCTCGTACAAATGAAATTCGTTTTCAGCTAAGCCTTTCCAGTAGCCGTCTTCTTTGCCGAAGCCAGGACGCTGGGTCAGTGCGTGAATGGCTTCTTCGTTTTCCCACTGCCCGTAGTTGATTACCCGCTCGCCATCGAGGGAGCGATGGAAGTTGGCGGATACCAGTCCTGGTAGAGACATCGCCGGACCTACATGCTCTTTGGCCAGCTCAACCATGCGAGGCTGATTTTCAGGGGGCATCCGAAACTCAGCAAAGTGAACGTAATATTCACCCGCAGTAATTTGAGGCGGCCCTACCTTCGACTCCGAGGCCACAATGTTATAGAGGTGAGAGTCCATTTCCTCAACCATGTCCTGCAGCTCACCCACTAACGCTTGACTATCCGAGCGAGCACGGAACTGTTCCAGGGCGGCCTCGGTTTCCCACTGGGCATAGTTCGCGACTTTAAGGTCGTCCAAACTACGATGCAAATTGGCCGAGACAAACCCAGGCTGCTGTTTGGCGATACCGAACAACTTTTTAACTTGGTCAATCACCGTAGCCTGCTGCCCCGGTTTTACTTTGAACAAGATGATCGGCGTGATGAGCTGATTTTTAAGATCAAGTACTGCCATGGCGACTGAGAACCTCCCCTAAATGGATCTGGTCGGACTGGCAAAATTATAGGCTGTGCACTCAGCCCCTTTAGCTTGATGGACTGGCCTTAACCTCAGGCAGAGAGGATGAGCGCACTGTATTAGGTTGACTTTCACCAGCCACTACCTGCCGAAAAATATCAGCCAGCTTCTTGGCCTCAGTTTCAACGTTGAAGTCAGAGGCGACCTGCGCTCGTCCCGCTTCGCCCAATCGCTGGCGCAGGTCTGCATCCTCAACGAGCATGGCTAAGCTATCGGCAAGAGACTGCTGATCGCCCGGTGGAACCAGCCAACCGCTTTCGCCGTGCACCACTAACTCTGGGACACCCGCAATGCGAGTTGTCAGGACGGGCACCCCCGCTGCCATAGCTTCCATCAACACAACGGGAACGCCTTCAGCAAAACTCGGCAAGATGAAAATGTCAGTCTGTTGGAGATAGCTCCGCACCTCAGCTTGCGATTTATAGCCGACAAAATCGACCATTTGTCCCAGGTTTAAGCGTTGAGCACTGGCCTCGATTTCAGGCCGCTCTTGACCATCGCCCACAACAGTTAATCGCAAATCGGGATAGCGTTCCCGCAGCTGTGCTAGAGCCTCAAACAAAACCGGCAGTCCTTTCATGGCGGCTAGCCGCCCCACGTATAGGAGCCGCTTGCCCTGGTCTTGATGAGGCACTGACGGAAACAGGTCGGGCTCGACACCGCAGTGGATGATGCGGAGCTTAGGCCAATGCTCGGGCGCGACAAATAACATCCCCTGACTGCGGCAGAAGTGGCTAATGCAAGCGACAAAACTCGCCTGCCGGATCTTTTCATCGACACGCCAACGATGGGGTTCGAAGAAGATATGGGGACCGTGCATCGTGAAGCTGAAGGTACCCCCCGCGATCGCGGCAGCCAACATTGCCACCGTACAGCTGGAATTAGCAATGTGATTGTGCAGATGCTGAATTCCCTGGGCTCGCAGCTTTTGGGCTAGCACCGCCGCCTCTAAAAAATAGAAAAGCTGAAACAGCCCGCCTTTGATACCTGGCTGTGAGGTTTGCCAAGCCAACATAAGGCCCAGCCAGTACTGACTGGGATTGCGAAATATACAGCTGATATGGCACCAGAGTAAGTAAAGAGGATTCAGCGGCAGGATGTACTGGGTTCTGGCTCGTTCTGCTTTTTGCTCTTCACCGACGAGGTGATTATCGCCGGGTCGGCGAATTGCAAAAGTCTGGACGCCAATGCCCTGCTTACGCAGCTGAGACACTTCCCGTTGGATAAAAGTATCGGTAGCGCGAGGATATTCGCCCGTCAGGTAACCAATTTTCATAGCAAATAATTCCTTGGGCAGAAACACTAGGTAGCCGAACTGGCAGAGACTTCAGCCGGTACCGAGATCAGATCCTCGGAACTGTAGCTGCGCTTAAGCGCTTCCTCGAATGAGTAGTGGGGTTGCCAATCTAGCAGGGTCTTAGCGAGCTGATTGGAATACTGCAGAGGACGGAAGCGTGCCTGCAGTTGGGCCGGTACCAGAATGCCAGGTAGACGTGCTTGCCCTTGCAGCAGACGCTTGTTGACAAACCAAGCCAGGTTAGCGATGCCCTGCATAAGTCCCCAGCTCACTGGAATCATTTTGGGAGGGGTCGTTTCATGCTTCAGCAGTCCATCAATGTATTCCTTTTGGGTCGGTAGATTGTCATCGACAATATTGATGGTTTGGCCGATCGCTTTTTCCGAGGTCACCGCCTGAATAATGGCCTCAGAGCAGTTCTCAACATAAGTCATTGGCATGGTGGTTTGGCCCCCAATGCGAAGCCAGCGGTTTTCACCGATTTCAGCTCCTAACAAGGCATGCCAGAGGGCTTCGCGTCCATAGATCATGCCAGGGCGGATGAGGGTGATTTTAGCGTCGCATTCTGTCGCAAACTCGCGAATCATCTCTTCTTGAATGAGTTTGGTCTGGGCATAGGCGTCCCGATCCAGGGCGTCTATTTCCAAGGGGGAATTTTCATCCAGGACCGTTTCGCGAGGGATTTTCTGATAGTCGTAGAGCGAGAAGGTGCTGGTGACAACGAGATGACGCACGGAAGTTTCCTTCATCGCCATCAGCAGGTTTTCGGTGCCAATGACCGTTCCAGCGAAGCGATCATAGAAGTCGCCGCCTTTCGTGGCTGCCAGATGAATGACCGTGTCAATACCTTCGAGAATTTCGACGAGGCCCTTGCGCGATCGCAAATCAGCTCGCGCAAATTCCACATTGGGGTGGGTATACCATGCAAAGCGGGTTTCGTTCGTTTTGGGGCGAATAACAGCCCGGACCTGATGACCGGCGCGTAGTGCCGCTGCCACCACATACTTGCCCACAAACCCGGACGCTCCAGTAATTAGCAATTTCATACGCGATTCTCCTCGGCCAAGAGGGCCTCAATCAGTCCCAATGTCCGCTCCATCTGCTGATACCCGATAGGCAGATCCTGCCCATGGGCCAGCGCATAGTAGGTTTTGTCTAAAAGATTCGATAGCCCTTCATAAGGCGTAATTTGCATCACCTTGCGGTAAAAATTGTTGAAGCTAGACGCCACCAGATTTCTGCCGTTGACAAAATGATTGATCAACGGCGAGAACTGTTTGCCCCCCGAGCGAGGCAACACGGTTCGCAAATAAGGCTGGAAGATATCGGTTTCGGCAGAGCCGCGATCGCCCCGCACATACACCATGAAGCATTCAGGTTGGGTATAGGCACTAAAGCGCAGGCGGACGTGAGTTTGCCCCCCGATAACCAGAGCATCCAGGTCGTCATATTTAAAGAGATCGCCGCCACCGTGGTTATTCCAGGCTGCACTTACGCGGTCAATACTGGGTAGGTAGGGTAGGGCCAGGTAAACCATATGGGTGATGATGTCGTGAACCACCCCGGCTGGCATTTTATGAATGGGATTAGGCAAGTTCTCGTCAGCAAAACGACCGCCTTCAGTCCGCACATTTAGGGCGACCCGAATCTCCACATCCTGAATTTCACCGAGGGTGCCTTCCTGCACCATTTTCTGGATCGCCAGAATAGGTTTGTTAAAGAGATAATTGTGGTCCTCCATGAGGCGGCGATCGCAGTCCTTTGCCACCTGCCACAATTCCTTGAACTCATCCAGTGTCAGGGTAATGGGCTTTTCACAAATCACATGAGCGCCAGCCTTTAAGCAATCGGTGGCAATCATTTTGTGCGTGTGGGGTGGCGTCAGCACATGCACAACCTCGGGGGATGCCTGGGCCAACATGTCCTGATAGTTCGTATATGCACCTTCAGCTTCATAGCGTTTGGCGCCATACTTGGCGGCAGCGGGTGAAAGATCGCAGACCCCCACCAACCTGGCCTGTTTGGTCTCGTGGAGAAATGAAAGGTGCTCTTTGGATATTGCCCCTGCACCAATCACGGCTGCTTTCAGCACATTTGCCATAAATAATTAACCTCTAAAATAATCAAACCCTACACTCAACGATAAAAAACTGTGGTCTTAGGAAGTGGGTGGCGCTGCCGTTGACTCCTTATATTCAATCAGGGTGGCTGGCTTATTTTGCATCCGATTTAGCCAGTACTTAGCCTGACCGATCATTTGTGGCAGCTTCGATAAGGCACAGTAGACCGCATACAAACGCGCTTCTGCCGGAGCATCGCCATAGACTCGGGAACGATACTGGTAAATTTTGCCTGCCAAGAGACCGTATCCCAGTAGCAACAGCAGGCTTAAACCCCGTGTGGGAATCGCCAAGGCTAAGCTAAGGCTAGGAATGATCAGCCCCCACAGCCATCCACTCTTATACTGCTGCAGCATGTACTGCTCAGGAGAGTTGCCATACATAACGTAGCCCTCGGCCACAGCCCAGCCCCCTCGGATTGAGCGCTTCCACCATTGGCCGAATTGCAGCATAGCGGCATCATGCAAGGTCATATCAGCATCAATCCGCCAAATGCGCCATCCTTTACGCCGCAGGCGAATACACATTTCTGGCTCTTCACCACAAATCATGGCTGAGTTGTAGCCGCCCACTTCCTTGATGGCAGTAACCCGCATCAGGGCATCGCCGCCACAGGCATCGGCTTCGCCAACGGGGGTATTCCACTCCATTTCAGCTAGCCGATTATAAGGAGACTTTTCAGGAAACCGCTCACGACGACGACCGCAGACAACCGCTAGCTGCTGATCTTGCTTGATGAACGCCAATGCTGTATCAAGCCAATTAGGCAGGAGCTCACAGTCGCCATCAATGAATTGAACAAACTCCAAATCGGGATGGTTGGCTAGAAGATGCTGAAATCCGGCATTGCGGCCTCGGGGCATCGTGAAAGGAACCGTCATATCTAGATCGACGACCTCAATGCCCATAGCCTTAGCCTTCTCGACGCTGCCGTCAGTAGAGCCCGAATCGACATAAACAATCGGCATGTCTGTCGGCAACTGTGCCTGCAGCGATTGAAAACAGCGAATCAACCGCTCTCCCTCATTACGACCGATAGTGACCACTCCAATTTTGTCGCTCACACTAAGCTCTCCCGTTACTTCATCGCGGCCAGCTCGAAGCCAACCGTCCAACATCTGAAAGTAGCCATTCTGAAAGTAGCCATGATGATGCAGCGTCGATCGAGGCGAGGCAGCAATCGCCCGACGCTCATAATATTAATCACTAATGGCACACCCTTCTTGCGAAATCATGCCCTACTGTTTCTCCATATTGGATACACCTGGATCCTGCAACTTTCCTATCGAGCCGATGATTCTACGTAAAGCATGGGGTAGGAGCGATCGCGGGAGCCAGTCCCAGTACGCGTTCTTTATATAATCATTACAGTTGATAATTAGTCCTTGAATAGACACACGATATCCGCAGCATCACTTGACATTAGAAAGTAGAAGCCAGCCGCTCCCCTCAAAGGCCTGAACGAATTTATCACCTGGCCTGAAGCAGTCGGTTATCGCTATATTTGCTACAGTGTGAGCATCTGAAACTAGAGTTTACAGGCATAAAAAGCGAGAAAATCCGGATCGGTTAGGTGCACGCAGCAAAATAGTTTATTAGATTTGTCTGAGGGCACTTCTTTGACCGGCAAGCAATACACTCAGAAGCATAGTATTGATTGGGAACTCTCTTGCTGGTTTTCCGCTTAGTCAGCTGACTGTAGCGCACTCGAATGCTGAACTCACACCATCCTCAAACCGTTTCGGTTGACTGCTAGCAATTAGGAGATTTCCAGAGATGAATGTACCACTGTAGGTTGGCGTCGAGGAGCGAGACCCAACATTGCCAATAGCCTGCTCTGTTGGGTTTCGCTAGCGCTGCAGCTCAACCTACCATAGACAATTTTCTGGGTATTTTCTTTTTCAAAGATCACCTTAGTTCGCGGCTGAAGTACTGAATTATTGAACAGTTATGGAAACGCGCGATCGCACTTTTGATGCTATTAAAAATGAAGTTACTCCCGGCATGGTTGATCGTATCCTGCTGGATAAGATCGTTGCTGTTTTTGGGTTAGTCTTCACGAGCAATATCTTTGTCCCAATGGGATTCCCGGGGACGATTATCACACTCATCAGATATAGCATTCCAGCTATCATTTTCATCCGCCTAGCAGCTCGTTACAAAGCCACGCTACGGGTGCTGCAAAGTGACTTATTCTTGGTCTGCTTCAATCTCATTGTGTTTGCTTCATTTGCCTGGTCGCTAAGGCCGAGTGCCACGATAACTGGGCTGCGAGGCGAGTATATTCAATGCGTTTTGGTGGCTTTATTTGTCGCTACTCGATTTACATTGCAACAACAGGTTCGCCTGATTTCGATCGCCCTGGGAATTGGTGCCGTCGTTAGCCTCTTTTATATTGGACTGGTGCCCGCAGTCGGAATTCATCAAGATGCTATTCATCCCGGCGCTTGGCGGGGCGTTTTCTCCCACAAAAATTATTTCTCCAGCGTCATGACGTTGGGAACTGCCAGTTTTTTAGTGCAGGTTTTAGACCCGCGAGAGCGTCGTCCTTGGCACTATTTGGGCATGGGCTTCTGTATTTTGCTGATTCTTCTATCGACGTCTAAAACAGGTCAGGTTCTCTTAGCCGCAATTACGATAGTCATTTTTACGTACAAGCAGTATCGGTGGCAGGGCACTAAAACAGTTCTATTGCTGTATGCAGTCGTGGTGGTAGTGGCGTGTGGCATTCTAGGACTGACTACGTTTTGGGATCAGATTTTTATCGCCCTCGGTCGTGATCCAACGTTGTCAGGACGGACCTTGATTTGGGAACGCCTACGCGATGTGTACATTCCTCAAAGAATACTCTTTGGTTATGGCCGGGGTGTTTTTTGGGAGACTGGCATATTCGCCGGTCTCGGATTTATTCCAGCTCATGCTCACAATGGTTGGTATGACTTGATTATTGATTTCGGGATGGTTGGTTTCTTTTTCTATTTGATGAGTGCAGTTCAGGCGTGGGCACGAGTCTTTCGACTGGCCTATAAGGCTGAATCCGGAGCCTATTTATGGCCCCTAGCCCTGTTTACAATTGTGTTTATTAACAATGCGACCGAAAGCCTTATGCTTTATCTGCTAAACATATTTTGGACGCTGTATATGATTGCTTGCTGGTCTCTGAAAGAGGCCATCATTGCGCAGGACGGTTATCAAAAGCGCCAAAGACTGTCCTCATAATCTTGTTAAAGGGTGTTGAGCGATTCTGGTATTGCGATGGCAGAGCGGTTACAAAAGGTTTTATCGCAGTGGGGAGTAGCGTCTCGGCGGCAGGCTGAGGGATTGATTCAGTCGGGACGGGTGTGGGTAAACGGGGAAGTAGCCCATCTGGGGCAAAAGGCTGATCCCACTTGCGATCGCATTGAACTGGACGGGCGTATACTATCGGCTCGAAATCGTCCCGAACATCACTATTTTCTACTGAATAAACCGAAACGAGTGTTGTCCAGCTGCAAAGATCCCCGCGATCGCAGGACAGTTCTGGCGTTTTTGCCCGAATCGCTACGCCAAGGAACCGGGATTCACCCAGTCGGGCGTTTGGACTTCAACTCGACGGGAGCCCTGCTGCTGACCAATGACGGGGAATTGACGTGTCGTCTAACGCATCCCCGCCATCACATTCCCAAAACGTATCGAGTCACGGTGGCAGGGTGCCCGAGTGCTGCTGCCATCCGTCAGTGGCGTCAGGGTGTCATGCTAGAGGGCCGCAAAACGCTTCCCGCTGAGGTGACGGTTGTCGCGTCTACAGGCTCTGATCAGACCGAGCTGGAGGTTGTTCTGCGGGAAGGTCGCAACCGTCAAATTCGTCGGGTTGCGGAGCAGTTGGGGTACTCCGTCAAGCGACTTCATCGCATCGCGATTGGGCCACTACAGCTGGGCAACCTAGCCACGGGACAGGTACGATCGCTCGCAATTACTGAAATCGCTCAATTGCAGCAGGTGCAAGAAAAGCTGGGCGTTGCCTGCGCTTCCCGGCCACGGACCCCGTAAAAAGCAGTCGCTCCAAAAACTGTCAGCAGAGCTTTCTGGGGAAGCGATTCAGCACTCTGGATGGGCTCAAAACTGAAAAGCAATGTGCAAATGGTTACTTGAGGGGCTTCCCAAGTGGGAGGATTAGCCAGATACTGAATTCGAGATTGCAAATTTCAGACGCGTACAACTACATAGGTTCTTACACCGCCGAGAGGTTTGATGAAGCGACAGTCTCCCGACCTAAATCACCTATACCGAGAGCAATTGGCCTATATTGGCCATCATTTACGGCAAGTACGCGAAGCCAATGCGCTCTCTTACGAAGTCCTCGCCGAGAAGACGTTGATTCGGCCTAGCTTACTTCAGGCGATTGAATCGGCTCAGGTCAATCAACTGCCCGAGCCAGTTTACACGCGAGCACTCATTCGCCGCTTTGGCGATAGTCTGGGACTGGACGGTGAGGCTCTGGCAAGTCAGTATTTTGCGCCTGCTCACGGGCAAAGTTCGCAGTCCTTCTGGCAAATTTCGCTCATGCCGCAACTGCGTCCGCTGCATTTGTACGCTATCTACGCCATTGTGATTGCGATCGCGATTAGTGCCCTTTCCTATACCTTGAAGCGCACCGTCTACAGTAGCAGCAGTACTCTTCCTGTGCTGGAGGGCGAGGCAGCCGAAGAAGTAACGCTCCCTGCGGAAGGGGAGTCGGACGAGATCAGCAGTAATCCAGAAGTGGATGCTGAAGTACTGTCTGCGGCAGTCGCCAGTGCCCCCGTACGCTTAGGCATGAAAATGGAAGACCAGTCCTGGATGCGCATTATTGCCGATGATGAGGTGGTCTTTGAAGGCATCCTCAAAGCTGGCGAAGACCGCACGTGGACTGCTCAGAAACAAATCATCATCCGCTCCGGCAACGCGGGGGGTGTCCTTGTTTCTTTTAACGAAGGCCCAGCCAAAGCATTAGGACAACCCGGCATGGTCACCGAAGTTATCTATCCGCCTGCAGAGACGGCACAGATAGAGGAAGACCCTGAAGAGGGTAGCGAGCCAGAGTAGATGGGTGGAAGGGGTGAGGGAGTGGGGGGAGTGGGTAGTGTGCGGAAGGTAAAGGGTGAAGGGCATCCGGGCAGCAGAACCTTAAACTCTGAACCTTAAACCAATTATCAATTACTCAAAGCTTGCACTTGGCCGGGAAACCGCTAAACACCGCCCTGCACTGAAAGTGTCAGGGCTCACTGACTCAAACCCACTAAAGGGGTTGAAGGGCGTGTAATACTTATGCATCAATGGGTTTAGCCTTTGATAGTCCCTTTAGGGACTTGTCTCAGTGAGCGCTGAGGTTTCGACTCGGCGCGGATGTCTGGGCATGGCCAGCTGGGTGCAAGATCTAAGAATTACCAATTACCAACCAAGAACCAAGAACCAAGAACGCCCTATTCCTTAATTCGCTCGCTGCCAGAGACGAACGACTTCGGTGATCAGCTCACGATCTGGCGGTGTGGTTGCTTGTCCGGAGGGTTGAACTTCGACGCCGGGGATGTTTTGGCTCCAGGGGCTGTTGGGAACGGTTTGTAAATCGACGCTGGTGTTCACTGGGCGGAAGCCGTGTTGGACAAAGATAGCCTGTTGTTCAGGCTCGGTGAGAAACTCGATGAATTCGCGACCGGCGTTAGCATCACTAGCGCTAACGTCACGACGGGCGATCGCCGCAGTCGAGACGGTCTCAATCGTAGGATCCAGATAGTAGATTTGGTAGGGCTTGTCCTGACTTTGGGCGGCCTGATCCCAGCGGAAAAGGGCAATGCTCTCGTACACCATAGCGATATCAGCGTCGTTTGGTCCCCGCGCAATGAACTCCTGGAGCAAGATGTCAGTGGAGCGGGGGGGCTGATATACCGATTTCTTCACGAGACCAAAGAGCTCTTCGACGGGGGGCGTGTTCAGATTGGCTAAGGTCAAAGACTGCGAGCCTAACTTTTCTTGAGACCAGAGCGTTAGGGTAAGCTGACCGCTATTCGAGCGTCCGGGATCGGTTGTAGCGAAGTCAAAGCTGCCCCAGTCAGGATTACCTCCCAGAGCCGACCAGGTACCTTGAGCGATCGCCTCTTCCAAACGGGACCATTGAAATTGACCGTTATTGAATAAGGCGTCCCCGCGTTCGGGCCAGACGACAGCAACTAGCATGGTTTTGGCAACCGGCTGCGGTGCATCGTAAAACGGCTCGCCCCCTTGCTGTGTTGTCCAGCGCTGAGCTAGCTCATCCAGTAGCTGTCCATTTGCAGGAATGAGAACAGTAGGGGTGAAATCGTTCCGATCATCGACATAGTTGTTGACCATGTCTTGCGAGCCTTGAATCTCAATAGTCAGATTGATATTGGGGTTGGCTGCTTCAAACCGCTGTTCCAAAACAGCCAGTGGCTCCTGTAGTTCCGAACCGCTGACGACCGTAATTGTCTTGCTGACGCCGGGCAAGGGCACATAGGCCAACCCCAGAGACGCTAGCGCGATCGCGGCTGAAATTGCCATCCGAGGACCTTGTTTCATGAGCTTAATCTCCCGCTTGTGGCTGCAAACTCTCTAGTTGAAATCGTTAGCTAGAACACCCGACGGCCATGGCCCTGATGTTCCCAATCCGAATCTTTCGTTGGCGGCATCGTCTGTTTAAGCAACTCACCTCACAACATCACGGCAGCTTTTGCAAGCTGCTTCTCAATGGCATCACAGGCTGCCTCGATTCCCTTCTCTGCTCTTACCAAGCGCCCAACCGCCGCCGCTTCGGTCATGTAGTTGGGAGTCTCGGTCAATATCCGTAATTCCTCTGCTACTCGGGAGGCTGCATACTGTTGACGCTCAATTGTGCGCGAAGTCCCTAATTTTAGGGCTCGCATGGCATTGTCTGGTTGGTCATGACTATACGGCGTAATGAGGGTTGGGCGCCCCGCCCTCAAGGCTTGAGCAGTTGTGCCAATGCCCCCTTGATGAACAATCACACGGGCGCGTGGAAAGAGGTCTGAATAGGGCTCATAGCCACTGGTAAAGATATTCGCAGGTAGATTAGAGGGGGGGGCATTCTCCCCGAGCAAGAGCACCGCACGATGCCCCAGTTTGATTGCAGCCTGCGCACTTTCAGCATAAAAATCACCGGCAACCTTAACAGCTGCAGACCCCAAGGTAAAGACTAGGGGCGGGGAACCCGCATGCAAGAACGCGTCTAGTTCTGGCGAGAGACTCTGCTCCTGTTTGCCGTCGTAAAACGTGAAGCCCGTGGTCACGGTATGAGGGGGCCAGTCAGGTTGAGGCTTACCGAATAGCGACGAAAACAAGGCCAGAACTAGGTGAGGAGAATACTTGTCGTTGCCAACAATGGGGTTCTGGATGGGCGCTAATCCCAGCTCTTTGCGGAGTTGGTACAGGGGCTTACCCCAAGGATGCGTTATTAGTTTTGCGAAGTTTATAACCCATCTGTTAATCAGCGGTCCCAAATGGTATAGCTGTGCCACAGCCGGGTAGACCGAAGTCACAACCGGCTCGTAGGCAGAGAAGAATGTTGCCGGAGCTAGTGTGCAGGTCGCCCACCGTAGTTTCAGCACTTCGGCAACGGCGGGCGCTGCATAAACAATTTCGTGGGCAATCAGGAAATCCGCGTCTTTAGCGATCGCCATCAGGTCGTCGTACATATTTCGTACATGGCCCAAAACCAATTCTTTCAGAACAATCTCGGGACCTGTTTGCGGATCCATGACTCGCTCAATCATTTGCGGATCGATCGGCAGCTCAGGGCGAAGGGCATGAAACGGCAACCCTAAAGACTCAACCTTCGCACGATGGTTCTCTGGCGCTGCTAGCACGATAGCGTGGCCGCGATCGCGCAACCTTAAGCTCAAGGCAATCATAGGATGCAAATCGCCCAGTGAACCCCATGTGGTCAGAATAATTCGGCTCACGTTTTCACCTCTCGCACAGCATCCTTCATTAACAAATCAAGCCGTCTAGATCGTTCTTATGAGGTCAATAAGACATCCATGTTTTCTTGCATGTTGTTGAGTTCGAGCCCTAGTTCGCGGAGCTCGTCGGTTTGGCGATCGCTACTGAGGTCAGCCGACCGCAGCTTATTCTGCAGCTGCTGCAACACGCCACCCGCATCCACAATCAGGGTAGACAGGCTCACAACCTGAGCTTCCCGGGCATCCTCGCCTTGTTGAGCCAGTTCGATATTGCGCTGTAGGCTGGCGACGAGTCGGCTCCACTGAGCTTTGGCTGTGCCTGTACTAGTACGCTGCTTCTGCTCAGCCTCACGGAGTTGCTTCTGCAAATCGTCAACTGAGAGGATGGCACCTTTGTGGTTGAGTCGTTTGATAAGCTGCTCTAATTTGGCCGGTAAATCTTGGATGTGGTCGCAGGCATACTGCACGATACCCAAGAGTTCAACCTGATGGGTTTCTGTCAGCAGGTTGACAGACTCGGCTTTCAGATCAGTGGCTTGTTCTACTAGTTGGCCTACTTGCTGACGCGCCTGCTGCAGTTCCTTCTCTAAGCTGGGATTATCGAGTCCTAAGGTTTCTGGTTCACGACTCTTGAGAACCGCAGCCCCAGCTGTGGCGATCGCGATGGCTCCTGGCAGGGCAACGAAACTGGGTAGGCGGGCGAAACGCACGCCAGCCACTAAGAACACTCCACCTGCCAGGACCGCGAGAGGATAGGCCAAGGGATTAGCAAGTTTCACGAATGGGATCTCCCTCTTAGAATTCCAGTTGAATGTCTTGCATGAGACGAGCGATGGTGTCGGGGTCGCCCTTGGCATAATAGCCCCCGGTTTGCTCGGCGATTGTGGTCAGCACATCGGGGTTAAAGTCTCCTTCGTTGCCATAGCCTACGGTAAAGAACGCAATCCGCTCATCAGTCGAAAAGTCAGTTTCCTTGAGAGCTGCTAACAGGCTGTCGAAGGCAAGGTCAGAGCCAGAATCCTCGCCGTCTGTCAGGACCAATACGGCATTGATCGCGTTTTCCCGGCGATTCTCCCGTAGCCAGTCACGTGCCTCCAGCGATGCATCATACAGACGGGTGCCATCATCGGCCCGGAGATTGTTGATAAAGGCGAGTCCTCGCTCTTGCCCTTCCGGCGTCCCATCTACTTGCACAGGCGATTGAATCGTATCGTCAAACTCGATCAGCGCCACCTGATCATTGGGACCCAGGGTGTTGATGTAAGTCTGCAGGGTGTTTTGTACCGCTGGCAGCTTATTGCCCCGCATCGATCCAGAGGAGTCCACCACAATGACCACGAGCGAGGGCTTTTTAGCAAAATCGGACCAGGTCGTCAGCATCGCCTCGACGACAGCCGGCTCGGGTGGCCGGTAAGAGTCGTAGCTGGCTTGAGGATCAACACCAAAGTCCGGCGTGAATTTGGTGCTTAACTCCACACCGGGAGTTCCAGGTCGCAGTCCTAGCTCAGTCGCTAATGCTTGGGTGCCGGGCTCTAGCAGGTAGTCCAGGAACTGCTCGGCAGCCTCTTGTTCGCGATCGTCCACCCAAGGTGTGTCGAGCAGGATGCCACGCATGTTGGATGTAAATGTGGACTTGGGATACACCGCCTGGTAACGAGGGGCGCCCGGATCGAGATGGCTGTTGACCGAGATGACCGAAGACTCGTATACCGACCCCACTGAGGCCCAAAAAGGGCCATTTTGCGCCATGGCTTTGGCTAATGAACTGGTCGAAACACCATAGCGGGTGATTTTTTCCTGAATTTTTTGGATTTCGGCCTGGTTGGCGGTGACGTCCTCAGCCGTCAAGTCTTCAGGTCGCTTGCCAGATACCGACGCAAACTGAGACACCAAGGTTTGCAGACCCGAGTTCGATCGCGTCGGAGCGGTGTGAACATAGTGAATTGCCTGCGCTGGACCTCCCGCATCTAGATCTTGATGCGTTTCTGCTGTGGTCAGGGCTACAAACAAATCATCCACCGATTGGACGCTCGGTGCCAAATCCTCTCGCGTCATGAACACCATCGGGCTGTAAGCCATCAGCGGCGCATCGGTAATCTGAGGAACGTACCCTTGTCCTGGAAACAGCTGCTCCATCTGGTAAATGAGCTGCCCATGGTAGATTTCACCGTCCACCGAAATCAGGCTAGGCAAGCCTGGATCATCGGCTGCGATCGCGCCCGACTGCAGCTGCTGGGCATAGGTAAGGACTTGATTGACCACATCCCCACTGCCCGCTGCCTCACACGTCACGTAGAATGCTTCGCCACTCTCCAGTTGAGGATTTTGCGGGTTGAATTGTTCAGCTGCCTCTTCGCAGAAATCGCGGAGAGCGCTCCCAAACAATACGTTGACTTCAAATCCGCTGTAGCTTCCAGAAGGATCCTCGGCGGTAGTAGTCCCATCGGTTCCAGAGGAGCCTCCCGTACAGGCTGCTAATCCCATCAGGGCCAAGACAGCCATGGAATGTCGGAACAGGCGATCGCAGGATGTCTTCATAAGTGATTCGTGAAGTGTTTCAGTAAAGCAATCGAACAACGTTGCCGGGCATACCAATGCATTCACGACTGGCTAGATTTGGGGTCTAGGGTAAAGATCCAAATCCCGCATGAGGTGAGTGCGCTCGTCGTTGACATGAAGGTTCAGTTTCAGGCTATCCAGACAACCGTGACACTGATCACACCAAAAGCTACAGCAGGCGTAACTTACATTACGGACAAACTGGCAACCATTTGGTTCTATTCAACGCCCGACTATGATTGCATTATGACGACTGCATCACCCGCCTGACATCGCTTACTCAATCAACCGAGACAATTCCGCACTACCCACTTCTAGCCATCCCAGTTCCTGGAGCTGAGCCGGTGAGCTGACAATTGAGGATGCTGGATTGAATAGCCGCTTCAAGCTCTGCCACAGAAGAGACACTGCTCCCACGGCAATCATCAGCGCCACGGCTGTCCCAATCAGCGTATCGGCCCATGTCCACTGCAGAAAAACCACCGCGATCGCGGCCAAGATAGCGCCAACGGAGCCCAAAAGATCGGCCACAACATGCAGAAAAACGCCCTGCAGGTTCAGGTCATTTTGCAGATCACCATGCAACCAGTAGAGGTTCAATCCATTGACCAGCAGCCCCAACACTGCCGTAATCAGCATGGGTAGACTGAGGATCTCAGTCGGCTGTCCATGCAGATGAGACAATGCCTCGCGTCCAATCCAGAGCGACATCGCTAGCAATGCTAGCCCGTTGATGAGTGCCGCCAACAACTCGTAGCGATGATTGCCATGGAGGACAGACTGCGATCGGCGCGCTGCCCATGTTGCGGTCAAAGCAATCCCAATGGCCAATCCGTCAGTCAACATATGTCCGGAGTCTGCCCGTAGGGTCAGACTATGGCTAATAAAACCGACCCACAGCTCCACTCCCGCAAATATTGTCACGCTGGCCATTACCAACAGCAACCATCGCATTTTCAATGCAGGCAGCGAACAAGACGGACAATGTGCATTCAAAATTCTCACAACCACAGTCTGGATAGAAACTTGGATTCAAGGATAGCCTAACGCTGTGAAATGAGGTTCAACCCAGAATCCAGTTTGTTAGCGATCGCGAATTCGCCATCAAGCATCCCGACAGGTACATGGCCGTCCCGAATACACCCTTTATCTACCCATCTACCCATCTACTCCTACTCCCCAACTCCAAGCACCCTGACAGCGCCAGATGATACACTGTCATCTGCTCCTTATCTAAGCGAATGGCTCTTATGCCCAAGCGGGTTTTATTCATCAGTAATGGTCACGGTGAAGATAACCACTCAGCCCATGTAATTCGCACGTTGAGAGAGATTGCCCCTGCCATTGAGATTGCGGCGATTCCAATTGTGGGGGAAGGCAATGCCTATCGTCGTTTAAACATTCCGATTCTGGGGCCAACGCAAATATTACCGTCGGGTGGGTTTACCTATGGCAATCGCTGGCTGTTGTTGCGCGATATTCAGGCAGGATTGCTGGGACTGACGCTGCGGCAGTTACGGGCAGTTCGTCGCCATGCCCCTCAATATGACTTAGTCCACGCTACGGGGGACTCAGTCGGCCAAAGCTTTGCCTATCTGAGTGGTCGTCCATTCATTTCCTTTATTTCTTGTCTCTCGGCGCTGTACGAAGGACATTTGCAGACAGATTTTGTGATGCGCTTTGTTGTGCGATCGCATCGCTGCCGCGCGATCGTTACCCGCGACCCGTACACTGCAAAGGATTTGACTAAACAGGGGTTTGCGAAGATTCACTTCGGCGGCATTCCGTCTTTGGATTGGCTCGTGCCCGAGGGCAAAGACATTGCGTTGCTGCCGGATATACCGATGGTGGCGCTCCTGCCAGGCTCGCGTTTGCCCGAAGCGGTGCGTAACTTCAAGCTACAGATGCAGTTTGTCCAAGAAGCCGTTCAGCTAATGGGGGACCGCGTCCAGTTCCGGGCGGCACTGGTGCCGACGTTGATGCACAAAATTGGCGGGATTGCGGCTGAGATGGGTTGGCAGTATGAGACCGGACGGCTATTTACGTCCGTAGAGGGGGGAGCGATCGCCGAAATCCGCTGCTACGACGATGCCTTCAATGACATCATCTGCAATACCACTTTAGTGATTGGCATGGCTGGACTGGCAGTAGACCAAGCAGTAGCGCTGGGCAAGCCGGTAATTCAGATTCCAGGCAAGGGGCCGCAGTTCTGCTATGCCTTCGCGGAGGCCCAGGATCGTTTATTGGGACTTTCGGCTCAAACCATTGGCACCGGGCCAGCAACCCAGCAAACGCTACAAGAAGCGGCTAAGTGTCTACAGAAAACGCTTCAAGATCAGGACTACCTGGCTGCTTGTGTCGAAAACGGACGAACTCGTCTAGGAACTCCTGGAGCTTCGCAACGGATTGCGCGGCTGATTCTGCAAAATTTGGAGCGGGATGATGTGCCATCCCCATCCCCAGCTTTGGACTCTGAGCGAGGAACCATAACGCCGTGACCCTAGCTGCGCCCTCTAAACGCTCGAGCTACTGGCGACTACTGCCCTTCATTCGGGCCCATCGCGGCAAATTCATTCTGGGCTTTGTCTGCATTGTGGGCTACGTCTTATCGACAGTGCTATTGCTGCCAACAGCGGACCACGTCGTGAAACATATCGGTCAGGGAGATGTGCCGCGCATTGTTTACTGGCTGGGACTCGCCATGTTGGTTTTCCTAGTGCGCAGCATCTTTCAGTATTGGGAAAACGTCATTATGCTCCGGGGGGCATTGGATGTCGCGCTCGATCTGCGGCAGGCTGTTTATGCTCACCTGCATCAACTGGGATTGGATTACTACGAGCAAACCAAAACTGGGGATTTAAGCTATCGCTTGACCGAAGACATTGACCGCATCGGTGAAGCTTTGCACAAGACCCAGCAGTTTACGTCCTGCGTGCTGCAGCTCATCGCAATTCCCATCTATATGGTGTATCTCAACTGGCAGTTGACTCTCGCAGGGCTTGTCTTGGCCCCCCTAATGGCCTGGTTAATCGGTGAATTTGGGCACCGACTGTTGCATCTCTCCCGTAAAAGTCAGAACCAAATTTCCAATTTATCGGCTTTGCTGACTGAGGTGCTTGGCAGCATGCGACTGGTACAAGCCTTTGCCGCGCAAGACTACGAAGTGCAGCGTTTCAAACAAGAGGCGATTCATAACCGCAATGTTCGCTATCGGGCTGAGCAGCTGAAGGCGCTGCAGTATCCCGTAGTGGGCTTTTTGGAAGCAGTCAGCATTATGCTGCTGTTCTTCTTAGGTGGCTGGCAAATTTCCCAAGGCAATCTGACCCCTGAGGCATTCCTGGTATTTTTAGCGGCGATCGCGCTGCTCGTGCATCCAATTGATTTGGTCACGCAGCACTACAACGAATTTCGCCAAACGGAAGCTTCCGTTGAACGCATATTTGAGCTAATGGGCATTATTCCATCTTTAGCTGAGAAGCCAGATGCAACCCCCCTGCCTGCCGTTACTGGCAAAGTCGAATACCATCAGGTTGACTTTGCCTATGAACCCGGTAAACCTGTTTTGCAAAATCTTGATCTGCGCGTTTATCCAGGCGAGGTCTTAGCGCTGGTCGGGAGTTCCGGGGCCGGGAAGACGACGCTTGTGAATCTCTTAATGCGATTCTTCGATCCCGATGCAGGACAAGTGCTAATTGATGGGACGAATATTCGTGAAGTTACCTTAGATAGCCTGCGGCGGCAGATTGGCATCGTGCCTCAAGATATCACCTTGTTCTCTGGCAATATTGCCCAGAACATCGCCTATGGCGAAATCAATCCTAATTTTGAACAAATTGAGACGGCGGCTAAAATTGCCAATGCCCATGACTTTATCAGTCGTTTCTCGCAGGGCTATCACACTTGGGTCGGCGAACGGGGTGTGAATTTATCGGGAGGACAGCGGCAGCGAGTCGCGATCGCCCGAGCCCTTTACTTTAATCCACGCATTCTAATTCTGGATGAAGCGACCTCAGCCCTCGACTCTGAATCAGAAGCGTTAGTTCAGGAGGCGCTAGAGCGGGCGATGAAAAATCGTACGGTGTTTATCATCGCGCATCGACTCAGCACTGTTCGGGAAGCGGATCGCATTATCTTTTTAGAAAAGGGCAACATCCTGGAATCAGGCACTCACGATGAGCTGCTGAGCTATGGCCAGCGCTATGCTCAGTTCTACGCCCAGCAGTTCAAACCTTAATTTGACTGGAAACCGAGCGTTAATCCTCATAGATGCGTGCTTCTGGGGCATCGGGATTTGCTTCAACGTATTGGTCAAAGTTGGTTTTTTCAGGTTCTTGATGCTGATGCGAGATCTCAGCCTGCATTTCCTCTACCGCATCCCAAGCAGCTGCGCACTCAGGAGATTTTTCGCCCTTCTCAGCACAGATCGAACGCGCATAAGAGCGGGCCTTTTCTAGCTCATCATGAAATTGCTTATCGTCAACACTCATCGCAATGGACCCTTTAGTCTATGCACGACACCCGATCTCAATCCAGATCGATGATTTCTGGCAACCGTCCCTCAGAGCCAAGCCATACAGGACAGCTCGCCTAGCCTGACAATATCAAATATTGGGTCGCTTCATTCTTTATTCAGAGCGTGTTACCTGAACTGTCGCGTGTGATTGTTCCGAGGGTTGGGTCGGTAGCTCAACTTTAAACCAGGTGCCCATACCTTCCTGAGACTCAAAGGACAGACGACCTTTATGCTGATCAACCACAATTTGATAGCTGATAGACATGCCTAGCCCTGTTCCTTTGCCCACTGCTTTCGTTGTAAAAAACGGCTCGAAGATACGCTGCTGAATATTGTGGGGAATTCCCATGCCATTATCCTGAACCAAAACTTGCACCCAGTTTTCTGGCAGCAGTTGGGTTTTGATCGTTAAGGTGGGGTGCCAATCGGTCACTGAGGAGCCATTGGGGGAAAAGTTATCGGTCAGTTGAGGGGGACCAGCAACGTTCGGTTGCATGTGCGATCGCTCCTCCAAGGCATCAATCGCATTCACGATCAAATTCATAAAAACCTGATTAAGCGGGCCAGCATAGCACTCTACCAGCGGTAAATCAGCATATTCTTGGACGACTGTGATCGCAGGCCGATGGCCGGCAGCCTTCAAGCGACTGTTCAGAATCGTCAAAGTGCTGTTAATGCCATCATGGATATTGACAGCCTTCTTATAGGCCTCATTAGCCCGCGAAAACGACTGCAGCGACTTGACGATATCAATAATTCGCTCCGCCCCCACCATCATGGAATTGAGGAGTGTGGGAAGGTCGCGTTTGATAAATGCAAAATCTAGTTGCCGCAGCTGTCTAGCTACATGCTTGTCGGGCAAAGGATACGCTTTCTGATAGGTTTCGATAATGACCAAAAGGTTTTGGAAATATTCCTGCGCGTGAGGGATATTGCCATACAAAAAGCTAGTTGGATTATTGATCTCGTGGGCAATACCTGCCGACAAACATCCCAACGCCGACATTTTATCAGCCTGTAGCAGCTTTGCCTGTGTCTCTTTCAGTTCCTCTAGCAATGTGCTGGAACGCTGAAACTGCTCGGCTGTAGAGGCGGCAAGCAGTTTTTGGGTATTTAGGCTTTCCTCCAGTTCTGCATACTTTTGCAGCAGCTCTTGGTTGACTTTTTTGAGATCTTCAAGGGCTGTCTGATGGGTTCTTTGCAAAAGCAGATAATCAATCATCGAATCGTGGATAGCATAATCCTTCAATCGGATGCCAATTTGCGGCAAAATCGTCGAATCCGCAGCCCAAGGAGAACATAGAAACAGCAAGACGTTCTCTTCTTGTGAAAAAACAATCTGCCCCTTCAATTGCAGTGGACTGTGGTGATGCTTGACGAAAAATAGCTGATTTTTCTTGCTTAAAATGGCCTCAACGCTAACCGTTAGCTTGGGGCGGAGAATGGTGAACTCATGACTGAACTGCTTGCCTACCACAGACTGCTGCAGAATACCTGCGAGAGCATGCCCCACTTGAGCGATCGCGAGTGAGGTGTCAAAAACTAAATGAAACGGAAAAACCTCATCCAGCAGCTCAGGAGTCAGCGCGTATTGGAAAGCAGGCATGGTTACTGGGCCTTGTACCTGATTTGAAAAGTGTCTTGCTCGGCGCCGTATTCCCTACTAGCGGTTTGTGTAACCTCCACCTCAGTAGAGAACTTACTTCCTAATCCTTCAATTAACCCAACAACCATAGGGGCGAGTCCCTTACGACTTGATGCATAGTGAACCTCAAGGGTTTCATCATCAACTTCTTCGCATTCGAAGGAAGGAGGCTTAAGGGCAGGAAACTGAATGCCAACGCGCGAGTGTAGGTCATCCAAGTTTTGCAGAAACTCTTTCAGCGACTCGCCTCCCATTTCGATGATCTCTTTATATCCGACGGTCCCTGTATACCTTATCCAGTAATGACCAAAAGCCTGCATGATTTCGGAAGGGGATACGCTGAGAACTTGACTCGCCGACGCCACGAGTTTATGAGTAATTTCATCCGGATAGGGCTCAAGGACTAAAAAAAATCGCTCCTGGATCCCTGCATGTTGCCGAATTTCGGCCCAGGCTTCCTCCCCGAATTGTTCGCAAAGCATGTCCTGGATTGCACGATTAATGAGTCCATACATGAAAACTGCCTCGCTGATTAGCACATGCTTCCTCGCTGATTAAATCAGCCAGACTTTCTCGGGTCCACAATTTTCAGAGCAATACAGTTCCTCTTTCATCTACACGATAACTGTTCCGGGAAAAGTTTCTTCGCAAACATAATGACCTGGTTTTCCATTCGCTATTTTTTTAGCAAAAGCCCAAGACTAATAATCTTGATTGATACCGTCCGCCATCTCTGGTTCCGACACGACCGAGGAGAAAGTTGGAGGAGCGGGTGATTGAACCACTTCAACATCTTCTAACGTAACGAGGCAGCTTGATAGCATCTCCTGATAGTTATCTAGAAATGGTTCAATGACGGAGGAATAGTCAATGAGTCTCACTTCAAGGGGCAAATCAGAATCAAGGGCCATGCCGTTGGTTGTGGGAATTGCCATCTGTGGACCAAAACCATCCATCGCCTTCAGTGCGATCGCACTGTACACCCCTTGTTCTAAAGCAGTTGCAAGAATAACAGCATAGAGAGGGCGACTGCCGTATCGACGCCCTTCGCTCGTATAGATACTTAGTTTTTTGAGGATCGTCATAGGAATTATCCGAGACTAAGCTTCTTACAGCCCTTTTTACTGCAATCAGTCCCAGGTCAAGCCGAATGCACATATAAAGTAAAAACGCTCCCGACTGGAAACACCCAGCGGAAACGCTTCATCAACGGAGCTATGCAATTCGGCTTCTAAGTATCCGTGCAGTCAGCTATTGAGGCTAGTAGCTGAAACATCGGATATAGGGTAGATGACTTAGACAAACTCGAATGCCTGATCAAGCTGAGTGAGCTCAAAAACAATCCGGATAGTCGGAGGCACAGAGCACAAGCAGAAGCGCTTGCTAAGATTGCGGGCCAAGCGTAGTGCCGATACTAAAGAAACCAAACCAGCACTATCAAGAGACTCAACTTGGCTCATGTCCACCATCAGACCCACTGAGCGCTCTGACTCAATTTGCTCAGAGAGCTGAGCCTGAAGCTCATTTGCGTTAGCAGCGTTGAGAACACCACTAGGCTGAACGACCGTCAAATTCGAGTGAATAGTTTTCATTGGATTTTCCACTCCCCTTATGTTGTGGCTTTGTGCTGTGATGTAACTGAATGAACCGAAGTTAATGCTTCTGGCGGGGCTATGCCCACGACAGAACCTGTGAGTTCTCGCAATCTTGATGACGTCTTCTACTTCTGTAAAGTTTCTGTTAAGCATTTTCACGTAAAGTAGCTTTAGTCACAAAATGTCATGTGACTGAGGTCACATTCTTTCGGAGTATAAATCACACAGAGCGCTTTGCATGATCACGGAGTATTTCTTGACAGTGTATAACTATCAAATCGGAGATTATTTACTCAATATCACTATCTTTTGGTTACTCTTATGAATCCTTCTAGCAGGATCAGATTACTGGTAGGAAAAGCTCTGTATTCACGTAGATTGACCCCTGACATTGAGAATGCTATTAACTCTGAGCTAACTCGTCTAGGTCATTTGCCAGACACTGACTTTGAAGCGCTGGAGCTGTTAATGGCCGAAATGGATGCAGGACGTATTGGCTTAGTCCCACGTCTGTAGCTAGCGGGTAGGGCATATCGAATATGAGTAGCCAGGTCGATTATCAGACGCTGCTTTGCCCTCTCAAAATTTTAGGTATCCTAGCCTACAAAACAACTCTTTCTATCGTTTATTTTCTCTTTTCTGCTTCGGATTACATCTAATTGGTAGTCGTTAATACTGCAAGCTGCTACGGTAATGCCTCGGCATTTTACCTGGCTAGAGAGACGTAATATTGATGAATCTTCCACATAAATTCTCGGGCTAAAATAGCGCTTTTAGAAATAAGCGAAGATGCTGATTGGCTTGGGTAAAGTCGCAAGTTTCCTGGTGGTTGCTCATCTTCTCTAGCAGCCTTAACCAGCCATCATCGAGAGCCGGTTGATATAAATACTCTGGACAGATAATGTCAGGCCCGTTACGGACATCGAAAACCATGTAAGTTTTCTGATCCGGGGTTTCAACGCACAATGCCAGCGGACGTAGCCAAACAGTGCTTCTATCGGTCATTACCTGGATTAGCTCACCATATAGAGAACTCTCTTCGTGTTGAATGAAGACAACCTGGTAGGGTGTAGAACTCATAGCTTCTATATCATTACCTAGGCTCTGGTCTAAAAAGCTACAGGCCTCTTTAGAGGCTCATCTTCCTTTGTTGATAGAAGACCACTGCATCCATTATTATCCACGCTAGCAGTATTAGGCTTGTGCCGCTTGTCCTGTGGCAGTGTGGTTTTCTGATGTAAGGGCTTGTCTTGCTTACCAAAGCTGGCGTAGCTCTCCTGTCAGTCTTTGTCACGTTTGCTAAACTCAACTAGAATCTTAAAGGACCATGAGGCAATAGGCATTAGGTCGCATGGCTGTCATTGCCTGATTGATTCGGGTTGTCGGGCTGCCTTCGAAAGGAAACTAGCCCGTCACCTACGGTATTGGGAGGCATTCGCTCAGGACTGGCTGGCAAGCTACGCCTGCATCGCTCATGCCACCCTCCACAGAGTTCTGTTTCACTAAGGAGCATAGTGTGGCTGTCGAAACGATTGAACGTCGCTCAACATCCACGATTCGGAAACCTGCCCCGCGCTATCGGGTGCTGCTTCATAACGACGACTTCAACTCAATGGAGTATGTAGTGGAGTCTCTTTTGAAGGTTGTGCCGAGCTTAACCATGCCTCAGGCGGTGGATGTCATGATGCAAGCCCATAGCTCTGGCGTGGGTGTTGTGATTATCTGTGCCCTCGAGCACGCTGAATTTTACTGCGAAGGCTTAAAAGGAAAGGGGTTAACCAGCTCTATTGAGCCCGAGGAGTAACTGCCTAGTTTTGAAAGCATATTGGCATTTCTTGCAGCGCAGTCCTGCTTTTATCAGGGTTTTGGGCTTCTTAGCCGCAGTTATACTGATTGCGGCCCCTTTTATCATTCCTCTTTACTACCTTGAGTCCAGAGCTACGGATGGCCAGTCGGTCATCGGCTCGCCGATCGCTCTATTTGTCGTATTTGCGTTGGGTTTACCCTTTTGGGGGAAACGGATTCATCACCTCAAGAAGCCGTGGCAAGCACTTGGCTTTGGGGGCGGGCTGACATGGTGGCAGCATTGGGGAATCGCGTTTGTTTTAGGGGCTCTCGGTGTGGCGCTATTGTACGCGCTGCAAGTTGCCTTGGGGTGGGGTGTCTGGGTTACTCCCGCTACCGATAGAGTATTCAGCAATCTGCTGGAAGGCTTTTTAGTCGGGTTTGGGGTAGGGATTGCGGAAGAGTTGGTATTTCGGGGATGGCTGTTGTTCGAGCTAGAACAGGATTACGCACCCGCGATCGCGCTCTGGGTCAACGCAGCCCTTTTTGCGATCACCCATTATTTCCGTCCGCTCTCGGTCATTCTTACAACCTGGCCTCAATTCTTAGGTCTGCTACTGTTGGGGCTGACGCTGGTATGGGCTCGACGGATCCCGATTAAAAGCAGACAGACTGCGACATCACGGACTCTGTTGGGAGCCGCTGCCGGATTGCATGGGGGGTTGGTGTGGGCCTATTACCAGGTAGATGTCAATGATTTGATCGTGACAACTGGGAAGGTGCCAGATTTGCTTACCGGCATTGGAGGGAATCCGCTAGCGGGGTTGCTGGGACTCGGGTTACTAAGCGCGATCGCTGCGATGGTCTATAAAGCTAGCCATGCGGCATAAAGAGAGGGGCGGGAGAGTTACGCTTCTCCTGCCCGCAATAAGCGGATGATCGAGCCACATTCTCATGCCATGCGCCTGTGCTGTGTAATACCGATTCTTTGATGTGAGTTAAAGAGGTTCCTTTCGACTCCGCTCAAGGAACATCGGCTGAGCGGAGTCGAAGCTGATCTTCATCTGCAGTCGTGACACACAGAATCGGTGTAAAACGCATAGCCGCCACGCCCAGAATCAATTAGAAGATGGGCGAAAAAGCATAGTTGACCAAGGGCAGATTACAGCCGAGGTAAGTGTTGTGGCGTTGCTTAACAGGATTGATTTGTCGGAATCCTTCCTGTCCGGCTACATCTAATTCTCGCTGTAAGGTAGCGGCAAAATCGCTGATACAGGCGTCAGGTGACTGCTGCATGTCGGTCAAAATCGATTGACTGGTTGCCAAGTCCCACCTCTCAACCGCACGGTGAAGCTGGGTCCAGGTCCAGGTATTTGCCGATGTGTCACCATCCGGTCCTTGGCCGACAGCGAGCGGGGCAAAGGGAAAAGACATAAGCGGTAGCGTACAGCCCGCGTTACTGTTCAGCCATGTTTTAATGCGATTAACATCGCGAAATCCTTCGGTGCCGATGCTGCTCAGTCTATTTTCGAGCTGATCAGTGAATGAGGTGACACATTGCGCTTCTTGCAAGGGCTCTGTAGCAACGCGGCTGCGCAGGTCTCGCAGCGTTTGCTGGGTGGTCCCCAGATCCCAAACCTCAATAGCGTCGTGCAGTTCAGCCCAGAGAGTTGTCGTGTCTACTGAGGACAAAGCCGCAAAATCTAAGGGCGAAAAAGCATAGTTCACTAACGGCAATAGACAGTTACGGTCTTTGATGTAGTGCTGTTTGATGGGGTTAACGTGCTGGAATCCGGTTTCGCCTTCCAACATGAGTTTGCGCTCTAAATCTGTCGCGAAGGAGGCCACACAGCTGTTTGAGGACTGTTTCAAAACAGCCAGAGCATCCCGGCTCGTTTCCACATCCCAAATACTCATGGCTTCGTGTAGTTCAATCCACTGTTGCCGTGCCTCGGAGGATCGAAGCTCCATCTGATCGGCTCCTAAAAACGGCAGTGGCGAGAAATCATAGTCAACCAGCGTCAAATTGCAACCGGCATTTTCGATCAGATTTAGCTTAATTCGATTGGTGTCTCGGAAGCCATCAGTGCCTTTTGATCGCAACGAACTTGCCAAATCGTTGGCAAAATTAGCCCTACAGCGATCGCTAGAATCCTGCAAAATTTCTAATGCTGTAAAGCTACTTTGGATATCCCAAGCTGGAATGGCCTGATGCAAAGCTCCCCAGGCTTGAGTCTCCAAATCATTAGCTCTAGAATTGGCTGCATTGGTTGTTGGATTGAAGATCGGCAGTGCAAGTAAAGCGGCTGCACCTACTGATATAGCAGCAGCAACAGATTGAATGGTATGCATGATGGTAGTCATCCTGATAGGATTTGGGGGCTATCTCTCAGTGATAAGAAGTGACTCTCTGTGACGCTTCAAGAAAGAGTAAGCAACTTTCTTATTACTAAGCTCGTCTCCGTTTTTAAGATGGCCTTTTCCTACCCTGAACGGCGATATCAAAAAAATCAGTTATCTTCAGAAAATTTCAGGATCGGAGCATTTATTTCGACTTTTCTATACTTTTAGATATTTCTTCTCGCTAAGATAAACTCTTTATAGAAGTAGTAGGAAAACGCTCTATTGAGTTTTGTGGAATGCTTTTTCCTGCTATCAGCACTGACGAATAGAGATTTCGGTAGATCCAGTGCCTGCGAAAAGGGGCTCAGAAGATTCTCTACTGGAAGAAAATCCAGAAAGCCCTAGTCAAAGTTGCGTCTGTCATGTCGTATATCTTCTGGGCAGACTTCGCCAACGCGCTAGTACATCACGGCAGAAGTAAGCGCACCCTTTAGAATGCTGGGAAGGCTTATCTGTCTGGGGTTTGAATTTTGAATTCCGCGTCGGAGTATCTCTGTGCGCCGCGATAGAGTCGAGATGCCATCCTGCGGAACACCGCAGAGTGTCTACGCTGATTGACTGACAGGACGTTCGCGGCAGGTAGTTGAAACCACACTTACAGGAGCTGCTCGGATTGGGATTCTGCGGGCGATTTTGACATCAGCCATTACAATGCCCTAAGGGCTAGTTCGTGATAAGGATCTGAAGTCAGCTTTCTGTCCTATGCCTCTCTTGGCACTGCGGCAGTTCTATGTCACGCTTCTCGTTTGCTGCAGCCTATTTTGACGAGTGCGTTGACAGTGCCCACCCCCTTCGGAACATCTGGAGTGAGACATTGACAGAGCAAAGTGTTCAGTCTGCATCAGCTTCTGCCACCATCTCGCGACAAGAGTTGCGTGAACTGGTGCGATCGCAGCTACAAATGCTCTTGGATCAGCAAAATTTTCAGGGGGCCAAGGCGCTCCTTGTCCCCGTACAGCCGGCGGATATTGCCGAGGCCATTGAAGGCTTGCCCGAAACGATGCAGGCGATCGCATTTCGGCTGCTGTCTAAGGATGAAGCGATCGAAGTCTACGAAAATCTGGACTCCAGTGTTCAGCAGACCCTGATTGAAGATTTCAAGCGTCAGGATGTGCTGGACATCGTGGATAAGATGTCGCCGGACGATCGCGCCCGTTTGTTTGACGAGCTGCCTGCCAAAGTTATCAGACGACTGCTCAGTCAGCTGAGCCCGCAGGAACGCGAAGCCACAGCGCTGCTCCTGGGCTACGAATCCGATACTGCTGGGCGTATTATGACGCCCGAATACATTGCGTTAAAAGAGAGCTGGACGATTTCGCGAGCCTTAGAGCACATTCGTAATCAGGCTGACGTGAGCGAAACGATCTATTACCTCTACGTTACCGATGCCGCGCGACGCCTGACGGGGACGCTTTCGCTGCGTCATCTCGTGATGGGTCAACCGGAACAAACCATTGGTGACATCATGACTCGGGATCCCGTCTCCGTCCAGACAGGAACCGATCAGGAAGAAGTTGCCCAGCTAATCCAGCGCTACGATTTCTTAGCGGTTCCCATTGTGGACACCGAGCAGCGGCTGGTGGGCATTGTGACGGTGGATGACGTCATTGATGTCTTGGAAGAGGAAGCGACGGAAGACATCTATGCGCTGAGTGGCGTTCAGTCTGGCGGTGATAACTATTTCCAAACCAATTTACTGGTAGTTGCCCGCAAACGGGTGGTGTGGCTGTCGGTATTGCTCCTGACCAACGCCCTCACAGCCTGGGTGATTCGCAGTCAAGAGGCAGTCCTCGCTCAGGTCACTGTTTTAATGGCCTTTGTACCGCTCCTAACGGGGACAGGCGGGAATGTCGGCGCTCAATCCTCGACGGTTGTCATTCGCGGTATCAACACAAACGACGTCGCTACGATGGATTCGCTGAACGTCATTCGTCGTGAGGCGATCGCCGGTACCTTGCTGGGGATTGGGCTCGGCGTTGTGGTGATTGGCTGGGCCTATGTGCTCCAAGGCGAACAGGCCAGCTGGGCCGTCTCCGTCGTGGTGGGATGCAGTTTAGTGGCGATCGCGGTCCTGGCCTCTACAGCAGGAGCTGCGCTGCCGTTTCTATTCAAAAAGCTCGGGTTCGATCCAGCCCTGATGTCGTCCCCCTTCATTACGACCATTGTGGATGTCTTAGGCGTCCTGATTTATTTGAATCTGGCTCGCTACGTGCTCCAAATCGAAGTCTGAGTTCTTTTACTGATTCACCTGGCTCCCTACCCGTCCACTCCTTAGCAGAGTAGTTGTCAACTCTGCTACAAACACGGACTAAAATGGAGGAACGCGATCCGATACTCAATTTTTAGTCGATATCGCAGACTTATAGAGAAACAAATGTTTACAATAGGACTGGTTTGATGAAGTACTAGTGAGCAATTCGGTCTGCGAGTTCGCTTACTGGCTACGTATTCTTGAACCAGCCAAGGTCTTGAACATCTGAGTTAGGCTACCCGTGCTTCAGAAACTTAAGCAGGACATGAAAAACGACCTGATTGCAGGTCTGTTGGTGGTGATTCCTTTGGCGACGACCATTTGGCTCACGATCACGGTTGCTACATGGGTAATTCGGTTCCTTACGCGGTTTCCTAAGCAGCTCAACCCCTTCACTGGGTTACCGCCGTTATTGGGGGATACGCTTAACCTCGCGATCGGATTTGCCGTTCCCTTGCTGAGCATTTTGGTGATTGGCCTCATGGCTCGGAATATTGCGGGTCGCTGGTTGCTTGATTTGGGGGAGCGAATTGTGCAATCCATTCCCCTGGCAGGCTCGGTCTACAAGACCTTACAGCAGCTTTTGCAAACCGTCTTTCAAGATTCCAAAACGCGCTTTCGCCGCGTCATCTTGGTGGAATATCCCCGCCGAGGGCTATGGGCCGTAGCGTTTGTCACGGGGAATGTGACCACGGAAATGACCACGGGTACCCCCATGATCAGCGTCTTCATCCCCACTACGCCTAATCCAACCAGCGGTTGGTATGCCGTGGTTCCTGAAGCCGATGTCATTAACCTTTCAATCTCGATTGAAGAGGCCTTCAAAGTGCTGCTGTCGGGTGGCATTGTGGGTCCGAACCTGGCTGCTTCCATCCCCCCTGAGCGAATCATGGCGGGAGCTTCTGAGCCAAATGGAACCAGCCAACCCCTGTTGTTAAATCAGCCGGTATTAGAGTAGAAGCCTGTTAAGATCACTAGGCTGTAGTTTCGGGTGTCCGTATGCAGGTCCGTCGTTTTGCCCGTGAGCTGGCTCTATTGGGTACAAGTCAGCTGCCTGACAAAGTTAGTGCGATCGCTTCTCAAGATTTGAACGGACTCATTACGGCGGCGGTGCAATCGTTGGTAGGTGAGGTGCAAGACGCCCTTGAGGTGGCTGCTGGCGATTTGCAGCGGAGTCAGGAGCGGCTGCTCGAAAGTGAAACGCGAACGGACAACTTAGAGAACGCGAAAGCCCTGGTAAAAGAGGCCATTACGACGACTCAAACGGCAGTAAATCGGCTCGGTGGTGCCGTTCAAATTCCAGAGCTGGTACAGCTTTCCAACCGCAAAGAAGTTCGCAACTATGCCATTGAGCTATTGACGACAACGGCACGTCATCGCGCTGAAGTTGATGAAGAGTTAGATGCTGTGATGGTGGCTTGGCAGGTTAAGCGACTGCCGCAAATTGATCGCGATATTTTGCGGATTGCGGTTGTCGAGATGCGGCATTTAGGAATTCCTGACCGGGTTGCCATTAACGAAGCGATCGAGATTGCCAAGCGCTACAGCGATGAGGATGGCTATCGGTTTATCAATGGCGTTTTGCGTCGGTGGGTCAATCGCTATCTCAACCCTGGCAGCGCTAGTAGTGGTGGAAAGCAATCACCGACAGATGCCGAGATACCTTCAATAGCAGAGGTAAGCCCAACAGAAGCCAAGGCCCCCGAGACCGATGCGGGTTCCTCACTGTTGTAATATCAAAATCCGCGCAACAGGTTCTTAAAATAAAGGGGTTGTTGCGTTCTGCCTGTTTTTTTGGGGGCGCCCATGGCAAATTTCAATTGGTTTAGCCGCAGTTTTGATCAAGCCTCAGAGGCAGAGAAACCCGCTGCCGACGCTGAGAAGGCCGTTACGGAAGCGGATCAGAAGGAGACCGACACGGCGGCGACCCCAGAACCGGCAAGCGCTGAAGACTACTTAGCTTGGGCGAAGGCGGCGTACCAGAATCTGCAACAGCAGCAGCCATCGGCAGCGACGGAGGCGGAGCCGGAAGCGAGTGAGGTTGAAGAGGGCGAGGAAGAGGCGACGCTGGAGGAGGCTGCGGTAGGGGAAGCGCAGGGAACAGGCTTCGACTCAAGCGCTCAGCCGGACGGGAATAGGCTTCGACGTGAGCGCTCGGTTCGGCTGAGCTCACCGTCGAAGCCAGCCGAACGGGAACCGGGAACCGGGGAAGAAATCAATACTCAACGGGTTGCGGCTGAAGAAGAGGCTGCTGCACCGACAGGACCGGCTTGGATGCAGGCGGCGGCGGAGCGTCAGGCGCGATTGGAGCAGTTGCAAGAGACGGCGATCGCGGAGCCAGAACCGGCGGTAGCGCCAGAATCGGCCCCTGTCTCAGCCTCGGTGACGGAGCCGATGTTGCCGGATATTGATTTTGATGAGGCGTTTCTGTGGTCGGCAGAAGTTCTGGCAGGGCAAGGACGACAGGCCACTGAGATTTCGGTAGAAGAGATTACGTGGCTTAATCGCTTGCGTCAGGGGCTGGATAAAACCCGGCGGGGTTTGGTGAATCAGCTCAAGGCCATTGTGGGGCAGGGTCCGCTCAACGAAGATGCGGTATTTGAGATTGAGGCGCTGCTGCTGCAAGCGGATGTTGGGGTAGAGGCCACGGATGCCATTATTGAGGCACTCCAGGCTCGATTGCGGGAGGAAACACTGCCCCCGGAACAGGCGATCGCGTATCTGAAGCAAATCCTGCGCGATATGCTGGACCAGCCGTTGGGCGATTCTCACAACCTGGCTTTTGTCCCTGAAAAGGAGACGCTTAACGTCTGGCTGTTGACGGGGGTTAACGGTGCCGGCAAAACGACAACCATTGGTAAGCTGGCCCATATTGCTAAAAAATCGGATTATGAATGCCTGATTGGAGCGGCTGATACGTTTCGGGCGGCAGCCGTAGAGCAGGTGAAAGCCTGGGGCGCTCGCAGCGGCGTTGAGGTAGTGGCAAATCCGGGCCAAAACACGGATCCGGCAGCGGTCGTGTTTGATGCGATTACAGCTGCTCAATCGCGCGGGACGGAGCTGTTGTTGGTGGATACGGCAGGTCGGCTGCAGAATAAGAAAAATCTGATGGCTGAGCTGGCTAAAGTGCGTCGCATTATCGATAAAAAAGCGCCCGATGCTCACGTCGAGTCACTGCTTGTTTTGGATGCCACCTTGGGGCAAAACGGACTGAGGCAGGCCGAAGTTTTTTCGGAAGCGGCTAACTTGAGTGGGGTGGTGCTAACAAAGCTGGATGGTACGGCCAAAGGAGGAGTGGCTTTGGCTGTTGTGCAGCAACTGGGTTTACCGATCCGGTTTATTGGGGCTGGCGAAGGCATCGAAGACTTGCGTCCGTTTTCTAGCTATGAATTTGTCGAAGCCCTCCTGAGCAGCTGAGAAGATTGCCGCAAATCATTGATTGCAATCCTATCGTAGGGGGATAGTTATCAAGCTTCACGCTCATCGGTGAAGTTGGCCCAAGCACTCGGATCAGGATGATTCGACTGTTACTCAGAGGACAGAAACTTCCACCCGCTCCTCGTCTACAGATGCTCCGCCGCGTAATACTTGCCCACATTGTGGTTCTGATTCCAAGAAACTGGACGATCATATTGGCGCTATCTGGTATTTCATACATGACTATAATGCTCAGCTGGCAAAGGGTTGAGGCTCATCACTACTTGCAGAGCATTACCAGAAAGTGATTGAAACCGATGAGGCCACCGCCACTACCTGGATACAGCGGCAGCTTACCGACTTGGAAGTGACGCTAGCGTGAACTTTGAAATATTGGGAGATCTCAGCAATATTGAAGTTATCGCCGTTGGTAGTTCTATTCGAGAAGTCGAAAGACTCCGCAAAGTCCACGGCTCTGGACGCTGGCGCAAACTCAAGGGCATCGCCATTATCAGTCTCGATGATGGCTCAACCTGTCGAGCTGAGCTGCACTGGTACGAAGCTCACGGTATCGGCAAAAAAGAGTTCAAGATCAAACGCTTTTTGGATTAAGCCTATGAAATTTGTCGTTTGCATTAACAACCAAGACTACCCTGCTTCGCTTGAAGTCCGAAAGCTCTACCAGGTGCTGGAAGACGAGCAAGCCACCCAACGCCAGATGCTCCGCATTATTGATGAATCAGGCGAAGACTATTTATATCCGGTCAGCTACTTTGCCAGCATTCAAGTGCCGGACAGTCTTCAGAAAATTTTTGCGGAAACAAGATAAACCCATCAGTCCACAGACAGAACATCAGTTCAATTGTGAGAGTAGCGTTTCACCTTAGATAAAAATCAAATGCAATAGCAGCGACTCCGGTAGAATCGGCCTCGTGATAGATAACTCTAGCGTCATGCGTGTCCTGCTAGTAGAAGGAGTTTAGCCCTCGGATTGGTCTAATTAGTAGAATGGCAATTACTTATCGTTCAATAGTTTGGCGCGTTCTTTTAGCGATCCTGATTGTGATGGGCGTCAAAGGAGGCGCGATCGCCCTGACCAGCAGCTGGCAAAACTGTCTGCCTGGACTCGCAGAATTTCTCAACAATCAGACAGCGTTATTCATCATCGCAGTGGGTGCTGTCGTGTGGCTGCTAGAGAGTGCTCAGCGATCGCAGCATCGGCAATTCACAGCATGGCTGGTCATCCAGGCTGGGCAAGGCAACTTGGGGGACAGTGGTCGGACCCAAGCCCTTGAATACCTCAATAGGAAAGGCGCTAATTTGCGAGGGCTGACAGCCGCCAGAGCCGATTTGCAGGGGATTAACCTGAAACACGCGCAATTGTCAGCGGCTGATTTGCCAAGAGCCTGCTTGGAACAGAGCGACTTTCAAGGTGCGAATTTACAAGGCGCTAATTTGGCAGGAGCTGCGCTTTCAGGATCTAATTTTGACCGGGCAAATTTGACAAAGGCCAATCTCCAAGGCGCGGATATGCCATCAGCAAGCTTTGGAGGAGTCAATTTGAGTGAAGCCAACCTTGAAGGCGCTAACTTGCGAGCGGCCAATCTCCAGGGAGCCACCCTCCACCAGGCGCGATGCCACAGCGCCTATTTGCTAAACACCGACCTCAGAGGAGCTGATTTGAGCCATGCCGACCTCCGCGAAGCTCGGCTGTGGAATGCCAAGCTAGACGGGGCCAATTTAGCCGGAGCCACCTTAGATGGCATCGACCTGCAAGGGATTGACCTAAAAACCCTCAAAGACCTACAGAAAGGGCCATCATCCTGAAAGATGTCTCGACTTCGCTTCACGACACGCGACAGGACGGGCGACGATCAGCTGGACTTGAGATGCGATTACTGAGCTTCGCCAATCAGGGTGAAGCCTGCCCAGGCGCTTGGCTCGGAATAGGTTTCCCGCGTCTCCAGCATGGCTTGACGCAGCGCTTGCGCTTTATCGGGCGTCGCTTGTAGCTGGCGATAGAAGGCAGTCATTAAGTCAGCGGTGGGGGCATCGGGGATGGCCCAAAGGGAAACGACTACGCTGGGAGTACCCGCCGCGAAGAGCGATCGCGCCAGCCCAATCACACCATCGCCCGTGATTTCGCCGCGTCCAGTGTCGCAGGCACTCAGCACCACTAGATTTGCCTGTAGGGAAATATCCAAGATTTCACTGGCGGTCAGCAAACCATCCGTATTGTCGGTGGGCGTTAGCGCCAGCGCACCTGGCAAGTCTTCCACACCCGAGGCTTGCGGCTGGCCGTACTCCAACAGGCCATGGGTCGCGAGGTGAATGAGGGAGGCCGTCTGCATCTGGGCGATGACGGCAGATTCCGTAGCGGCAGTGCCAATGAGCGGATCGACATTGAGCAGGGTGGCGATCGCGGCAGCTTCGCGTTCGGTGCCGGGGAGCGGGGGCAGCGGGGGCGCGGATTGCTCCGTGATGGAGGCAATGACCGGCATTTCAGGATTGCCGACGACAAGGGGCGGTGTCGTTGCGGCTGGGGTCGTCTGCTGGCGGCGCTGCTGGGTCAGGCCCAAGACCTGGATGGAAGGCGCCGTCAGGGGCGTGTGATTTTCAATCAGATAGGTGCGATCGTTGGCCTGCAGCGCGGGAAACGGCACTAAAAACAGGTCGCCTTGAGGAATGAAAATGATCCGCGCTTCCGGGTCAGTCGGTAGCCAGGGTTGAATGGGCTCAATCAAAACAGCATGGAGCTGCTGCAGTTGCGAATCGAGCGCAGCGGCGGTACTCCGCGTCCCCTCACTAGCATTGGATACAACTCCCAAGCCGCCCCGTCCGCCTCGGGAAACCTGCCGATGACTTTGGGCAATCAGTGTCGGCAGGGCGATCGCGGTCAGATCAGTTGCTGCGAAATTCACCGTGCCGTCGGGTTGCACGACCCAGGTGTACAGCAGATCGGGGTTGCCGTCCTTACCCACAAGGGCATACTCCACCAGCGTCGCGTTCTGGGCTTGGGCAATGCGGCGGATGTCGGCCAGGGTAGGATTGGTGCGGGGCTCAATGGCCTGAGTATCACCATCATCCTGCAAGCGTTGGGACAGTAGCTCAGCAAAGGCTTGGCTGCGCCCCCGCTCTGCCGTCACCAGAGCTGCTTCGGGCTCACCCTGCTGCACCTGAGCCATCTGTAAATAGCGGTAAGTTGCGAGCTGGGTTTCAAACAGAGAGACCTGCTCGGCATCTCTGAGACCAGGCCGCAGCGATTCCCACAGGTCAACTGCTGTCGTGAGTGCGGGAATGGCCGCCGCCGCCTGACCACTGTCGTACAGCACGCGCCCGAGGTTGTGGTGAGCCACTCCCTGCCCGACCTGATTGCCGGTTTCTTGCTCTAATACCAGGGCAGTTTGCAGGTACTCAAGGCCGGTTTCTGGCTGTCCCAGTGTCTCGTAGAGGAGGCCGATGTTGTTGAGCAGGGTAGCTTCAGCAGTGCGATCGCCCGTTTCCTGAGCAATGGCGAGGGCAGCTTCGTAGTTCGTCAGTGCCTGGTCGGTCTGCTCCAGATAGTCGTGCGCTAAGGCCAGATTGTTGAGGGCGATCGCGGCCTTGGCACGGTTCCCCGTTTGCTGATGAATGGCTACGGCTTGGGTAAATAGCGTGAGTGCTTGCGAGTAGTCTTCGGTTTGCAGATAGCTGTTGCCAAGATTGTTCAGGGCTGTGGCTTCGGCTTCGCGATTGCCGGTGTCGCGGTAGATAGTTAAAGCCTCTTCCAACGTAGTCCGTGAGCGATCGTACTGGCCTAGGTCGCCGTACAGCGCGCCGAGATTGGTCAACGCAGTGCCCACACTGTCGCGATCGCCCAAATCCTCAGACAGGGAGAGGGCTTGCTGCAGGTAGTTCAGGGCAGCGGGGAAGTTTCCCTGCGTCAGGGAAGTCTTGCCCAAGTTATTCAACGCTGCCGCTTGGCCGCTGATGTCGCTCACCTGGCTTGAGAGCGCCAAGGCATCTTCGTAGTAGGTCAGCGCCTCGGTGTATTCGCTGAGCCCATCCAGAGCATTGCCCCAGTCATTCAAAATCTTGGCCTGGAGCGCTGGTTGCTCTAGCGTTTGGGCAATGTCGAGGGCCTGAGTATAGTGATTGATCGCGCCGGTAAAGTCGCCTTGGGCATCGCTGATGCGACCCCGCAGTTCCAGGCTAATCGCTTCGCCAGCAGTGTTTCCCAAGTCTCGATGGAGGGCGATCGCCTGCTCTACGACCTCTGCCGCCTCGGCATAGCGCCCCAAGGCTCGATAGGTGTCGCCCAAATTATTGAGCATGTCGGCCTGCAGTGCCGGGGCGCCGATTTCCGCCGCGATCGCGAGCGACTGCTGCAGGGTTTCGAGGGCCAGCGGGTAGTCGCCCTGCTGCTTGTAAATCTGCCCCAGGTTATTGAGAACCGTTGCTTCGCCGGGGCGATCGCCCATTGCCTGCCGCAGTTCCACCGCCTGCTGGTATAGGTTAGCCGCTGTGAGATAATCCCCCTGGCGATCGTAGAGATAGCCGAGGTTATTCAGCGCCGCCGCCTCACCCCGGACGCTTTCCAGAGTGCGCGCCAGGTCTAGGGCTGCTTCTAGAGATGCCTCGGCCTCGTCGTAGCGGCTCCAGCGCGCATACAGCTCGCCAATGTTGTTCAAGATCACCTGCTGCTGGGCGGTATCTTCCACGTCCTGGGCGATCGCGATCGCCGCTTCGTAGTTTGCCAAGGCTTGGTCGTAATTGCCCTGGTAGGCATACAGGCCCGCCAGCGTGTTCAGCACATTGCCTTCTGTCGCCGTGTTGCCCAGTTCCCGCGCTAGGGCCAGCGCTTCCTCCAGATAAGCTTGGGCTTGGGGAAAGTCGCCCTGCTGCTGCGACACCGCCCCCAAATTACTGAGTGTGATGTTCTCCTGCCACCGCAGTTCCAACGCGCGCGCGATTGCAAGCGTTTGCTGGTAGTAGCTCTCAGCTCGGGCATAGTCGCCCTGTCCCTGGTAGACGCCAGCCAAATTGTTGAAGATGATCGCCTGCTGAGCGCGATCGCCCTGCGCTTCCGCCAACGCTAAGGCATCTTCTAAAAGCGGCAGGGCCTCGGCATATTGGCCGCGATTGCTGTAAACCTCTGCCAGGTTGCTTAAGCTCGTTGATTCAAGCAGTTGCAGTCGCTCCGCCGGAGGGGGGGTGGAGCGGGCAATATCAAGCGCTTGTTGGTAATACTCGATGGCTGTTTGCCAATTTCCCTGCTGGGCAGAAACATGGCCTAAATTATTCAGGGCACCGCCGATTAGTTCGAGATCCTCAATCTGGCGCGCCAGTTCCAGCGATCGCTGATAACCGTCAACAGCCTCTGCATAAGCGCCTTGGTCATCGTAGTTGGTCGCCAAATTGTTGAGGACGAGAGCCTCGCCTGCCACATCTTCCAAGTCTCGGAATAGCGCCAGGGACTGCTCATAAACGGTTTGGGCTTCTGCGTATTGCCCCAGATCGTTGTAAGCCGACCCGAGCCCCAATAGAGCTTGAGCCTCACGACGGCGATCGCCTTCTGATTGGGCAGCAGTCGTCGCGGATTCAAAGTTGGTGATGGCACGGGTCAGATCACCGGCCTGATAGGCTTGCACGCCCTGCTGGTAGGCGTCTGCTGCGGTTGTATCGACGGCAGTCGTGGCGGTATCGGGAGCAGCGGCGGTTTGAGTGCTGCTGTCGGTAAGGGCAAAGGAGTCGAGAAAGGGGGCGGCAATCGTGGGGAGAGCGTCGGCGTCGGCGTCGGTGACCAGTAGGAGGTAGAGGGTGCTGTCAACCAGGTAGGCACGGACGATGCCGGCAGTGCCGTCGGTTGTTTGGAAGGTGAGTTCGCGACCTGGATGGTTGACGAGGGTGAGGGGGCGATCGCTCAGAATGGTTTCGCCGTTGGTGAAGACGCTGCTGGCTTCGGCCAGAATGGCTTGGACTTGCTCGGGGGGAAGCTGGCGGATAGCCGGGGGGAATTGCTGATAGGCGACGCCGAAGCTGGTGTCGGCCTGCTCTAGGATGTACAGGGTCAGCTCGGGGGTGGGTCGCTGTTCAGTGGGGGCTTCTGGGAAGGTGATCTGAAAGTCGGCAGCGTCGGGTGCCACGGTGACGCCGTTCAGGGTAGAGGAAGGTTGCGCCTGGACGAGGACGTGGTTTGGGGCTGGGGGTTGCTGAGAAAGGGCAGGGGTGCTGAGGCTGAGGAGGAATCCGGCAGTGACTAGCAGTAGCAGGCGGTGAAAACGGCGCATGAGCCAAGTGAGCGGGGGACACGTTTGCTCATTTTAGAGTTGATGGGGATTGGGTGAGGGCTGCGGCACGAATAGAGGTAGAGGTTATCGCCGAAAAGGGGCTCGAACTAGACGAAATATTAGCAACACGATTAGCACAACTAGCATGAGCGGAAAGGCAAGGAACCCCAAAACACAGCAAAGCAAGAGTTGAAATTTACCTTTTTGAGCAAAGCGAACAACTCTCTTCAACCAGTTGGGATAAGGCATTGCCTCCAGAGGTAAGTCTATTTCCTGCAGCAGCTCATTCGCTTGATAACCTGCGGTAAAGCTGTCTTTTACCTGACCCAACTGCTGATAGATGGGAGCCATTGCTTGGAGCGTCATGCCCTGGCTGTAGCGATCGCCAACAGTTCGATAAATTTCAAGCGCCTGTTGAAAGAATGAAATAGACTCTCGCAGGTTATTTGAGTTTTGAGAAGCAAATCCCAGAGCTTTGAGCGTGTTGGCTTCCCCCAGCCGAGCGCCCACCTCGCGGTAAATCGTCAACGCCGACTCGTAATTGGCTAAGGCCTCATCACGTTGGTCGAGGAATTGCTGCACATCGCCCACCGCTTTTCGCGTGTCTGCCCGCAGGCGTTTCGTTTGAGTGTCCAGGGCCGATAGACCAGTTAGGAAATGCCGATAGAGATCAAGTTCTGAGAGTCGCTCGGCGCCCGTCCCCCGAAACTTGAGAAACATGGAGACGCTGCTGTAGCGATCAGTTTCGTCGGTTTGGCGCCGCAGAAACTGCCAGGCTTCGGTGTATAACTGCAGCTCACATCCGTGATGAAATGCCTCTAGGTAAGGGGCTGCGGCCCCCTGCGGACTGGTACTCGGCAGCAAAGGTTGGCACTGGCTCAGGTAATACTGGATGGCCTGCTGGTGAGCCCCCTCCAAGTTATTGGCCCGCTGTTGCAAAAATTGCTGAATCAACGGCTGAAACTGAAAAATCCAGGCGTCTGAGGCCCGTCTTTCCTGCAGCAGCGAACGTTTAACTAGCTTCCGTACATCGGCCTGACTAACAGCTTCCTCACTCATGGCCTGTGCTGCCGCTAGCCCAAACGCGCCTCGATACACACTCAAGCTTTCTAACAGCCGCTGCCGAGGTTCAGCCAAACGCCCCAGGCTCTCTTCCAGTACCTTGGCAATACTAGCTTCGGGGTCATCTCGGTGTTCGCCCAAAATTTGTAGCAGGTCATAGCCGCCCGTTTTTAACGCGGCAATATCCGGACGGTCGCCTTCTTCTGCTTTCAAAAAACCCGCACTCAAGCCCAACAGCAGCGGATGGCCATCGGCCAAATCCACAAACGCTTCCAAATCTGCATCGCTGCCCTGCATGTCGAGCGCCCGCAGCAGGCTAATGCCCGCAGGCACGGCCAAGCCTTTTAAGGGCAGCCACTTGCTGGAGTTCAGGCTGCTAGTGGGTAGCTCCGGCTGTTCGCGACTGGTCAGCACAACAATTCCAGCCCCCGGCGCTTTCATCCACCGCAGCAGAAACTGCTGGTAGGCAGGATCTTGCCATTTGCGGGTTCCAGGGTCCAACAGGTTTTCGACATTATCCAGCACCAGCAGATAGCGTCCTGTCGCTAGCCGATTCGTCAGCTCAATCACCAACTGATCGTCACTGATGCCATCGTTGACCTTAACGTTTAATTGCTCCTCCAGCAGCCAGCGTCCAATCAGCGCAAAGGCGTAGGGCTGGCTAAAGTTAATCCAAATCTTTTGGTGGCCCGTTACCTCGTCATACAGCCGCGATGCCAGGGCCGACTTGCCATAGCCGCCGGTAGCGGTAATCCCCATCAGCCGCACTGAAGCCGCTTCTACCCCTGCCTCTAGCTGCGCCATCTCAGCCTCGCGCCCCCGCCAGGGCTCTACCACCGGGCGAAACTGATCCACAATTGACGTAACGGGAGTTGACTTTATCCGATCCCCTTCGGACGCCGTCAGTCAATCTTTGGGAGGCGCACCGTAGTAAGTATTGTTAGTAATCGTCCCCTGCTGAACGGTCGCCCCTTCATTCACGTTCTCAGTATTGAACTGTTGTCCCTGTCCACCAAAGACGTTTTGAACGTTGCGACCCTCAATGCCATCAATGTTGTTGATTTGCTGCGCCAACTGACGAATTTCGTCGGCAAAGTCCGGGTCATCCGCCATAACCGCCTGCAGATACGGCACCACGGGTTCAATATCCGTGCTCTGCCCTGCCTCGATCGCCGTAACCACGGGTTCAGCATCCGGGTTGTTCATCAAGCGATCGCGAATCTTTTGGTACAGCGTGTCGATCAGCTTCAGGGCTTCGCCGGAATACTTCTTCGCGACCTCACCCGCCCCCGTCTCCAAGGCTTTCTTAAAAGCCAGTTCCGCGATCATTGCAGCCGTCAACGTTCCAATAGCCATAGCAAGTGCCCAGAAGAATAGACGTTAGTAGCTTATTCACTCCGTTCTATCCCACTTCCGCACATCAAGCCAGCTTGTTTCACGTAAGAAACAGAGAACAGAAAACAGCTCCTGTAGGGTGTGTTAGGCCTTCAAACACATAGTTTTAGACCGATCGCTACCGCCTTGGCCGTAACGCACCATTTCCCAAATCAATCGCCCAAGCTTACAGAGTGTCAGCGAAACACATACAGAGCCGACCACGACCAAAAATCCCTTGCAAACCTAGCCACGCTCTCAATCGCATCCCTCGGCAACACAAAAATGACGGGATGAGGCGTCCAGTCCACCAAAACATCGCGCATACCATTCATACTGACCACCAGAGATGGATATTCAAGGCTTGTATCAATCGAGCTTTCTAGTCCTCTCAGCACCATCACCCGCTTCTTACCCGTCTCCAGCGCTAGCATTGGCAAAACCTCGTCAAGCTCCCAGCGCAAAGATTCAATGCGCCGACCAGAAAAATCCAACACCTCAAGCTGTATGTGTGAACGGTACGGACTTTGCTTCAGCGCCTCAATCAGAAAGTCAGCCTTGTCACGAGAATTCACCTCAGCAAAGGCGATTGCAAAGGTCTCGGCTACGTCTGTAAACGTCAGCAGCCCCAACAGAGATTCCATATTGAGCTCGATAAAGTCCCAAAGACGGACATCACAATCCTGATAGGATTTTCGTAGTATCGTCAACGGATTGCGGTCAGAAGTGGGCACGGCTGGCTTAGGCAAGATTTATAAGTAAAGCTTAAGCAAGACTCGAAAGCAGCCTACATTTTAAGCCCTTAGGGAATTTCCAGGAATAAGAACCAATACAGCGGTGTGTTGTGCTAACGCCCCCCGACACGGCTACGCCAAAGTTTTAATTGAAACTACTCTAAAGGTCGCCAGTCCCCTGCCAGAATAAAGGACGCCCAATAATAGGGATGGCTGTAGGTTCCTCCCTCAGTAATCATTTCCAGCTGGGTTGCTCGTAGTGCCTCACTGCGCCCCATACCGCTCATCAGTTTTTCGTAATACCTTGCCATCAGAGCTTGAGTGCCATCATCACTCACCAACCACAAACTCATCAACTGGCTCTCAGCCCCAGCGATCGCAAACGTCCGTCGCAGGCCATACACCCCTTCCCCATTAGCAATGTCTCCCAGTCCCGTTTCGCACGCCGAAAGCACAACGAGCTGGGTGCCGAAGAGATTCAGATTCGCTACTTCTAAAGCCGTGAGCACGCCGTCTTCGCTGCCGCTTCGGGCATTGAATCCCGCTAAAGCTAGACCCGAGCGCAACAGTGGATTCTCGATGCTCATATCAGCGGGCGGAAACGAAGTCTCGACGGAACGAGCTGCCAGCCAGTTCTGCGTCTCCTCCGATCGCTCCACATCGGCTAGGAAAAAGCCATGGGTGGCAATATGCAGAATTCGGGGAGCCTGCGCTGCCTTCAGCGCATTTTCAGTGGCCTGGTCTTCGGTAAGAATCGTGGCATTTGGCAGCAAGGGGGCGATCGCTTCGGCTTCAGCAGCGGTGCCTGGAAGAGGACCCACCTGAAGTTGGCTCAGCTTGGCAGAGCGGCGATCGTTGCTGCTAGCGACCTGGGCCGTGGCATCCGCAGTATCGTAGTTGGGATTGGCCAGAATCAAGGCCGGAGCAGTGCTGGGGGTCGTCGTCTCCAGCTTGAGCAAATCGCGTCCGGAGGTCAGGTAGCTAATCTGATAGCGCTGCAGCAAATAGTCGCTATCGGCCTCGGTTTGTAGCGCCTCAAAGGGAATACGATTGAGCTGACTATCGGGTGAGATGAGCAGGTGCTCCCGGTCTGCGAGGTAGGGAGCGATCGGGTCGAAAATCAGGGCACTGAGCTGGCAAGCCTCCCCTTCTTTCTCGCCAGCAGGGGAAACGGGCAAGGGAACTGTGCGGAGGCCACGGCTGAAGGCTTGCACAGCGGCATCGATTTCAGCCGCCGCACCAAGGTCAACCGCTTCGATGCGACCATCAGGAAAGAGTAGGTAGACTGCATAGCGAGTGCAGGCAGCATTAATCCAGTGCATCCTATCGCTAGCAGGTCTGCTAGCATCCCACCTGCAACGGGTTGGTTCAGCGCCATCCTTCGCGGCCTCTGCAGCTAACTCTGCAAACATATTTATGTCTCGATCCTAAGCACTTATTCAATGTATCAACCACGCATAACGCTGATTTTTCTGCGCTCACCCAACGCGAAAAAGTGAGTTGTAATGCTCTTGAATATCCCTCCTTGCCAAAACATCTGCAGTAAGCGCGATCGCGCTACAGTAAAAACCGCTGCTGCTCATACTCCTCAGATCGCAAAAATGTCTACGAACAGCGCTTCTACGGTCTACAACGATACTTTCTTCGACCGGGTTTTCATTTGGCTGTTTAGCCGCAAGATGGCGAATGCTCTGGGTAAAGGAACGCGCCAGCAGGGATATGACGGATTCGTCGACCTGTCGCAGCAAATCATGCAGGGCCGCAACGCACAAGAGCAGCAAGCCCTCGTTGCCGTCGTCCTCAAATCCCTGGTTCCTGCCCCGGTGCTGTGGCTGACTCGCACGCTGTTTGCACCAACTCAGCTTGTTTGTGAACTCAATGCCTGGTTCGCTACCGTCCTGTTTGAATGGCTGGTTGGTCCCTGTGAAGTGGCTGAGGTGACTGTCGTCAACGCTGACGGCAATCCCCGGCGACAAAAAAGCGGCGTCCACATTCAAAAGTGCCGCTACTTAGAACAAAGCCGCTGTGTCGGCATGTGTGTCAACATGTGCAAGCTTCCTACGCAAGACTTTTTCACTCAAGACTTTGGCATTCCTCTCACCATGACTCCCAACTTTGAGGATTTCAGCTGCGATATGGTCTTTGGTCAAACCCCTCCTGATTTGACAACGGAAGAAGCGTATGAAGAGCCGTGCCTGGTAGGACAGTGCTCTATGGCCAGTATCGACGGTCAGCCTTGCCCGAAAGTGAGGAAGTAGTGAGTAGCAGGGTGGAGGGGGAGTAAGCGTAGTAGGGTGATGGGGGGATAGGGGCTGAATTCGGAATTCGGAATTTGGAAAGCCGTTGATAAATTATGGGCTGGCATACTCTGCGTCTAATGCTCTTCTGGCAGAGTATGCCGAATTTCGAGCTCTAAATTTGCCACTCTCTTACCCCTAAAGGGTCAAATCCTTGAGGTTTTTAGAGCTAAAAACAATACTGATATAAGATACAACCTACAATCAGCTAGGGGCTGGACGAGGAACAGCGATCGCATGACAGCGGTAGATAGTATTACTCAGGACTGGGAGCAAAAGCTAAAGGCTGAGCTACCAGAAGAAAGCAAAGGGGTGCATCAAAGCATCCTAAAGTGGTTGCTGGGTCCAAATCCTGAGCGATTTGAAGAGGCTACAGCAACAGAGCGGACTGTTCTGACTCAGGCACTGGACTATCGCTACCAGATCCTACAGCAGCGCTATTGGCAGGTCAGTCCGGATAAGGCGTATGAACGGCTGATTAAGCGCCTCAGCAGCTTATTTTTGATTCGCAGCAAAATTCGTACATGGATTGCCCTGAGCCGCGATCGCCGTCGTACGGTGACCGACGTACTGCAGGAGGTCATTCAGGAAATGCTGCAGAGCGATCGCTACCTTAAGCAGCAAGTGGCGTGGATTGGCGAATGCAGTCCCCGATCACAGCTACGCAATTTACTCATGCTGGCAACGATTGAAGAATATTGCATGCGCCCGATTCGGAATCAACCGCTGTTGGTGTATCGATTTGTGAATTATCTGCGGCGCTCACAGCGGGGCGGCATGACGCATATTCCAACTGGCGAACTCATTCGTCTTGTTTCGGATGAAATTGTGACGGACGATGCCGATACCTCCATGAGCCTGCTGGATGTGGAAGCCGCCGCTCAATATGACCTGGGTGAACGCGCTGAAGAAGAGCAGGTGCTGCGAGCCCAAGTCAAACAGCGTTTCTCGGACTATTTGGCCGATGCTCTCGATGAGACTGCAACCCAGTGGTTAGACCTGCACCTTCAGGGTTACACCCAAGAGATGATTTCACAAAGGCTTAATCTGTCAACCAACGAAGCCTATCGGCTGAGGGAAAAAATACGCTATCACGCAATTCGCATCTTTACGTTGAAGGAGCAGCCTGATCTCGTTTTTAGCTGGCTCAAAACTTCACTGAAAGACCATAGCTTAGGACTATTGCCAGAACAGTGGGAACAGTTCCATGCATCTTGTACGCCTCTGCAACAGCGAATCCTGACAAGCTTGAAATCGGGTCAGACTTTTGAAGCGATCGCCCAGGAAAATAATCTCAAATTGAGGCAAGTAACCGGTGAATGGGCGCAAATCTATTTAAACGCCCAGGCGATACGCCAAGCGGCTGATAATAGCTGATAAGAATGGGGCTTTGTGCTGGCAGCATCTGCCAAGACCGACGAGGCTACGAATACGACCTCTGAAGGATTGACACAGATGCCGTGTTTTCGCTCTTTTGTTGCTGTCCTTTACACACAGTTTGAAGTCTACTTCATAGAGTCTCCTAAAATCGATCTGCCCCAAGTTACACCTGCTATAAATGGCAGTAAGGGTGCTGCGACAGCGATAGGCAGCGCTATAGAGGATGTATCCGAACATACATTCAGCAGCGCAGTATCTGACAAGGCAATGAGAAAGCTGATCGCGCGTGTTTCTTTTTCGTTGCTGCCAACCCAGGTAAATTTCGATTGTCTCCTCATGCCATTTTGGGCGCGTTCAATTTGTTTTGAAAGCTATTTTTGAAACAAATTTTGTGCAGGTTCCGGTTATCTAAGGGAGACCGCTGTACCTTGAACTTATAAAGGCATGCCCCTAGCCGTTTATCACCAGCGATTATGTCAGGCTCTTCCGATCTACAGGAATCTTTCAACCGTTTTGAGAAAGGCCATACATTTGGCAGTGCCCAAGTGGCGATTGCGCCCGAACAGGTTGATCTCAGTCAGGTTTACACCTTAATTGATGGCATTCTTCCGTTTGAAGCTTGCCTCTATTACCAAATATTGCCTTTGTCGATTGAGGGAAGTCGTCTGATCATTGGTACGGTAAACCCCGACGATCGCGCTGCTTCCGATTATGTGAAGAAGCAGCTCTCTTACATCAACTATTCGCTGACATTTCGGACAATTCAGTCCGACTGGCATCGCGATTTGCTGTCCAAATATCTCAGCCACAATGCCAAGATGCGGCAGCGATCGCATCCCCAGGTAACCCGCCCAGCTGAACCTGCCACGGCTCAATCTCCAGCAAAAGCCGCGCAAGCGTCGCCCTCCTCCCTCGACTCCAGTTCGCAAGCGACCTTTATCGTGGATCAGCCTGACGAAATTTCTGATTATGTTCGCAGTCCGTCAGTTCGGGGTGTTTCCACGAACTCAGCGGAACCTGAGCTGAGCGAAGCACTGGAGACGACGTTACCGACGGCGCCAGAACCTCCCCCTTCGTCAGAGGAAATAATGGTTGAGGAAAGCCCTGAGGAAGAAGCCCCTACGTTGGTCTCAGTTCCCCGCGCAAGCCTCCTATTTGAACTGGCAGAGGATAGCGAATCGCTGGCAGCGCCAGAGGATGCACCCACCGTTATTGCTGATCGATCAGTTCTAGCTGCAGACGAAGAGGAAGTACCGACGCAGCCGGTGATATCAGTGTCGTCTGCGACCGCTTCCGCAGCATCCGCGTCTGAGGCTGCATCTGCGTCTGCGACCGCTTCCGCAGCATCCGCGTCTGAGGCTGAACCTGCGCCTGTGCCTGATACCGCAGCAGCTAATGAGCTACCAACGACCGCCTCCGCAGCATCTGCGCCTGAGGTTGCGCCTGCGCCTACAGCGTCTATGGCTGAACCTGCAGGTGGGTTACCATCTTCAGGCGTGGCTGCGACTGCCGCTGAGCCGGTTTCAGATAAGACAGATGCCAAAACCGCAGCTTCTGAGCCCCCTGCAAACGCTCCGCTTCATCTACAAATTGATCAGACATATCGCCATTTGGGCGATGTGGATTTATCGACGCTTTCTCCTAAAGCCCTTATGCAGACACTCTTGGGACAGGTCTTAGGAGAAGGGATTGGACGCTTGTATTTTGAGCGCCCGAAGCACACGGGGCGAATCCTGTGGAGTAAGGACGGTATCTTACAGGCCGTCTTGGAATCGATTGACCCTCAGCTTTTTCAGGGCGTCATTAACGAATTTAAGCTCCTGACCCATCTGTCTCTCATTGCCGTGAAGAAACCTAAGCAGGTGGAAATCGAGCGGATGTACGAAGGCGAGCGCATTCTCCTACGGCTGAGGGTAATGCCCAATGCCCATGGCGAAGAGGCTACCCTGCAGGTTTTGCGGGGCACAGCCCTGCGGTTTTATCAGCAGCAGCAGATTGACAAACTGGGTCGCGATGCGCTGGATGCTGCCCAGACGCTTAGTCGGCGACTTGATGAAATTCGCGATCGCGCCCGTCAGACGCTCAATTTCAAACCCACGCGTTCGGAAACGTTCCCTGCAATTGTGCAGCTTCTGAAGCAAATGGAAGCTCAAATTCATGAGCTAGTGGCCGAGCACGAGCACGTTAACAAGACTGCCGCTCGCCAGACCCAAAATCGCCGGTGATAGCTCCCAGAGATGAATGTACTACTGCAGGTTGGCGTCGAGGCACAAACCCAACATTGCCAACATCCTGCTCTGTTGGGTTTTGCTAGTGCTGCGACCCAACCTACCATAGACAATTTTCTGGGTATTTTCTTTTTCAAAGATCACCGTAGACATATCAGTTAGCTGCGTTCAAAAACCGACCAGCAAACTTCATAACATGACCCAAATCGGTGCTGCCATCGCGATCGCTATCTAAAAAAGCGTTCAACAGTGGATTTCCACCTTCGGCAACACCCGGCTTCGCAGAACCCATGTTAAACAGCCCCATCACCACCGGCAGCAGCTGAGGCAGCAGCCCTTGAACCATGCTGGCATTTAAGCCCGTTTTCTGAGCAACGGTTTGCGCGATTTGCTGCTGGATTTGGGGCGGAATCATTGACTGGAGGGCGGCAGCTTTGCCCGAACCAGCTAGCTGTCCCAGCATGTTTGCCATTTGACTACTGCCCCCTAGCTGAGGCTGTTGTTGTTTCAGTGCTGGTTGGAGTGCCCCTCCCAAAGCGGTCATCATCGACAGCATTTGGGTATCGCTCAGCCCGTTGCTGGCTCCCAACTGCTGTACCGACTGCGTTAACTGGCTAAGTTGGCCAATGCTGGCCTGTTTCTTGGGATCGTTAATGGCGCTCAGTACTTCAAAAAACATGGGCGATTCTCCTGGGGAATAGGTGGAGGGAGAGGGTTGGGGTAATGGGGCTGAGGGGACTAGGGCTACAGGCGGATGATGGAGAGGGTGACTTCGTCGGTATTGTCGTCGGGGTAAGTGTCCAGGAAGAAGGCACACAGGGTTGCGGTTGCTTGCACTTCGAGGGTTAGCGTATCGGCGTAGCCGTTGAGCGTAGACCAGGTGGCGCTGACAGGGACACCCGTCTTCTGGTTAATGACGGTGCCGCCGTAAATCCAGAGCAAAACAAACGGCTCGCCGGGGTGGCCGCCGCCGTAGTTGAAGGCTCCGTTGCGGATGCAGAGCACGTGCAGTCCCGGCTCAAGTGAGTGCGTAGCCGCAACAGTGTTTTGAATATGCTGCATTTGCGACTCATCCAGCTGTACCGTATGGTGACGACTGTGAACTTTAACGGTCGCGATCGCGCAGTCATGGGTAGGCACTTCAGCGCTTTCTGGCTTGGGTGTGGTAATGCCGTTCTTCGTCGCACCAGCAGTAGCAGCAGCGCCAACAAGGCCGACGGCTCCTAATCCTGTTGCTGCAGCACCCGTAGTTGTGCGGGTGCCGTTTTCATTGCTGGCAGGAATTCGCGCCGGTGCCGAACGGGCTAGCCTTAGCCAGCGGTTGCCAGGGGCTTCGTAGCCGATTTCAGCCACATAATCCCGATCAGCCTGCGGGACAGCCACCAACATACTCTGGCTCGCTTCACTGCAAACATACTTATTGGCACGATGGGGTGGCTGCTTTTCAGGGTCAATGCCAGTGATGTCATAAAGCCTTACCTGACGCTGTTGCCCCCCGTGTTGTTTAGCAGCCGCCCTGGCAATATCTGGCACCTCCCAAGTGACCTGTGCTTTACTGCCAGGCTGAGGCGTGAGCTGGATAGAGGCTTTGCTGCCTTTGCCAGAGGGTTGCTTTTTAGCTGCCGTTGCCGCTAAGCCTCCAGCGGCGGCCAACCCACCAACAGCCGCTGCACCGCCCGCGATCGCGCCCAAGTTCGGCGCACCCGACTCAGCTACCGATTCTAGAATTGTGGCTGGACGCATCGGAGCCGACCGCGCCATCTCCAGCCAGCCAGCGTCTTGAGTCCGATAGCCAATAGCTGCTACATAGTCATGATTAGCGTCGGGTAAGGGAACAAAGCGATCGCAATCCGTCGCCGCAATGTCATAGGTCAGCACGCTGTTGGCCGGTTGCCGCTCCAAATCGACGCCCGTCACGTCGAATACTCGCAGTTGACAATCCTGACCGCCTGCCGCCTTCAACGCCGCTTTTTCAGTCTCAGAAATTTCCCAATAGGCATAGGCTTTCTTGTCGTTGCGGGGCGTGAGCACCATGCGGCTCTGGGTTTGTGGGGATGTACCAGCCCCCGCTACCGCTTGCTTGAGGCCTGCTGCCCCAACAGCTGCCGCACCAACCGCAACGGCGGCTCCGCCCAGCGCGGCACCCGGAATCTTCAAGCCGCCGTTTGCCGTAGCCGGTGGTGCCGCGACTTCAGGTGAGGCTGCAGGAACTCGCACTGGATCGGACTGGGTAATGGGGATCCAGCGATTGTCAGTTGTTTGATAACCAAGCTCGGCCACGTAATCGCGATCGCTGGTCTCGATCGGAACGTGCAAATCAGGTCCAGGCTCGACACAGTCAAATTCTGCCGTGTGATTGGGCAGTGCCGATCCGGGTAGGCGATCGGTGACGTCATAGAGCCGCAGCTTCATTTCGCGGTTCCCTGGTTCTTTAGTCGCGGTGGGGCGCTCATCGGGAATCTCCCAATAGGCATAGGCCGACTGAGCATCGCGTGGGGTCAGCACAATCCGAGGATCCGCCGTGGCCGCAGCGATCGGAGCCGCAGCCGCCCCCGCAGCGGCAACAGCACCGGCCCCCGCAGCGGCAGCACCGGCCCCCGTGCCTGCCGCAGGCGCACCGTCGCCCATGCCCTTCAAGAACCACCACAACAGACCACCCAAAAGGGGAATGCCTAACACCCACCAGGGGAATCCACCGCCCTCAACATCACCAGTCGGGGCCGTAGCAGGTGCCTGTGCGGTGGTTTCTGCGTCTGCCGGTTCCTCAACTGCCTCACCGGCTTCTGGTAGGGGGGGCACAGCTTCTGAATCGGTTGCTGGGTCGGTCGTCTCTGGATCAGAGGCGGCATCGGTTGCCTCTGGATCGACGGCTGGATCGGCGGCTGGATCGGCGGCTGCCGGATCCGTTTCTGCCGGGTCTGCAGTCTGAGGCACAGCTTCTGTCGGTGCTGTCTCAGCGGACGGCTCACCCGTTGCCGACTCAGCCGCATCGGGGGCAGCGGCAGCTTCGTCAATCACCTCTTCACCGGGTGGCGTCGTGGCAAATCCCAAAAAGGCCAGTACAGCCGGACTGGCATCTTCCTTATGCACAAAGGCTCGATGCTGCGAATAGGGATAGCTAGGGTTATCTGGCCTTGTCCCATGCATCGGAACGATCTGCGCGTCGTTCCGGCCATTCACCTGTGAAAATACGGCATAGCCAATACCGTCAGCTCCCAGTGCTGCAATCACGGCGTCCGTTTCATCGACATCTACAGGAGCCGCCGTGCTGCTGGTCGTAAAGGGTTGGCCCTCAAAAACTTGATAGGTGCTCAATGCCCTGCGCGTATCGCTATAGTCGGGGCGATCAATCAAACGAATCGGTAGGTCAGGCCCTCCCAGCTCAGACCAATTAACGATTTCACCGCGAAAGATACCGGCAAACTGCTCGAAAGTCAGATCTCCCTGAAAGGTATTCTCGGAACCGATGATGATGGCTAACTTCTCGCGGGTAATAGGGGTTTCTACGAGTCCTTGTGCTGCTTGTTCCTCGGTCAGCGGACGTCCTGTTCCGACGAGATCAATTTCATCGGCTAGAAGAGCGGCGATCGCCTCATCAGTGCGGCTGGTGTTCAACTCCACATCGGCATTCGGGAATTGCGCCTCGAACCGTGACTCCAGCGTTTCATTCGTTATCTGCATGCTGGTCGATCCATCCACCCTCAGCGTGGTGCCATCAGGTAAAGATGCCGGAATTGGGAAGCTCTCAGGATTCTCGCCAAAGGATTGAGCCAGCACACTCTGCCGCGAAACCCATTCACCCATCACCTGTGTGATGGTAGTTGCAACCACAAAAATAATGGCCAACCTAGCCGAAAAAAGTTTTCGATACACCATTGCTACCGAGAATATAGAGGACGTGAGGAACCCGAAGCCGTTGCTGCAAGAGCTGCACACGGAGCGGCGGCGGTGCTACCGTCGTAGTTAAATGCGGACGACTGATAGGGTCAATTCCCCTTCGTTGTCGCTGCCGTAGGTATCAAAAAAGAAAGCGCAGAGTGTGGCCGTTTCAGCTACATCCATAACCAGCGCATCGTCATAGCCGTTTAAGGAGGTCCAGGTGGCCGCTACTTCCACATTCGTTTTCTTATTGGTAACTTTGCCGCCATAAATCCAAAGCAAGACAAAGGGTTCTGCCTGCGCTCCTGCAGCGCTTGTGTATTTGAAGGCCCCTTCCCGAATCTTGACAATATTAGTACCGGGTTCCAAGCTCACTGAAACGCCCTGCTCCTGAATTGCCTGCATTTGTTCAGGACTCAGCCGGTAACAGTTATTTTTACTATGAACTTTCAAGTCGGTTGCCACACACCCATCCATAGCTAACCTACCTCCATTAGACCACTGAAAATTTACGGTTTCGGGATTAAGAATAGGTGAAGCTGTCCGGATGCGTTTTCCTTAGCAAGGAACAATTAACATTTCCAAGAAGTATCTGATCCTCAGCTTCAAGATGCGGCATCTCTCTGAAGAGCGCTCACATCCATGTTATTGACCGGGGTGTCAGCGTTGCCACTGCTTTTTCCCGTCAACCATACGCTCTTCAAACTTCCCTTGGGTTTACTGCCCAGTGCTGGCCGCATTCAATTGGACAACTATTTTCTCTATCGCAATCTGTTGATTGAGCTAGGAGTTTTACTACCGATCTTGATTGGTCTCACCATTGGGCGGCAAAACCGCCAGCCCCAGTCAGTCGTGTTGGCTGTCGCTGTAGTGAGCCTTCTGGTATCAGCCTGTTTCATGGCTTGGGCTGCCACCCTTACTCGTTAAAGCACAGACTCAGAATTTTCTTACCAATCTTCCATCCAGTAAACGACTTCAGACGTTGCTTCGTTGATGGCGATGCCGTACAACTCTGGATGATTCCAGTCATATTCAGGCGCGCCCCGAGTATCAGCCAAAACGTAGATAGCATAGTCTTCAGGGAAAGGTTGAGAAGAGGCCGTTTCCGAGTTGGCATCACCTGTGTAAAACGTGTAGTCGTAGGTAATGGTCACACCATCCGGACTCGTCTCGGTAACAGGACTATTGCGATCGCTGCCTGGAATGTACTGCCGGGTTGCTAGCGGCTGAAACTGGGCCTGAATCTGTTGGATTTCATCAGCAGGCAACTGCATGCGTAGTTGTAGAATCCTGCCACCTTGTAAGAAGCCGGGTACGAAGTAAAGCTGCACATTCTTGGCATGGCTAGGAATGCTTCTCGGAAAGTGAGCCTGTAGCGGCGAAGCGGATTCCGCATCAGGGCTGACAAATTCGGGATAGCGAGAAACATCGGTGACGGGCTTGGTAGCTTGATTGATGGAATAGCCAAAATATCCGATAAAGGCAATGCCCGCCAGCGTCACCACACCACCGAGGCTCAGGAGAATAATGGCGATCGCCACCAGAAGCTTACGGAAGGATTTCATGGCACTCAGTTACACTACGCGGTCAACTTCATCAGTGGAACCACCCATTACGAACAGAACCCCCGCATTGTTGACCAAGACCCCCACATCGGTTCAGCTCCAACGCACCCAAGGTTTGCAACACGCAGGAACCGTCAAATAGCGTTCGCTTAATTCTATGTTCACTCAATCATTGGCAGATCCTGATATAGGCTCCCCAAGTCGCCTCTTTGTTTCTGGATCCTCGCTTCTGCTTTACACCTTGCAATGTGCTAATTACCAACTCTGAAGGAAACACAAGGGATCCTGCTCCCCGAAAATAGGCGTGATTACATAGAAACTTATGAGCTGCGTTTGTTCTGCAAGCGCATACATCAGCATCGACCTTTGCAAATGCACGTCAAAGGACTTTTCGAACTATGGCAACTCTAAAAGTAGGTATCAACGGGTTTGGCCGCATTGGTCGTCTGGTATTTCGGGCAGCGATCAAAAATCCAAACATTGAATTTGTCGGCATCAATGACCTAGTTCCCCCTAAAAACCTTGCCTATCTCCTGAAATATGACTCTACCCATGGTCGCTATGCCGGCACGGTAGAGGCAAAGGAGGATGGCATTGAAGTGGATGGCAAGTTTATTCCGTGCATGGCTATTCGCAATCCAGCTGAACTGCCTTGGCAAGATCTGGGAGCCGATTATGTGGTCGAGTCCACAGGATTGTTTACAACTTACGACGGCGCCAAGCAGCATTTGGATGCGGGGGCTAAGCGCGTTGTCATCTCTGCCCCTACTAAAGATCCAGAAAAGGTCTCAACGCTGCTAGTAGGAGTCAATCATGAAACATTTGACCCGGCGAAGGATGTCATCGTCTCTAACGCCAGCTGCACGACTAACTGCTTAGCTCCGATTGCCAAAGTCATTCAAGACAACTTCGGCCTTGCCGAGGGGCTAATGACAACGGTGCATGCCGCTACCGCAACCCAGCCGACAGTCGATGGTCCTAGCAAAAAAGACTTACGCGCTGGACGAGGGGCCAATCAAAACATCATTCCTGCCTCTACCGGTGCTGCCAAAGCCGTCACGCTGGTGCTACCAGAACTCAAAGGCAAACTGACAGGGATGGCTTTCCGCGTACCAACGCCCGATGTATCGGTTGTCGATCTCACGTTCCGGACAGCGCAAGCCACCAGCTATGCGGACATTGCCAGTGCCATGAAAGCCGCTGCTGAAGGAGCTATGAAGGGGATTCTGGGCTACACCGATGAACCAGTCGTCTCAACCGATTTCACAACCGATCCTCACTCCAGCACGTTTGATGCTGGCGCTGGCATGGAATTGAACAGCAACTTCTTCAAAGTTGTCTCGTGGTACGACAACGAGTGGGGGTACTCGTGCCGAGTCGTCGATCTGATGCTGTATATGGCGCAAAAAGATAGTATTCTTAGCGGCATCCAAATTCCCGTAACAGCAGAAGTTTGAGTGAAGCCTGTGAATTGATTTTGGCTGACTAGCAGGGGGTAGGCATTACCTGCCCCCTGCTGAGTACTTTGAACAGCATGTCTGACCTGAAATGTACAGCCCCTAAGGTTTGCTTCACCATACCTTTACGAACATGTTAGTTTACTGTCGATAAGTCTCCATCTTGAAAGAAGCTTGGAACTACTTCCATCGGGTCTTCATCAAAAGTCTTGAGGGTCGTGATTTACCAATATAGTCATGAATAATCTTATAGTCATGAATAATCTAGCTGCCGTAGTTAGTGGCACGGTGCTGATTGTAGGGAGTTGGGCAGCTCCTGCCAGCGCCTTTAGCTTTTTAGTCCAAGGTAGTTTTGAAAGTACTGGAAGTGTTGAGCTCTTTGGACTCGTTGACGAGAGCTTTGATTTAGATTTTGGCTTCAGCGAGACCATTGATAACAACGATTTTGGGATCTCGGATGAAGAACTGGTCGATAGCCTAGCCGATGGCAATGTCACTCTGCCCTATGGGCTGGTCAATCAGTTTCTACCCTTTGATTTTGGTGAATCTTTGGGGCTCGGAGAGCTTGATTTGATTAACTACGATGGCTCACTGGCCGTTGGGGGTGTCGGTGAATTTGGGATTGCTTTCAACGCTAGCGATCCGGATAATCCAGCCTTTGATCTGACTCCCATCGGGGATTCTGACGTTGATTTGGGCCTCTGCTTAACGGCGGTATGCGCTTTATCGGGTGGCTTCGCCGCTGACTTAGGGACGGAGATTGATTTGGGATTCTTCGACACGTCTGCTGAGGTAGGGCTCGCTGGGACATTTGAACTCAGCACAACGCCATTGTCGGAGGAGTCTCCAAATGTCGAGGAACCTCCTGAGCCAGAGGTCCCCGAACCAGAAGTGCCCGAACCAGAGGTCCCCGAACCAGAAGTGCCAGAGCCGGAAGTACCCGAGCCGGAAATACCTGAGCCGGAAGTGCCCGAGCCAGAGGTACCCGAACCAGAGGTCCCTGAGCCGGAAGAGCACGACCAAGAGGTCCCAGAGACGGTATTAGCTGAGCCGGACGAGCACGAGGCGGAACTTC
>JBHJHM010000064.1:0-11662 GCA_050330865.1 Leptolyngbyaceae cyanobacterium
CGCTTCTTGATACAGCAGTTCCGCAATGCGTTGGCTGCAATGCAGTAGTTCTTGGCGTTCTGCTGGCGTCATGGTTGCCCCCATCGAAGTATCGCTACAGCATCACTCTAATTTTTCTCTCAAGAAAGTGACGTGCTCCCAATCAACCAACAACTTCCTATTCCCTATTCCCTATTCTCTATTCCCTATTCCCTATTCCCTATTCCCTATTCCCTATTCCCTATTCCCTATTCCCTATTCCCTATTCCCTATTCTCCTCGCTCCAGACTCTGAATAGCCTCCAGCAGCTCACGCAATACCAGATGGACGCTACCGTCGCCTTTCAAATGGTTGGACCCATCGGGGTTGCGCTCGCGATCCCAGGTCTGAATATACGGCTTTAGGGCTCCTGATTCAAAGGCATTCAAGAGGCGATGTTCAATGCTTTCGTCTTCTTGATATTCCTCTAGCGTAGGTCCGGCAATGTCTTGCCACATCAGCCGTACGAGGGTAGGGGGTGCTTTTTCGTCAACGCATTGAAAGAACCATTGCAAAATGTCCAACAGTCGCAGCGAAGATCGCATTCCTTCAGGGAACAAGTAATCACCGCCTTGACGACACTGACAGTAAAAGTCGATGAACGTTACTGATACTGGGTCAGTGTGCTTTTCCTTGAGACGTTGTACCTTGTGAATCAAATCTTTCGTTGCGTCTGTAACGTCCATCAGCGTTCCTAAACAAGACGGTTTCCTCAGGTTGCCACATCCTATTACTCAGGTGCCGTGTGTCTTACAACATTCCCTGCTCGATGGGTGTCAACGGCGCAAGAAGCGGCCTGCAAGGCGATTTGCCAGCAGCGTTGCTTCGGGAATGCGCAAAAGTATGGTTCCTAGCGCGAAGACAGCTAGTCCTGCCGCACCCGCGATCGCGAGCTGTATTAGCCGATTCACGAATCCTTCGATACCCAGCACCTGCTCCAGTCCCAGCCGAGTTCCCCATGCGGTGATTCCAGCAAACCCGCTTAGGGCTGTAAGAAGCGCGATCGGACGACTCCACGCTAGCCACGGTAAACCGTTGAGCCTGCGGTCAAGAATCACAATCATTACCAAAGTAGAAACAATATTGACGCCAACTGTTGCGTATACCAACCCTGGTGCACCGAACCAGCGCATAAAGAAATAGTCCAGCACAACATTGAGAGCGATGTTAGCAAGACTAATTCGGAAAGGGGTTTGAGCATCGCCCAGTGCATAGTAGACCCGCACCAATACGTCTCGTGCCAGATATACAAACATCCCCAGGCCATACGCTACCAGGACAGCAGTCACGACCTCTGCGGCATCCAAATCGAACGCACCCCGCTCATAAATCACTTGCACAATCGGGAGCGCCAAGGTCATGATGAGGGCTCCCAAAGGCAGCATGGTCAGCGCTGTCATCATGAGGCTCTGGCGAATCCGATTCTTTAATTCGGGCCAATTCTCGGGAGCAGCGAGGCGGGCAAAAATAGGCAAAAACGGAACTAGAATAACGTTCGAGATGATACCTAGAGGGGTCTGCACCAGCAAATTGGCATAGCCTAGAGCCGCGGCTGTTCCTGGAATGTAGGAGGCAAAAAACAGATCGGTGAAAACATTAATCTGCATCATGCCGGACGAAAACGTCGCCGGAATCAGAATGGCAAAGACGTCACGGACGCCGGGATCTTGCCAGTTGAAGCGCAGCCGTAATCGTCCTAAGCCCGATCGCCATAGGGCAGGCAACTGCGCTAACCACTGCAGTATCGCCCCTAGCAGCGTTGTCCCGGCCAGGACCGTGCCCCCCAGCATGAAATAGTTTGGGTTGGCAATGTCGGCTCCAATAACGGCATATAGCACGCCTAAACCCGCAATCACCGCCACGCTAGAGAACATAGGACTCACTGACGGTAGCCAATACTGGTCGTCGGCGTTGAGGGTCCCGAAGCCAATGCCGATGAGTCCTGCAAAGACGGCCATCGGCGCCATGATTTGCAGTTGGCGAATCGCGATCGCCCTAGCTAGAGGCTCAGTATCGCCTAAACCACGGGCGACAAAATCAATGATCGGCCCAGCAAATACGCATATCCCTACGGCAATGACAATCAGCCCCAGACTCACCAGCGTGCTGATTGTTTCAACTAGAGAAGCAACCTCTTCGCGCCGCCGCTTTGCTACCACGCTAACAATGGCACTGTGAAACGGACCGTTGATGCCCCCTAGCAGGACCACCAGAAAGCCCGGAATCACGTAGGCAAAGTTGTAGGCATCGGCAACTGCGCCAACCGCAAACGCCGCCGCGATCGCCTGCTGACGCACCAAGCCAAATAGTTTGCTGATGAGGGTAGCCGCAGCCACAATGCCAGCGATGCCAGCAAGGGAACGGGTGGACTTAGTTTCTGACACAGGCAGCTCGACTCAGGAAAAGGGCAAATTCTACCTTCGTAGACGAACATTCATCCACGAGGTTGAATTCTCAACCATTTAATCGTGAATTAGTAGCTTTGTGAGCGCCATCTCATCGGCTGGGCTTCTTCGCTCAGGGAGGCTCAAGCTACGGCTGCAGCTGAGCGGCAGCAAAAGGAGAAATTAGCCGCAAAGCTACGGGAATTAGGCATTGATCCAGATGCAATCGAATGAGGTGACTGCTGACGCGATCGCAACTACACGAGCCAGCACTGGCAGCACTCAGGATTGAGATATTCACCTAGACTTGCAGGGTGAGTTTTCTGGGATTATTTGTTCGTTGTGGCAGGATAATGCTACGGAGAAATGTCACCGAGCATCCATGAAAGCTGCTTTGCATTACCTTGTGGGAGTTGCCGTTAGTATTGCTAGCTTCACTCCTATGACAGCCCTGGCTCAAGAAACCTGGCAAGAGCCCCCCGAACCCATCGCCACCATGTTGGATACACCCTGGTATCCCGGCATCAATATTTCCCCCAATCATGAATGGCTGATACGTCTAGAACGACCTACTTTGCCAAGCTTAGAAGAATTAGCTCAGCCTCGTCTGCAGCTTGCAGGCCTGCAGCTAAATCCCGCCACCTATGGACCGGCCAAAGCATATGCTTTCACAGGGCTAGAAATACAGAACATTGCCACAGGCGATCGCCAGCCCATTGCATTACCTGACCACCAAGGCATTCGCAACTTTCGGTGGTCACCGGCAGGCAACTATTTAGCCTTTACTCTGGATCAGCCCCATGGGATTGAGCTGTGGGTAGCAGACGTCGCTAAGGGAACGGCCCGCCGCCTCACATCGCCTGTCCTCAACAACACCTACGGCAGTCCTTGTCGCTGGATTTCTGAAACAGCTGGACTATTGTGCAAGCTAATCCCCGCAGACAAACCAGCTCCGCCTGCTCCATCCAATGTTCCTAGCAGCCCACGCATAGAGGAAAACCTAGGCCGAACCGCACCGGTCAGGACGTATACAAACTTGCTCACAAATCCTGATGATGAGGCATTGTTTGAGCATTACCTGACGTCGGTGCTGGTACGGGTTGACTTGGAGGGCGATCGCACTCAATTATCAGAACCAAAGCTCATCGCTTCCATCGAGCCATCGCCAGATGGGGAATGGATTTTGCTGACTAGCCTCCAGCGACCCTTTTCTTATCAGGTCCCTGCCCGCTTTTTTCCCAAGCAAATCGCGGTGCTGGATCAGAGCGGTCAAGAAGTGTACCGAGTCGCGGATTTGCCTCTGGCGGATGATATTCCTGTAACGTTTGATTCAGTCCGAACGGGGCGCCGGATTGTCCGCTGGCGCAGCGATCGCCCCGCAACACTGTATTGGGTTGAGGCTCTCGACGGCGGGAATGCCAGCAAAGAAGCTGACGCCCGTGACCAGGTCTCCCAATTAGACGCTCCGTTTACCCATGAGCCTCAGCCTCTGTGGACAACAGAATTGCGGTATAACCGCATTTTTTGGGGCAATGACGAGCTTGCCCTCGGCCTGGAAGCTTGGTACGACAGTCGTCGTATTCGCACCTGGCGACTGCATCCAGCGAATCCAGAGACGCCTCCCATATTGTTGGAAGATCGCGACTATCAAGATGCCTACAGTGACCCTGGCAGCCCAGTCACAATGCCCGGCGCCTACCATCGCCAAGTGCTGATGCTGTCACCGGATGAAACCAGTTTGTATCTCAAAGGGCGAGGCGCTTCACCTGCAGGCATCTATCCCTTTTTAGATCGTTGGAACTTAGATACGCAGGCCAAAACCCGGCTCTGGCAGGCGGCTGATCCGTTCTACGAGTCGGTTACCAGGCTGCTCGATAATCAGGGGCAGCGCATCATCACACGCCGCGAGTCGCCCGAAGAAACGCCCAACTACTGGCTGCATAACTTAGCAACTGGCGAGCAGAGGGTACTAACAGATTTTGCTGATCCGCGTTCCTGGTATCGCGACGTCCGTCCGGAGGTTATTCGCTATCCCCGTGCTGATGGCGTCATTCTGTCAGCAACGCTGTACCTGCCACCAGGCTACAACCCTGCCACCGACGGTCCCCTGCCTACCCTGCTATGGGCCTATCCACGCGAATACAAGAGCCTTGAGGCCGCTGGGCAAGTAACCGCAGCTGAGAATGCCTTTCGCCGCCCCTATGCTTACACCCCGCTCTTTCTGCTGACTCAGGGCTATGCCATCGTAATGGGACCAACGATGCCAATTGTAGGAGAAGGAGATGTTGAACCCAACGACACCTATGTACAGCAGCTGACGCAAAGCGCGGAAGCGGCAGTGAATTATTTAGTGGAGCGGGGCGTGAGCCAGCGAGACAAAATTGCGATCGCAGGCCATTCCTATGGAGCTTTCACCGTGGCTAACTTGCTGGCCCACACTGATTTGTTCAGTGCCGGGATTGCCAACAGCGGGGCCTATAATCGCACCCTGACCCCCTTCGGATTTCAAGGTGAGCAGCGAACGTTTTGGGAAGCCCAAGATACGTACATCCAAATGTCACCCTTTACTCACGTAGCAGACATCACTGAACCGTTACTCCTCATTCATGGCGCCGAAGACGAAAATACAGGCACTTATCCCATTCAAAGTGAGCGTCTGTATGGCGCTCTCAAAGGTGTTGGCGGAACGGTACGTTGGGTCGAACTGCCACTCGAAGGCCATGGGTACGAATCGCGTGAGGCTGTTGGCCACGTCCTGTGGGAAATGACTCGCTGGCTAGATCTTCACGTGAAAGGTGAAGATCTAGCCACCAAGGACTAGTTCATAGCATTGAAATTACGTACAACGATGTTGCCATTCCAAACTACAATGCCTAGAAAGTGCAGCTAAAGGGGCATCTTTAATGTGGCCTTATCAATTGGCCGCATCGTTGTTTCAATACAGCAATCCTGATTTTTGATTGCTGTCAACCAGGAGTCCTCAGATCGAGTACAGGAGCGTGACGAAATCCGTTAATCCCTCCCAGGCACCGACTTCATTTGATATTGCCAGTGGGGATGAGGTGCTTTCTAGCCTCAAGGTTAGCTCAGCTGATCGCATCTTAATTTATCTAGCAATCAGTGCTATGAAGCTGGGAGGGCACCGCTATGGTGCTTTTTTAGATGCCGCAACCACTGCGGCAAAATTTGCTGTGTATTCGTCATACCTGGAACAGGGACGGAATATCCGTAAAACCAGCTTCTTGCATCATGTTGAGCCCAAACGAGTCCGAGCCATTATTAAAGAGGTCGAGACTGTCATTCAGGAGGGGCGAGCGCTGACCGCTTTGAGTGAGCAGGAGCCTTACTACCTCATTGGCTTACCCCATTTGTGGCAAGAGAAATATCCGTGGAAGCCGGGAGTTCCTCGTCTACGAGAGCATGACTTGACACCTAAAGAGCAGGAAAAGCTAGAAGCCCAACTCGCGGAAGATGCTCCTCCCGCCTGCTTGTTGGATGTGTTTGAATTCACTGATTTGATCAAATTGCTACACACTAAATCACAGGCAGAGTTTCCCCCTAATCGCCGCATGGCTCTGAGTGAAGCGCTGACTGAGCACATCAAGTTTCGATTGCTCCATTCCGGTACCGTGACACAAGTAGATATTCCGTTTCTCTCAATTCCAACTTTTGCCTTGGCCCGCAATCACTATGCGCCGCGCGGACAGCAAGAGCGGGTGTTTACAATGCTTGATGATGTGGCTCGCGTCTGTAAATTGTTGCAGGGTTGGGTCGTCGAGCGCACTGACACGTTTCGGGCCTTGGAAGTCTTCGATGTGGATAGCGATCGCCGTGACGAAGCTCTAGAAGAATTGGATGGACTGCTACAAGCCTGGGCTGATAAATATCATAAGGACGGCGGTCACCCAATGATTCTGCAACTCGCTGCAGGCACCCGCGATCCCGGCGATGCCTAGTACATCACGGCAGAAGTATGCTCACTATTCAGAATGCTGGGAAGGCTGATCTGCTGTAGGTTTGAATTTTGAATTCCGCGTAGTGGTACTAGCTCTGTTGCCGAATGTAAGGTAATGCAAAAAACACTGCCTCTGTAACTGGATATCCCGCAAAATGGCTGAAAAGGTCAGGGATCAGGAAATAGACAACAGAGAACAGAGTGTTGTTGGCTGTTGGTAATGGGTGACAGGCTGTTGATTCCAACAACCCATCTGCCACCTCCATGACCGATTCGCTATTACCCCAATCCCTTACGTCCTTTCTTATCCCTCTATCCACCCAACTATGTTGCAGGAACTTGAGCAGCTTTCAATCGCCACCGATGGAAGATATGCTACTGATGCTGAGCTGGTTTTTTTCCAAAGCTATTTAAAGACGGCTCGGCTACGATTTTTGCTTTACCAAAAGATGCAAAAGTTAGAGCCTCAGCTGGTTCAGAAAGTATTGATGCAGATTAAAGCAAACCATCCAAGCTTATTGAAGTCAGGTAGCACTGACGTAACGGCGAAGTGGCAGCGTGATACGGTGAGGATTCTCCGATATGCAGCGACTGCTCTACTAACAGATGATCCGGATATTTTTAGAGACCGAATGCTGATTTGGTTTCAAACAGTCATGAAATCCTTCAAAGCTGAGCAGAGCTGTGAGGTAACCTATCAGATGCTGCAAGCCATTCTAAAGCAGACCCTTACCCCTGAGGAGGCGGCACTGTTTTGCCCTTATATGGAGATGAGTCGGGCTGTTTTAGGAAACCGCGTGTAAGTCTATCGACCAGCAAAGATTCGCTTGCGATCGCGCTTTTGATTCAACGCCCTTACCTCATTCGAGACCTAAAATGACCGGGCTTACAGTCTCGGTCATGCCAGTCAAATGTTTTATTTAGCAGAATAAACTATAGTACGAACAGGAATTAGCTTGGGCTTAAGAGCATCTATGGCATTCATTTCTCCCTGCTACTTCAACACGATATTGAGATATAAATCACATTTCTAAAACGGGATACCTATGACGACATCTGCACCGGTGATTTCCCACACTCTGCACGATCGCTACCCCAAAAAACATAACCACTACAGTTTTCGCGACTTCTTTCAGTTCAACTCGAATTCAGGGTGTGTAACCGACTGGAATGGTAGCCGTAATGTTTTTACAAGTGAAGACTTCATCATTGGTCTGCTAGAAGGACTCGAAGAAGAAGTCGGCGAGGCTTCTGCTGCCGTTATGTACTCAATCGGTTTGGAGTGGGGCAAATATGACTCACTGTTTTTTGAAACCTGGTTTGAGAAAGAATATGGCATGAGTGCTCGTACTGCGAATCTGATGTTTTTGCTAGAGACTTGGTGGTGGCCTTTCACAGCTCAAGGGTGGGGGCGTTGGGAGGTCGACATGAGCGATCGTCAACAGGGATTCATGTTCATCAATGTCTTTGATTCAGCTGTGGCCCGTACTTTAGGCGATGTTGGCAAGCCAGTATGCCATGTCTATGCGGGCCTCTATGCCGGCTTTTTTACGGAGATGGTCCGTAAACAGCTGAGCTGCATTGAAATTCAGTGTTACTCCATGGGCGAAACCTACTGCAAGTTTCTGTTAGGGAGTAAGGAACGCATTGATGCAGCCGCCTTCTGGATGAATGAGGGCGCAACGGCTCGCGATATCGAACGTCGGCTACGGTCTGGAGAAGGGGTCGCGTGAACCAGTCGCTGATTTTCACAAAGGATTCTGCATCTTCAGGTAACGCCTGGTGTGAGTTATCTGTACGGGACTTTTTTGGCAAGATTGCTTGGTCGGGGGTGGTCGATGCGCCATCGCCCCCTGCAGAAGAGATATCTTCAGGTACGCTGGATATGCTGATGAGCGTCCATGCGTTTTTTGATTGTTTCCCCTGGGAGGGTCCTCTCGATGTTGCAGCGCCGTTGGCTCCTTTAACTTTGCAACCCGACTCGCCGACATTGATTGATGATTTGACCCTGGATAGTTTTGCTGAGTTGTTTTAAGCAAATGATGCATAACATCCTGATCGTCATAAGTGAGGCGAGTTGTGTTTCTACCTATATCGAGTAGGAGAACTTGCTGTGAACTCACAGATTGAAGGTCTGTTTAGTGAGCCCGAGAAGGCTTATTTACGGCCTGACGAACTCAATACCCTAAGCCGGTTTGTCAGTTCTTTGCCAGAGCGGATCAACTTTTATCGACGTCTACGGGATGAAGAACTGACCTTGATGCAGGCGATCGCCAACGCTCTGGAACAGCAGTTTCCCCAAGAATCAGAAGATCGGCTCAAGCGCAGTTTGCAGAACGGGATCTTGCTGCTCCGCTGTGCCGCGATGGCGATGCTGACCGATGATCCCAGCTTCGTGACTAAGCGGCTAGGCACTTGGTTGCCGGAAATGGTGGCAGCATATGACACAGAGGCGATTGATAATGTGTTGTATCAGCTGATCAAACAGCAGCTCTCGGAGCAGTTTTCCGCTCAACAAACAGCGCTTCTATTTCCTGGAATCAATACAGCTCAGGCTTTGTTGTCGGCACCGGAGCAGGCAGCTGAGACCGTGTCGCCCGCCAATGAGACGTTGGCAGGTCTGTTTTAAGTCATTGCATGGAAGAGGAATTCATGATTTCTGTTGCTGATCTTCTTACTGAGAATCGCTTACCCGGCAATTACTTTGCTAACGATATTTATGTTCGAGGCACTCTCGAACTTGGCTTGCTGGAAAATCGCCGGGGCGATCGCCTCTTAGCCCTGCCCAATACATTGCTTAAAGCGATCGTCTCAGGCCTAAACAATGAAACCGGACAAGCAACCTGGTTTGTTTTGCGCAACTGTGGTTTCTGGTGGGGTAAAAACTTTTATGCACGATTTTCGGAAGAGCTCAGCGAGTACTATCAAAGAAGCGTCGCTGACCTGTCTATGGTTGAGTTTACCAAAGCCCTGCAGGAATGTTGGCGCACCAGTGGCTGGGGAAATCTACAGCTCAACGTCGATCATCATGCTCACGGATTTCTGGTAGTTGAAATTCAGAACTCCCCCTTCACCCTAAACTCACTTCACCCTAACCGCCCTTCCGGAGCTTTGGAAGTAGGTGTTTTACAAGCTTTCTTTAGTCAGCTTTCGGGGCGTGACTTGACGTGCGTGCAAACGAGCTGTGAATCTTTAGGAGCCGATCGCAATCGGTTCATTCTGGGTTTGGAAAGCCGCCTGCAGCCTGTCGAAGCTTGGGTTCAAGACGGTCGCTCCCACGACGCTATTCTGCAGCAGTTGATTAAATGAGTTTGTGGCATCTACCGCTTCGCTAAAAAATACTCCACCCTCTCAGTATCGCCTCTTAGGATTAGTTGGTCAGGGGCAGTTTGGTCAGGTTTATTGCGGACTCCACCGCAAGACGGGCCAACTCGTTGCCCTCAAAAATGTTAGCCGCAATCGTTTGCCGACACGGCGCTTTTTACGCGAACTACGATTCTTACTGAGCCTCAGTCATCCGCACATTGTCAACTGCTATGCAATCGAGCAATCAGATACCGGACGAAAACTGGTTCTGGACTACTGCGAAGCCGGTACTCTCCGCAGCCTTCTGGAGCAAGAAACCCAGCTCACACTAGCCGAGATCCTGACCCTCATCACCGAAGTCCTGACGGCTCTAAATCATGCTCACAATCGCCATATCGTTCACTGTGACATTAAACCTGAGAATATTCTGCTATCCCTAACTGCTGATAGTTGGCAGGCAAAAGTTTCGGATTTTGGCATTGCGCGCCTAAGTCAAGAATTGAAAGGCGCTTACACAGGTGCAACCGGCTCCCCTGCCTACATGGCCCCCGAGCGCTTTTATCACCAGTATGCCGAAGCGTCTGATCTCTATGCCGTCGGTGTCATGCTGTATGAACTGTTGCTGGGCGATCGCCCCTTTACGGGTAACCATCAGCAACTCATGATTGCTCATCTCAACTATCCGATAACACTGCCCAGCACCCTGCCTCAAGGACTGCAATTGCTCTTGTCCAAATCGCTAGAAAAGCTGATGGCTCGGCGCTTTCGTAGTGCGACTGCAATGCAAGCAGCAGTGTGTGCTCTGCAGCAAACCTTGACTGTTGAGGAACTGCAGCAGCGTTTCCCAAAGCCTATTTTTGCCGATGCTCTGGGTCTTTTTCAGCCTCGTCCGCACGCTGCGATCGCTCTTCCGGCAAACTGTTCAGCCCACTGTTCAGCTCTCGGAATCCTCGCCGGAACAAATGAAACACCATCGCTTCTGCTAGCGGCGATTGAACACACTGTTTACGGCTGGTCACTCACAGCAGCAGGCATCTGGCAGACACCTTCCCCCAGTCAAACATGGCATTTTGACGCTGCAGTTCAGCAGCTTGTGAATGGTCAGGAGAGCGCGATCGCAGTTACAGATACTACGTTATATCGTCTACCGTCAGGCGACTATCCCGCTCCTCTAGCCACCTTTGCTAGTCCTATTTGTCCTGTTGCCGGGACGCATCGTTGGCTGATCGTTCAAGACACCTTTACCCGCGATCAATTCTGGCTCGTGGATCGTAAGGGGCAGGTTCCTCGCACACCTCGTTTGCTCAAAATTCCTCCGCTTCATGGCATCTGGCATAGCCTTTCTCTGAGCGATCGCCACTGGCTGATTGCTGACGTGACACAGCAGACAACACAGCTGCATATTCTTACTCGTTGGGGGACATCTTTGGCTCGGCTCAGCCTCCAGACGCCTTTACATCATTTGGCGCCCAGTCAAACACCGCATCAGTTTTTGGCTTGTGGAGGAACTCATCAGCAAGATTTACTCGTTATTCAGCTCAAACCCTTTCGAGTCATGCGCTGCCGGCTCGATATTGTGCCGACTTGGTTGGGCGAGTTAGTGGTTGGTTATGCCGGAATCAGCACCAATGGACAGTTACGGATTGTCAACTTTCAAGGCCATAGCATCGGCCAAGTGGATAACCTGCCAATTCCGATGGCAGTTGCTTTCAGCCCGCCGCACCATATCTGGCTAGCAACGAACCAAGATGATGCTCCCCGGCTGCACTGCATTGATATTCGGGACCTAGCATTAGATATTGTTTTTTAGAGAGACGTCAATAGGAAGACGCAAAATTTTGCGTCTTTACAGAGCGATCGCTTTCTGGCAAGCGCCATACTCTCCATTACGCCACCCCACTACCCTCCAACCCAACAACCCACCAACACAACAAAAAAACAAAACAAAAACAAAAAAAACACAAAACAAAATAAAAAAAAACAACAAAACAACAAAACA